>NZ_VSWH01000001.1:2633333-3291666 GCF_009602705.1 Chryseobacterium vaccae | reverse complement strand
AATAGGAAAAGCAGAGATCCATTCGGTGATCGAAAGCTTTGAAGATCCCATCAACCTAACCGAACAGGGGATCCGGGAAATGAAAGAAGAGCTGGGTAAAAGCATCGAAGCGCTGGCTCAGCTGAAAGCACTGGCTATCCGTAAAAAAAATGCGGCAGAAACAGAAGAACAGGTAGCAGAAGATTATTACAACAAAGCGGTGATGATCATTCAGAAGGCAGAAAAAGGAGAAGCAGATCCGTCTGAAGCTGACCGTCTGGCCAAAGAAGCCCTGAAAAGACAGACTTCCTCTAAAGAAAATGCAGCCTCATTGCAGAAAGAACATGAAAAGCTTCAGGCTGATTGTGAGAAAATGCAGACGAACATCACTCATCTGAAGTCCAGTATTGCCAAATGGGAAAATGAATTAATTACCCTGAAAGCAAGGGTTCAGGTAAGTGAAGCCACCAGAGACATCAATCAGAAAATGACCCAGATGGATACCAGCAGCGCCGTAACCATGCTGGAGAAACTTAAAGAAAGAGTGGTGCAGCAGGAAGCTGTTGCAGAGGCCTATGCCGATATTTCAAAAACAGGAAAAAGTATTGATGAAGAAATAGATGCCATGGTCAGTACTAAAGACACCGAAGCCGAAGAAGCTTTGAACAGGTTAAAAGAAACACTTAAAAAAGGCTAAATATGACCTTTCAGGAATTTTTAAACACAGCATTTTCCCCGGTAAACACCGTATTAAGCGTTTTGCTGATCCTGTCGGTGATATACTGGATATTTACCATACTCACCGGACTGGATATTGATGTGGGAATACACCATGACCTGGATACAGGTACCGATTCTCCGGACGGTCATGTTCATATTGCTGATCACGATGCCTCCGCATGGATGCAGTTCCTGAAATTTCTTAATCTGGATATTGTTCCGATGACTTATTTCCTTACCCTGTCACTTCTGATCGCGTGGTTAGGTTCTTTCTATCTGAACTATTTCATAACAATGCCTACGTGGCTGGGAATTTTAGCCCTATTTCCATTGCTCATTGCAGGAATGCTGTTAACAAAGCTGATCTTAAAACCACTAAACCCGTTTTTCAAAGAGATCAACCATAAAGGAGAGGTAGCCCATGATTTTCTGGGAAGAGAAGGAAGGCTGAAATCCAGCATACAGGATGAAAAAATCGGAATGATGGAAGTCTTTATCGGCAGTGATCCAATGACCCTGATGGTAAAAAGTGAAAACGGAGTAAAGCTGGAATACGGAACGCACGTCATGATTGTAGACGAAGACTATGATAAAAGAATTTACTACGTACGGAAATCAATGAGATATTAAAAAATTGAAGATATGCTTTCTATTTTTATGATTATATTCAGCTATATCCTGGATATCCTGATTCAATATTTTTAGAAAAAAACAAAAAACACATTCACCTATAAATAAACATTAATAAACTATGAATTTACCTTTTATTGCTGGAATTATTGTTGCTGTAGTGGCTTCAGTCGGGTTGGTTTTCTGGATCTTATCCATGTATAAGAAGACCGTTCAGGGAATCGTTATTTTGAGAACAGGATATGGCGGAACGAAAGTATTTTTTAATGCAGGTATTGTAATCCCTATCATTCACCGTATGGAATCTATGGATATTTCCGTAAAAAAGCTGGAAATCGCAAGAGAAGGAAAAGCCGGGCTGATTTGTAAAGATAACATGAGAGCCGATATTCAGGTAGCTTTCTTTATCCGTGTCAACAAATCAGTAGATGATATTGTCAATGTTGCCCAAACCATCGGATGTCAGAGAGCTTCTGATGCAGGTACCTTAAGAGAACTGTTTGAAGCAAAATTCTCAGAAGCCCTTAAAACGGTAGGAAAGAAATTTGATTTTACTGAATTATACGAAGCAAGAAGCGAATTTCGCCAGGAAATCCTTCACATTATCGGAACAGATCTGAACGGATATGTCCTTGACGACTGTGCGATTGACTATCTTGAACAGACTTCAATTGACAAACTTGATAAAGATAATATTTTAGATTCTGAGGGGATCAAAAAAATAACTGAACTTACAGCAAACCAGAATATTAAAGCGAACCAGGTGCGCAGAGATCAGGAAAAAACAATCACAAAACAAAATGTTGAAGCCCGTGAGGCCATCCTGGAACTGGAAAAACAGCTGGCGGAAAAAGAAGAATCTCAAAAAAGAGAAGTAGCCAACATCAAGGCTCGTGAAAATGCAGAAATTTTAAAAGTAGAAGAAGAAGAACGTCTGAGATATGAAACGGTTCGAATTGCTACAGAAGAAAAACTGCAGATTGCAGAAGAAAATAAGCTTCGTCAGGTGGTTATTGCTGCTAAAAATAAAGAGCGTGCCGATCTTGTAGAAACAGAAAGAGTGATGAAAGACAAAGCTCTTGAAGCTACAGAAAGAGAAAGGATCGTTTCCCTGGCACAGATTGAAAAAGACAAAGCCATCGAACTCGAAAAGAAAAGCATTCAGGATGCGATCCGTGAGCGTCTGACCATGGAAAAAACAGTGGTGGAAGAACAGCAGGGCATTAAAGACCTTGAAGCATTCAAAACTGCAGAAAGAAACAAGCAGGTAGAAATTACAGTAGCCACTCAGGAGGCAGAGAAAAAACTGATCGTGGAAACCAGAGCGGCGGAATCCAGAAGGCTGGCAGCAGAAAAAGATGCTCAGAAATATGTGATTGAAGCCCAGGCCAAAAGAGATGCAGCAGAAAAAGAAGCAGAAGCACGTAAAATCATTGCTGATGCCAAAGCGAAAGAAGAAGCAACAGTAGGCCTATCTGAAGCTCAGGTATTGCATGCTAAAGCTGATGCTGCAGAAAGACAGGGTATTGTAGAAGCAGTAGTAATCGAGAAAAAAGCAGAAGCTGTTAAAAAAGAAGGAATTGCTCAGGCAGAAGTAATCAAAGAAAAAGCCTTAGCAGAAGCGGCTGGAATCAATGAGAAAGCAGAAGCCATGAAGAAACTGAACGATGCCGGAAAAGATCACGAAGAATTCCGTCTGAAACTGAATAAAGAAAAAGAAGTAGAACTGGCTCAGATTGCTGTTCAGAAAGATATTGCAGACGCACAGTCGCTGGTATTGGCAGAAGCCTTCAAATCGGCTAAGATTGATATTGTAGGAGGAGATAACACCTTCTTTGATAATGTGATCCGCCAGGTTTCAGCAGGAAAAGGATTGGATAAATTCGTAAATCATAGTGAAAATGCCCAGATTCTCAGAGATAACCTTCTGGGGGATGGTGAAAATATCATTGGCAGAGTGATGGGAATGGTAGACAAATACAAGATCTCAACAGATGATATTAAAAATATGAGCATCGCTTCCCTGATTTTTAAACTGAACGGAGTGGCAGATCAGCAGGAGAGAGGCATTCTGGAAAGAGCTCTGGACATGGCAAAACATCTTGGTGTGGAAAATAAACCGGTAAACAATAACTCTATTTAATACATCATCAAAAAACTCACAATGTATTCTTCAATGAGAGTTTTTTACTTTGCTAAATATAGTTAACGTATTGATAATCAAATTAAAAATACATTATCTGTTTATGAAGCAGACCTTATAGGTTTTCAAAGCCTATAAGGTTTAGATGAAGATAAAAGCAAAGCATTATAAGTTCCACAAAAAGATCTATCGTATTACGATTACGGTAGCCATGACAACCTAATCCAACACTATGTCAGAAAAACTTAATTCCGGAACATACGAAATTATTCAGAACCGTCTGAATGAGCAGAAGAATGATCTGATCCAAAGACTTCAAAAGCTTAATGAAAGCCGTAAAAGTATCTTCGGAGGAATAGATTTTTCTCTTATTGCCAACGAAAGGATTTCTACAGATCACAACTGTATCGCCAAAGATATATTTTCTCTAGGGGATCAGCTCATCTTCGGATCCAATGCGCACCTGGGACTGCAGACGGAAATTAATATTTCAGATGTTTTTTCAATATACACAATCAATAAAAACCGCTTTGAACCTCAGGATTATACCCTGATTAATGATGAGGTTTTTATTGACGAATTCAAAAACCTTTACAAATATTACAGAAATACCTTCTTTGCAAGGTTCGCTTTTACAGAGAATTATCTCTATATGGTTTTCCAGCTTTCAGAGAGTACTTCAGATATCAAGGCTTTCAAATGGTTGATCAAAGATAATCAGCTTACTTATGTAGATTCAAGAAGTGCTTCGGAAACATCATATCCGCAGCAGCACGGCTTCGTATGGACAAAAGCCACAAGAGATATGCAGCGGTCCGGAAAACATCCGCATATTTCTTTGGCAGATAAAGTCTTTGTAGAAAGCATTGGCGGAGACATTACCATCAAGGTAGAAGACAATACAGACACCGGAAAAGGAATCTATTCCGAGGACGTCATCCATAAAGACCAGAATCTCGATGATGCCGAGATCCACTTCTGCGACCTGGATAACCTTGTTTTGTTTAAAATAAAACCTTACCAGGAAACAGAACGCTATTTCATTTATAATCACAAGGAAAAGACCGTTTCGAGGGCAGATGCACTGAAATATTCAGGGTTGCTGCTTCCTGAAAATCAAGGGGTATTATTTTCCAATGGATATGCTTTACAGACCGGAGGGCTGAAAGTAATCTCACAGGATCAGAACAGGCTGTATTACCTGAAAACAGTAACAGAACCCAATGGAGAGAATTTCCTGTATGTGTTCTATGATGATAAAACCAATAATTATCAGCTGATCTCTTACAACATTATCACCCAGACCATAGAAACACCCATCCGGTGTAGCGGCTTCTCCCTTCTGAATGATGGGAAGCTTATTTATCTAAGGGAAAGTATTGAAACCACCAAACATCATCTTGCACAGATCTGGCAGACTCCTTTCTCCAAAGAGCTGCAGCCGAATGCTGAAAAAGCAGACAGCCTGATTTACAAAATCGGAAACAAAGATATCGTAAGGGTAATGGCAGAAAGCCAGGAGCTGATCACCCTTCTGAATAAAAAAGACTCTTACAGCGGACTATATGATGATATTGTCAAACTTTCCACCTTTATTCTGGATACCTATTACTTTTTAGGTGAGAATGAAGTTCAGAACCTGAACCAGCCGCTTAAAGAGATCCGGAAAATTGCCCATTCAGCCATCAATGAGTACGAAAAAGTTGTAGAACAGAGAAAAAATACGGCGGAAGCTTTAGAGAAAATAAAACTTTCCTGCCAGAAAATACTTGATGATACCAAAAGACTTCATTATTCCCAGCTTACAGAATACATTGATGCTCTTTCCCAGATCAGAACGTTAAGAGGTGAAGTAACCGGAGCGAGAGAACTGAAATATGCAGATACAGCGCTTCTGGATTCATTGGAAAAATCATTGGCTGACCGGTATACTGAACTGTCCAATGCCTGTGTAGATTTTCTGCTTCAGGAAGGTGCGTTACTGCCATATGAGGAAAAAGCTCAGCAGATTTCAGAAGAAATCACGGGGCTTCAGAAGGCTGTGGATGCTAAAGTCATTGAAGAGAATATCAATACGCTTTCCGGGCAGCTTGAACTTCTGGTAGACATTGTGAACAACCTTAAAATAGAAGACACCTCACAGTCTACCCAGATCATTGAAAATATTTCCCAGATCTTTGCCCGTCTCAATCAGGAAAGACTGGAACTCGGAAAAAGAAAGCGGGAGATTTCCGGAAAAGAGCTGGCTTCAGATTTTCAGGCGCAGATTACCTTATTTGACCAATCGGTTATTAATTTTCTGGAACTTTCTCAAACCCCTGAAAAATGTGATGAATACCTGACCAAACTTTCCATTCAGCTGGAAGAAATGGGAACAAAATTCGTTGATTTTGACGAATTCATCCAGAAAATCGAAGAGAAAAGGGAAGAGGTTTACGGACACTTCCAGAACAAAAGGGTGCAGCTTACCGAAGCCAGAAATAAAAGAACTCAGAATCTTTTTGAGGCCGCTCAGAGAATCCTGAAATCGGTACAGACCAAAGCCGAATCTTTTGATTCTGAAAATGAAATTAATGGATATTATGCTTCAGACCTGATGGTTGAAAAAGCACGGGATCTTGCGAGGCAGCTGGCTGAGCTGGAAGATTCTGCTAAATCTGAAGAGATCCAGACCCTTTTAAAAACATCCCAGCAGGAAGCCGTAAGAAAGCTGAAGGATAAAAAAGAAATCTATGCGGACGGAGAAAGCATTATTGCGCTCGGCGACTACAAATTTGCAGTGAACCAACAGAAGTTGGATCTTACCCTTGTTCTCAGAAATGCACAATATTATTATCATCTTACAGGAACAAGCTTCTATGAGCCGCTTCTCTTTGATGGCACAGAAGATTTCAGAGAAGTCTGGAATCAGGAATTCGTTTCAGAAAATGCTCAGGTTAAAAGATTTGAATACCTGGCCTGGAATGTATTTTCAACCCATAAAAAAATAGCAGCAGATCCGGAAAATGAAGCGGCAGTACAACAGTTCACTGCTGCACATTTCGGAGAAGGTCTCGTAAAGGGAGTTCACGATAAAGATGCACAGGTGATTGTCTCAAAATTGCAGCAAATGCATAATGAACTTGGCCTGATGAGGTTTTCTGCCGGAGAAAGAGCTCTGGCCCAGTTATTCTGGCTCTTTTTAAAAGAAGAAAGAAAAGAATATTATACCAGACAGTTTGAAGCCGCGGAAATAATTTCCCGTTCATTTGCCAACACTCAGGGATTTGAGTATCTGCTGAAAGAACTATCAGAAGAGATCAGAACCTTTGCTTCAGAGACCAAATTTCTGGATAACACAGATTTTTCGAATGCGGCGTTATATCTGAAACAGGAAAACCGTGAGAGCTTCCTTATCACAGAACAGGCAGGAGCATTGTATGAACTGTTTTTAAAAGAATTAAAAGAAAAAGGTAAAGACCTTGAATTCATAGAACAGATCAAAGCAATGTATATATACCCTTCAGCCTGTTATTACACAGCAGAAAGCGCCCTGAAAGCCTTTGATCCTAATGCGGATGAAAATGTAATCTGTGAAACTGCGGCATTCCTGATCACCCAGAAGTTTGATCCGAAAAATATCAGACATGTTTCTTATGAAACAACCATAAAGGATCTTAAGTCTCTTGAAAAAGATACGGAATATCCTCTTAATTATTTTGAATTTGCATCCCGTTTAGGCCATTTCAATACCGTTACCGTTCCTAAATACAGAAAGTTGCAGGATCTGAAATACAATTGGGTGGGTGAAAAGAAAAAAGCACTGAAGCTGGATACTTTTAAACCTCAGGTGCTCAGCTCTTTTGTAAGAAATAAGCTGATCAATGATGTTTATTTTCCGCTGATCGGGGCCAATCTGGCAAAACAGCTGGGAACAGCAGGTTCAGATAAAAGAACCGACCGTATGGGAATGCTCCTTCTGGTATCGCCTCCGGGCTATGGAAAGACAACTCTTATGGAATATATGGCGGAAAGAATGGGACTGGTTTTTATGAAGATCAACGGACCATCTCTTGGTTATGACATTCTTTCCACTGATCCTTCGGAAGCTAAAAATGCAGGAGCCAGACAGGAGCTTGAAAAGCTGAATCTTGCTCTTGAAATGGGAGATAATGTCATGCTGTATTTAGATGATATTCAGCACTGTAACCCGGAATTCCTGCAAAAATTCATCTCCCTTGCCGATGGGCAGAGAAAAATAGAAGGAATCTACAACGGTGAAAGCAAAACCTATGACCTCCGGTCCAAGAGATTCTGCCTTGTGATGGCCGGAAACCCATATACGGAAAATGGCGAGAAGTTTAAAATTCCGGATATGCTGGCCAACCGTTCGGATACGTATAACCTCGGAGAAATTTCAGGTGCCAGAACAGATCTCTTTGATTTGAGCTTAATTGAAAATTCCCTGATGTCTAATGAATATCTCACCAGGCTTACCCAACCGGGAATTGATAACCTTTACGAACTGTATGAATGTGTGATAACAAATAATCCTGCAGATAACCTTAAAGGAAACTTCAGTTCCAACGAGATCGCAGATTTCAGAGCGGTGCTGGAAAACACCATTATGGTTAGAAACATGATCCTGAAAGTCAACAGGGAATATATTGCATCTGCAGCCATGTCTGATGATTACAGAAATGAACCGCCGTTCAAACTGCAGGGATCGTATCGTAATATGAATAAGCTGATTGCTCAGATCCAGCCGATCTTAAAAAAGAATGAAGTCATTCAGATTGTTCTTGATCATTATCAGAATGAATCCCAGACTTTAACTACCGGTGCAGAAGCCAATATGCTTAAACTTAAAGAACTGATCGATGTGATTTCAGAAGAGGAAAATGAACGCTGGAACGAGATCAAAAAGACATTTGTAAAGAATAAAACCTTAAAAGGACTGGGAGAAAATGACAGGATGTCCCAGATTGTTGCTTTGCTGGCTCAATTCGGAGACGGATTGGAAGGCATCAAAGAAGCTTTGAGAAAAACAGAACAATAACCATGAGATTTTAAATATCACCAGACAGGCTGTTCCAATGAGGAGCAGTCTGTTTTTAATAAATGATCATCTGTAAAATCTACGGTTGTTGTCCGGTTCAGACGAATTATATTCAGTCTGTACCCTTAATATTGTATACTTCTGTATCTGTATCCAATGTTGAATACTCCATAATTTTGTTTAGCTAAAGAATAAAATACGATGGAAACAACAGTTCAATATCAAGAGCAGATTCAATATGCTGAGGTGTATATTTCAGATATGCCTGTGCTGAAGAATATATTTTTACAGAGGCAGCCTGCCCAAGCTGTCCATACAGATTTTGGGGTTCCTTTTCTTTTGGCGAAAAAGCGGAGGCAAATCATCATGTTTGCGAGCCTTGTGATCCATGAAAAGGGAGGAATTACTTTTAAAATTTATCATAAAAAAGAAGCCACAGAACCAGACAAACAAAATTTTTATCTCAAGGCAGAAAGTTATTTTAAGCAAAACACAACTTCTAATTTCCGGAATCCGGAACAGCTGAAAAGCAGCATCAAAAGCATGATCAGCTGGCTGGATTTTTAACAAAGCCTGGAGAAAGTTGTACATTTACTTAAAACCTGAATTCAATGTCTAAAGATGTTCTGTATCTTAAAATAGCCAATTCCGTCACCGAGCAGATCAAAAGTGAAACCCTACAGTATGGGGACAGGCTGCCTTCTTTGAGGAGTGCCCAGAAACTTTATAATGTTAGCTTAAATACGATAAAGCAGGCTTATATGGAGCTGGAAAGCCGCTCTCTGGTAGAGTCGCGTCCTAAATACGGATATTATGTAAGCCAGACTTCCCAACGGAAACTGGCATTGCCTTCAGTAGGCAAAATAAAGGTTTCAGAAGGAGAAAATACTCCGGAAGATCTTATCGGTAAAGTATTCGGAACCATTGCAGGAACAGATGTAACCCAGTTTGCATTGGGAATTCCGGGCAAGAGTCTTCTTCCTGTTGCAAAGATGAAGAAATGCATGATTGATGTGATGAAGAGAAAACACGACAGCGGGACGAATTATGAGCCGGTACAGGGAAGTGAACGTCTCCGTCGTGAAATTGCCAAATGGTCCATCGTGATGGAAGGGAAAATAACGGAAGATGATCTGGTAATCACTTCCGGAGCTATGAATGGCGTTTATAACTGTCTGATGGCCGTTACCCAACCGGGTGATTCTGTTGCCGTAGAAAGTCCGGTGTATTTCGGAATCCTTCAGGCGATTCAGCTGCTGGGACTGAAAGCCGTGGAAATTCCCACCCATCCTATTACCGGAGTAGATCTGGATGCGTTGAAAAAAGTGCTTCCTGACCTTTCAGCATGCTGTTTCGTAGTGAATTACAACAATCCGTTAGGTTTCCAGATGCCGGATGAGAACAAAAAAGAACTGGTGAGTATGCTTACTGAACATAATGTTCCCTTGGTTGAAGATGATGTGTATGGAAATATCTATTTCGGAGCAGGGAGACCAAGACCCTGCAAATTTTATGATGAAGCCGGAATCGTAATGTGGGTAGGCTCAGTTTCCAAGACACTGGCGCCGGGCTATAGAGTGGGTTGGGTAGCCCCGGGAAAATTTAAAGAAAAGATCATCCGTCAGAAATTGGTTCAGACGGTATCAGGGCCTTCTTTATTTTCGGATGTTATTGCTGATTTCCTTGAACATGGCCGCTATGACCATCATCTAAGGATGTTCAGAAAAAAGCTGTATGCGAATTATCTTCAGATTCAGAAATCGGTGACCCAGTATTTCCCGGATAACACCAAAATATCTGAGCCGAAAGGAGGTTTTATGCTGTGGCTGGAACTGGATAAAAAGATCTGCACGGAAGATCTGTACGATGTGGCGCTTAGCCAGAAGATCAACTTTGCTCCCGGAAGAATGTTTTCACAATACAACCAGTATCAGAACTGCATGCGTCTGAATTATGCTTTAGAATGGACCGATCGTGTTGAAAGCGACCTGGAGAAACTGGGTAAAATGATTAAAAAAAGAATTTAATAAAATAACTTCAGTTCGGGATAAGAATATCTTGTAGATGCAGGTTTGAAGCTGGATGAGGGAAGAGGGAAGTTGTGAAAGTCATTAAGAGCAAATATTGATCTGTTTTTATTTAATTTTCTGGAGGCTTTCAATACCTATAACTAAAATTAACTTCCAGCCTCCTTCTTCCATCTTTCTGCCTTTTACATTTAAACTCCTTAACCCGAACCCACATTAAAATATATAGTGATGAGTGATATAAATAATGAAGTAACAATTGTCAATTTTGAGCCTCAGTATAAAGAGACTTTTAAAACATTGAATGAAGAATGGATCAAAACGTTCTTTATCATGGAACCCGGCGATTATAAGCTGCTGGATCATCCTGAAGAACAGATTCTGAATAAAGGCGGTCATGTTGTTTTTGCTTTGCTCAATGGCGAAGTGGTAGGAACCTGTGCCCTGGTAAAAACCAATAATGAACCCCTTACGTTTGAACTTTCAAAGATGGCGGTAAGCCCTAAAGCTCAGGGAAAGAAAATCGGGTATCTGCTGGGACATACTTTAATAGAAAAAGCAAAAGAGCTAAAAGCGGAAAGGGTTTTTCTGGAGACCAATTCAGTTTTGGTTCCTGCGATAAAACTCTACGAAAAATTAGGTTTTCAGCATATGCCGGTTACCAGTCCCGCATATGACCGGGCGGATGTACAGATGGAGCTACATCTGTAGTTTCTGGAATAAAAAAAGATATTAGAACGCAGATAGAAATATCTTTGTTCTAATATCTAAAAAATTAAATCTGATTACTTTACTGTTTTATTTTTTGATGAAGGATTTTGTAAGAGATTCTTTACTTCCGCTGATCCTGATAAAGTACATTCCCGCAGAAAGCCCTTCTATTCCAAGCTTTTCGTGATACTTTCCTTTGGGGGATTTTAATTGTTTTGAAGCAAAAGAAACTCCTCTGGCATCCAAAATATCTGCCCGGATTTCTTTATCGTCAGAAGTATAAACAATGCTTATGCTTTCTGATGCCGGATTGGGATAAACGTTAAAATCGCTTTTTATGTCATCATAGGATTCTTTTACCGCTAAACTTTCGTTTGAACAGGCTGGTATACGGTTTATACCATCAATTCCCCATGAAGGCTGAACCGGGATACAAAGCCAGTTGAGTACAGTAGGAAGGTGATCCGTTTCTCTTGTGGTAGAGCCATAGTTGTAGATTTTAAATGCGGAAGTAATCCCTGTGTTATACGTAGGAGAACCGGTAATGGTCATATGATTGGCATTTGGACCAGAATCGACTAAAGTATTTCCTGAAGTTTCAGCACATTTCCAGTTAGCTAATAATTGAGCATAGAAAGGGTGGGCAGGTGTAATATCCTGATTGGCCCAGTTGGCAATGACCTCGTTGGGAAGAGCGGATTTCCAGATTCTGACATCTTTATAGGAGGCTGCAAGTTTAGGGTCATAGGTATTGGTGCCATCCTGATTTAGCGTTAACGGGAGTCCTGAGTCTATATTTCCGATGGTATTCATTTTGGCAAAAGTTACGGGAACGCCGTCTTCATACAGGGTGACAAGGCCGTCACGGTCAAAACTTACCGCAATATGTTTCCACTTTCCGGTTTCTGCTTTACCGCCAACGAGGTCAATCCGGTTGGTTCCGTCTCCGATGTTCATCTTAAAGGTCTGCCCGGAATATCCCGAGATAACCACTCCCTTGTTCTTTCCGTTTGCCCAGTTTTTATTACTGATCATCACCGGATCACTTGAATAGGCGGCATTGGGCTTCACCCAAAATTCAATGGTAAAATCCTGGCTGGTTCCGAAGTTAAAAGGCGTCTGGCTGCCAGGTTTCGCATAAGTTCCGGCCGGAAAGCTAAGTTGGTTAAACGTTTTATTAGATTCCAGAACAGTCTTACTGATCTGCTGTGGGGTGAATCCTGGATTGGAATAGATGGTGAAAATATTTCTTTCCGAAAGATTTCCACCACCATGAGAACTATCAACAGCTCCATGATCTGTGGTTAACACAACAAGCCAGTCTTCATTATGATATGAAGCCCTGTTTTTCATTGCAGATATGATCTCTCCAATATAAGAATCTGTAGTCTGTATAGAAGAAACATACTGAGGAACACTGGATGAGAAACCGTAAGAATGTCCGGCATGATCTACATCATCAAAATCAACGAATAAAATATCAGGATTATCATTCTGTAAAGCATTAACCGCTGCATTTTTTACCGCCAGATCTGTTCCGAAATTGGTTTTTACATCTGCGTTCTGAACAATCTTATCATTGATGGGAGTCCAGTGTGCCAGGGAGATTGTTCTTAAATTGGGATTATGGCTTTCGGCTCTGGTGAGAAAATCAGGGTAATTGGCAAAATTGGGACTGGTAAAATTATTGTCCTGTACATTATGCTTCGTATGCCATACTCCTGTAAGCATCGTGCTCCAGCCGTTTCCGCTCCAGGTTGTGGCCGCACATAAACCATCCAGAGAATAAATGGACTGGCTGATGAGGTTTTGGATGTTTGGAATGCCGGAAGACATCATGACATCGGCACGACAGCCATCTATTCCAATAAAAAGGACTTTTTTGGTTTGTGCACCTAATAAACAGCTCATTATAACTGCCATTGAAAAGAGTTTTGTTTTCATAGGAAAAAATATTTTTTGAAAGAGAAATGTTTACAAATAGTAATTTATTTTTAATAATTGTAAAATTAGTTTACTATTTGTAAATATATATAAACAAAAAGTTAATTAATTGATAATTAAAAATTTACTTTAAATCACGATTTGAATGGAAAATAGAGATATTAAAAAACACAACGGCACATCCTGTTAATAAAACTTCTGTGCGGCTGTGTTTAAATTAAATTGAGGCTGAATAAAATAAGTACTGTTGAAAGAAAAGTTTAAAGAATGCTTTCAGCCTCAGATATGGTATTAAAGATATAATCAGGTTCTGCCTTTTCAAGCTCTTTTCTGTTCTGTGCACCGGAAAGAACAGCAATGGTCAATCCGCAGCCAGCATTTTTACCTTCCTCAATATCAATGACGGAATCTCCTGCCTTTAAGACGCTGCCAGGCTCAGCGATATTGAATTTCCTCATAGCCAGATTGATCATTTCAGGGCTTGGTCTGCTTTCCGAAACATCATCCGCTGTAATCAGAGCATCAAAATGAATATTTTCTTTCCATTGTAATTTGCTTAGAAGCTGCTGGGCAATTTCAGAAGTATACCCTGTATTAAGCACAACTTTCTTATTCAGGGATTTCATTTTTAATAAGAAATTTTCGGTTCCGTTGATAGGCTTTACATCAAGGTTGTGGTAAGCCTGTTTTAATTTTTCAGAGAAAATTTTAAAAATAATAACGGCATCTTCTTCATTTCCGTTAATTTCTCTCAGCAGGTTGGTAATGGCTTCCAGTTTTTCCATTCCGGCACAGCTTACAAGAACCTTATCTAAACTAACGGTGTAGCCATGCTCATTAACGGCTTCTGTAAGCGTTTTGTAGACTACATTATCTTCATTAATTGTTGTTCCGGCCATATCCAGAACCAGTAATTCTATATTTTTCATTGAAATTTATGCGTAAATTTTTTCTATGTTAAACTTTGAGAAGCCACCGCTTCCCGTCATTCCCTTTCCTCCGATTCCTGTTACAATATGAATATTCGGAGAAGGGCTATGTTCGAAAATATCTTTCGTTTTACACTGTGAATAGACCCCAAACCATCTTCTCTGAATCTCGTAAGTAGGAAGATCTATGATTTTTCTGGCCTCATGGATCATGAATTCATCAATTTCCATATTAAGATCAAAACCAAGGTCGTCTGCATTTTTAGCATCTGCGTATTCATGAGAGTCTCCAAGAATGACTGAGCCGTCCAGTGCCTGCTTGAAAAGCATATGAACTCCGTATTTTTTCTCAAATGAATTGGGGTCTTCTAACGATTTGATTTTCTGGAAAGAAGGACATTCACTAAATGACTCATACCGTCTGATGGAAAGCCCGGTCAGAATATTTCCCTGAAGAGAATAAATTCCCTGAGGTTTGGTCTGAAGCATCTGAAGTTTACTTACTTCCAGATCGCTCTCATTGAATACATTAGGATATAATGTTTTAAACTCATGTCCGCCACAAATAATAATCCTGGAAGCCAGATATTTTTCTCCGTCAGCTGTAATAGCGACACATTTCTGATCGTCTTCATACGTTTCAACAACAGTCGTATTATAAATGATCTGTAATCCCATTTTGTCCCGAAGCAGCTGATGAAGTTTTACAATCATATCAGCAGAATCTACAGACAGTTCTTGTGGGAAAAAGAGACCTCCTTTACAGTAATCCGAGCGCAGTCCATCATACTTTTTGATGCACTCATTCCTGGATAGCAGAACAGAGTCATAATCATTATTCCGATTGATCTCATAGAGTTCCTCAATAAGCTGAACTTCATCATCATTGGATGCAATATATACTGAGCCATTTTTTCTGATGGTAAGATCTGCCTGCTGATGCAGTTCATTATAAAGGGCAAGGCTTTCCCTTCCGAAATTCTGCCATTTAAGGTCCATTCCGGATGGAACTACCTGTCCGAAATTTCTTACAGTAGCCCCCTGAGGTATTGAGTTTCTTTCCAGTAAAGCTACCTTAAGATTTTTCTTCAGAGCATGATAAGCATGGAATGTTCCTAAAATTCCGCCTCCCACAACGATTAAATCAAATTTTGCTGTCATTTTGGTATAATTTATTAAATTTTCGAAGTATCGAAATTGATGAATGGGTTAGAGTTTGATTTCGGCTTATGCTTTTTTCTGAACGCCAGAAAAGCAATCACCGAAAGAATGAATACGGCGGCTGTAATAATATAATTCAGCCCGATATAAAAATTGAGCCATGAGGTACGGGAAGAACCGAAATTCTTATAAAGCAGCACCAGAACGCTTCCGAGGTACCCGAATGAATCTACGGTATAGATCAGAAAACCAACATTTCCTTTCATTTCAAAAGCCGCAATCATCCGGTCAAAATAAATTCCGTTAAAAGGAATATAGCAGATATACATCCCGAATCCTGAGACCGTCATCCATAAAAAAGGAGACAGCAGGTTCTGTTGGAATAGGTATGTTGAAAACCCCACGGTAAGAATTCCGGCCAAAAGGATATAGTGATAATAAGCAAATGCTTTCTTATTGTTTTTTACCCTTACCATCAGGCTTAAGATCAGCAGTACCATTACTGCGATCGGGATTTCTGTTAATGTGAAAACAGAACTGTCGAATTTGAAATGCATTCCGTCCCAGATTTCACGGTTGAAATTATCCCTGAAGTCCCGCAAAACCGTTAAGCATACATACAGAAAGATGATACAGGTAATAGGAATGAAAAATCTTCGGATCAGTTTCTTTCTCTCAGCGCCGTTAAGGGGCTGCCTTTTATTCTTAAGCAGGATATCCTCTTCAGAAGGCTGCGGAATTTTTTCAAGAAGCAACCCGGAAATAATCAGGGGAATAATAAAAACAAGTCCGGCAGAAAAAGGCATCCAGAATTCTGAAATATGGAATGTATCCATTAAAAACTTCCCGACCGATTTCGTAAATCCGGAAGACACCACAAAACTGGAACATAAAAATAACCCGATGATTTCTGTAGCTTTACGCCCCTCGATATAGGAAAAAACGATTCCCCAGATCATTCCCAATGGGATCCCGTTGAAAAACATAAAGATGATATTATAAGGAGCAGGAACAACAGCAAATCCAAGAAGGGCAAGCCCGGCAGCGGTAATAAATCCGAAGAGATAAACGATCCTTTTTTCCGGTTTCAGTTCAGAAATAAATTTGATGCCAATGAATTTTGAAATAAAATATCCTACTGCCTGGGCAATGATGATCAGGATCTTATAGTCAACCCCAAAATAAGAAAGGCTTTCAAAAGAGGCGGCAGTAAACGGTTTCCTGAAACCATACATGCAGAAGTAGACTCCGAAAGCAGCGAAGGCCGCTTTCAGAATTACCATTGTTTTTTGATGGGAGGTTTTGATCATTACTGTGGTTTAAAAATTCAGTTTAATACCAAGGTTACATCTCACTCCATAATATTCTACCTGCTCAGGACGGTCTTCATTTTTTCCGAAATGATAGATCAGAGGCTTATTCAGAATGTTGTTGACGTCAGCATACAGGGAAAGATATTTGGTAAGCTGATAAGATCCACCGAAATCCAGACTGCTGTATTTTCCATAATAAGAGTCATTAAGATCCTCTTCTGCATATTCTACAGCATATTTTCCTTTGTAATTATAAGCCAGCCTTGCATTGAATCCCTTTTTCTCAAAGAAGAGCTGTACATTATAGAGTTCTTTAGCCTGATAGGGAAGTTTTACTTTTCTTCCGCTGGGTTTTTCCATTTCAGAAGTCATGAAAGTGGCATTGACCTGGGTTCCGAAATACTGAAGGAATCCGGGAAGGAAATCAAACCTTTTATTGATGCCCAGTTCAATACCACCCAGCCATGCTGCACTTCCGTTATTCGGAGCAGAAAACTGTACCCCGGTCATTCCATTATAGTTTCCGATAAAAGAATCCTGGAAAATAGGGTCGGTAATGGATTTGTAGAAAATACTACCGCTCAGGATTCCGACATTTGAGAAATAATATTCTCCCATCAGGTCAAAATTCAATGAATACGTTGGATTAAGATTGGGATTTCCGCCTTTGAATTCGTTATCAGCTTCAATATAAGTTCCTCCCGGTGTTAAATCTCCGAAATTCGGTCTTGAAAAAGTTCTTGTTGCTGCAAAACGAAGATTGGTTTTATCATTTAAGGAATATTTCAGGTGGAGCATAGGAAGAACAGCCAGATAATTTTTGGTATGTTCTACAGGAGTCAACACATTATCAATTACATTATAACCTTTTACGCGGGTATTGGTATTGGATAACCTGATTCCTCCTAAAACCGTAATTTTATCATTGATTTTGTACGTTCCCATTCCATAGGCATCGGCATGCTTTTCAAAAACATCAAAGTTTCTTCCTAATGCTTTATTATATTCCAGGGCTTCAGAATCTGCCGTGTTGATTTTCAGGTTTCCCTGGTTGTCATACCAGAACTGATTCATTCCTCCGGCAGAAAGTACAGGCCCAAAGGTGTTTCCGAAATGTACGTTCATATCACTGAGGTATTTAGGGGCGTTGGGCTGGGTGGTGATGTATTGGGCGTAATCTGAAAGAAAAGGTGCTGTTCCATTGCTCCAGGTATAGAAAATATCAGAGAACTTTGCATTACGTTCCTTATCTCTGTACTTGAAACCGTATTTTAAAGTAAGTTTATCCGAAGTATTGATTTCATGATTGAATCCTGCAACGATCTTATCTTTTTCCTGTACAAAAACCTTATAGAATTCAAGATCAGTGAATTTCATTTGTGAAGCGTCCATTTTGAAATTCGGATCACTGTAAAAACCAAATAAAGCATCCGGGTTTTTGTAATCTAATTTTCCTCCATCTGCTTTCCAGTAAGCTCTCGGGCCGTTTCCGCGGTCTGACATATAATCCGCATTAATGCCTACTCCGGACTGTGTATATTTAATCACATAATAAGAATTGTTTTGCTTATCCGGGATATTTCCGTATTTGAACTGATTATCATAATAAGATAAATCCCAGTCAATTTTCCCTTTGTTTAAATTGTGAATTCCGCCTACAGAAACAGAAGTAAGCTGGGTGATCAGGAGATTATGAATATTCTGAAGCTCTACTCTGGCGGTATTGTTCGCTGCACTGAATTTATCAAATCTGACTCTGTGCTTATAGTGCATTTCATTATCAGATAAAGTTCCGTACATTCCTTTGACGTAGAAGGTCGTTTTGGGAGACAGCACATATTCAAAAGCGGCATTGATCCCAGTTGTTTTCCGGACTCCGTTATAATCACGCAGCTCCATTCTGAAAACACCTTCATCACCACTTCTCCGAGCTTCAAAATTATCGGTAGACCAGTTTCTGATGAAGTGGGCAAAATTAAATAAATACCCAAACTTTTTATCCTTTGTTCTTCCGCCGTATAAAAGGCCGAGATTATAAACTCCCTTATCTGCTTTGGCATTATATCCGCTTCCGATCGTTGCCCTGAATTCCGTTTTCATGGGAGGGGTTTTGGTAATAAAGTTTACTCCTCCTCCTATTCCGTCTGCTTCCAGATCGGGAGTGAAAGATTTGTTAACGTGTACGTAAGAGATGAGTTCTGTAGGGAAAAAATCGAAGGCTGTAGCCCTTGAAGTAGTCTCTTCCTCAGCGGTTGGAAGCCTGTTTCCATTGATCGTTGTAGAAGCCCAGAAGGGAGGGAGTCCTCTTAATGAAACAAATCTTCCTTCTCCCTGGTCCCTTTCTATAGACACTCCCTGTACACGCTGTACAGTTTCTGCGGCATTCCTGTCCGGAAGCTTTCCGATTCCGTCGGAGGCAATAACATTGGTAATGTTGATGGCATTTTTCTGAAGATTTAAAGCTCTTGCTTCGGTATTCTTTAAAGTTCCCGTTACTACCACTTCATCAATATTTTTTCGGGGTTGGGAAAGCTTTATCATTCCAAGATCTGCCGTCTCATCAGGCTTTATACTAATCTCTATATCTGCGGTTTCATAGCCGATATAGCTGATCTGTAAGGTGTATTGACCTTCTTTGATGTCATTGATGGTAAACTTTCCGTCAACATCGGTGGTTATATTTTTAGATGAACCTTTTATTTTAACGGAGGCACCTGGTAAAGGCTGGCTGTCATCCAGAACTGTTCCTATAATTAACTGTTTCTGTGCTGAAACAAAAATGATAAAACAGACAAAAACAAGGGTAAGTAATTTCTCTAAATTTGTTTTCATTTTTACATATATTAAATTTTTCATGCAAATCACGCTAATAATTTTAATATATATAAATATTTTATGTTAAGTATTGTTTAATAAATTCAGGCCGTTTGTTACTTCTATTTTACCTGAAAAAGTATTGTAAAAGTGAGATAAGAATTAGAAATTTATTTTAAATACCTTTATATTAAGATGTTTTGGACTTGTTGATAGATTGGTTGAAAGACTTTCGTTTTTAGAAGAAATTCATTTTTTTGTTAATATAAAGTTCATTTTGAATAAAATCAGGATTTCAAAAGTTTACAAATAGTAAACTTTTTGTAAAAATGATTGGCTGGATTTCTAAAGAAAGTGAATATAAAAATGTAATTCTGCCTGAAGAAGTTAACAGAATTTATGTAGGATCAATATCAAACGCTGAGAGAAAGTTTACTTTTATTAAGCAGTATAGAAGTAGAGAACAAGCATTACACAGCTTTCATTACTGATGCTTACCGGAACATGCGGGAATTTACCGTTGAAATATAAAGAATCTCCTTCTTTTAAAATAATTTCTTCATTATCAATGATATATTTTACCTCTCCTTTCAGAATATATTTGAATTCCCAGGCATCGGTAATCACTTTTTCCCTTTTGGAATGAGGTTCAAGAGTTAGTAGCACAGCTTCAAAACCTAAAGAATGAAGGCTTTTACTGAAAATGTGCATATATCTGAAGCCTTCAGCTTCAACTTCTTTTTCTATGACCTGCTGGCTTTCTTTGGGAACATAAATGAATTTAGCATGAGATCTTTTCTCTACACCTTCAAAGAAATAGCTGGCATCAATTTCCAGAGATTGAATCAGGTCAAGTAAAACAGGAAGAGAGGGAATTGTTCTTCCGTTTTCAATCCGGGAAACAAGGCCGTTGCTCACATTGGCTTTAAAGGCCAGTTCATTGATGGTTAAATTATTCTTTTTTCTAATATCCTTTAATCGCTTACCGATACCTATTAAAAAGTCATTCATACTATTATCATTTAACCTGAATTATTTTTTTCACCATAAGATGGAAGACAAAGGTAATATTATTCTGTATAGATTGTGTGGAGGAGATGATCAATTCACTCAAAATTATTATTCAATCGGAGGTTGCTTTAAAACCGGAATCTTAACTTTCTTGTTGTTTGGCTCCCGGTCTCCAGAAAAAATTTTCCTATTTTTGTGGAATTCCTTATTTCAATGAAAAAGATTATTCTCATCGAGGACGAAACCAGTGTAGTATCTTTTATAAAAAAGGGACTTCAGGAAAACGGATACGAAGTTTCTGTTGCTTTTGACGGGCGTACAGGTGTACAGCTGGTACAGGCTAATGATTTTGATCTGGTTATCCTGGATATTATGCTTCCGGAAATGAATGGTCTGGATGTATGCAAAGAAATAAGAAAAACCAATCAGAGTGTTCCTATTTTATTCTTAACGGCATTGGGAACCTCAGAAAATATCGTTCTGGGTCTGGAAAGCGGAGGAGATGATTATCTGGTGAAACCTTTCAAATTCATAGAGCTGGTAGCGCGTGTAAAATCTCTTTTAAGACGAAGTCATAATCATGTGCCGCAGGAAGTAGCAGAACCGGAACCTGATAATGAGTATGTATTTCAGTTTTCTGATCTTGTCGTTAATGATTATACTAAAAAAGTAACCCGTGCAGGAGAAGATATTTCACTGACTTCTACAGAGTATAAGCTGCTGCTGTATTTTCTGAACAATCCTGAAAAAGTGATTTCCAGAGCAGAAATTCTGGATGCCGTCTGGGGTGTTAATTATGAACTGGGAACCAATGTTGTGGATGTTTACGTGAATTATTTAAGAAAAAAACTGGATAGTCACGAGGATAATAAGCTGATCCATACGGTAATAGGAATGGGATATGTTTTGAAAAAGCCTTAATGAATGTTTAATAAAGTTGTCACAAATCAGACCAAAACGATGGTGCTTCTGATGTTGGTTTTTACGGCCATCATCTTGCTGTTCAGCGGTTTGGTTTACTTTTCAATCGTCAACTTTTCACATCAGAGGTTTTATGAGTTGCTGAAGATTCGTACGGCTACTATTGTACAGATCGAAAAAAGTAAAGACCACCTTGATCTTCCGGAAAACTATATTCTCAACAGCCTGAATGACGAAGAACTTCCCATGGAAAGGGATTATGTTTTTGCTGTTCCTTCGGATTCCAATTTCACAAAGATCTCTAAGGAGGTACATATCCCGGATTCTTTTTTCAAAAACATCGTAAAAAAAGGAGAAGCCAATTATAACGATGAAGAGTTTTACTACATAGGCCAGACTTTCAGGTATGATGATAAAGATTACATTGCCATTGCTTCAGCTAAAAACCACTATGTTATTTATTACCTCGGGTTTTTAAAAAGAACACTGATTACCTGTATTGTACTGTCCCTGTTTTTCAGTATGATCTTCTCTTTTTATCTGTCTAAAACCTTATTTAAGCCGATCCTGAAAATTACAGGAAAAGTAAAGGAGATCAGTTCTGAAAATCTTCACCTGAGATTGGAGGCACAGCCTGATAATAAGGAGCTGAATGAGCTGGTGGATACCTTTAACGGAATGCTCAACCGCATTGAAACCTCCTTTGAAACCCAGAATCACCTGATCGGAAATGTTTCCCATGAACTAAGAACACCGCTTACCTCAATTATGGGCGAAGCAGATGTTGCGCTCTCCATCAGCAGAACAGCAGAAGAATACAAAGAAACCCTTGAAATCATTCTGGATGAAGCTGAAAAGCTGGACAGAAAGATCAAAGCACTATTAATGATTGCACAAACCGGTTTTGACGGTAAGATCCAGAAAATGGATAAGGTAAGAATTGATCAGCTGCTATGGGATGTTATCGAAACACTAAGGAAAATAGACTCAAGAAATAATATCTATCTGGATATCAGTATGCTTCCTGATAATCCTAAAAAACTGAAAGTGCAGGGCAACGAACAGCTTTTACACCTCGCGGTAGCCAATATCATCAGTAACGGCTGTAAATATTCCAATTTCCAGCAGGTGAAAGTATCGCTTGGAGCTACAGATACCGATGTATACATTATCGTAAAAGACAACGGGATCGGAATTCCTGAAGAGGAAATGAATAAGATTTACGATCCGTTTTTCAGAGCTTCCAATACCAAAAACTATGAAGGTTATGGAATCGGGCTTCCTCTGGCCAGAAATATCGTAAGAATGCATCAGGGAGAACTGATCGTAAGTTCTCACGAAAACCACGGAACCACCGTACAGATGCGCTTCCCGAATTTTTACAGCATGTATCCGGAAGGGTAAATTTCAAAGTGCCTCTTTGATTTCTTTAAAGCGTATTTATAATTTTAGATGTAGAAACAGCTCCTTTATTTCTTATTGGTGCATAAATCTTAGTAGTTGATTTTCAATAATAATACCGTCTCCTTTTCCGCCATGTTAACTCCCGTTAACAATTTTCTAATCTCATTTTAATCTCTTTAATCACATTTTAATTCCATTCCAAAGATCTTCTAATCTGGCCGTTCTAGTTTTGTATCATCAAAAAAGATCAACACAAAACAAAATCATAAAGAACATGGCTAAAACAATTTTAATTGCAACAGATTACTCTCTTGAGTCTTTAAACATATTGAAAAAAGTACTGAAAGAGAAAGATTCACAGGAAGATCAGAATCAGTATAAAATACTTCTTGTTTCAGGATATGACCAGGGAGATTCTATCAGGGATCTTTTATTCAATACCAAGAGTACCATATTCAGTAAGATAAGACCGGAAGAATTTTGTGACGCCTACGGTATCATCAGGAATAAATACCCGCATTTAGTCGATAAGATCGTCTGTGATATTTTCACGGGAAGCTTCCAGAGAACATTCAACCAATATGTGAAAGCAGAGAATATTGAGGAGGCTTACTATTCTCCATCTATTAAAAGTAAAGGAAAAGGAAAATTCGACCTTATTCCTTATATCAAAAAATGTAAAGAACTGCAGTCTCAGGAAGTTAAAGTAGAAGTTCCTGAAAGGCTTCCGGAAAGAGGAAGACTGGCTGAGATCTTTGTTGAAGCCTAAAAAATAAACCCACGATTTAAAAAAAGAAAAAATGTTAAGAAATTATAGTAACAGCAGAACGTTGGGAGACAACATCAGATTGGGAACGCTGACTGCATTCACTGCAGGTACTATAAATATAGCTTCTCTATTGATTTTCCTCTCATTTACGTCTAACGTAACGGGACATTACGCCATTTTAGCGGCAGAGATCAGTAAAGCCAACTGGACGCAGGTAGCAGTAGTAGGAGGGTGGATCTTCTTATTCTTCTTTGGAAGTTTCCTGTCCAACTTCATCGTCATCAACTTTAATAAAAAAAGTAAATATTTTGCTCATGCAATGCCAATCGTACTAGAGATTATATGTCTTTTGTTCGTAGGAGTATACGGCCAGCTGTATTATCAGAAAACACTGGAAGAAACAGAATATCTGGTCGCACTGATGCTTTTTGCCACGGGACTTCAAAATGGTCTCACAGCAAGTATTTCCAATTTCTCGGTAAAAACAACCCATCTTACGGGAACCACTACCGACCTTGGAATTTTACTCTCCATGTTTACCCAGAAAAAATACCGTAAAAACGGAGAACTGATCGGAAGGGCAAAACTGTTGATGAGTATTATGGCGGCCTATGTTTTAGGAGCGGTATTCTCAGGACTGACCTATTATTACCTCGAGTTTAGAGTGTTTTATGTCATCAGTGTCTGTCTTCTGATCGTCATCGGATATGATGCTTACAAAATTCATGTAAGACACTTCAATACGAGATACCGATACAGCAGAATTTATAAAAAACCGAACATTTTGGCCTATCTGTATGACAAAATTCACGGAATTCCTAACAGAAAGGAAAAAAGAAAGCTTGTCTTTGAAGACTAAATTATAAAGTAAATATCAGTATTATTTTTTGTGTAAACTAGCTGTGAATCAGTCCTCTGTTTGTTATGAGCAATCAGAGGACTGTTCTTTTTTAATGAAGACAGACTGTCAAAGGTTTTCTGCCAGCGGCATTTCCGGCAGGATTGTTGATTTGTTGATAATTTAAATAGTAATTCACGGCTTTAATCTTTTAATTCCCGATTTCATTGACTATTTTTGTAAGTTGATTACACGTTTTATGTCAGATATTATTCAGCTTTTACCGGATCATGTAGCGAACCAAATTGCGGCAGGGGAAGTGGTGCAGAGACCTGCATCCATAGTGAAAGAACTTTTGGAAAATGCTATTGATGCTGGAGCAACTAAAATAGAGTTGATCGTAAGAGATGCCGGCAAGAACCTGATCCAGGTAGTTGATGACGGAAAAGGAATGTCTGAGACAGATGCCAGAATGGCGTTTGAAAGACATGCCACCTCCAAAATCAAAGGAACAGAAGATATCTTTAAGATCGCTACCAAAGGTTTCAGAGGGGAAGCATTGGCTTCTATTGCTGCGGTATCTCAGGTTGAACTGAAAACCAAACAGAATGATGCCAAAATCGGAACCAATATCTACATTGAAGGAGGTGTTTTCCAGTTTCAGGACCCGGTGCAGACCGCAGACGGCTCCAACTTTATGGTGAAAAACCTGTTTTATAACGTTCCGGCAAGAAGAAAATTCCTTAAAAATAATAATGTTGAATTCCGTCATGTGATTGATGAGTTCCAGCGTGTGGCATTGGCTCATGAAAACCTGGAATTCTCTCTTTTCCATGATGATGAAGCCGTTTTCAGACTGAGAAAAGGAAGCCAGATGCAGCGTATCGTTGATGTGTTCGGAAGAAAACTTCAGCCACAGCTTGTCCCTATTAAAGAAGATATCGTTTGGTGCCAGCTTCACGGATTTGTTGCAAAACCGGAGGGTGCTAAAAAAAACCGGGGCGAACAGTTTCTTTTCGTTAACGGAAGGTATTTCAAAAGCCCATACTTTAACAAAGCGGTTCAGGAAGCTTTTGAAGGATTGCTGTTACCAGGCTACGTTCCTTCTTTTTTCCTTTATTTGGAACTGGATCCGGGGAAAATAGATGTGAATATTCATCCGCAGAAAACAGAAGTGAAATTTGAGGATGAACACCTTATTTTTGCTTTACTGCGTTCAACCATTAAAAGATCTTTGGGAATTTATAACGTTTCTCCAAGTCTTGATTTCGACAGAGATCCGGAGCTGGATGAAATGATGAACAAACCTATCCCAAGCAAAGGCAATGGTGGAGGCGGGGGAATGATCAAGATGCCTGAAATTATTGTTGATAAAGATTATAATCCGTTTCTGGAAGAAAGAAATGTACAGCCGGAAGAAATTCAGAATCTTACGGAAATGTATCATCAGAATATCACTGCAGAACCTTCTAAGATCAATTTGTTTGAAGATGAAGATTTTGATGAAGACCTGATGAGGCTTCCGAACGGGTATTGGCTGTTCAATAAAGGAGATGTGACGCTGATGCTGGATCTGGGAAGAATGCACAGACTGCTGGTTTCGGAAAATAACAAATCCACCAGAAAATCAAATACAAACAGTCATGCGCTGCTGTTTTCTCTGGAGTATCATATGAATGAAATAGAGAAGACAAAATATAATGCTTTCAAAAAATATCTTCCGGAACTGGGGTTCGAAATGAAAATTGCCCATGAAAGTGTACTCAGAATAGATTCACTTCCGGAAGGGCTGAAAGAAACACAGGCGATGAAGTTCCTCGAAAACCTGTTTGAGATCCTGGAATATAAAACAGAAGAAGAGTTCATGCATTATTATCATAACCAATGGAGCAAAATGCAGTCGAAATCAAGATTCGATTTTATTTATAAAAAAGATGCGGAACAGGTGATTAAAGACTTTACAGCATTAGGTTTCCCGGAATTTTTACCGGATGGGAAAAGATGCTTCTACGAAGTTCCGTTTAATGATTTTAAAAACAAATTTTAAAGATGTTTAACAATATACCGCCCATTACAAGAAATATTATCATAATCAATATCATCGTATTTATTGGTTCCTATTTTCTGGGAAGTAAGGCCATAGAATACCTTGCCGGATTTTATCCTTTTTCTCCGTTCTTCCATTCATGGCAGATCATTACCCATATGTTTATGCATGGAAGTATTATGCATATTCTGTTTAATATGCTGACCCTGTATAGTTTTGGGCCTATTCTGGAACAGACCTTGGGAGAAAGAAGATATCTCATCCTTTATTTCGTAAGTGGATTAGGAGCTTTTTTCCTCTTTAACGGATGGAATTTTATTGAAGCACAGCAATATACCCGTGAACTACAACAACTGGGGTTTAATGTAAATGCATATTTGTCGGGCGCAAGCGTTGAATTTTCAGGAAATGCAGAATCTGTCCTGAGACAAAAAGAACTGCTGGAAAACTTCAGAGGTATTGTAGCAACTCCAATGGTAGGAGCTTCTGGTGCAATTTTCGGAGTGGTGGCTGCCTTTGCAACCCTTTATCCGGATTCAAAGATTATGATGATGTTTATTCCGGTTCCTATAAAAGTAAAATATCTGATGCCTATTGTTATTATAGTTTCTGTATACCTTGGAGTTTCCGGAAATGGAGGAGGAATTGCTCATCTGGCTCACGTGGGAGGAGCATTGGTGGGATGGATTCTGGCACGAAACTGGAAGAAGCATCTGTACCGATTCAATTAAAGACCTGCTGTGAAAGTTTTCCGCCTCATCGTACTTATCCTGCATTTGGGCATTTTGTTCATGTTGTTGGGAACCTTAATGAATGCTTATATTCCGCCTAAGATATTTCCGTGGTTCAATCTGCTTTCGTTAGGATTTCCCGTTCTTATTGCGGCTTATATCATCTGTACCCTGTTCTGGCTTTTCAGCTGGAAAAAAAGAACTTTTGCGTTTATGCTGGTTGGGTTGATTTTTATCAGCCCCGTTAAAAGATGGATCAATTATTCCCCTGATAAGAAAAGCAGTTCAGATGATATCAAAGTGGTTACCTTTAATATAAAAGCTGGAGTTCTTGGAGCTCAGGAAATAGAGCAGTACCTGAACAGAATGGATGCAGATGTAATTGTGCTTCAGGAAGATGGAGGACGTGAGTTTACAATAAAAGGGATGTCAAAAGTTAAAATTACACATAATAACGGAGTTCTTGCTTTTTATTCCAGACACAGGATAGTAGATACTAAAAGTCTGATTGAAGGAAACTATGACCTGAATAATGCTTATGCCAGCCAGGCTGATATTGAAATCAGAGGAAAGGTATATCGTTTTGTTAACGCTTATCTGGAACCGTATAAATTTGATAAGTCGATGGTGAAGATGGATGGTGATAAAGAACAGGATGAGAGAAGGCTGCGGGATATTGTAAAAAAGCTTATTCCGGTTTTTAAAAAGCATCAGGATCAGGTGAGTGAAATCAGGACGGGAATTGATCAGTCTCCGTATCCGGTATTTCTGGCGGGAGACTTTAATTCAGTGCCGAATTCCTACGAATATTATCATCTATCTGAAGGGTTGGAAGATGCTTTTATGAAAGCAGGAAAAGGGAGTGCTACGAGCTTCCATGATTACAAATTTCCAATCAGGATTGATTATATCTTTACCTCAAAATCCATACAGCCTATTTCCTATAAAGTAGACCGTACTGTAAAGTTTTCAGATCATTATCCTGTGGTCGCAACTTTTTCATTAAAGAACTAATAATCATAAAATTAGTTAAAATTTATCGGCTTGGTAGGGTTTTTGATTAAAAAAATCCGTACCTAGATCGTTATTTCATGAAGCCGAACCAGATATTGCTATTTCTACATATTGCCGTTGCCGTTTTATTGCTGTGCACATTAGGGAATGCATGGATTCCACCTAATCTTTTGGGAAATCTTAATTTGCTTTCTTTGGGCTTCCCTTACCTGATTATTACTTATATTTTGATGACGCTGATCTGGGTATTTCAAAGAAAAAAAATAGCCATTGTATTTGCTTTGGGAATTTTGGTTTTCTATAATCCAATAAGAAGATGGGTGAATTTTACTCCCAAAACAGCCAATGTAAGAACAATCAGAGATATTAAAGTGCTTACATTCAATGTGAAATACGGTGATTTTGGCTGGGATAAAGTAAAAAAATATATCAAGGATCAGAATGCCGATATTATTCTGGTTCAGGAAAAAGACACGAACAGAGCTATAAGAAAAGATCTTGTAAAATATCCTACCGTAATTCTTAAAACAAAACATAAGATTGTTAGACAGGAAGAATTGATTCAGGATAATTCAAGAGGGAATTCATTTTATGCAGATGTTGATATCAATGGAAAAATCATAAGAGTGGTAAACGTTTATCTGGAACCTTTCAGACTTCATAAATCTATGTTTCAGTTTGATGGTTTTGGAAAACAGAAAGATAAAATTTCAACCCTGCTTTCTCATATGACGCCAACGTTTAAAGCCCATGAAGAACAAATCAGAAAAATTAGAAAGGTTATTGATTTCTCTCCTTATCCGGTAATTCTGGCGGGTGATTTCAATTCTGTACCGAATTCTTATGAATATTATAGTCTGGGAAAAGATCTTCAGGATGCTTTTCTCACCGTAGGAAACGGAATATCTACCAGTTTTCATGATTATAAGGTTCCTCTTAGAATTGACTATATCTTCACCTCAAAATCCATTATTCCTTTAAGCTATAAAGTGGATCAGTCTGTAAAATTATCGGATCATTATCCGGTAATTGCTGAATTTCTGCTAAATTAGTTCCATGAAAAATTTATCTGCTGTACTTTTTATTATATTGCTGTTTATGGCTGCCTGTTCAAAGAAAGAAACTCACGGTTTTGAAGGAGAACAGGAAGTAAAGATGAATTATGATACAACAGCTGTTGATTCTTTTTCAAATGGAGCAACATCAATAGATATTGTCCGTAAGATCAGGATGTCTTCACAGAAATATCAGGATTCTTTAGTACAGGCTAAAAAACTTCAGGATGAAGAGACAAAACTGAAAGCAGAGCTGGAAAAAGAAAATAAAAAGAAACAGGAAGAAGAGAAGAAAAAGGCCGATGCTGAGAAAAAGCAGAAAGAAACAGCTTCTCCCGCGGCTGAGAACAAAACACAATAGAATATCATTTAACTTTAAAAAATATATAATATGAAAAAACAAGTTTTAGCCGCAATCGTAATGATTTCACTGGCTGTAGTATCGTGTACAAAATCAACAACTAAAACAGAGCAGGTTGAAAATCCGGACGGATCTGTAACTACTACTTCTACAACCGTAACGGAGGGCCCTGGTGTGGATACCTCTAAGATTAATAAAGCCAAAGAAGATGTAAAAACAAAGGTAGATGAAGCCGGAAATAAAATAGACAATGCTGCTCAGAAAGCTAAAGATAAAATTGATGAAACTGCAGATAAAACAAAGCAGGATCTTGATAAAGTAGGAAAAGATATTAAAAGCGGAGTTCAGGAAGCCGGAAAAGACGCTAAAGAGGCCGCAGCAAAAGGTGCATCAAAAGTAGAGGAAGCTGCTAAGAAAGTAAAAGAAGACTTAAAGAAATAAATTAATATAATTTCTATTTAAAACACACAAAAGCCCAATTTTGGGCTTTTGTGCGTTTTATTTTAATAGAATAGAAACAAATTTAAAGGTCAGGGTTTTCAAAATACTCTCTTGGTGTCTTGCCATATTTTTCTTTAAAAGCAGTAGCGAAAAATTCGGGAGTTCCAAATCCAAGATATTTAGCAATTTCTTTTATTTTTTTTTCTTTGAAATCAGTATCGCTCTTTAAAATGCTTTCAAGATGGGCGAAGCGAAGATCACTAATATAATTGTTGAAATTTTTTCCTGTTTTTATTTTAATAACACGGCTCAGGTATTTATCATTCGTATTAAATTTTTCAGCAAGAGTATTTAATCTTAAGTCTGAAGCCAGATATTTATTGGATTTTTCAAAATCAGCTAAGCTTTTAAGGAGCTGTTTAACAGTGTGTTTGTTGATAGGTAAATAAGCTTCATAATCAATTTCCAAGGGATTGTTTTTTTGTTGATTTTGTAAGCTGTAAACAATGGGAATTTCCTCTTCAGGAGCTATTTCTGATGGATTGTTTTCTTCTTTTTCGTAAATTATAGTCGTTTTTAGAGAAGGTATTTCTTCTTTATCCTTATCACCTATTCCGGACGATTCCGTATTATCCAACTCTTCTGCAACATCAGCTTGAATGGCTTGCTGCAGGCTTTTATTCTTTTTGTTCTGATACATGAAAAAACCTGTAGCAGCGATAATTCCTAAGATTCCTACGCTGATAAAGCTCCAGCGTTCTTTTTTCCGGTCTGAGAGCAGATTTTCTTTTTCTTCTACAAGCCTTTTTTCATCATAATCCGTCTTTAATTTCTGAGCAATATTATTTTGTTCTTCTTTAAATTTTTTCTCGTATTGCAAAAGCTCGTCTACTGAAATGAGCTGCTTTTCTCTGTTTCCTTTCTTCTTATAATAATCTATAAAAAACTCAAATGATGGACGAAATTCTAAAGATATTTTCCCTGTTTTTTTATAATCATCAATGATTTCCTGAAAAAAAGGTAGAGCTCTCTCATCATCTTCTAATTTCCAATAGCACATTCCCAGATAAAACTTTTCATAGAAATGGTTATCAGAATCATTGTATAAAATTAAAGATTTTTCTAATTTTTCAATAGCAGAAGAATATTTTCTTTGCGAATACTCATTAAACGCATCGGATGAGATGAAATCTGCCAAATAAAAAGCAACATCCTGATTGTTTTCAATAAATGAATAACCTTCTTTTAATAGAATAGTATTCTGGCCAAAATTATTGATTGCAGAGTTTATTCTTATTAAAGTATTTAAGGTGTAAATATAGGAAGATCTAATATCAGCGGTGTTTTTCTTTTCCTTTTTCCATTTGTAATATTCATATATTTCATTGGCTATCTTCTGTGCCTCAATATTATCCCCGATTTTATTTTTAAGCCGGGCAATGGTAAACAGCCCTTCATAAGCGAACTCTTTAGAAGTATCATTTTTAAGATAATCATCGGCTATTATCGCCATTTCCAATGCTTTTTTATAGTCGTAATTTTTAAAATTTGCATTGGCGGCACTGGCATAGGCCATACCGATATACCGATTGTCTTTAGTTTTGACCGACTCTATAATTAAACTATCTCCATATTTTGCTTTTTCACTATCAGGAGCATACGTTGTGGCAAATCCATAGCCTGTTATTACTTCTTCAACCTGGTTATTTTTCTTTGCAAGCTCTATATATTTTTGAGTGAGATAAAATGCTTGTTTTCTATCTTTCGAAATGACTGATATTTTGTTTCGGAGACTTTCAAAATCTATTTTTTTTGAAGAGTTATCTTCTTGTTGTCTAAAAGATGCCCCCAATAAGAATATAAGAATATTGAATAAAAGTAAATTAAAATACTTTTTTTCTCTTTTTTTTAATGTTTTCATTTCAAAATAAGGAAATATTTTGTTTACCTGCATTTCTTTTAAAATGTATTGATTATCAATGGTCTATTTTTTTGTTTTTTCTGTCTTCAAAATTATTTTTTCCTATTTGCGAAGCTTTTTGTGGTTTTAAACAAAGATATTTTAATTTTTTGCATACTGCGTAAAAAGGAAAATTTGTTTTTAGAAAACTTGTGATTATATATTTGGAACAACAGAAAGGAATACCATTTTAACCTCAGTTCGGGATAAGAATTTTTGATTTAGAGCTTGTAATCCGGGAGATGGAAGATGGAGGTTCTGAAGGTCATCAATAATAGGTTGCCATCTTTTTTAGCTAATTTGATTTTTACAGACATTTTCGTTATCTATAACTAAAAGTGACTTCCAGCCTCCTTCTTCTATCTTCCAACCTTTTATAAGTTTTAAATAAAACATAATTATATAACATTAAAAAAAATAAACTTTAACGACTATGAAAAACAAATTAATGCTTACAACTACCAGAATTTCAGGTTTGGTCATGCTTGCTTTTATGACAGTATACAGTTTTCTTACTGCTTATAAAAACATAGACCTTCCCAATGGCTGGAAATTTTACTGCAGTGCTTTAGGTTTTATACTGTTTAGCTCCCTTTTAGTACTTACCCTGTTCAAAACGAATAAAAATCAATAACCATGAAAAAAGAAAATATTTCAATGATTGTGTTTGTAGCTCTGTTTATTATTGCTCTGATACGTTTTTTGGATTCGTCCGTCTATACCATGCTCTCTGCGGATAATGCAGGTTTAATACAGGAATATATTAAAAAATCTTTCTCATGGGGAATTTTTTTCGGAGGAAGCATCGCTGCCGGAATTGTTATCGTAACAAAATTATTAAAGAAATCTAAATAGTGATGAATTTGAAAAAACTGATGCTAATAATTGTATTCTTCTCTATCAATTCAGGATTGAACTGTTTCCTCAATTCTGATTATAAAATTACTGGGAAGAGTGGTTTTGTATTAGTGCTAAGCAGTATTTTATTTGCTGTTTTTATGTCTTTTTTTATGAAGAAATCGGATTCATAACTTAAGACAGGCTAATAAATAAAAAACTACCGCAAATTCATTTGCGGTAGTTTTTTATTTATTCATTTCCAGTAAAGGATCGATATATTCCCGGTCATTGCTTAATCTTGGCACTTTATTCTGCCCGCCAAGTTTTCCTTTGGATTCCAGCCAGTGATAGAACAGATTATCTTTAGCAATATGTACAATCGGCCTTTTCAGGGTCATGTTGTTATATCTTTTGGCTTCATAATCAGAATTGATGGTCTTAAGATGCTGGTCAAAGGCATCAATAAAACGATCGAGGTCGTCAGGGTGCCGGTTGAATTCAAAGATCCATTCGTGGGCACCTCCTTCATCTCCTTTCATGAAAACCGGAGCTCCTGTAAAGTCTGCAATAGAGGCTCCTGTGGATTCGCAGGCTTTGGAAAGAGCAGATTCTACATTGGTAATCATGAGCTCTTCCCCGAAAGCATTGATGTAATGTTTGGTTCTTCCTGTGATCTTTATTCTGAACGGGCTGATGGAGGTAAAAACAACGGTATCGCCGATAAGGTATCTCCAAAGTCCGCCATTTGTGGTAATAACCATTGCATAGTTTTTCCCGATTTCTACGTCTTCAAGACTAACAACCTTCGGATTTGAAAAATGAAACTGATCCATAGGAATAAATTCATAGAAAATTCCGTAGTCCAGCATCAACAGCATTTCATCACTATCCGAGCGGTCCTGGATTCCGAAGAAGCCTTCAGAAGCATTATAAATTTCGTAGTAATTGATGTTTTTTCCGATGATCTGTTTGTATTGCTCCCTGTAGGGCTTAAAACTGATTCCGCCGTGAAAAAACACCTCTAAATTAGGCCACAGCTTAGAAATGCTTTCCGCATCTGTTTCCTTTAAAACTCTTTGCAGAAGAACCATCATCCAGCTCGGAACCCCAAGGATACTTCCTACATCTTCATTTTTTACTTCTGAAGTAATGGCTTTAAGCTTACTTTCCCATTCAGACATCAGGGAAACTTTTTTGCTGGGTATGGTGGTAATTTCCACCCAAAACGGAAGATTATCAATCAAAATAGCAGACAGATCCCCGAATTTAGTGTTGAAATCTGCATATAGTTCAGAACTTCCCCCAAGGCGTAAATTTTTGTTGGTGAAAAGCTGGTTTTCGGGATGGTTATTGGCATAGATGGAAACCATATCTTTCCCGGCTTTCATATGACAGTATTCAAGGCTCTCTGCTGAAATGGGAATGAATTTGCTTTTGGCATTCGTTGTCCCGGAGGATTTGGCAAAATGCTTGATATATCCGGGCCAGCTTACGTCTTTGCAGCCCTGTCTTGCCTTTTCTATATACGGTTCAAAATCTTCATAAGTTACAATCGGAACCTTGTTTTTAAAGTCCTGATAACTTGAAATCGAATTGAAACCGTGTATTCTTCCGTACTCTGTATCTTCCGCATGGAAGAGCTGAGAGAAAAGTATACCTTTCTGGGTTTCAATAGGATGGTTCATGAAATTCTGTATCTGATCTATCCTTTGGCGGATAAACCAGTTGACTACCGTATTGAAGAGTGCCTTTGTTGCCATTTCAACAAATATAATGATATTTGGATTTTCAGAAAATTTTTATAGCATGAAATAAAAAAACCGCTACAAAATTTGTAACGGTTTATTATTTAGATTATTGTTTCTTAGCAATACTCATCATAAGCAGCCTGAAGATTGGCAGCGATAGCCCCGGCAGGATTACCTTCAATATGATGTCTTTCCAGCATATGAACCAATTCTCCGTCTTTGAAAAGCGCTACACATGGAGAGCTTGGAGGGAACGGAGCAAGGTGTTTTCTTGCTTCTACTACTGCTTCAGTATCATATCCTGCAAAAACAGTCGTTAAATGATCAGGTTTTTTATCTCCTGTCAAAGAATATACTACACCTGGTCTTGCAGCTCCGGCAGCACATCCGCAAACAGAATTGATCACTAATAGGGTGGTTCCTGACTGCTTTAATGCTCCCTCTACCTGAGCAGGAGTTGTTAGATCTTCGAAACCTTTATCTGTAAGTTCAGCCTTCATAGGCATTACTAAATCTGTTGGATACATATATTTTGTTTTTTATCCCTACAAAGTTAAGCAATTCTTTACGTTTGTTCAATACATAAAAACTATCAATGGTTTAGGCATAGAAAATTAATTAAATATTAATAATTCAATAATATTTGAAAAAATATAAAATAAAATAACAAATAATGAAAAATAATTGTTAAATTTGAAATGATTCTGAAAAACAAAGGACCATGAAAAAAACAATTACGGCTTTCCCTCAGGCAAACAAATTATTCAATACAGCCTAAGAGGCAGTTGAATGAGCTCTTTTTCAGTTTTAGATATTATTAAACTGAAATTAATAATCTTGAATATCCCAAAAATGAAGCCCGAAATTAAACAATTTCGGGCTTCTTTAATCAAATCGATATGCAAAGGTTGGATATCCTTATAAATAGGTTGGTGTTTTTCAACGGCCAACTAAGAAAGGAGTTTTTTAGCCATCTCGGAAATACTTTTTCCGTCAGACTTTCCGGCTAATGCTTTTGAAGCTGCTCCCATTACCTTTCCCAGGTCCTTAATAGACTCGGCTCCGGTTTCTGAAATAATATTTTTAATCTCTGTTTCCAGCTCTTCTAAGGAAAGCTGTTTTGGCAGAAACTGCTCAATCACTTTCATCTGTGCTTCTTCTACTTCAGCAAGGTCATTTCTTCCCTGTGCAGCAAACTGTTCAAAAGAGTCTTTACGTTGTTTGATCATTCTCTGCAGAATTGCAATTTCCTGCTCTGCAGAAACTTCAGCACCTCTTGCTTCTGTTTGCAGAAGTAAGATCTGAGATTTTACAGCACGCAAAGAATCCAGAGCAACTCTGTCTTTTGCTCTCATGGCTGTTTTTATAGCTTCGCTTATGGTATTTTCTAAACTCATGTTTTATGCTTTTGGCTTCTGGCAGTTAGCTGCTCGCTTTGATGTGACTTTTAAAGCCATTTGCTAGTAGCTATCTGCCATCAGCATTAATCTACGTCTTTATTTAAAAATCTGTTTTCTCTCACCTGCATAGATCCGTTGTTATCAGACAGATAGGTATTGATGTTCTGGTCTGAGGCATTGGCTCCGTCGATAGAGATATTTTTTCTTTTGAAAGCAGGAATAGATTCAAATTCGCTGGAGCTGTCAAAACTCTGATATCTTGAATTGAACTCTTTCAGCTTGTTTCTTCTTTCCAATACTCTTTCCTGATCTACTGCTTTATTGACAAACGTGAATTCAGACTCTTCCGTTTTCGGAGTTTCCAGTTCTGTTGTATGCTCAACTGCAGGTTTGATTTCAACTTTTGGTTCTTCCTGTTTTGTCTGGAAGAACGTTTCAGTCTGTTGAACCGGTGTTTCAGTCAAAGTACTTACAGGTGCATTGAATTCTGCCTTAGGCTGCCCGAAATCAGTCTTTGGTTCATTGGATGAAGGCTGGTTTACAAAGAAGCTGAATTCTACAGGCTTTTCTTCTGAAAAAGAGGTATTGAAAGTGCTTCCTGATTGAGGCTCATCTTTTTTATTTTCAAAGTCAAATGAGAAAGACTGGATTTCTAAATCGTTTGGATCTTCACCCTCTTCATCATCAATAGAAAACAGGTTGTAGGCGTCCTGGCTGCTTTCTTCCTCATTTTTCCAGGCCTGTTCAGGAGTATTCAGGGTATCTTCTTTGTCTGTAAATCTAATTTCTGTTTTAATTTCCTCTTCCTCAATGATCATTTTTTTTTCAATAGATGTAGAACCAAACTGTGGAGTGTTATGGTCTTCGTCATCTAATCTGAAAAGATTTTTTCTGCCAAAATCGTGTGTTGCCTCAGGAGCAGATTCTCTTTCTTCTCTTGTTTTGAATGGTGAAGATTTTGGAGCATCAAAATTGTCATTAAGACTGATTCTGATTTTTTCTGTAGGTCCTGCAAATTTTTTGTTCTCATTGGAAAATCCTGTAGCGATAACAAGAACACTTACAGCATCTCCCAGTTCCTCATCTGCACCAACTCCGAAGATGATATCAGCGGTATTTCCTGCTTCTTTCTGAATATGATCCATGATGATACCTATTTCATCCATGGTAACTTCTTCTGCGCCACTTCTGATCAGTAACAGTACATTTTTGGCTCCTGTAATCTTATTGTCATTTAATAACGGGGAGTCAAGAGCTTTTCTTACGGCTTCTTCAGCTTTATTCTCTCCGGAAGCTGTTCCTGTAGACATCAGAGCTGTACCGGAATTCTGAAGCACTGATTTAGCATCTCTAAAGTCAATGTTTACATCAAAATATCCCGTAATAACTTCTGCCATTCCTTTGGCTGCATTGGCTAAAACTTCGTCTGCCTTGGAGAATCCCTGTTTGAATCCAAGATTTCCAAACTGCTGTCTTAGCTTATCGTTGTTGATGACAATTAATGAGTCAACGTTATTTTTTAGTTTATCAAGGCCGTTTTCAGCCTGATCTAATCTTCTTTTTCCTTCAAAGCTGAAAGGAACGGTAACAATACCTACCGTTAAAATTCCCATGTCTTTGGCTACTTTAGCAATAACAGGAGCGGCTCCTGTACCTGTACCACCACCCATTCCGGCAGTGATGAACACCATTTTCGTGTTCTGGCCCATAGCAGCTTTAATATCTTCAATGCTTTCAATAGCTGATTTTTCTCCAACTTCAGGATCAGCGCCGGCACCAAGGCCTTCAGTGATGGTAGTTCCCAACTGTACTTTGTTGGCAACAGGGTTATTATCTAAAGTCTGGGCATCTGTATTGCAGATCACGAAATCTACTCCGTGAATTCCTTTCTCGTACATGTGTTTCAGAGCATTGTTTCCGCCGCCACCTACACCGATCACTTTTATAATGGATGAATTTCCTTTTGGCAAATCAAATGAAAATCCTTGTGTACCTATATTTTCCATAACTATATTTTTAATAATTGATAACTGATAACGATGGCTGATAAATGTTTTATTTAGTTTAAGATAATAAATCTCCTGCTATTTCTGATAATATTTATCACATCTTTTATCATTTATATTTATTCTACTTCTTCAAAGAATTTTTTTACTTTTTCCATGAGTGACTGTCCAAAGGTCAGTTTCGCTCTTTTGTTTTCCTGCTGTTCGGTTAAAACGGGGTTTTCCTCAACGGGAACAGCCTGCTGAACCTGTTGTTGTACCGTTTCTGCCTGTATGCTGTCCGTAACTTCTGTTTTCTGTTCTTCCAAAACAGGTTCTGTAATATCAGCATTTTGCTTCTTGTCCCTGATCTTTAAACTTTCCATAAGCAAGCCGATAGAGGTAGCAAATTCCGGACCTTTCAGGTACTGGTTTTTATCGTTGGCAATATATTCATTGGCAAAACCGATTCTGCTGTCGAAACCTGTTGTGTAATTGGCCAGCTGACGAAGATGCTTCAGGTTTGAACCGCCTCCTGTAAGGACAATTCCTGCAATAAGCTTCTTTTTCTGTTCAAATGCACCGTACGCCTTCAATTCTGTATTTACCATTTCAAGGATCTCTTCTACTCTGGCATTGATGATTTGTGCTAAAGTTTTTAGAGAAATCTCTTTGTCTGGTCTGCCGTGAAGTCCGGGAATGGTAACAAATGTACTGTCTTTTTCCAATTCGGGAACTGCTGAACCGAATTTTACTTTCAGCTGTTCTGCATGTTTTTCGATAATGGAACAGCCTTCTTTGATATCTTCCGTAATAATGCCTCCTCCGTAAGGAATTACGCATGTGTGGCGGATGATATTATCTTTAAAAATAGCTATATCTGTAGTACCACCACCAATATCTACGATAGCAACACCGGCTTCTTTTTCTTCTTTGGTAAGTACTGCTTCTGAAGAGGCTAGAGGTTCCAGGGTAAGGGCTTCCATTTCCAGGCCTGCTTCTCTTACACATCTTGCGATATTTCGGATGCTGCCCATCTGTCCCACTACAACGTGGAAGTTAGCTTCTAAACGCTTTCCGTGCATTCCTACAGGTTCCTGAATTTCGCCTTCGGAATCTACTTTATACTCTTGAGGAAGTACGTGGATGATTTCTTCACCGGGAAGCATAACCAGTTTTTTTACCTGATCTTTCAGTGCTTCAATGTCATCATCTGTAATAAATTTATCCGGATGTTCACGCATAATATAATCGGAATGCTGCAGTGAACGGATGTGTTTTCCTGCGATACCGACTGTGACTTTACGGATGGGAACACCTGCGCTGGACTGTGCCTCAGAAACGGCAGCCTTGATTGAATTAATGGTCTGTGAGATATTGTTCACAATACCTTTATGAACTCCAAGACTTTTGGCCTTCCCTACACCGAGAACTTCTATTTTCCCGTGTGCATTCCTCCTTCCGACAATCGCGACAATCTTTGTTGTCCCGATGTCCAGACCTACTGAATACTCTTGATTTTCCATTTGTTTATATCGATTTGATTTTTTTTCTACTTTTTTCCCGATTGGATCTTATCCAATTTTGTGCTAAAATGTCTTTCTGAGACTAGATTTTATTCTATTTTGACCTTTGCTTTGGGCTTTGCCGCTGCTGGCTTTTTCTCTGCTTTCTTCGTTTCCTTTGGTTTGGCCGTTGTTTTTGGCTTTATATTTTCTTTTGGCTTTGCTGAGGATGAAGCCGGTTTCTTTTTTTCAGCGGGTTTGGGTGCTAAATCAGGTTTCTTCGCTGATGTAGGGATTGGGGCTTTTGCAAGCTCCTTATTTCCTGCCTTCAGAATACTGTCATTTTCTTTAAAATAAGGATTTAAAGTGGTTACAATCTGGTTTTGGTATTTCACGGAGACCATATTGTATTTCTGAGGATCCTGATAGACCAGGTATTTTTCTACAAACGCTTTAAAACCTTTTACTTTAAATTCAATATTATCAAGATCACCTATTTCTACTTTATAATTTCCTTCACTGGTCAGGAGATTATAATCGTCCTTGTATTTGGAGATTCCGATAAAGAATTTTTTGCTGAAATTATCTTTGTCTATTTTTTCTACCAATTCAGCCAGCTTCTGATATTCCTCGGGTTTTACATTTCCCGTTACGAGCATGCAAGGATGAGAATAGGTCTTTGAAATAGGAAACTCTGTTCCTTTCTGGTCTACATAAAAATCTCTTCCGTCCTTGTTAAGTCTGAAAACAGGAACTCTTTGTTTAATATCCAAGTTCAGTTTACCATTTAGATTTAAATATACATTAGCACTGTCTACGGCAGGAAGGGAGTTAATCTTCTTTTCCAGTGCGGGAATATTGAGATCTCCAACTTTTCCTGAAGGGTTTTCTTTTTTGACAATGGCTCTTATATCTTTTTCATCGATAAAGTAAACCGGTGTTTTTTCATTCATTTTTACAGAAATCTTTTGGTCCGTAATCTTCTGACCACTGAATCTCTTTAATGAGAAACTCAGCAGTAATCCTAAGATGATCACAGTGACCGCAATTTTTAATATTCTGTATTTTTTTTTCATTTTTTTCTATAAGCGCTATTGCCGCAAGTTTTTTTATTCAGTTTGGATTAAACTTATATTTTTGAAATCCATTCACAAACAGGGTCGTACAGGGTGTCTATATTTCCTGCGCCAACGGTTAGAAGAATGTCAAAATCTTTTTCTTTTATCTTTTCAAAAGCATCGGATAATGCTGATACTTCTTTTTTATCTAAGGTTACTTTTTCCAAAAGCCAGTCTGAGGTAATTCCTTCAAAATTTTCCTGAAGTTCTCTTGCAGGATAGATGTCCAGAAGGATCAGCTCATCAGAATTGCTGAGGCTTTCCGCAAATCCGTCAGCAAAGTCTCTTGTTCTGCTGAACAGATGCGGTTGAAATACCACCAATAATTTTTTATCCGGATAAAAAGTTCTTACTGAACTCATTACGGCATTGATCTCTGTTGGATGATGGGCGTAATCATCGATGTAGATTTTACCGTTTGGATAAATATGTTTGGTATATCTTCTCTTAATGCCTTTAAAATTGGCAATTGCCTTTTTCAGGGTCTCAAAATCTACGCCTAAATTGTGCAGGATAGCCAATGCCGCCGTGGCGTTTTCCACGTTGTGGATACCCGGGATTTCCCAAACGAAATCTTTTATGGTTTCAGTCGGGGTATGGAAATCAAAATAGATTTTATCGTGATCCATACGCAGATTATCTGAATAGTAATCTGCTTTTTCATTAACGGCATAGGTCTGATGCGCTCTGCCTATTTCTAGTCCTTTTCTCACAAACAGCTGTCTGTCTTCCGGAACCAGTGCTGCAAACTGTCTGAATCCTTCCTCAATATGGCTTTTGTCGCCATAAATATCAAGATGGTCTGCATCGGTAGAGGTAATAACCGCCCAGTCCGGAGAAAGATTCAGGAAGCTTCTGTCATATTCATCCGCTTCTACTACTGAATATTGTGTTCCATTGTACAGAAAGTTAGACTTAAAGTTCTCAGAAATTCCTCCTAAAAAGCATGAGAAAGGAAGATCTGCTTCTTTACACAAATGGGAAACCAGAGTAGAGGTGGTGGTTTTTCCATGGGTTCCGGCTACCGCAATACATTCTGTATTTTCTGTGATCAGTCCTAATACTTTGGCACGTTTTAAAACTTCAAACTGGTTTTGATTGAAATAATCAAGGATTCCCAGTGTTTTAATAGCCGGAGTATAGATCACCAGAGTGTCTTCTTTGTGAAGGGAAGTAATTCTTTCGTCAAGAATATCCTCAAAAGCAATATCAATTCCTTCTTTCATCAGCTGTTGAGTCAGTTTGGTATCGGTTTTATCATATCCCAATACTTTTTTGCCTGATGCGTTGAAGTAACGCGCCAGAGCACTCATCCCGATCCCGCCGATTCCGACGAAGTAAAATTTCTGATATGTTTCTAAAATATTCATTTCTTTTTGTATTACTCTATGATGTAGAATGTATTGTTATTACTATTTTCTACAACTTTTTCATTATTTCGTCTACAATCTGTTTTGCGGCATCAGGCTTGGCAAAATATTCCAGATTGTCAGACATTTCTTTTCTTAAATTTTCGCTTTCGCAAATCTCTGATAAGGTGTTCCAGAATTTCTCCTGCATTTCAGAGTCTTTTACCATTCTGGCTGCATTTTTTTCAACCAGATTCATGGCATTTTTGGTCTGGTGGTCTTCTGCCGCAAACGGGAAAGGGACCAACAGAACCGGTTTTTTTGCTACGGCCAGTTCTGAGATGGCAATGGCTCCGGCTCTCGAAACAATAATATCTGCTGCGGAATAGGCCAGTTCCATGTCTTTAATGAATTCACGTATCTGGATATTTCGGGTATCAACATCTTTTGTCTCTTCAATAATATTTTGATAATCGAGTTTTCCTGTTTGCCAGATCAGCTGATAGTCTTTGTTTATGATGTCATTTAAATGCGATTTCCAGGCATTATTTAATGTTCTGGAGCCCAAAGATCCGCCTACGGAAAGGATGGTCAGCTTATCTTTGCTTATTCCCATTTTTTCTTTGGCAAGAGCGGTTTCCGTCATTCCGGTAACGATATTCTCACGAATCGGGTTACCCAGGAATTTTATTTTTTCTGCTGGGAAGCCTTCTACTTTCGGATAGGCTGTAAATACGGCCTTTGCTTTCTTGCTCAGAATCTTATTGGTTACTCCTGCGTGGGCATTCTGTTCCTGAATAAAGATTGGGATTCCCATTTTGCTTGCTTCATATAAGGCCGGACCGCTGGCAAAACCACCTGTTCCGACAGCAAAATCCGGAGCAAAACTTTTAATGATTTTTTTGGATCTGGACAGGCTTTTCAGAATTTTGAAAGGCAGGCCCAGATTGGATAAAAGGTTCCCTCTGTCTATTCCGGCGATATCAATTCCTTCAATTTTATAGCCGGCCTGAGGAACTTTTTCCATTTCCATTTTTCCGTTGGCTCCGATGAACAAAAATTCTGTATCAGGAAATCTTTTTCTGATTTCGTCTGCAATGGCGATTGCCGGGAAGATGTGTCCTCCTGTTCCGCCGCCGGATAATACTACTTTTAATTTTTTGTTCATTTTAATGGGGCCGTGCCCGGTTTTATTTTAATTCAATATTCAAATTTCAATATAATAGGATTTTATCCTATTCTTTGTTAAATCGTCCCTTTGGGACTTTTGTTTTATGCGATATCGTTAATTTCTGCTATGCTTTGTTTTTTGCCCATTCCTTCTTCATCGTAGATCTGTATTCTTGAGCTTATATTTAAAATAATTCCCAGCTGAAGGTAGGTTACCAGCATTGAGGTTCCTCCGTAGCTGATAAGTGGCAGCGGCTGTCCGGTTACTGGAATCAGGTTGACGGCAACGGCTATATTTACTGAGAGCTGTATGAAGATCATTACCCCGAGACTGAGCACCAGCAGCGACCCAAAAAAGGCGGGCATTTTACTGGCTATCATGACAATCCGGATCATCATAATCAAATAGAGGCTTATCAGAAAGGCGGCACCTATCAATCCGTATTCTTCTACGATAACGGCGAAGATAAAGTCGGAGGCAGACTGGGGAAGCATTTGTTTCAGTGCGCTTTTTCCTGGCCCCATTCCGGTAATTCCACCATGAACGATGGCTGCTTTAGCCTGCATTACCTGATAGTTTTTTGCTTTTACGCTTTCGTCATCTACGTCAGCTGTTTTGGCCTTGCTGGAGGTAAATGTTTCGATACGGCTCATCCAGGTATGTACACGGTTTCCTCCGATCATGTTGGTATTCAGTGCAATCAGCAGGAAGAAGACAATGGCTACAAATGATGCGGAGATAAATCCGGCAATGTATTTCCAGTGAAGCTGTCCTATGATGAGAACCACTACGGAAACCATTAGAATCATCAAAGCGGTTGAACCGTTATCCTTGGCTACCAGTACAAATACAAGAAGAATTGGCCCGAAAATGTACATGATATTTTCTATCGGGAGTCTTTCTCTGGTTATTTTCTTTGTTAAATATCTGCACAGGTAAATAATCAGCATTAAAAAGGCGAATGATGACGGTTGGAATGAAATTGGAGTTCCGGGAATTTTAAGCCATCTGGAAGCACTGGCTCCGTCGATGGTTTGGCCCGTAAACATGGTAACGATCAATAGAACAATCATCAGGCCCAGCAGGATGCTGCTGAGTTTTCCGATGTATTCATATTTTACGGTTCCTACCAGTCTCATGATTCCAAGACCTAAGACTACAAAGAACATATGCTTGATAACGTGACCGGTGGTGGTCCCGTTATTGACAATGTATTCGAGATTTGAACTTGCAGAATATACAGGGAAGATAGAGAAAATGGAAATCACAAGAATGACCATCCAAAGTACTTTATCGCCCTTTAGAAATTCAAATCTGCTTTCTGTGTTCTGTTCGTCCATATTTAATGCTATTGGCTTCTGGCTAATGGCCATTGGCTTTTAATACCTGTTCTTTAAATTGTTTTCCTCTGTCTTCATAGCTTTTGAAAAGATCAAAACTTGCGCAACATGGGGAAAGTAAAACGGTATCTCCGTTCTTTGCCAGAGATTTTGATATTCTTACGGCTTCTTCCATGCTTGAAGTATCGTAGATGAATTCTTTTTTGTTTTTAAAGAAGTCTATGATCTTCTGGTTGTCTATTCCAAGGCAGACAATGGCTTTTACCTTTCTTTTCACCAGATCCTCAATTTCTGAGTAGTCGTTTCCTTTATCCAGTCCTCCTACAATCCATACGGTAGGCGTTTTCATACTTTCTAAAGCGTAATAGGTGGCGTTTACGTTGGTTGCCTTACTGTCGTTGATGTATTTTACTCCTTCAATTTCAGTTACAAATTCCAGCCTGTGTTCTACTGCTTGGAAAGTCATCAGGGAATTTCTGATGCTGTCATTGTTGATTTCCAGTATTTTACCTGCAATAGATGCGGCTAAACTGTTGGCAACATTGTGGTTTCCGAGAAGTGAAAGTTCATCAATTTTCATGGTGAACTCATCTTTCATCTTAACTTCAATTTTATCTTCATTGATAAAACCTCCTTCTGCCAGTTTTTCCTTGGTTGAAAAAGGGATCATTTTGGCTCTGATCTCCAGTTTTTCAAGAATATTTTTGCTCATTTCATCATCTTTATTGTAGATGAAGAAATTGTCATTTTCCTGATTTTCAGCGATTCGGAATTTAGCCAATGCATATTCCTCATAGTTGTAGTTGTACTGATCCAGGTGATCCTGAGACAGGTTCAATAGAAGGGAAATATAAGGTCTGAAGTTCTGAATATCATCTAATTGGAAAGAGCTTACTTCCAGGACATAATATTCATGGTTTTCATCAGCAACCTGTCTGGCAAAGCTGTAGCCAATGTTTCCGCCTAAGCCTACATTCAATCCGTCATTTTTCAGGATATAATAGATCAGGGAAGTTGTGGTGGTTTTTCCGTTACTTCCGGTGATGGCGATAATTTTAGCATTGGTGAATTCTGACGCAAATTCTATTTCAGAGGAAAGTCTGATTCCTTTCTCATGAATTTTATGGATGATTTCTGCCTTTTTGGGAATTCCCGGGCTTTTTACAATCCAGTCTGCGTTTAAAATTCTTTCTTCGTTGTGATTTCCTTCTTCAAATTCAATTTCATTTTCAGTCAGAAACTGTTTGTAGTGATCCTTAATAGCTCCCTTGTCTGAAAGAAAAACTTCCAGACCTTGTTTTTTAGCCAAATAAGCAGCACCACATCCGCTTTCTCCTCCTCCTAAAACAACTATTTTCATAATTAATTTTTTTGTAAAATGTAAATTGTAAAACGTACAATGTAAGGGTGTCTTTTACATCAATACTTTCTACTTTTTACAAAAATTATCTCATTTTCAGTGTGATCAGACATATAATAGCCAGTATTACTCCAATAATAATCATACGGTTCACGATTTTACTTTCGTGGAAACCTTCTTTCTGATAGTGGTGGTGTAATGGTGACATTCTGAACAGTCTATTGTTTTGGGCATATTCCAGCCCATATTTTTTCTTTCTGTATTTGAAAACGATTACCTGAAGCATCACGGATAGGTTTTCGATTAAGAAAATTCCGCATAAAACAGGAATCAGTAATTCTTTTCTCAGGATAATGGCCAGAACGGCAATTACGCCTCCCAGCATTAAACTTCCGGTATCTCCCATAAAAACCTGTGCAGGATAGGTATTGTACCAGAAAAAGCCAATTACGGCACCTACCATGGCTACTGCAAAAATGGTGGTTTCTCCCATATTCGGAAGGAACATGATGTTGAGATAATCTGCGAAGATAATGTTCCCGGAAAGGTAGGCGAACAATGCAAGGGTGAGCAGTATGACTACACTGGTTCCTGCGGCAAGACCGTCTATACCGTCTGTAATGTTGGCTCCGTTGGATACGGCGGTTACAATGAAGATAACAATAGGAATAAAGACAATCCATGCCCACTCATGGGCATCTTTATCATTCATCCAGAACAGAATTCCGCTGTAATCGAATTCATTATTTTTAGCAAAAGGAACGGTAGAGACTGTAATTTTTTCTGTAGGCATAAAGTTTTGTTCTACATTGTTCCGGTTCACTACTTTTGCATCGGCATATTTTCTTTTAACGGTAATGTCCGGATGGAAATACATGGTGATTCCGACAATCAGTCCCAGTCCCACCTGTCCGACTACTTTAAATTTACCGCTCAGACCGTCTTTATTTTTTTTGATTTTCTTTAAATAATCATCCAGAAAACCGATTGCACCCATCCATAACATAGAAACCAGCAGGAGAACAATGTAGACGTTAGTGATCCTTGTAAATAGTAGGACCGGAATGATGGTTGCCAGAATGATGATTAGTCCTCCCATGGTAGGGGTTCCTTCTTTCTGCTTTTGCCCGTCTAATCCAAGATCGCGTACCAGTTCACCCATTTGTTTCGTTCTCAGGTAGTTGATTACTCTTTTTCCGTAAACCAGAGCAATGACCAGAGAAAAAAGCACGGCGATCCCTGCACGGAAGGAAATGTATTTCAACATTCCTAATCCGGGGATATGGATTCCATGGCTGGTTAAGTATTCGTATAGATAGTATAGCATGTTGTCAAGTTTTAATTAATGATCGTTTTAAATTCTATTTACTCATTAATTTCCAAAGTTCATTAATCGTTTCTTTATCGTCAAAATGATGTTTTACACCATTGATTTCCTGATAGGTTTCGTGTCCTTTTCCGGCTACGAGAACAATATCTTTCGGTTCTGCAAATTTTATAGCCATTTTGATGGCTTCTTTTCTGTCTGGAATTGAAGTGTATTTGCTGAAGTTCTGAGGTTCAACGCCTGCTTCAATTTCTTTGATGATCTGCGCGGGATCTTCTGTTCTCGGATTGTCTGAAGTGATAATCGCCAGTGTTGATTTTTTGGTGGCAATATTTCCCATTTCAGGTCTTTTCGAGTGGTCTCTGTCACCTCCGCATCCAAAAACAGTGATAAGTCTTTCATTTTTGGTTCTGATATCGTTGATGCTGTCCAGAATGTTTTCTAAGGCATCTGGTGTGTGGGCATAATCTACAATGAAGAAAATTCCGCCATCTGATCTGAATGTTTCAAATCTTCCGGAAACTCTTTTTAATTTACTTACAGCCTGAAGAACTTCATCCTGCTCAAAACCCAGTTCTTCTGCGATTCCGAAAACCAAAAGAAGGTTATAGACATTGAATTTTCCGGTCAGCGTTGTCCAGAATTCTTTTCCGTTGAAATTTAAAAGCATTCCGTTAAAATCAACTTCAAGAAGCTTTCCATGGTAATCTGCCATCGTTTTCAAAGCATAAGATTTTTTCTTTGCTTTGGTGTTCTGAAGCATCACATTTCCGTTTTTGTCATCAACATTGGTAATGGCAACGGCTGTACCTTCCAGTTCGTCGAAAAATCTTTTTTTGGTTTTAAGATATTCGCCAAAGGTTTTATGATAATCTAAATGATCGTGGGTAAGATTGGTAAATCCTGCCACTTTGAAGTGCAATCCTTCGATTCTGTTTTGTGCAATCCCGTGGGAACTTACTTCCATAAAAGCAAATTCACATCCTTTTTCCACTGCTTCAGCCAGAATTTTATTGATGGTGATCACATCCGGAGTGGTATGGGTGGCGGGAATGATTTCTTCTCCTATTCTGATCTCAACTGTTGAAAGTAAGGCAGAATCATAGCCCATATTTTTGAAAACATCAAAAAGCAGGGTAGAGACAGATGTTTTTCCGTTGGTTCCTGTAACTCCTACCAGTTTTAATTTTCTGGAAGGGTTTCCATAGAAATTAGAAGCGAGATGTCCTAAAGCTTTGGATGAATCTTTTACCTGTATATAGGTTATATTTTCTGCCAATACTTCCGGAAGTTCTTCGCAGACAATTGTTGCGGCTCCTTTTTCAATTGCTGAGGAAATGAAAGAGTGGCCATCAGAAACAGTTCCTTTTATTGCAATATAAAGGGAGTTTTCTGTAGCTTTTCTACTGTCAAACACCAATTCGGTAACTTCACGGCTGCTGTTGCCATGAATTGCTGTTACCGGGATTCTGTTTACTAATTCTGTTATTATCATTTTTATTAATAGGATTGCATCCTATTCCTTGTTAAATCGTCCCTTCGGGACTTTGTTTTTCTATTAATTCTGCAGCGATAAATAAATTCTCTGGTTCTTGCTGATCGTAGTACCTTCCAGTGGGAATTGCTCTTTGATCCTTCCAACTCCTTTGTAATCGACACGGTATCCTAAGTTTTCCAGTTGTGGAATTACATTTTTACCAATAAGTCCTACTACGTTAGGCATTTGTTTATCATTAACTGCTACTTTGACGTTAGGTTCAACCATTTTGCTTAGGTCTACCCTTTTGTCTACCAGCATTTCTTTTTCAATATTCTGTGGTGTTTTCAGGAATGTTTTTCCTGCGATTTCCTTAAATACGGGTGCAGAAACGGCTCCTCCATAAAATCCTTTTGCTGTATTGGGTTCGCTGACCATTACATAGCAGGTGTACTTCGGACTATCCGCGGGATAGAAACCAGCGAATGAAGCACGGTATTTCATTGGACCAGGAAGCCAATATTCAAATCTTGCCGTTCCTGTTTTTCCGGCCATTTTAAGGTTCGGGGTGAAGATGCTTCGTCCGGTTCCTTTTTCTACGGCTTTGGTCAGAGCGCTGGTCATCATTTTAATTGCTTTTTCGGAAGCCATTTTGTTGACCATTACTTCCGGCTTGGCGCTGTACATTACTTTTCCGTCTTTCATGATCTTGTCAATGAAAAGTGGCTTCACCATTTTACCACCATTAGCAACCCCATTATAGAAAGTTGTTAACTGTAGTAGATTGATATTTGAGGAGTACCCGAAAGAAATGGAGGCCAGGGTAGCAGCGTTCCATCTCGAGTGCTGCGGGGTCAGGATTTTAGGCTTTGTGATTCCCGGCAGTTCGATATCCATTTTATCGAATAATTTCCAGCGTTTCAGATGATCCAGAAATATCTGTGGTTTTTCTGCATAGTATTTTGTGATCAGTTTTGCGGTACCCACATTACTGGATTTTGCAAGAACATCACTGATGTCGTAGGTTCCTCCACCGTGGCCGTCTGAAATTCTTTGTTTGGCATAAACCCATACTCCGTTTCCTACGTTTACTGTGGTGTTTTCATCAATAAAGCCGTCATCCATTGCGGCAAGCAGAGAGATGGTTTTAAAGGTGGAACCGGGTTCGATGTTATCTTTTAAGGCGTAGTTGTAAGAGTCTTCATATTCGCCTGATTCTGTTCTTTTTAGGTTGACAAGCGCGCGTACTTTTCCGGTTTCTACCTCCATCACGATCACGGTTCCGTGCTTTGCTTCGTAATTGATAAGCTGTTTTTCTAACGCGGAGTGTGCAATATCCTGAATTCTAAGGTCCAGGGTTGTATATACGTCTTCTCCGTCTACAGGCTCCTTAACTTTCCAGTAATCAATTGGTTTCCATTGAGAGGAATTGATTCTCTGCTCCAGTCTTTTTCCGTCGGTTCCGGTCAGGTATTTGGAGAAAGCACCTTCCAGTCCGGATTTTAATTCACCGTTATCCATCCCGATGGTTCCGGCTCCGATTTCTGAAGTGGCTAATTCCCTTTTGTAGTTTCTGTCAACGATAAATCCTCCTTTATTTTTTCCTTTTTTGAAGATCGGAAAGTTTCGGATTCTGTCGTACTGGTCGAAATCTAGCCCTTTTACTAAGGTATAGTATTGGTTTTTTTTCTTTTTCTGCTCATCAAATTTCTGTCTGAATTCTCCTCTGGATTTTCCAAACATTTTGCTCAAAGAATCAGTAAGTGCCCCAATATTGTTGGTGTAGACACTGTCTTTCATAGTTTTAAAATCAAGATAGATGTCATAACGCATTACGGTGGTAGCCAGAATAGAACCGTCTGAGGCGAAAAGGTTTCCGCGGGCAGCTTTCAGGGTTGCTTCGCGATAATTTTTATTAATGTAATCGTCTTTAATTTCCTGAACGTTAGTGTTTTGCAGGATTACAATCCTTGTAAGAAACATTACGAATACGCACAGAGCTGCCACTGCGAAGAGATAGCCCCACCTTAACGTTTTTTTACGTTTGTTGTCGTATTCATTTTGTTTTTGCATCTGTACTGTCTAGTTTAATTAGCAGTTTGTGAGGATGATTTTCAAGGGTCATTAAAGAATCCCTTGCTACTTCTTTCCCCAGCTCCGATTCCATTTTTACTTTGATCAGCTTACTCTGGGCGTAAGCGTTTCTTGATTTATATTCTTCTGTTTCTTCTTTTAAAGCATTAACAATTTTAATTTTTTTGTTGACGAGATGGTTGCTATAAATCATGGCCATCATCAGGATGAACAACAACAGAAAATACTTGTAATGTATTTTGATTTCATCACGGTTCAGAAAATTTCCTTTTATAATGTCTATAAAAGTGAGTCTTTTCTGGGGGCGATTTGTTGTTCTTTTTGCCAATTTATTTGTTTGTCAATTTGCTTTGCAGTGAATTCACTTCGTGGTCAATTGTCAATTTTGTGATGTGAAAAAATCACTATTGACTTTCCACAATTCACTTTTATATTTTAATTCCTGTTCTCATTTTAGCACTTCGGGCTCTGGAATTTTCTTCGATTTCCTCACTGTCTGGGATAACCGCTTTACTTTTCAGAAGCTCAAATGCTTTTTTATAATTTCCGTAGATGTCTCTTTCCGGTTCACCTTCAAACATTCCGTTCTTTAAGAATCTTTTTACCAGACGGTCTTCTAATGAATGGTAAGAAATAACGACCAGTCTTCCTTCCGGTTTCAGAACGTTGTAGGCCTGAACGAGCATTTCTTTTAAAACCTCCAGCTCCTGATTTACTTCAATTCTTATGGCCTGGAAAAGCTGGGCATAGAATTTATTAACCTTATGGGGCGGAATGTAGCTGAATAGCCTTTTCAGGTCTTCCGTGGTATTGATGATCTTCGTTTTTCTGTGATGAACGATTTCTCTCGCCAGCTTTCTTGCTTCTCTCAGTTCTCCGTAGTGGTAGAAAATGTCAGCAAGCTCTTCTTCTCCGTATTCATTAATCACCCGTTTAGCATCAAGATTCTGCATCACGTTCATTCTCATGTCCAGAGGGGCATCACTTCTTGTTGAAAATCCTCTTTCTGCCTCATCAAACTGATGGGATGAAACGCCTAAGTCTGCCAGGATTCCGTCTACCTGAGGAACTCCATACATCAGCAGGGAGTTTTCCAGAAATCTGAAATTCTGGTTTACCAGTGTAAATCTGGGATCATCAATTGCATTTTTAAGAGCATCAAGATCCTGATCAAAACTGAACAATCTTCCTTTGTCCGAAAGCCTGTTCAGGATTTCCCTGGAGTGGCCTCCGCCTCCAAAAGTGCAGTCCACGTATATTCCGTCCGGATTCGTCACCAAATCATCAACACTCTGCTTTAATAAAACGGGGTTATGGTACATGCTTAACTTGTGTTTTTTATCACGCTACAACTGCGTGGTTCTTATTCTTCATCGAAAGAGCCCATCACATCTTCAGCAAGGCTGGCAAAATCGGCTTCGTTGGTTGCGATCACCTTTTCATAGGCTTCTTTATCCCAAATTTCGAAAAGCTCTCCTGCGCTGGTAATTACAGTATCTTTCTGAAGGTTTGCAAAGGTTACCAGGTCTTTAGAGATCTGAAGCCTTCCTGCATTATCCAGTTCTACTGTTTTTACGCCTGCCGTAAACATTCGTATGAAATCAGCATTCTTTTTAATGAATCTGTTTAATTTATTTATTTTGCCCATCAGTTTGTCCCATGCATTCATTGGGTAAACTTCCAGGCAGGGTTGGAACACAGATCTCTTGACTACAAACGCCTTATCGTCGAAGTTTTCCATCTGTTTGATTAAAGATGAAGGAACTTTTAAGCGGCCTTTGTCGTCAATTTTACACTCATATGTCCCAATGAAATTTTTCATTTGGGACAAATTTATATAAAAGTTTCCAAAATTTCCCACTTTTTCCCACTTTTTGACTTAATGTTAATAAGTTTTATTAAAGATTTAGTTTTTAAGGGATAAGTAGCTGGTATCCGGATTGTTGTGAAAAGTCTTATTTAGGCCATACTAAAGTGGTTTTGAAAAAAATGAAGAAAAAGGGGGAGATTATATTATTTTTATTTTAAATTAGGGTAATCAAAATATTTTTGAGGTTTAATTTGTATTTTTGCAAGGCTTTATTAAGGCATTATATGATATTTAGTACAAAAAAAGAAAAGAAATATACTTTTGTAGAGGCGGGAGAAGGACATCCATTGGTGCTGTTGCACGGTTTAATGGGTGGTTTGAGTAATTTCGATAAAATGGTAGATTTTTTTTCGGAAAGAGGTTTCAAGGTATATGTGCCTCAGCTGCCGATCTATGATCTGCCGGTACTCAATACGAATCTTACCACGCTTGCAAAATATATTATCAAGTTTATTGAGAGCCATATTTCAGGACCTGTTACTATTGTAGGAAACTCAATGGGAGGTCATGTTGGGCTTATTTTAACCCTGGCAAGACCGGATCTGGTAAAGAATCTTGTTCTTACCGGAAGTTCAGGTCTGTACGAAAGAACTTTCGGAGATAGTTTTCCCCGAAAGAATGACCGTTCCTATATCAGAAAGAAAACGGAAGAGGTTTTTTACGACCCGGCGATTGCAACAGAAGATCTTGTAGATGAAGTATTTTCTGTAGTGAACGACAGAATGAAAGGAATCAAAACGGTGATGCTGGCAAGAAGTGCCATCAAGCACAACATGCTGAATGATCTTCCGAAGATTAAAACCCCGACTTGTCTGATCTGGGGAAAACAGGATAATGTAACACCACCGGAAGTAGCAGAGGATATGCATAAGTTTATCCCGAATTCAGATCTGTTCTGGCTTGATCACTGTGGACATGCTGCCATGATGGAAAAACCGGATGAGTTCAACGAAACTCTGTACAGCTGGTTAAAAGATAAAGTGTAAATACATACAACATATAAATGACCATTAAGAGCTTTTCTTAATGGTTTATTTTTCTAAAAATATTCGAGAAATGGTTATTAAAACAGCAAATTTTGTAAAGAGCAGCGGAAAATGGCAGGACTGTCCTGAGCCTACACTTCCTGAATATGCTTTTATCGGAAGGTCTAATGTAGGAAAATCGTCCCTGATCAATGCGATGATGAATCATAAAGATCTGGCCAAAACTTCACAGACTCCGGGAAAAACACAGCTGATCAATCATTTTTTAGTAAATGAAAACTGGTATCTTACCGATTTACCGGGGTATGGTTATGCCAAAGTTTCCAAGTCTATAAGAAAGGATTTTGAAAAGCTGATCACCAATTATATTTTAAACAGGAGGAATCTGGTGAATCTTTTTGTTTTGGTAGATTCCCGGCATACTCCGCAAAAAATTGATCTGGAGTTTATTCAGTGGTGTGGAGAAAGCGGAGTTCCTTTTTCCATTGTTTTCACAAAAGTTGATAAGCTGAAACCCAATGTTGCCATTCAGAATGTAGAAAATTACAAGAATGAACTGCATAAGGCCTGGGAAGATCTGCCGGAATTATATGTTACTTCGGCTGAAAAGAAGGAAGGCTGCGGTGAAATTCTGGATTTCATTGAAAAGACAAACGACTTTTTAACGCTTAATCATGTCACTTTTGATGAGTAATATAGTCTGGAAGATCAAAACGTTTGATGAGTTTACCGTACCGGAGCTGTATGCTATTTTGAAAGCACGTATTGATGTATTTGTCATAGAGCAGAACTGCCCTTATCCTGATCTGGATAATTATGATCAGAAAGCTATTCATATATGGGCAGAGGAACATGGAGATATTCTTGCTTACTGCCGTATTTTTGATAAGGGTATCAAATATGATGAGACTTCTATAGGAAGAGTTCTTACTACTGAAATAGCAAGAGGAAAGAATTTAGGAAAGCAGTTGATACAATATGCTGTGGAGACGATAGAAAACCGTTTTCATACAACAGCAGTAAGAATTTCTGCACAGGATTATTTACTGAGGTTTTACTCCGGATTCGGATTTGAAGATACCGGAAAAAAATATCTGGAAGACGATATTCCGCATACGGAAATGGTCAGAAAATAATAAAAGCGAAGAGAGATCTTCGCTTTTTTGATATATGATGAGTGTTTTTAGTTTTTTTGATTGAAAGCAGGGTGATAAAAGCTTAGTTACACCCTGAGCAATAGGAACGGTCTACATATTGTTTACTGTTTCCAGTGTAATAATAGCAGCCACCTCTTTTGCCTACATAAAGTTGATTTCCATTATAAGTACATCCTCTGCCTGAGGAGTAAGAGGTGAAACTTCTGCTATTGCTGCTTTTTTTGCTTTTTGATTTTTTTTTCTTTGGCTTTTTGTTAGAGAGTTCAGACTTAGACTTTAGTGGTGCTGCCGTGAAGCTGGCAGGAAGTAATAGACCTAAGCCTAAGAGGGTGGTGAAGAGTAGTTTTTTCATAGTAGAATTGTTTTTAATTAACCTCGATGAATGATGGCATCATTTAATGCATTGACGATTTTTTGAATGTAATCTCTGTTTTTTGAAGTGATACTGTTAGCTTCTCCTGCATTCGTGCTTATTCTCACAGCATACTCATTCTTAAGTGACAACAGCCACAAGATCCCTAAAGCGATAATTATTATTCCTATCCAGAAAATATCCTTTGAGAAAAGAAGAAATAATCCGAAAATGATCATTAATACTGCTTTAGTTTTACTTTTAATTATTTCAAAAACATGAACAGAAGATATATTTCTCATGGCATATGTTTTTGATTCGGTAACATACCGGGATTGTGTAACTGTTACAAACCCGTCTTGGTAAAATGTAAGTTCGTTTTCCATGATCTAAGTCTTGTTTTGATTATTTGGTATGACAGGCATTTGAGCAATGATAACAACCGTTTGATCTTGAATGCTCTTTTTTTGCTTCCCTTACGGCCTCCTCACAAGAGGAAAATATACCTAAGTATTTTCTGTTTTCAATATTTGGCAGAAATAAGCAATTTTCGTTATGCACCTCATGATCTCCATTAGATTGTGCTGTTTTGTTTACATAGTACTTTTTCATAATCGTTTGTTTTAATTGATTTATATTTCAAAAGTAATATCCTTTAAAACCCAATCCTTACGGGAATCCGTAAAACAAAAAGCCTCTCAAAAAAATGAAAGGCTGTATCATGAGTATTTGAAATATTAAATAACCCCCAGATCTTTACAAAACGCAATAAGCTGTTCGTTACTGGTTACCTGCAGGTCTTCTTTTAAGCTGTTCAGCTTTTTTTCTACGCTGCTCAGGCCGTTGGGAGTAATTCCTTTTGCTTTAAGGTGATCTGGAATATTCTTTTGAAGAATTCCTTTGGCAAGGAGAGAGACGATGTTGATATCATAGGCTGTAAATTCGTAGCTGTTGAGTTTTTTAACTTCCTGTTTCAGGTCGAAAGACAGATAGTTTTCGTTGATAAAAACAGAAGCAATGGATTTTTTTAATTCTTTTGAGTCATTTCTTGCTTTACGGACGTAGCCATTGATGTGGTATTGGGTAAAAAGGGAGTCTATTACTCCGGATCTATGTTCTGCAGAAAAAACAATCACTTTAATGGAGGGTTGCAATTCCCGGATCTTCTGGATGAGCTCAGTTCCGTTTTTTATGATTTGCTCACGGTGGTCTTCTTCAAAGAAAAGATCGGTGATGAGCAAATCATACGGATCATTTTCCCGGATGGATTTTTGGATTTTAGCTAATGCATCATCGCAATAATACACATAATCTGCATTGGTAATATGAAGGTCTTCTAGTGTTTTCTGTACAGAGATACTGCTGCTTTCGTGGTCTTCGGCTATTAAGATTTTTTCGAACATTTTTTTACTTTTTTAAGAAACAGGAAATGAAATATTGATCTTCAGTCCTTTTTCGGTTTTGGTGTCAAAAATAATAGCTCCATGTATTGCTGCCATACGGGAAACCGTATTAGTAAGGCCGTTTTTATGAATGATATCGCTAGGAATTCCAATTCCGTTATCTGTATAGTGTATTTCAACTTGATTTTCGAATCTTTCAAATTTAAAAACGACACGTGATGCCCGGCTGTGTTTTTTCATATTCACGAGCAGTTCGCGGATGACCTGATAGATTTCTTCAAAATGCGATTGGGGTAGGCCAGTCCATATTTCATCTTCATTGCCTACAGTGTAGGTTTCTGTATCATCGTTTTTGAACGAAGCGATAAGATTGGATATTTTCTCCTTATAATCTTTTGGGCTGCCCATCTGATCCAGTTTATCGTAGGAAATGTCTCTTGATTTTTCGTAAACAAATTCAAGTTCGTCAAGGGCCTTTTCTTTATCGAAGCTTTCCTGGTTTTCTATCTTAGTCATTACCTGATAAATGCCGTTAGCTACAACATCATGAACTTTTTTGGACATTTTGAGCTCGGTGTTTTTTACTTCGAGTTCTTTTTCCTGCTGAAGTCTTATTTTTCTTTTTCTATACCAAAGTCCTCCGCCAACTAAGAGAACGGATAAAGTTAATAAACCGAAATTCTTTTTTAAGCTTTCAGCTTTTAGTATTTCATTTTCGGCTCTTTTTCCTTCTAAATCATAACGGACAAATGCAAATTGATTTTTTGCTTTATTTCTTTCTGTTTGGAGATCACTATTGATAGAAACAAATTTTTGAAAATTTGTTAAATAATTTTGAGGATCTAGTATTATAATTTTTTGTAATGCTAGTATTTGGTCGCTTGGCCTTTTAGTATTGACAGCTGTTTCAAACATTTTTTTTGCAAAGGATAATGACAAAGACTTATCTTTTTTTGCAAAATATTCTGATAGAGTTTCAAAACTAGAGTTTTTTCCCAATTCATCTTTATTCTTCTCTCTAATTTCTAATGCTTGATATAATTCAGGAAGTGGATCATAATTCTCATCATCGAGGTATTTGGCTTTTGCAAGATTATTTAGGGCCTTTGAGTAATTAATGCTACTATTAGTGAGTAAAGCCTTTTGTAAATATTTTTTAGCCAACTTAAAATTTCCTTGTGTAACTAATACATCACCAATATTGTTATAGCATAAAAGTTTATCATCTTCATTTTCTATATATGTTAAAGCTTTAAAATAAAAGTCAAAGGATTTGTCAAAACTTTTAAGGAAATGAAATGCTAAAGCAATATTATTGTAATTTGTTGCTAACGTACTTCTTATAGTACTATCTTTTTCTTTTTTAAGATACTTATTGGCCTCCAATGAAGATTCAATTCCTCCAAAAAAATCTCCTTTATTAGTCTGAATCATAGCCATATTTACTAAGGATTTTCCTATCCCTAACGAGTCGTTAGTTTTAAGATAATCATTTTTAGCCAAGTTATAATAATAAAATGCAGAATCTGTTGAATTTGATTCTCTACAAATTCTTGCCTTTTTGTAATTTTTATTATCATATGCTATATATTTTTTCTTCTTACAGGAGAATAGGGCTAATCCTAACATGATAAATAATAACCATTTCATAGCTGCTTGTTTTACATGCAAAATAAGAAAAAGGACAGATTTGTACAATCTGTCCCGGTATTTTAGTGTTCTTATTAAGGTTTAGGTTGAGGCGGCGGCGGCAATTGACCTGAGTTTCCTCCTACAGGTTCTCCTGGCTCTCCCGGATCTATCCCTGCTCCACCACCATCATTTTGCACGGTTACCGGATTCTGGCCGTTATTATCTGTTACTGTATGGGCATTATTATTTGAGAATGCTAAAGCGATTAGCATTAGAATGAACTGTATCATCTTCTTAAAAATTTAAAAATTTGGGACTTCTGTAGTTGCCCGCGAAACCGATCACAGGTAGAGCTACATGTTTAAAAAAAATTGAAGCGCTTCTAAATTTTTGGGAAGTGAACCTTCAAAAACGGAGGAGAAAACATCTGCTTCCCAACCCGGAGTTTTACCTCCGTTTTATCTGGTCATTTGAAATCAGTTTCGTATTTTTGTTTTTGTAATGTTTTGTTTGTCACTGATTTCTATGGCAAATTTGGAGAAAATGCTCATACGGGACTAAGACAAAAGACGGACACCAATAGACAGAGAATGGACAGGCGCCGTGTTACGGAAATCCGTAATGTGGTATGAAGAAAAATTACCTATTTTGTAACGGCTGTAAAAAACTAAATATGTCCAAGGTAAAACTATTAATTCATGAGGTTTTTAGACTAGGAAAAGAGGGCTCAGGAAGGGATACGAAAAATGGGATAGCTTTGTATTTAAGTCTATATTTAAGTGATACATTGAATTTTGATATTGCAGATAGAACCTTAGTCAGGTATTATGATGCCTATATTGCAGAGACGGGTGTGGAAGTCAAAATTGAACCTTATAAACTTGATAAGCTTAGCCAATATGCAGGCTATAGAGATTTTTCAGAGTTTTCCAGAACTTTTATTAGAACAGATGAAGCTGCTAATTCCACAACGGTGAGAATAAGTGTGGATAAAGATGAAGAATCTATTACGGAGAACCTGTCTAAGATCAATATTAATATTACAAATGAGCAGCATTTTAAGATGCCGGATTTTATGAAGAAAAACGGTATGGGTATTATGGAAATTGCTTTGCTCATCTGTCTGGTTACCGGAAATGTACTTTTTTCCAATAATAAGAAAGTCAATAAAGATTATTCGGGTGCCCTTGGGTTTATGTCAATGGGAGCTTCAGCTGAAAAGAAATATATGTACTGGAATGGAGAAAGGTATATAGGGACTGACAGTAGTTATATCAGACCAGGGCTAGCAATAGTTGCTATGAACAAACATGATTTCATGTTTTTTAGAAGAATTATGAGAAAAGATACTTTGACAGATCTAAATGCCACAGGAAAAACATGGTATTCGAAATACAATAATGAAGTTGAATTTTTTACGGATGACGGCGTGGATCCGGATACCGGACGGGAATTAAGACGGTCAACATCCTGGATTATCTTCAAATATGCAGGCAAGCAAAAAGATACAATAGTGGCAGAGGAATAAAAAAGAGAGACAAACTTTATTTTATCTCTCTTTTACTATTTTTTATTCTATATTCAGCATTCCCAGTTCTCCATAATGTTTTTTGAACTTCTGGATCTTCGGTCCTACCACTGCACTGCAGTAAGGCTGTGTTGGGTTTTCATGATAATATCCCTGGTGATATTGTTCTGCCGGCCAGAATTTTTCAAACTTTGTAAGTTCTGTAACATAAGTTCCGGTCCATCTTCCCGAAGCTTCAGACACTTTTAAAGCTTCTTCTGCTTTAGCTTTTTCCGCATCATCTTTATAGTAAATAACCGAACGGTATTGGGTACCGATATCATTGCCCTGTCTGTTCAGCTGGGTAGGATCATGAAGGAAGAAAAATACATCCATAAGCTGCTCATAAGAAATAACAGCAGGATCATAAGTAATCTGTACAGCTTCTGCATGTCCCGTTTCACCGGTACAGACTTCTTCATAGGTGGGATTATCTTTGTGGCCTCCCGAATATCCGGAAACAGCAGACTGTATTCCTTTCAGCATATTAAAACAGCTTTCCACACACCAGAAGCAGCCGCCTCCGAAAGTGATCTGCTCAAATTGATTATTTTCCATTGTAATTGATTATTTTTATTCGTTGTTTTTGAAGGATTGTAACCCCGAAAAACCAATCAAAAATAAGAAAAACTTTGATGGTTTTAAATACAAATAATGTGAATGTTTGCATCGATAAAAACTATAAATTAATGAAATGTTTTATGCCACGGAGGCACGAATTTTTTATTTATTATGTTTTGCAGATTATATAAGTTTGGGCTAAGGCCAGTGGATTGTTTTTCTATTATTTAGGCGGATTAAAGTCCTCCTCTATTTTTCTCTTGCTGATCATGATTGAGCAGATTTTTTGTTGGCTAAACGCTAAAGGACGCAAGGTTTTTAACCATTATGCTGTTTTTAAGGCGCAAAAAAAATCAAAGATTTTTAGCAATTTTTTATGATCTGTTTTCATCATTGAAAGAGCCGAAGGCTGGTCTATCGCTTCATCGGATCAACGAAGTTGATTCTACACTTTGCTCCCTTAAAATCAATATTGCCTATACATGAACTTTGCGTGAAAAAAAGCAAGCTATCATATCAATAAGAATTAAATTTCCCATAGATTCCACAAATCCCACTAATGTGGTTAAAAAATTCATTGTCACAGATACCGAATCATTTTACTCGTTAATGGTTGATAAGAAGATCTTTGTATATGTGTATGAACAAAAAAAGCAGCCATTAATGACTGCTTAATATATATATAAAATTTACTCTGTTATTTTTCCCATACAAGGGCACTTGCTCCTAAGATGGCTGCATCGGCTTCATCCAGTTCACTGAAAACCAGTTTTACTTTATTTCTGAAGATCGGCAGAAGGTTTCTTTCCATGTAGAGTTTGGCCGGTTTCAGGATAAAATCCCCAGCTTTGATTACGCCTCCGAAAAGAAGAATCGCTTCTGGTGAAGAAAACATCACAAAGTTGGCTAAAGCTTCACCCAGTTTCTGTCCGGTATATCTGAAAACCTCAATAGCGATCGGGTCTCCTTTCAAAGCACATTCATGTACTGTTTTGGAGTTGATCTCGTCTTCAGGATACTGATTCAGCATGGATTCCGGGAATTCGGCTCTCATTTTCTTTGCTGTAATGGCAATTCCGGTGGCAGAAGCATAGGCTTCTAGGCTTCCTTCAGATCCAGTACTCCAGTGTTTTCTTCCTCCAGGTTTTACAATGGTATGTCCCAGCTCTCCGGCAAAACCGTCATGTCCGTAGATCAGGCTTCCGTTGGAAATAATTCCGCTTCCAACACCTGTTCCCAGGGTGATCATAATGAAATCTTTCATTCCGCGGGCGGCTCCGAAAAGCATTTCTCCAAGAGCGGCTGCATTGGCATCATTGGTTACCTTGCACGGAAGATTGAATTTAGCCGTCATCAGATCCGTGAAATGAATAACACCTTTCCATGGCAGATTAGGGGCCTGTTCAATGGTTCCTTTATAATAGTTGGCATTAGGAGCACCTACTCCGATTCCGTCAAAGTTTTTTTCTGTGCCGTGTTTTTCGATTAAAGGGCGTACCTGTTCATGCAGAGCATCAATGAAATCTTCTACCTTATCGTATGCGTCGGTTCTCAGACTTCCTTTTTCCAGTACTTCGCCGCGGTGGTTTACTACTCCGAACTTGGTATTCGTTCCTCCGATGTCAATTCCCAGGGCAACTTGTTTTGATAAATCTATTAATGACATTTCTATTTGTAATTCTAAAGGGTTAAAATTATAAAAAAGATTGTATTAATAGATTATTAACAAAACATTTATTTAAAAAAGTTTCAGGCAGTTCTGGCGGGTTTCTTTTTTCTTCTTCCCCACCAGATCATGAATCCTGTAACAGGAAGAGAGGCGCATATTAAACTGACAATGAATGCGATGATCTTAGTAGGTAATCCCAGAATGGCACCGACATGGATGTCATAATTGGCATTGACCACTTTTTCACCGAAATTTTTATCCTTAGGATCATGAGTGTGAAGAAGTTCTCCTGAGTTTTCATCAAAGATCAGGCTGCTGCTCTTATGATAAGAGTAGGAAAGATGCTTTACATACACCTCGAAATTCGGGTGCTCATGATCGTCCATATGTTCGTGCCCAAGGTCGATGGCAAAACCGTAAGAGTCGGGATATTTCTGTTTTACGGTATTGATAATCTTATCTAGTGTTCCTTCTGTTCTCAGCTCAATGGGTGCTTTGGTTTTGATGTGGGAAAAGTCCGGATATTTTGTTTCTCCTCCAGAAAATAGTACATAAATTATGGCCTGAACCACAAAGAAAGCATAGAATAATCCGGTGATGGAGAAAATTAAGGCAAAGATTGAGGCATAAAATCCAAGGATATTGTGAAGGTCGTAGTTCTTTCTTTTCCAGCTTTTAACATTTTTCCATTTGAAGGAGAGACGCTGTTTCCTTGCGGCTTTATTTTTCGGCCACCAGAGCACGATTCCTGTAATCAGCATGATCACAAATATAATAACAGGAATTCCTACAACGTAGGCTCCCCAATCCTGTTTCAGAAGGAAACTCCAGTGGATCATCTTTACAATGTTGAAGAATCCATTCTTTTCATCATAAACCCTCAACACTTTTCCGGTATAGGGGTTGACATACGCCTGCTTATAGATCGGGTATTCGTCAAAATAATTCCAGGCTTTCGTATTATGTTCGTACCAGAAGAACATGTATGACATTTTCTTGTCAATAGGAACATTAACCCAGTGGATAGGGTATTTTTCCTTGACCTGGTCAGCAACGGCCTTTTCCATCACTTTGATCGGAAGAACCTGCTTTTGTTCAATATTCTGTTCGTTATGGTAGATAACATCTTTACGGGTAAAGTTTTCCACCTCGTCTTTAAAGACATATAATGCTCCGGTAATGGAAATTATAAAGATCAGGAACCCAATTCCCAAACCAAACCAAAGATGCAGTTTGGCCGACCATGTTTTAAAGAATCCCGGTTTCTTTTTATTATGATGATGTTTTTTCTTCATATGGGTTGTAAAAGCAAAACAAAGATAAGTTTTACTTTTTATTTAGATTAATTAAAATTTATATTCCAGCATTAAGGTTCCTCTGGTTCCCGGTGCGTTCACAAATTCACTATCTCTGGCAGACCACCAGGCAATAGCAGGCTGGTAATTGATATTGAATATATTTTCAACACCAAGAGAGACCTTCCAGTTTTTGTTGATCTCATAGCTTGATTTGAAATTGAAGACAGTATATTCAGGAACGTAACCTTCTCCGTAAGCGAATAATCCGGTTTTGGTATTAGGCTGGAATCTGTCCTGTTGGAAAGCGTGAAGCATATCAATTCCAAGGGATAGGGCCGGGATGGGTTTTGCCTGGATATAGGCAAGGACTTTCGGAGCAGAAATCCTGCTGTTGTTGATCTTCGCAGAATAATCACCATCGTCTTTTAATGAAGTAATTCCTTCCATCCAGCTGTAGCTTCCACCGAAATTGATCCATTTAGCAGGGGTAATATGTAAGAATCCTTCCACACCGTAAACAATTTCAGGGGATCTCTGAATGGTTAAAGCTCTGTCCGGGCTCTGCACAAATGAAGCTCCTAGTTTTGAAGTACTCACATAAGAAGTGATCTCATAGTTGATCCATTTTGAAATTTGTCCCGTAGCTCCAAATTCATAGTTATTAACGATGATTGGTTTTGTTTCAAGATTCTGGATGGTTCCCTGGGTTGAGGTTCTTAATATCCTTCCCAGTTCATTGATGGAATAGGACTGTGAGAAGCTTCCGAACAGATTCAGGAAAGGTTCGATGTTATATCGTACCCCAAGATTGGCTACCAAGGCATTGTATTTTAGATTTCCGCCTGTCACGAAAATACTTTGCGTAAAAGTCCCGTCGCTTTTAAGCGTAGAAAGCGTGTTAAAATCACCTACTTTAACTTTCATGTTTTCATATCGGAGACCTCCTTTTAAGGTAAGTTTCTTTAAAAGGTCCACTTTTATCAATAGAAAGGGGGCAAGATTGGTCATGCTCATGTCTGGGGTCCAGTAGCGGCCGTCTTCAAGCTTCTGTACCGTCTGGTCATTCAGGATATCCATTCCGTACATGATTTCGGCCTGTGAATTCTGAGCATTCCATAATTTGGTGTCAAAATTAATTCTGGCTCCGTATTTTTTGGAAATCACATTAGACTGCCCGCCGCCGAAGAAAGTGTCGCTATAGCCATATACAGTCTTGAAATCCTGCATATACGCATTAAAGTTCAGTGAAGTGCTTCCCCAGAACATATTCTGGTTGTCATAATTGATTCTGAAATTATGATTTTTTGGTGTTCCCTGAGGTGTAGTTTCAAGGCTTTTTCCCACACCGTCTCCGATGGTTGGAGAAATGCCATACTTTCCGGTCTTTAATCCTAAGTTAAGATCTGATTTTGATGCGTAACCAATGTAGGAAGCTTCAATTCTCTGATCAGCATTGATGTTATATCCCAATTTCAGCATACCATTGTAATTGTTCATTTTGGCAGTGCTGTAAGTCGGGGTAAGATAGATGCCGTCTGCATCTTTCATATAACCTGTTCTTTCGTAGGCTAAAGAAAATACATAATCAAACTTATTGATCTTCCCGGATAAAAGCTGGCTGGCTCTTACCCCAAGGGTACCACCGCCTTCGTAAGGCTGGCCCGTAAAGCCGATCTGTGACAGTCCGGAGATTTTCTTATCAGACTTGCTTCTTCTGGTGATATAGTTGATGATCCCTCCATCTGCTCCGTTTCCGTAAATGGAAGATGCTCCTTTGATTACTTCAATTCTTTCAATAACAGAAGGATCGATGCTTCTTAAATCTCTTGCTCCGTTTCTGAGCGGAGTAGACTGTGGAATTCCATCAATAAGAACAAGAACCTGGCGCCCTCTTAAAGTCTGCCCGGTATTGGACGTTTGTCCGGAATTGGTTCCTAAACTGGGAACGGTATACTGAAGAATGCTTGTAATATCTGAATTGACCGTCAGCTGAGACTGAATCTGTTTTTCAGCAACAACGGTTACAGAGCTTGGTATTTCTTTGATGTTTTCTTTTTTCCGGGAAGCGGTCATGATAACTTCTTCCACATCATTTGTCCGGGTGCTGTCTTTAACTTGTGCAAAAACCGTAACAGACCCTAAACACGCAGCTGATAAAAGCGCTTTTTTCATTATATTTTCTTTCCTTGTTTCTTTTGTTTTCCCCACCATACCAGAAATCCTGTTACAGGAAGTGAGGTACAGATGAGCCCGGTGATGAACCAGATGATTTTCCCGAACAGCCCGAAATAAGATCCTGTGTGGATGTCATAATTGGCGTTCGCGTATTTTTCAGCATTGCTTAACTGCTGATGAGGTTTATTGGCCAGAAGTTTTCCTGAGTATTTGTCGAAGACCAGGGTGTTTCTTTCGCTGAATCTTCCTTCCTCTCCGTAAATCGTTATCGGAATATTCTTCAGGTCTTTTCCTTTCTTGTTTTTTCCGCTCAGAGGAATTCTGAAGCTGGCAGATCCTGCATATAATTTTCTCGTTTGTTGTGCCGTAAGATCATATACTGAACTGTTTTTAGCCATCAGCGAATCAGGAGACTTGATTTCTTTGTCTTTGGGAAGGTCTGCCGCTCCGGATAACGTAAAATGAATGGTATTTTTCACATACGGATAAGCGAAATAGATTCCTGTAACACTCATTAACAGGGCAATAAATGAAGCGTAAAATCCTAATACATTATGAAGATCATAGTTTCTGCGTTTCCAGGTCTTTACATTCTCCCAGCTGAACCAGAAGCGTCCTTTTCTCGCTTTTTTATTTTTCGGCCACCATAAAACAATCCCGGTGATCAGCATGATGATAAAGAGAACGGTAGGGATACCTACCACATATTTCCCCCATTCGGAGTTGAGCAGGAGGCTCCAGTGGATGTATTTCAGGATGTTGAAGAAGTTATATTTTTCATCATATACTGCCAAAATTTTCCCGTTGTACTGGTCTACGTACACTAATTTGTTGATCTTTACTTCTTCAAAATAATTCCACCCTTTTTTATTTTTCTCATAGTACAGAAAGCGGTAGGACTTATTTTTATCCAAAGGAATTTCCACAGAATTCAACGGAAATTTTTCATTAAGCTCTGTGCTGACTTTTTCCTTCAGAACATGAATAGAAATGGGTTCAGCTGACGTTTCTTTTACATAAATAGCCTCCTTTCGCAGACTGTTTTGTATTTCGTCTTTAAACACATAGAGAGTTCCCGTCAGTGAAACAATGAAAACAATGATTCCAACGGACAAACCAAACCACAGATGCAGTTTGGCAGACCATTTTTTTGCAGGTGAAGTTTTCTTCTTATGATGATGTTTTTTCTTCATACCAAAAAAGTTAACCCGATGAAGGGCTAACTTTTCATTATTTAAAATTTATATCCTATTGATAGTCTCCAGTTGCGCGGGGCATTGTAGATCCATACGTATTTATCGTCACTTGTATCATTCGGTGTATTGTATCCCGGATCATAGTAACCACTGAACAGCTTTCTGTTCAAAGCATTGTTAAGCATCAGATTGATATCAAACTTCTTAGCCCTGTAGGTGATTCCGAAATTGGTATCAAAGTAATCAGGCAATGACTGGTTTCCGGAATTTGTGCCATACCAGGAAACTCTTCCTCCCTGATACTGATAACCGGCAGATATACCGAATCCCTTTAATAAGCTGTCGCTAAAGTGATAAGAAACCCAGGTATTTTGTACGTTTTTAGCATTCCCCGGGGAAGCCGCTCCAAGAATTTCCGGATTAGTGTCTTTAATGGTTTTGGCGTCAGTGTAAGCATAATTGATAATAATGTTCAGACCTTTTACAATTTCTCCTTTCAGATCAGCTTCAAAACCTCTGGCTCTTTGTTCTCCATTAGCATAATAGAAGGTTTTTGAAGGGGTACTGTTTACAAAATCTTTGGTTAAAATATTTTGCCTTCTTATCTCATATACCGCAAATGTTGAATTCCATTTTCCTCCGAACCAGTCTTTTTTCAAACCAAATTCAATGTTCTGGCCCTTTAACGGAGCCGATATTGAACCTGTAAAAGTATTGGCGGACTGAGGGGAGAATGTTTTGTCAAATACTCCGTATGCGGAAAAATCTTCTGTGATGGAATAGCTTGCACCTACTCTCGGTGTAAATTCTCCGGCTTTATCAGGAGTAACCTCACCCAGATTGGGATATCCTGCATAAGTTGTTCCGCTGGTATATCTTCCTGCCAGAGTAAGACGAAGCTTATTATTGAACATTTCAATCTGATCCTGTGCATAATATGAAGTATATTTTACTCCTTCATCATCATAGAATGCGGCATTTCTGTTCAGGAAATAAGCATCTTGTGAAGGAAGGGCAGCAGGATCTACACCATACATGATATTGTGAATATTTATAGAGCCTCCGCTTCCCATTGAAGAGAAATCAGCCTGGTACTTTCTGTCTCCATAGTCAAATCCGGCAATGATTTTATGTACAATATTTCCTGTATTCAGGCTTCCTCTTAAATAAGTCTGGAAAATATGATTTTTTCCGATAGCTTGCCAGTTGCTCAGGTCTCTTGAAAAGATATTAGGGTCAGAAGGTGTTCTGAAATCTCCCCACCATGAACCTCCATCATAGTTCATGTCCATATAAGCATACTGTGTGCTCCATACCCAGTCTTTATAAAGCTTTTGATCCAGGCTTAAGAATAAGCTTTGATCTCTTACTTTAGTTTCTTTAAAATTAGGATCATTAAAGTTAGTGTGGACCCCTAGTGTGGCATAGCCTTCTTTCGACATGATATAGGCACCCGGCTGGTTGAATTTTAAATGCTGAAAATTATATTGTGCAGTAAAAGTCGTTGTTTTTGTAGGCCTGAAAGTTATAGAAGGAGCAATAATGATTTTGCTTGTTTTGTCATTTTCTACCCATGATTTGTTGGAGCTGCCCATTAAGTTTAAGCGGTAATCCAATACCCCGTTTTTAATAAGAACGCCATCCAGGTCAGCTTCGCCTCGGAAAAGATTGTAACTTCCTGTTGTGAATCTTACACTGTTTGCAAATTTTCCCGTAGGTTTTTTGGTAACTACATTATAAAATCCGGCAGGGTCTCCCATAGATCCCATGAATCCGGCAGGCCCTTTCACAAATTCTATTCTGTCTATAATGGATGCATCAGGGTTAATAGGCCCCCATGTGGAAGAAACGTTCATTCCGTTCATATAAGTGGCGATACTTGCTCCTCTCATGAAAACGTTTGAATAGACATTATCCCAGTGTTCTACTTTTCTTGCGCCGCTCACGTTTCGCACAATTCCTTCAGACATGTTGAGGGTAATCTGATCGGATAAAACCTGTGAACTGACTGACTGTACATTTTGCGGAAGCTCTATAATAGGAGTCTGAAGTCTTAATGATCCGGAAACTTCATTAAGCTTATATTTCTGATAATACCTTCCGTTGACTACAACTTCTTCAATAGCATTGGATTTGATGGTATCTTTTTTCTGGGCGAAAGCCAGCATAGAACTTAGCATAGAAGCACAGATCAGTACATTTTTCATGAAAGTCAAATTTTCTGCAAATATATTGTTTTTAATTATTCTAAATAAATAACTTAATTGATATTTATCATAATTTTATTATACGCTAAATAATAAAACCCCGCTTCATGCAGTTATGAAGCGGGGTTTTAACTTATTTTATTAATTATTTCCTAAGCAGGAATTTCTCCTTTATATAAGAAAGAAATAATTTCTTTGTTCATTTTGTCTACCATTTCACTGAATAGGTGGAATGATTCCTGTTTGTAAATCACAAGCGGATCTTTCTGCTCATAAACGGCACCTTGAGAAGATCTTCTAAGGTCATCCATTTCACGAAGGTGAAGCTTCCAGTTTTCATCGATGATAGAAAGGGTAATATTCTTTTCAAAATCGTTGATAAGGCTTTCACACTGCGTATCATAAGCCTCTTTCAGGTCGGCTACGATGGTCATTGTCTTATGTCCGTCTGAGAAAGGAACCTGGATCATTTTAAACATAGACCCTTGGTTTTGATATACATTCTCAATGATAGGGAATGATTTTTCTTTCAGAAGATTAAGCTTCATCTGATAATCTTCCTGAGCCGCTTTAAATAAAATATTGGTCAGGTCCTGAAGGTTTTTCGTTTTGAAATCATTTTCAGAAACCGGAGATTCCATGGTAAAGGTTTTGATGATATCATATTCGAAATCTTTAAAGCTTCCGGTAGATTTTCCTTTAGCTGCAATAGAATTGGCAACATCAAAAATCATGTTGGTGATATCATACTTCAGGTGATCTCCGAACAGAGCGTTCTTTCTTCTCTTGTAGATCACGTCACGCTGTTTGTTCATTACGTCATCATATTCAAGAAGTCTCTTTCTGATCCCGAAGTTGTTTTCTTCCACTTTTTTCTGAGCTCTTTCAATAGACTTGCTGATCATAGAGTGCTGGATAACTTCACCTTCTTTATGACCCATTCTGTCCATCATTTTAGCAATTCTTTCAGAACCGAATAAACGCATCAGATTATCCTCAAGAGATACATAGAACTGAGAACTTCCAGGATCTCCCTGACGTCCTGCTCTACCTCTAAGCTGTCTGTCAACACGTCTTGAATCGTGTCTTTCTGTACCAATAATGGCCAAACCACCAGCTTCTTTTACTTCTTTTGAAAGCTTAATGTCGGTACCACGACCCGCCATGTTGGTTGCAATGGTTACAACTCCCGGCTGTCCTGCTCCGGCAACGATTTCTGCTTCTTTTTTGTGAAGCTTCGCGTTCAATACCTGGTGCTGAATTTTTCTTAATTGAAGGGCCTTAGAAAGCAACTGTGAAATTTCAACAGAAGTTGTTCCTACAAGAACAGGTCTTCCGGCAGCGGTTAGCTTTTCAACTTCTTCAATTACAGCGTTATATTTTTCACGGTTAGTTTTGTAAACTAAATCCTGTCTGTCATGTCTTAAAATAGGACGGTTGGTAGGAATTACCACTACATCAAGTTTGTAGATCTCCCAAAGTTCGCCAGCTTCTGTTTCAGCAGTACCCGTCATCCCCGCAAGTTTGTTGTACATACGGAAATAGTTCTGAAGGGTAATCGTGGCAAAAGTCTGGGTTGCCGCTTCGATTTTTACATTTTCTTTAGCTTCAATTGCCTGGTGAAGACCGTCTGAATAACGTCTTCCTTCCATGATACGTCCTGTCTGCTCGTCTACAATTTTCACCTCGCCATCAATCACTACATACTCATCATCTTTTTCAAATAACGTATAGGCTTTCAATAGCTGGCTCATGGTGTGTACGCGCTCAGATTTTTCAGCAAAATCAGAGAACAATCTTTCTTTAGCTTCAAATTCCTCTTCTTTGGTAAGGTTTTTAGCTTCTACTTCAGCAATCTCAGTTCCGATGTCCGGAAGAACGAAGAAGTTAGGATCAGAGTTCCCCTGAGACATGTATTCTACACCTTTGTCTGTAAGGTCTACCTGATTGTTCTTCTCCTCGATTACGAAGTAAAGATCTTTATCTACAATCGGCATATCACGGTTGTTATCCTGCATATACTGAGCTTCAGTCTTTTGAAGCAATGCTCTGTTTCCGCTTTCCGATAAGAATTTGATTAACTGTCTGTTCTTAGGAAGACCTCTGTAAGCCTGAAGAAGTTTAAATCCTCCTTCTTTGTTGTTTCCTGCTGCAATTAATTTTTTAGCTTCATTGAAAATGGTAGAAACTGTTTTCTTCTGAACATCAACAATTCTGTCAATAGAAGGTTTAAGAACATCAAACTCCTGTCTGTCTCCCTGAGGAACCGGACCGGAAATAATTAAAGGTGTTCTTGCATCATCTACCAATACAGAATCCACCTCATCTACGATAGCGAAGTTCAGTTCTCTCTGTACCAGTTCTGAAGGTGAAGTTACCATGTTATCTCTCAGATAATCAAAACCGAATTCGTTATTTGTTCCGTAGGTAATATCTGAGTTATATGCTTTTCTTCTTCCGTCCGAGTTCGGCTGGTGGTTATCGATACAATCGATAGACATTCCGTGGAACTGATAAAGAGGCCCCATCCATGCGGAGTCCCTTTTGGCAAGGTAGTCATTCACGGTTACAACGTGAACTCCTCTTTCGGGAAGTGAATTTAAGTAAATAGGTAATGTTCCTACCAGGGTTTTACCCTCACCGGTTGCCATTTCGGCAATTTTACCGCTGTGAAGAATAACCCCTCCGATAAACTGAACATCATAATGGACCATATCCCAGACTACAGGAGTCCCGGCAGCGTCCCATGAGTTTTTCCAGATCGCAGTATCCCCCTGAATCTCTACGAAATCTTTACCCGCAGCAGCCAGCTGTCTGTCCCAGTCTGTTGCTGTAATACGGATTTCTCCGTTCTGTGCCCATCTTCTTGCAGTTTCTTTTACCAGGGCAAAAGCTTCCGGAAGGATCTCACCAAGAACTTTCTCTTCAATTTCGTATGATTCTTTCTTCAGAGATTCAATCTTTGAGAAAAGAGCTTCTTTTTCATCTACGTTAGTTGAATTTTTTACCTGCTCTCTTATCTGTTCTATCTGAGCTGTTATTTTGCTGGTTGCAGATTTTATGTTCTCTTTAAATTCAGCAGTTTTTTGTCTCAGTCCATCATCAGTTAGCTGTTGGATGGCTGGTTCTACAGCTTTGATTTTTGTTACAACTTTTTTTACTTCTTTTAGGTCCTGCGCTTTTTTGTCTCCCAAAAACCCTTTAAGAACTTTGTTTAAAAAACTCATAAATTTTTTGCTTTATGCTTAAAACATGATGCTTTAAGCGTTTTACTGACACGCTTATCGTGTGAATTTTATATCTGAAAAAGGGCAAAAAAGCTCTAAGCATTGTGCTTAAAGCTTATTGCTTTAATTAATATTCGTCTTCGTTCCAAAGGAAATCCTCATCTGTAGGATAGTCACTCCAAACTTCTTCTATTGATTCATAGATTTCTCCTTCGTCCTCAATAGCCTGAAGGTTTTCCACTACTTCCATAGGTGCACCAGTTCTGATTGCATAGTCAATAAGTTCTGCTTTTGTCATTGGCCAAGGTGCGTCACTTAGATATGAGGCTAATTCTAATGTCCAGTACATAATTTTCTGATTTTTTTGCAAAAGTATAAAAATAGCTTATATTATACGCTTTTTTATTACTTGATTTTCAATTCTTTTTAATTAATTTTTGTTCATTGTCCGTCATAGAAAGCATTGCAGCTATGTCAGCAACGTACCTGATGTCATTTTCTCAAAAACCATTCCACAAATTTTTTTATGCCATTTTGGAAGTCGGTGTCTGGTTTGTAGCCTATTAATGTCCGGGCTTTTGCTATATCTGCATTGGTTTTTTTGACATCTCCCGGCTGCATTGGCAGATTTTTTCTGATGGCAGACATTCCAAGTGTATTTTCTATTATGGATACCATTTCAGATAGAGTAATAACCTGGCTCTCTCCCAGATTAAGGACTTCATAGACATTGGAGTGGTCTTCTAAATAAAGGACGGATTTGGTGATTCCATCGATAATATCATCAATATAAGTATAGTCTCTGGCTGTATTTCCGTCGCCATAGAAAGGAATTTCATGTCCTTCAGAAATTAGTTTTGTAAACTTATGAATCGCGAGATCCGGTCTCTGTCTCGGGCCATATACCGTGAAAAATCTCAATTGAATCATGTCGATACCATAAAGCTGATGGTATACATGTCCTAAAATTTCCCCGCATTTCTTGGTTGCAGCATAAGGAGAAATAGGGTTATCCACATTATCCATTTCTTCAAAAGGGATTTTTTCGTTATTTCCATAAACGCTTGATGAAGAGGCGCATATGAATTTTTTAATATTAAATTCCTTGCAGAGTTCCCACAGGTTCATGGTTCCTCTGACGTTGACTTCTTCGTATTCCAGTGGGCGTTCGATAGAGGGGCGTACCCCGGCGAGAGCGGCCAGATGAATAATCATATCAATAGAGTGGTTTTTGAGGATGTTTTCAAGTCCTTTTTTGTCTCTAATATCTTGATAGTAAAGAGTGTATTTGTTGGATTGTGTAAGCTGGGCCAGCTGCCGGATATCCGACTCTTTGTCAGTAAATGTAAAATCCGAATTTTGACCAATAGATTCTAAAGTATTTTTAATTTTGATCTGATAACTGTAGAAATCATCAAAATTGTCAACGTTTATGACAGAATGTCCATTTCTTAATAATTTTTCTGTTAAATGTGATCCGATGAATCCGCTTCCTCCTGTTATTAGATAAACCATTTGTGATTTTTTTTCCGTACAAAAATATAAATTTACTTTTTGAAAATATAATCATTAAATTTACTTAAAAAAGTAATATAAATACGATGCAGTTTCAAGGGCAAATTTTAAAAATGACAAGTTTCGACGCACAGCCGATTCAATATTATCTTAATCTTTCAGGGGATCTTATTCATATGAATGAGCTGTTTGGAAAAGAACTGCATATCAGACATACTGGATTTCAGTGTGTAAACTGCGGTGAAAATAAACCAATTTACAGGATGGGTTTTTGTAAAAGCTGTTTTTTTGAAAGTCCTTATGCCAGTGACACGATTATCCGGCCGGAACTATCTACAGCACATTTAGGAGTTGCTGAGCGTGATCTGGAAGTTGAAAAAGAAATCCAGTTGCAGCCTCATACTGTTTATCTTGCCTATACTGGGGATGTAAAGGTGGGGGTAACAAGAAATACCCAGATTCCGACGAGATGGATTGATCAGGGAGCTACTTTTGCCCTGCCGATTGCCAGAACTGAAAACCGCTACGAAGCAGGAATGATAGAGGTTGCTTTGAAAGAACATCTGCCTGATAAGACTAACTGGAAGAAAATGCTTCAAGATGATTTTGAAGGTGAGATTGATCTTGCTGATTTTCAACAAAAAATAAAAGAATATTTCCCGGAAGACTTCCAGAAATTCTACAGTGAAGGTGAAAATTTATGGAAATTTGACTACCCTTATGAAAAGCCTGCAAAAGTAAGTTCTTTCACATTGGATAAAAAACCGGAATTCACAGGAAAACTAGTTGGAATTAAAGGGCAATATCTGGGTTTTGAAGGAGGAGATTTTATCAATGTAAGAGGGCATGAGGGATATGTAATTGAATTGGTAATAAAATAGAAAATTATAAAAAAAGACTGCTTCAAAATGAAACAGTCTTTTTTATTTATTGTTATTTACTTTTTTTGAAATACTCTACGCCGCATTCGAGGAATTTTTTAAAATCTTCTTTCGGCATGTATCCTGAAACCGGAGTGTTGATTACCTTTCCGTCGGGCGTTATTAAAACATAGTGAGGCTGGGAATTATTATTGAAGTTGACCTGCTGGAATAAGCTCCATCGGTCCCCAATAGTTTTTACCTTTTTGATCTGTCCGTCCCCAAGGTCAATCTTTGTTTTCTGGTCTTCCGGAAGCTCTTCCTTATCATCAACATATAAAGAAGCCAGGACAACATCGTTTTGAAGCGTTGGTAAAATATCCGGCTCACTCCATACAAATTCTTCCATTTTACGGCAGTTTTCACATCCATATCCGGTAAAATCAATCAGGATAGGCTTGTTCTCTTTCTTCGCAATTTCAATGGCTTTAAAGAAATCATGTTCAGGATGCATTCCTAAGATGCCGTCTTTTTCGTCATGGAAATAACTTACATTCAGAGGAGGGAGGATTCCGCTTAACAGCTGAAGTTTCGGGCGGTCAGAAGGAATTAATCCCTGAATGAGATAAATCACAAAACCCATTCCCCAAGCCCCCAAAATCTTTCTGGTAATGGAGATTTTAGGTTTTTTATCATCATGCGGGAATCTGATCAGCCCGAACAGATATAAAGCGAGGCCTAATGCAATGATAATCCAGATTGCAATGAAAAGTTCTCTTTTTAAGAAGAATGTTTTGGAAACCAGGTCAGCTTTGGATAAGAATTTTAAAGCCAGTGCCAATTCTACAAAACCTAAGACCACTTTCACGGTATTCATCCATCCTCCGGATTTCGAAAGACTTTGTAAAGCCTGAGGGAATAAAGCCAGTAGCCCAAAAACAATCGCCCATGCCAGTCCGAACCCTGCCAGAGCAAAAGTAAGCAGCATCGGAACGTTGGTAGAGCCTGTTACAGCGCTTCCCAATAAACTTCCCAGAATAGGGCCCGTACATGAGAATGAAACAATCACAAGCGTTAAAGCCATAAAGAAAATACCGATAATTCCTCCTGCTTCCTCAGCCTTTGAAGATTTGTTGGCAATAGAGCTTGGAAGCGTAATATCGTAGTATCCGAAGAAACTACCTGCAAAGAAGATAAATATGATGAAGAACGCAATATTCAGCCATACACTGGTAGAAATTTCGTTGAAAATATTTCCGGCAATTCCATCAATTAAGTGAAACGGAAGACTTAGCAAAACGAAGATTAAAAGGATGAAAAATCCATAGATCAATGCATCTCTTTTCCCCTTTGCCTTGTTCTTGCTTCCTTTAGTAAAGAATGAAACCGTTAGTGGAATCATTGGGAATACACAAGGGGTCAGTAAGGCAATTAATCCTCCGATGAACCCTAAGAACAGATAGGTCCAGTAATTTTCATCCACCTTTGTTGAGGCTGTTCCGCAGTCCGTTAGTGGTTTCTGGAAATCAAGGGTTTCAATTTTCAGCTGTTTTGGGTCCAGTTTAGAAGCCTCTGTAATCGTTACTTCTCCTTTTGCAGGATCTGTAGCAACTGTTTCTGTTACTTTTGCGGAATCTTTGGCTGGTTCAGCCGTTTCGTCAGTCGCTGCTGCTTCCTCAACACCTTTTGGAGTAACTTTTTGGTTGAATTCTAAAGTATTGGGAGCCAGACACACCCTGTCATCACAGGTCTGATAGGTAATTTCAGAAGTAACGTCTGCGGGTTTTGTAGGATCTTTTAATTTGAATTTCTGTTTGAAGCCTGCTGTATTGGAGTAATATACAATAGTTCCTCCGAAAGCCTCAGAAAATTCCTCGTGCTTTTTACCGACTTCGGTGAATTTACCAATCAGTTCAATATTTTTCCCTGAAACCTTATATTCAGTAGGAATCCCGGTATCTTCAGGAAGATCTTTGGAATAAATATGCCATCCGCTTTCCATGGTGGCATTCAAAACAGCTTCATACTGATTGTTCCCTAAGTCATTGACGGTGAACTTAAATTTTACAGGATTTTTAATCTGTGCATTGATTCCTGCCGCTAAAAATAGGAGGACTGCTAAAAACCAGTTTCTAAATTTCATTTTACTTTTCATTAAAAATTTTGAGAATGCTGAACTGTATTGATTTTAATATGGTATCTTTTTAAATAAAAAATAGAAGAGGAAAGACTAATAGCTGGTACTTATTCCTAATGAAAAGCCTGCGCTTTCAGGCACGAATCTGCAAACTCCGCCTACACACAATAATCCTCCACGCTGTCTTCCGTATGATGCCTGAATTCTCGTGCTGTTTTTCCTGAAAACAAGTCCTCCTGTATAGTAATGCATTTGTTTTTCCTTGTCCGGATTGCCGTAATTATACAGATCATTGATGAAGAATGACCAGTTTTTGTTGAAATTGTACTCCAGAAGTCCTGCTGCCCAATTTCCATGATAGCCTTCAGCCCATTGATGCTGAAGTTCCAGCTTTACAGAACTTTTAGAAAATCTGTAAATATTATCCAGAACAACCGTTTGTGCTTTTACTTCTCCTGAAGTTTCTTCGGTTCTGTACGTATTATAAAACTGATTAATGAGCACCAAAGCAATTTTCCAGTTATCTTTCAGTCTTGTTCTTATATCAAGACTCTGATCTGAGTAGTATTTTTCTCCTAATGCAAGAAAGTCTGTTTTGTAATCTCTTATATTATTGATGTAGGCCCGGTAAGTTCCTTTCAGTCCGTACCAGTTGGAAATGTTAAGTGACAGATCGGTCCCGTATTTCCCTCCCAGGGGTGTTCCTTTTTTTATTTTATAAAAAATATCAAATTGAGACCCTATTTCACCTGATTTTTTTTGAGGAAGAAATGCCAGCCGGGGTTGTGCCTGATAGACATAAATATTGGCAAGACTGTAGTCGTACTGCTTGGTGAGCGCGGGAACATAGTTCAGAACTGAATTATGGTAAATATTTCCTATCTGGTCTCTTTGAGAATAGAAATTAAAGTTTTCCAGTCTTCTTAAGCTTGCAATAATACCAAACCGGTCAGTTGCATAGGATAGATTGAGAAGATAGGCATTTCCTGAAAATATATTGTTGGGATCCAGTGTAGATACCTGTTTTATATTATCCTTGGTTTTGTATAGATATTCAAATTCCAGGGCAAATTTAGAATACTCCATTTTAAGCCGGGATGAGTAGATATTTACATTTTTAGGATATAGGGAATTTTCTTTATTGTCTTCATATTTGTTTACATAGCTAAAGCCTATGCTGGATCTGAAATCCTTCACTTTCATAAGGGAATCCAATCTCATTTCCGCATCCAGTCCTCCAACAACGCCGTCAGAAAGGTTAAATCCGAATCGTTGTTTTCCTAATAAAGCTTTTAGGGTTACAATCTGGTCCGGATCTGTGTATTTTATTTTTCCACCCAGTAAAGAGTTAGAGATCCCTAGCTGCTTATCTTCCCATACCCGCAATGCTAAACCGCTTCCAAATTGTTCATAAAAGTGACCTAAAGTAATATCTATTCCTGCTTTTTCATTGTTATAATTCACAAAATAAGTTCCAAGGTTGGTTTTGGTTAAAGCAGGCGAATAGTTAAGAAGGGCTTTGGGTTCGTAAGATTCAAGCTGAGCGCCAACGGTGAAATTTTTCAATTTATAATTGACGTTCAGGTAATTGTTTGATCTGAACCTTTGGTCAGCTTCGTTTTCTGAAAGCTTTATTTTATTATCGTCTATGTAATATTGTGAATTGGATTCCAGGTTTACTGATAATTGGCAAAAAGACTTAATGCTAAAGAACAGTAATACTATACTTATTGATTTGTGCCGCATAGAAATTAATGTATAGAGTTACATTCTTTAATCTTTTTTATCAGTTCATCCTCATCCCCGGCAGAATAACCCACGTGTGAGTAAACAATTTTTCCTTTGTGTACGAGAATTACATGAGGGATGCTGTTGATATTTAGAGCACGCTTAAGAGTTTGATTGGGATCAAGAAGTATGGTATACGGCCAACCTTTACTTTTTACAACGGTTTTTACTTTTGACGTAGTACGTGAATCGTCTGTTGAGACTGCATAGATAGTAAACTTGCTTTCTTTTTGCCAGTCTTCATATTTTTCATTGATAGTGGTAAGCTCTTCCATACAGGGTAGGCACCACGTGGCCCAAAAACTCATCACCACAGGTGTTGAAGAGTCAATTTTTGAAACATTAAGTTTTTCACCATTTAAGGTCGTAATAGATACATTAGGGACTTCCTGAGCAAGACATAAACCTAAACAGAAGATTAAGAATCCCGATAAAATCATTTTCAACATAGTATTCTTTATTTTTTGATGACAAATATATAATTTTATTGTCAATATTAAAATAAATCCATAATTTCGATGCGAAATATTTATTAAAATGCATGATTTCATTGAAATATTTTAAATAAAATATGTAAAAAATAAACTTTCTATTAAAATAAGCTTTATAAAATTTTGAAAATGCTCTTTTTTAACTAAATACTTAATAAGATTATGAAAAAAAAGTTATTGTTTCCTTTTTGTGTGATATTTTCACTCTTCTTAATCCTTTCCTGTAGCGGATCTCAGAGCGATGAGGGCGATGCTACAGCTACCTATCTGATTATTTCTTCTGAAGGAGGTAATGAAAAATTATTAGGAAAAACTTTTACATTTAAAGTAAAAGATAATCTCAATCATGATATTACTGCGGAAACCGAGATCTATGTTAATGATAAGCTCATTAACGGTAATCTTTATACTCCCGGAGAAAAAGGGACTTATACTGTTTCTGCAAAATATAAAGCATTTCCGGTAAATCCGATTTCTGTAACGGCAATTGTTAATGAAGGTATAAACTTCAAACATCGGATTCTGTACGAGGACTTTACAGGAACGTGGTGTGGGAACTGTACCCGTGCTGGTGCAAGGGCTAAAAATCTCACACTGCAAACTGATGACGGATTTGTTTTTCTTGGCGTACATGGGCCAAGCGGACAAGATCCCTGGTCTAATGCTATAAGTACAGAACTTGAACTTTTTAAAAATGTTACCGGAGCAGATCTGGGCTGGCCTACAATGTTTATCAATAGAAATACAATGTGGGAGGATATGGAAAATTATACAGATATGTCGTTGCCATTATCTCAATTAAAGGCTTCCAGCAAAATAGGGATAAAAATAGGCTCTGCTATATCCGGTAATACACTGAATATTGATACCAGGGTTTCATTTGCACAAAATTTTACAGGACTTAAGATTGCAGCGTTTATCGTAGAAGATGAACTTGTGGGTAAACAAAAGAATTATATCCCAGCCTTAGGTCCTCCTACTATCTATGATTATGTACATCACAATGTTTTACGGAATAAGCTGACTTCTTCTGTGGCGGGAGAAAATATTCCTGATGAACAAACAGTGGTGTCTGGTGAGTACGCAAGATCATTCCAATTCTCTATTCCCTCAGATTATAACCGTAACCATCTTAAAATCATTGTTGCAGTATTAGATGGAGCCGGAGCAGTGCTCAATGTAAGAGAAGAAAAAATTGGAGCAACAAATAATTACGAATTTTTATAAACCTAATGAATTAAAAATATTAACAACTAAAAAACTACTGAATGAAAAAGATTCTATTTATGGCGTGTATTCTCATGTTTGGAATACATCAATCACAGACTTATTACAGTCAGAATTTTAATACAGGATTAAACGGATGGACAAGTACTGATCTGGACGGAGACGGAAAGCAATGGGCGACTATAAATGCTTCAAACGGATTCCCAAGCTTGGGAGCAGGGTCGTTGATTTCGTATTCTTATCAAAATAATGTGGCACTTACTCCCAATAATTTGATTACATCGCCGTTGATCGATTTGAGCACTGTTACTGCTTCTAATGTTTATTTAACGTATGCTCAGGTAACTCATGCCGGTTATCCTGAAGATAAATATTCAATATATGTTACAGCTTCTAATGCAGCTGGGACTATTACTGCTTCCACACCTGTTTATACTGAAACAGTAGCTGTTGGAGGTCTTCAGTACAGATCTATTAATCTGAGTTCTTTTATTGGGCAGCAGGTATATCTTTCCTTTAGGCATTATGATTGTACCGATCAATATTATCTCCTGATAGATGAGGTTCAGATAAAAACTATTCCGAATAATGATTTTACTCTTAAAAATGTTTCTTTAAATCGTTACGGACTTATAAATACTGATTATTCTATTAAAGCAACTGTTAAGAATAATGGAGCACAGAGTATTAATAACGTTACTCTTAACTGGAATGATGGAATAGCGGATCATATTTCTACCATACCATTAGCATCCCCTCTGGGTTTTGAACAAGAAGTGACAATTACCCATCCTGTTGCTGTAAATTTTGCTTCAGTAACAGAAAAAAAACTCAATATTTCAATCAGTCAGGTGAACGGAACTTCGGATTCTTCGCCTGCAGATAACACACTAGCAACGAAGTTTACCACTGTAAGCCAAAACTCACCTAAAAAAGTAGTTATTGAAGAAGGTACAGGGACGTGGTGCGGATATTGTCCAAGAGGAGCGGTTGCCATGGAGAATGCGACAAACAGTTTTCCTAATGATTTTATAGGGATTGCTGTACACAATGGAGATCCAATGCAAGTGGATGAGTATGATACCAATGCGAACTTTAGTGGATTTCCAGGGATGAATGTGGACCGAAGTTTACTGAATGAGGGGGTATCAGTAAGTTTTGCATCGTTTATTAATGAAAGAAAAACCTTAATAATTCCGGCAGCATTAAATGCAACTACTGCTTTGGCTGGACAAGCCCTTACGCTGAATGCTTCAGCAGTATTCAGATCAAACATTACAAATGCCAACTTTAGGTTTGCAGCAGTATTAATAGAAAACGATGTGAAAGGAACTGCAGCTGGATATAATCAGGTTAACTATTATGCAGGGTCTACAACTCCTATGGGAGGATATGAAAATAAACCTAATCCGGTACCTGCCGCAGATATGGTTTATAATCATGTGGGTAGAATGTTATTAGGAGGATATGCAGGGCAGGCAGGTTCGATACCCGCTACTATTACTGACGGACAAACAGTGAACTATACATTTACAGCTAATATCCCGACCGCCTATAATATTAGCAAAATGAAAGCCATATTGCTTCTGATAGATGCAACAACCGGAGAAATAGTTAATGCTGCAGGACCTTTTGCCATCACTGGTACGCTTGGTGTTCATGATGAGAAAACAGATGCTGATGATCTTGTTATATACCCTAATCCATCAAGAGATTTTATCAAAATACAGACGAAAGGAAAAGTAGATTTGAAAATCTTTGATGCCAGCGGAAGGGTTGTTTTAGAAAAATCAGGAGTAGAACCGGATACTTCAATTTCTGTACAGGATTGGGTGAAAGGTGCGTATATCGTTTCTGTTAAAGAAAAAGGTTCAGAACCAATCACTAAAAAATTAATTATTAAATAACAATTTCAAAAATTCGGGGAGGTCTTACGTGGATCTTCCCGGTTTAATAAAGATTATGAAAAAAATTAATATTACAATATTGTTATGCTTACTCTTTTCTTTCCAGAGTAAAGCTCAGATTGCTTTAGCCAAAGAAGATGGAACTCCAATTGCTAATGGACAAATCATTACTTATAATACAGTGAATGAAATGCCGGCAAATCTTCATTATAAGATCAAAAATACCTCAGGATTTCCAATCAATATTCGTATAAAAATTACAGATATAGTGAATGCTACAGGAAGCAGTTTTCAGTTTTGTTATCTAAGCACCTGCCTGCCTTTCGTCACGAAAAATGCTGTTTATCCTGCTAATTCAAAACCTGCAATTAGCATAGGAGCGAACTCAGAAGTGTCCAATGGATATACAATGTGGAATTCAGATACCGGATCAGGGACATTTCCTATTGACTATGTCATAAAATATTATATGGTTGATGATTTTAATAATGAATTGGGAACTCCTGTAACATTTACTTATAGATATAACCCTAATGCGGTGTTAAATGTAAGTGATGTAAAAAAGGATCAAAATTCTTTTGCCAATATTTACTCAACTCTGATCATGGATAACATTAAGATTATATCTAAAGAAAATGGATTCTACTCCATATACAATATGGAAGGAAGAACTATATCAGAGGGAGGCATTAAGAAAGGTGAAAATCTAATAGACTCTTCAGTATTGCTTTCGGGAGCATATATCGTTACTTTGAAAAATGATAAAGGAGAAATTATTTCAAAAAAAGTGATTAAAAAATAATTGATTCAGTTTTAGTATATCTATAAAAGCAGCTCATTCGTGGGTTGCTTTTGTTTTATTAATTTTACTAGAGTTCAGGTTAAGGAAGCTAAGATTAAAGGATTGAAGATGGAGGTTACTTCTAGTTTTTTCTAATGAAAGCCACTGTAAAATCAAATTATTTTAAAAGAGATGAAAACAGATCAAAACATACTATTGATGACCTCTATAGCCTCCCTCTTCCGGCTCTCAGCTTCAAAACTATGTAAATAAGGAACTTCCATCCTGGACTGAGGTTAATTTTAATTGATGTTAAACTATTTTATGGATTTAAATTACAGGAAAATTAAATTCCTTATATTTAAGGTAGTTAAAACTAAATCACAATATGAAAAAATGGGTTAAAAGACTTCTTTGGGGCTTCGGAGTCCTGCTGGTTATTCTTCTGGTAGCCAACTTCGGTCTCAATATGTGGCTTAAAACTCAGCTTCCTGATTATATTAAAAAGAATACCAATTATAAAGTTTCTTATAAGACACTGGATATAGACCTGGGAACAGGAAATATTCTGGCATCAGGAATTACCGTCAACAATAAAAACCCGCAGAATACTGACGTTATAGGGCTGCAGGGAACAATTGATACTTTAAAGATCAGCCGCTTCGGAATTTATGATGCTCTGTTCAATAAAAAGATAAGCTCATCAGACCTTCTGCTAGCCAATCCCAATCTGAATATCAGTTTAGCTAAACCTGTCAACAAGAAAACTGGTAAGAAAAGAAACCCTGTTTCATTCGAAAACATCAGGATCAATAACGGAACGATCAATATTTTTAAGCATACCAGACAAAAGTTTTTATCGGTACAGAAATTGGATCTGTTTGTTGAAAATCTTCAGATGACAGAAGAGTCGGTAGAAGATAGATTACCCGTTGTCTTTGATCGTTATAATATCAGTGGAGAACGTTTTTTCTTTCGCCCGGATAATGTGTATGCCATCACCATCAGTACGATCAGCACAACAGACGGGCAGATGTCAGTTGGGAATTTCAGACTGATTCCGCTATTGCCTTTTGACCAGTTTAAAAAGTATTATCCTCAGAAAACCAGACTATTCGAATTTTCTATTTCTAAAATGGATTTCAAAGATGTGGTGCTGAGGAAAAATAAAATATCCCTGAGCAATGCTGATTTTCAAAATCCCGTTCTTGTCGTTCATAATACCGGAGTTCAGCCGAAAAAATCAGAAAAAAAGCTCGATTTCGAAGTTAACCTGGATGGTGTAAAGCTTAATAATGCTTCCGTACAAATCAATAAACCTGATGGGAACAGATTATTATATGCTCAAAGTCTTAATTTAAATATCAATCAGCTGAAATTTGACAAGGTCACAGCATCAGAAGTGATTCCGGTAGGCTATAAAGATTTTCTGTTTTCAGGAAAAAATATACAATACTCCAATCATCAGGATTTTACAGTCGGAAGTATTGCATTAAATCCCAAAGGAGGAGAGCTCAGAAATATTCTGCTGAAACCGGGAACTGCGGCGACCGGGAAAACAACAATGGATATGAAAACCAATCTTGTGGCATTTAATATTGATAAATTTGAGTTTGTCAACAGGAAGTTAAATCTGGATCTTAAGAGTGTGCTCATTGAAAATGTCAACGGTACTGTTAAAGCCGGAGAAAATAAGCCAGAGAAAAAAACAGGGCCTGGGATGATTGGGTCTGTGAAAATTCAGAAAATATCTTTTAAAAACTCCAGTATTGTTTATGATAAAGGGAAACAACCGCTGGCATTTCATGATTTGAATGCAACTGTCAATGCTGTTGAAATTACACCAAAGCCTAATAACCAAGGACTGGATCTTAAGGTGAAGGACTATTTCTTGACCACCCGAAATTTCACTTACAGAACAGAATTTTATAACTTAAGCGTCGGGCTTCTTAAGCTGAATAAAAATAAAGTCCAGATCAATAATTTTGCCATGAAGCCTCTCGTTTCGAGAACTCAGTTTATCAGAATGATTCCAGTGGAGCGGGATCTGTATGATCTGAAAGCATCCCAGATCACCGCAGATGGAAACTGGGATTTATTTTCGAATCAAAAATCAATCAATGCATCTAATGTGACGATTCAGACTGCAGATGCCAATATCTTCAGAAGTAAGATTCCAAAAGACGATCCTAAAGTAAAACCTTTGTATTCAAAGCTATTGAGGTCTGTTAAAATTCCGGTTTTGGTTCATAATCTGGATCTGAAAAACTCGGTGTTGGTGTATGAAGAAGATACTCCTGAAAGTGCTGGACCAGGAAAGCTGACATTCAGCAATTTTAATATGAATGTTAAAAACCTGAATTCAGCAAAAACAAAAGGAAAGCCGACCCGTGTTGATATTAAGATCAATTGTTCATTTATGAATCTGGCTCCTCTTTCTGTGAACTGGAATTTTGATGTGGCAGATCAGAATGATGCGTTTGCGATCTCAGGAAAAACGTCCAATCTTCCGGCCAGTGGAATTAATCCGTTTATCAGGCCTTACCTTCATGTGACCGCAACTTCAGGGACGATCCAGGAAATGCTCTTCAGCTTTAAAGGGAACCCTGCCGGGCTGCATGGTACATTCAACCTGAAACATCAAGATCTGAAAATAGCTGTTTTAAATAAGCATAATCACGAGAAAAAGGGAGTTTTAACTGCGGTGGCGAATCTCTTCCTGAAATCCAATTCCGGTAAATTTCCAGAGGCTGTTGATGTGGAAGGGGTAGAGCGTGATCCTACAAAGTCATTCTTTAATCTTTTCTGGAAAGGAGTTGAACAGGGCCTGAAGAAAACCCTGATTGGGAAGAATGTTGATAAAACGGAAAAGACTGTAAAAAATGCGGTTTCTTCTGTAAAGGAAATGAAAGAATCGGTAAAGGAAATTAAGCAGGAGATCCAAAAAGGAAAAAAGGAAACACCTAAACCTCAGGAGGAAAAAAAGGAGAAGAAAGGATTTTTACGAAATGTGTTCAAGAAAAAAGAAAATCCCGAAGCGGAATAGCCTCGGGACAAGATCTTAAACGTAATGGTCAAAAATAGATCTAGAAATTGTATTCTTCACTTTCCTGAACCGGAATATCTCTTAGAAATTCATCAAACTTTTCACCGGGATAATTGCTGTCAGCGCCATAAGAGTCGATAATCATGCCGCGGTTTCCGGCATAGTCCCTTACTACATATAAAACAGCACTGTCGTCAGGGTTGCTGTCGCCTTCAAAACGGTATGTTTTTAAAATGGTCAGATCAGAAGGTTTGTATATAGTGTCAGAATTTTCAAACTTCATTTCACAGTTTTCGTTCATTCTGAATTCCCTGTGTATTCCTCTTTCTGACAATGTTTTCATAACCTGGCTTAAAGTGGTCATTCTGTCAAAGTTCTCTGAATTTTCCATAATAATATTTTTTAAGGGTAGTGCAATAATTAAACCATTATTTTGCTAAATTTAATAAAAAAACAGATTACATTTTTGATGATGATAAAGTCTAATGTTAACAAAATTTATAATTTGAAAAAAAAGAATAGGTACACTTTTTGCAATAGGTAAATCAATAAATCGGACAAAATATGAAAAAAGAAGTTGGAGTTCTACTGGCAGGAGGAGTTGGACTTTTGGCAGTATTAAGTTTTATAGGAATTAAAAAAATATTGACTAAAAAAGATAAAAAATATAGTGATACCTATTCGGATTATCACAGACATTTTGATGAAAAGAACCAGGAGGATGAATACCATGGGGTAGAATTTTACGCAGTGAAGTAGTAAAAGAATATATTTAATTTATGTTTAAATCCAGCACTTTTGAAAGGGCTGGATTTTTTTGTGGATAACTTTAGTGTTAAAACTCATTATTTTATAAAAAAACCATTCTAATTTTACACCATCATGCAGAACGGAAATTTCATAAAAGGACAAGGCGCTCAGCGAAACTTAATCAACCGTTTCGACAGGTATACTTTTGAGCCCGAGGATGAAGATTTCGAAACAATGAAGACAACTTTCACAGAAGTTTTTCCAAAAACAATCGTCAATCAGGTAAAAAGTGAAGACCTTCCGATGGAATATTCTATGAATCCTTATCAGGGATGTGAGCATGGCTGTTCTTATTGTTTTGCAAGACCAACCCATGAATATTGGGGATACAGTGCCGGAATTGATTTTGAAAGAAAAATCATGGTAAAGAAAAATGCTCCGGAACTCCTTGAAAAATTTTTTCAGAAAAGAGGATATAAGCCTGCACCAATTTTGCTTTCCGGAAATACAGATTGTTACCAGCCTGCGGAACGGCAATTTGAGATCACAAGAAAATTACTCAAGGTGTGTCTTGATTACCGTCACCCTGTTAATGTGCTGACAAAAAATGCATTAGTGTTAAGAGATCTGGATATTCTACAGCCTTTGGCAGAACAAAATCTTGTTTCTGTCTCATTGAGTATTCCCACCATCAATGAAGAGCTCAGACGAAAGATGGAGCCTAGAACCAGCTCATCCCAGAATAAACTGAAAGCAGTTGAAATTCTTTCTGAACACCATATTCCTGTGCATGTTATGGTAGCACCCATTATTCCGGGTCTGAACAGTGATGAGCCATTAGGAATTCTGAAAGCTATTTCGGAGGCAGGAGCTAAAAGTTTCGGCTATACCCTGGTAAGGCTGAATGATACTGTTGAACCTGTTTTTGTGCAGTGGATCGAAAAAACTTTCCCGGACCGGGCGCAAAAAGTGCTGAACCTGATCCGTTCTATGCGTGGTGGAAAATTAGGAGAGAAAAAACTTTTTGACAGGCAGAAAGGGGAGGGTAATATTGCGGAAATGATTCATAACACGTTTAAGATCGGAAGGAAAAAATTCTTTGATGGAGGAGCGTTTCCTAAACTTTCTACAGCAGGTTTTACAGGAGCTAAAGATCAGCAGCTGAGGTTGTTTGACTGATGTTTTATTCTTCTGTTGCCTGAGAGGTTTTACAGTATAATAAAATAACCACCTGTTTCACAGAAAAGGTGGCTGTTATAATTTTCAATATTTCAGAGTCTTACATTGTAGGATCTCCTTCAGGACATTTAAAATCATCACTGCAGGTTGCACAAACAATCATGCCATTGCAGTAATACATGCAGAAGTCTGGCTCAGGACGTGTGATTCCAGCACCAGAAATGCCTTTTAACTGCCCTTTGTTTAGTTTTTTTAGATTTTTCATATTGTTTTAATTTGAAAGTTAAGAGTATGGTAAATATAATTAAAAATGTTTTTCATTTGCTAAATAAAAAGCTTTTTAATTAATCAATGTTTGAAAAATCATAGTAATAAAGCTTTACGCTGTCATTTATTACCTTTTTAGATGAATAACTGAGTGTAAGTGGTTGATTTTTAGGCAGAAATTGCTTCTCTTGTACTGTTGAAGAATTCTCTGAAACGTTTTCCGGGTGAAAATTGTTGGAAAAAAAAGAACTTGACCGCAGATGGAGTCTGCTAAGAGGAACCTTGTAGAAAGGAAGTATAAAAGTCAATAACTGACCAGCGGTTATGAAAACCGACTAACGATCAGCTATTGACTTTTTGTATTATTTATTTTTTGATCAGACCTAATTCTATCAGTCTTTCATGCAGAAATTCTCCTGCTGTTGTGTCCTCGTATAACTTTGGATTATTTTCATCCACACAGTTTTCAAGGGCATTTAAAGACATAGCACTGATTGGGTGCATGAAGAAGGGAATAGAGAATCTTGAAGTTCCCCATAATTCTCTAGGTGGGTTTACCACTCTGTGAATTGTTGATTTCAGTTTGTTGTTGGTATGTCTTGAAAGCATATCACCAACATTGATCATCAATTCATCCGGTTCTGCGATGGCGTCAATCCATTCCCCGTTGTGGTTCTGAACCTGAAGTCCTTTACCCTGAGCACCCATTAGGAGTGTGATAAGGTTGATGTCTCCGTGTGCTGCTGCTCTTACAGCATCATCCGGTTCTTCTGTGATTGGCGGATAATGGATAGGTCTTAAAATAGAATTTCCTTCAGCGATCTTATCGTCAAAGTAAAACTCATCCAGACCAAGGTGAAGTGCCAATGCTCTCAGTACGTACTGGCCTGTTTTTTCAAGCATCTGGTAAGCTTCTTTACCTACCTCGTTGAATCTTGGAAGTTCTTCAACGATTACGTTGTCAGGATACTCAGCTTTGTATTTTGAATCATCAGACACATACTGTCCAAAGTGCCAAAACTCTTTTAAGTCTCCTTTTTTGAAACCTTTTGCAGTTTCTTTACCGAATCCTACATACCCTCTCTGGCCACCAATTCCCGGAATTTCATACTTCTGTTTTGTTTCCGTTGGTTGGTCAAAAAAGTTTTTTACCTCTCCATATAAATCATCTACTAGTTTGTCATCAAGAAAATGGCCTTTTAAGGCTACAAAACCAATTTCTTCATAAGCTTTTCCGATTTCATTTACAAATTTCTGTTTGCGTTCCGGGTTGTCCGAAAGGAAATCACGCAGGTCTACACTAGGTATTTTATCCATTTTTAGAAATTTACGAATAGCAAAATTACATTTTTTTTAATTCAAATGATTTTAAAATCATTATTTATCATTTAAATTTGCTGTATGAAAAAATATTCTTCTAAGAGAAGTATTCAGATACTTGCCCATCTTCTTCAGCAGTACGGAATTTCGGACGTTGTGATCTCTCCTGGATCAAGAAATGCTCCTTTGGCGATTCATTTTTCAGAGATTGATGCTTTCAACTGTTACAGCATTGTAGATGAAAGAAGTGCGGCTTTTGTTGGAATGGGTATGGCAAAAAGTGAGAAGAAACCGGTGGCAATTACCTGTACCAGTGGTTCTGCTGTGGCTAATTATTATCCGGCTGTTACCGAAGCTTTTTATCAGAATATTCCGCTTTTAATCCTGAGTGCTGACAGACCGACTGATTTTGTTGATATCTTTGACGGGCAGACGATCAGACAGAGGGATATTTTTCATCAGCATTCTTACGGTGATTTCCAGCTTTTGGAAGACAGCAAAGACGGGGCAGAAGATGTTAATTTTGATCTCATTAAAAAAGCAATTGAGCTTTGTTTTGAAAAGCAGGGTCCCGTACATATCAATATTCCTTTAGAAGAACCTTTATATGAACTGGTTTCTGAGCTTCCGGCTTTTCCTACAGTGGAAAAAACCATCAAGCATAAAGACTATGAGATTCCATCCAATCTTGTTGCAGACTGGCATACCTCCCAAAGGATCATGCTTCTGGTCGGGACGAGGGATTATAGCCCTGAGCTTGAAAATCAGCTTACACAGTTGGTTAAAAATCATTCGGTAGTGGTTTTAAGCGAAGCGAATTCCAATCTTTATCATGAAAAGTTTTTCAGACATATAGACCGCTATATCTTTAATTTCACGGAAGAAGATTATAAAACGTATGCTCCGGATCTTCTGATTACGGTAGGACAGAATGTAGTTTCTAAAAAAGTAAAACAGTTTTTAAGAAAAGCCCGCCCGAAACAGCACTGGCATCTGGATGAAGTATGGCAGCCGGATACCTATTTCTCCCTAACGGAGAAAATTGAAGTAAAACCGGAAGTTTTCTTTTCAAAGCTTCTAAATTTCATCAATCTTGAACCGAGACCTTATTTCAACCTATGGGATGTTTTAAGGGATAAAAAAGATACCAGACATCAGCAGTTTCTGAATAAGGTTGATTTCTCTGATTTTTATTTCTTTAATAAAGCATCACAGACCATCCCGGAAAATTATAATGTCCATTTCAGCAACTCTTCGGCAATCCGTTACGCTCAGCTGTTCGATTTTGGAAAGAGAAAAATATACTGCAACAGAGGAACAAGCGGTATTGATGGATGTACGTCTACAGCAATGGGATTTGCCATTAAAAATGCTAATCCAACCCTTTTAATTACAGGCGATCTTAGCTTTTTCTATGACATCAATGGGTTGTGGAATCAATACATTCCACCGTTTGTGAGAATTATTATTTTCAATAACGGGGAAGGAAATATCTTTAAGATCATTCCGGGACCGGGCAATGCCAATCCCAATACTTTAGATGAGTTTATTGCCACAAAGCACCGGAAGCATGCAGAACATCTGGCGAAGCATTTCGGTTTCTCCTATATTAAAGTAGAGGATGAACCTACACTCGACAGGGTTCTTGAGAATTTCTTCAAGCCTGATACGCAACCGAAAATCCTCGAAGTAAATACCTATGGAAAGAACAGTGCAGATGTTCAGAAAGCGTATTTCGAGTTTATGAAAGGAAATTAAAGGTCCAGATATTCTTCATTTCCAGGCAGGTTGGTAATTCTGCTTATCGGATAAATAAACATATCATCAAAGTCATTCATGGCGTTGATCAGCTGAAAATGGGAAAACTGCTTGATATTCTGCAGGGTGATTTCTGTTTCCTTTATTTTTTTCTGCTTCAGAAGATTTTGTCTCTGTACTCCGTTCAGAAGGTATGAGGATGGTGTAAACCAGTCTTTACCTTTAAGAAAGAGAATATTGGAGAAGGAAGTATCAGTAATATGGTTGTTTTTAACAATAATGATTTCCTCTGCCTTAGACTTCATTTTCATTTTATCTAATTCTTTCCGGTCTTCAAATTTGAAGGAATAGTCAAAGCTGTTATTTTCAACCAGTTGAAAATCATGGATCTCAGGAATAGCATAAGGAATCATCTGTGTTCTGACCCTTTTATCCAGATCATAAGAAATCCGGAGCTTGAAAAGTCCGTCTTCATCATGCTGAAGGTTTTTAAAGATTTTGGCCAGATCAATAGAGCCTTCTTTCCCGAAATGAGTGAAGGTCTGGTTAACACGTTTCTGATGTAATTCCAGTAAAAAGATTTCCTGATCTTCTACTTTAATGCTTTCAATGAATTGGGACATAGATTTTGTTTTTCATTTCCTGATACTCGTCTTCTAATCTGCTCATATGGGTGATGCCGCCTCCGCTTTTGAAATACAGACGATCTTCTTCTTTCTCAATAAAACGGATCATAACGCAGCTGTCAAGGTTTTTACCATCGAACCAGCCGCAGACTCCTGTATAATATCCTCTGTCATAACCTTCAGCGTCCAGAATAATTTCCAGCGTTTTTGGCTTGGGCGCACCCAGTATGGAACCTGCGGGAAGCAATTTTTTCATCATACTTCCTGTTTTTCCTTCAAATTCAGGTTTTATTGTTCCTGATATTTCAGAGCTCATGGCGTACAGGTCTTTCTGCCAGGTTTTGATGAGGTCGATATGCTGGAACTGATCCACTTTTACATCATCTGCTACCATGCTGAGGTCATTTCTGAGGAGATCCACTACCGTATAGTGCTCTGCTTTTTCCTTTTTATCGTTCTTCAATACTTCAGCGGCATTATCTATTGATGCGTCAATAGTACCTTTCATCGGGTAGGTCAGAATTTTGCCGTCTATAATTTTTACAAAAGTTTCAGGAGAAAAAAATACAAAAAAATCTTTATAAAAAACTTTGTATTTCGCATTTGAATGATAAAAAATTTCTTCAAGGCTTAAATTCGTTTGAATTTCAGTTTTTCTAGTATAATTTACAAGGTAAGAGTTTCCAAGGCGTATATTTTTCTGAACTTTATCAAATCCTATTTTAAAACTTTCTAATGTTTCGGGAAAGGATTTCCATTCAATATTTTTGTTAAGTTTAGGTTTCCTTTTTGTGTTTGAAAATGTTTGAAAATCAATTAGTAAGCCTGGCTTTTCTATTTCAGACTCTGTATATATCTCTATATTTTCCGAAAGGAAGTCGATCATGAAAAAGTAAGGAACCTTCTGTAGGGAAAGTTCGTCCATTTTCATAAATTTTTGATGATTCATTGAAAACATTCGGCAAAAATACTTATTGATGATTACTTTTGCATAAAAAATTTTTGATGCAGAACAGATATCCTCAGAGACCGGGAGCAGAATTTATATTAAAGCAGGCGTTTTTTTACTGGAATAAGACCTTGATTTTTCAGCTGATGTTTTCCATTGTGTTTTTCGCTATGTTTTTTACTTCGATGTTTTTCTTTGCAGAGAGATACGGAATCTGGGAACAGAACCAGGAACTTGCAGAAGCTTTAAAACAGGGGAGTAAAGCTTACATGGAGAAGCTTTCAGCACTTGCTGCTACTGAAAATTATCAGATGTTCAGCTATGCTATCCTGGGAACATCGGTTTTCCTTTTTCCGTTGAATCTGGGACTGTTTCAGATCTTCAGAAAGATTGATCTGAATGAGAAAATTGAACTGAGAGACCTTTTTGTAGGGTATAACGGATTTAATTTTTTTAAATATGCCGGATATTACCTGTTTTGGGCAATGATTTACAGGATGGGAATTCCTACTGTATTTCTTGCTGTACTGTGGGTTTCAGTAACCATTTTTGTAGCCCCGCTAATGTTTTTTATGAACAAAGGAATTTTTGAAGCAATATCTTTGAATTTTAAGGCGCTCAGGGTATATTCAGTACAGATATGGGTAGGAATTCTGGTTGCTATTGCTTTTAAATATGCTGGTTTTGCCTTGTTTCTTGTAGGTGGACTATTCACGTTTCCTTTCTGGAATGCCATGGTTTATTCTCTTTATAAAACCATTTTTTCAGAAAAACAATAAAATTTACATGGGTTTAATATGATTTTCTGTCAAAAAAAGTTAATTTTGATGGAATCATTAAATATTAAACTATGTCTGAATTTAACGAATTTGACCAGCAGGGATCCGTTCCAAACAAAGATACGGGATCTATTATTTCGCATGCTTTTGAAATGTATAAAGGGGTCTTCCTTTACGGCATTGTAGCTATGGTAATCTACTTTGTCGGTAGCTTTATCGTGCAGTCTATCAGTGGATTTAATTCTACATCCATGATGGAAGAAATGAGAAATAGCGGAGGAGACTACTCCAGTTTCAGCTACTGGAATGCTCCCGGTTTTACCATGTATCTTACATTATCCAGTCTTTTGGGGCTTTTGCTTGCTCCTTTGTATGTGGGATTGATTTACATTGTTAATAAGTACAATACCAAGAGCCAGATTGAGTTTGGGGATCTTTTTATTGGGTACCGTCAGAATTTTGTCAATATTCTGATCTATAGTTTCCTTTCAGGGATTATTTCGAGTATTGCCTTGGCTTTATGCGTAATTCCGGCCTTTTTTGTGTATCCTTTATTGCTATTGGGGTACCCGATTCTGTTATTTGAAAACGCTTCTGCTACTGAAGCATTAGGAAAGTCTTTCAATATTGCTAAAGAAAATTACGGAACATTTCTTGGGGCAACAGTTGTAGGTGGACTAATCTCTATTGCCGGAATCATTCTTTGCGGAATAGGGATCATTCTTACTGCTCCGTTTATTATGATTGTTGCCTATTCTGTGTATTGTGCCTTTTTAGGGAAGCCAAGACAGATACTAACTAAGTAATTAAAAATAAAATTTAATGTTGAATAAGGATAAACAGATAAGCAGTAATGTCATAAAACAGGTTTCCCTGCTGGCCATTATTCTGGTGCTTGCAGGACTGATCTGCTTTAATCTTTCGCTTTTTATTCCTTCAGTACTTGGGGCAATTACTATTTACGTAGTCTGCCGCAGATATAATTTTTATCTGCAGGAGGAAAAGAAGTGGAAACCCTGGCTTTCGGCACTTGTTCTGATGCTTGCGAGTCTGATTATCCTTATTCTTCCAATTTACTTTATCGCTGATCTGTTGATCGAGAAGCTGGGAAATGCTCAGGCCTATATGGCTAAGTTTAATGTGTTTCTGGATAAGATCCATGATTATATTTACAAAAAGGTAGAATTTGATATTCTCAGCAAGGAAAATATGGACAAGCTGAAGAGTTCTGCAGGTAGGTTTTCAACGTCTGCACTCAGCGGAACCTTCAATACGCTTACCGTAGTGATGTCCATGTATTTTATCCTTTATTTTATGCTGGAACGGCCTAGGTTGTTTGAAAAAATTCTTAGCTCTTCTGCTCCTTTAAAAAGAGCCAATATTTCTTTGATCGGCGATAAACTCAGAAAACTGATTATGGCTAATGCGATCGGGATTCCTGTTGTAGCATTAGGTCAGGGTATTGTCGGGTTGGTTGGGTATTTTATTTTTGGAGCGCCAAGTCCGGTACTGCTTTTCGCTTTAACCGCTGCTGCATCCATGATTCCTGTTGTAGGTGCTGCCATTGTTTATATTCCCGTCTGTATCTTTATGATCGCGGAAGGAAATACAGGGCAAGGACTTGGACTTGCCGCCTACTGTGTGGTGGTGGTCGGACTTACCGATAACCTGCTTCGTTTTACCCTTCTGAAAAAGCTGGAAAATATCCATCCGCTTAACACCGTATTCGGAATTATTATGGGGATGAATCTTTTTGGATTTATGGGCCTTATTTTTGGTCCTATTCTGATCTCATTTACCCTTCTTCTTATTCAGATATATAGAAATGAATTTTCAGAAGAAGAAACACGGCCTGAGCTGCAACTATCAGATAAAGACAGAGAAGGAGATAATAAAGTTGATTTAATCATATAAAAGTGGAAGGAATAAACCCGGAAATATTAAAAGAAATATGCGTCGTTAAAATGCCTTTCGGAAAATACGAAGGAACTGTTCTTGCTGACCTCCCTGTCAGTTATCTGGAATGGTTCAATCGAAACGGAATGCCTAAAGGTAAGTTGGGAATGCAGCTTGCAACGGTATATGAAATAAAATTAAACGGTCTTATGGATCTATTGGCGCCTATCAGGGCATCAGTCAGAAAGTAGATAGTATTGACCTGTAAAAGTTTCGGGCGGCATCGAAGATGCCGCCCGAAACTTTATATTTCTTGTATTATTTTTCTCCTGTATCAGTTTTATTTTTTGATAAATTTGAAATTATAGCCATTGCTTTGCTTTTCAGTATGTAATTCCCTTTTGATAATAACCGGGTTAGGATATATGGTGCCTTCATTTTTTATCTATTATTTCTTTATCAGGATTTTAATGCGGCAATTTCATCCCTTAGCTTTGCTGCTTTAATGAAATCAAGATTTTTAGCTGCTGCTTCCATTTCTTTCTGTTTCTGGGAAATCATTTTATCAAGATCTTCACCACCATAGCTTGCTTTGGTTTCCGCTGCTTTCTGAAGAATCTCTTTCTGAGTGTATTTTTCATCAGGGAAATCTTTGCTTCTGCCCACCAGATTTTCAGATATTTTCTTATTCAAGGCCTGAGGAACAAGTCCATGGTCCTCGTTGTACTTCATTTGCTTGGTACGGCGGTAGGCTGTTTCGTCCAAAGTGGCCTGCATCGATTTTGTAATCTTATCGGCATACATGATGGCTTTTCCGTTCACATTTCTCGCGGCCCGTCCTACCGTCTGTGTCATGGATCTTCTGCTTCTCAACATTCCTTCTTTGTCAGCATCAAGGATAGCTACTAGAGATACTTCTGGCAGGTCTAGGCCTTCCCTTAATAGGTTGACCCCGATCAGTACATCAAAAAGACCAAGACGAAGATCCTGCATAATCTGAATACGCTCCAAAGTTTCCACATCGGAATGAATATATCTTGTTCTGATTCCGAACTTTGTAAAATATTTGGTAAGTTCTTCAGCCATTTTCTTGGTCAGGGTAGTTACCAGTACTCGCTCATCAGCATCCGATCTTTTCTGGATTTCTTCCATCAGGTCATCAATCTGGTTTAAAGTAGGCCTTACCTCAATAATTGGATCCAAAAGCCCGGTTGGACGGATAATCTGTTCAATATAGGCGCCTCCGGTTTTTTCCAGTTCATAATCAGCAGGGGTTGCCGAAACATAGATTACCTGATTCTGCATGGCCTCAAATTCTTCGAATTTAAGAGGCCTGTTATCCATCGCTGCAGGAAGCCGGAAGCCGTATTCCACCAGAGATTCTTTTCTGCTTCGGTCTCCGCCATACATGGCATGAACCTGTGGAACTGTAACGTGGCTTTCATCAATGACCATTAAAAAGTCCTTTGGAAAATAGTCGATCAGGCAGAATGGTCTCGTTCCCGGAAGTCTTCCGTCCAGATACCTGGAATAATTTTCAATTCCCGAGCAGTAGCCTAATTCTTTGATCATTTCAAGATCGAGTTCGGTTCTTTCCTGAAGACGTTTTGCTTCCAAAGGTTTTTCAACAGAATTAAAAAAATCAACCTGTTTTACCATGTCATCCTGAATTTCTCTGATAGCTCCGTTTAAGGTTTCCTTTGAGGTAACAAAGAGATTGGCAGGGTAAATCTGGATCTGATCAAAATTGGCCTCTACATTTCCGGTTACCGGATCAAAGCTTTGGATTTTCTCGATCTCATCACCGAAAAACTGTATTCTTATGGCGTTATCAGCATAAGCAGGGAAAACATCAATGACATCTCCTTTTACCCGGAAGGTTCCTCTCTGAAACTCATTTAAAGTTCTGGCGTATAATGCATTGACGAGAGAGTGGAGAAGTGCTGTTCTGGTTACCTTCTCGCCGATGGCAATTGAAATTAATGATTTGTGAAATTCCGTAGGATTCCCAATACCATAAATACAGGAAACAGATGCTACGATCAATACGTCTCTCCTTCCTGAAAGAAGGCTGGCGGTAGCAGAAAGACGTAATTTTTCAACTTCTTCGTTGATGCTAAGGTCTTTTTCAATATAAGTTCCCGTTGTGGCAATATAAGCTTCCGGTTGATAATAATCGTAGTAACTCACAAAGTATTCAACAGCATTGTTAGGGAAAAACTCTTTGAATTCCATGAATAACTGTGCTGCCAGTGTTTTGTTGTGAGCAAGGACAAGCGTTGGCTTTTGTACATTTTGTACAACATTGGCAACGGTAAAAGTCTTTCCGGAGCCTGTTACTCCAAGAAGAGTCTGGTATTTTTCACCAATCTCAATTCCTTCGGTAAGCTTTTCTATAGCTTGAGGCTGGTCGCCGGTGGGTTTATATTCTGAGTGAAGATTAAAGTTCATAGGAAATGATGTATACAACAAAAATACGAAAGAAAATATTAGTCAGAATAAAGTATTTTAATGCGAATTCAGAATAAGAATAATGAAGTAAGGAATATTGTTTGTGAAAAAAGGAAATTATCAAGCTGTGAGAATCTTAAAATAAAAAAGCGCTAAAATAATAGCGCTTGTTGTTTATGAATGTTCAAAATATATTGAGGCAGGAAATTGGTGTTATTATCTTCATTAATATTAGATGAGTTTTTGGTGAAATAATATCACTTTTTATATGCCTGTGCCTTGAATCCCATTGCTGTAGCAGATTTCTCTTTCAGATACTTTTCAAAAGAAGCATGAGTCAACAGAGTTACCTGGTAAGGCTGTGGATTTCTGGCTGTTCTCGCATTTTTATAGACTTTGCTGATCGATACATGGGAGAAATCGGAAGTTTTGTAATTTTTTAAAGTGCTGTTTTCTATTTTTTTTGAATCAATCCACACCGCATAATTGCTTTTGTTTAAAAAAGAATTGAGTTCATTTTCAGTAGGCGTCCGTTTTTTTAAAGTAGGAACGGTAATGAAAGTGATTTTCTGCTCATCTTTTTGAGCATCTGTTAATTGGGAGTAAAGTTCTTCCAGTCTGGCTTTATCCTGTTCAGTGATTGTTTTAGAAAACTCAGCATATTGTCTGTTGTTCAGAAGATCGGAATATTTGTTTAAAATATCCTTAAATTCCTTATATGGATCAGGAGTTGTTGCGCGGTCTGAATTTTTGTAAGTAATCTCTTTTGAAGAGCCTGCATCAGCACTGGTGTTCACATATTTTTTTTCAGCAAACAGGGTTGCTGCAGCCACAAATGCAGTAAAAGCGGCGGCTTTTTTAAGCAAAATAAGTTTAGATTTTTTAGCGTTCATCATGATAAATCGTTTTTTGGTATTATTAAAATTAAATGAATGGATCAGGGAAAGATTCTGGCTATTGATCATTTCATCAAGAATTAAATTCTGATAGTCTTTAATGTTGAACTGGCTATTCAGAACAGCTTCATCGGCAAGGAATTCATGATTGGTGATCATTGCTTTTTTATACAGAAAAAGAGCAGGATTAAACCAGGAAAAGATTTTTAACAGTTCAATAAATATAAGATCAATACTGTGCTTCTGATCAAGATGGCTCTTTTCATGCAGAAATATCCTTGGATCAATCACATCATTTTGTACATAGTTTTCTCCCAGATAAATGGTGTTCCAAAAACTGAATGGCGAAAGATTTTTTTGAGTTAGAACAACATTATGCTGCTGGTAAATCTGTTTTCTTCCCTGTATTCTTTTTATTGCAACTATGGATAAAATACTCCTTATTAACAACATAAAAGTGACTGCCACGTAAAGGATCCATACGAGATTCATCCAGTCAAAACTCTCTTCTGCAGGCTGTACAAAAACAATTTGCTGCACCGCTTCCTCAAAGATCAACTGAGGTTTTGGGCTGTTTTCTGTGATCGGAGCTTCTGAAGTAACCGTTATAAAAGGAATAGTATAAGACAGAATAAGTGACCCGAGCAGATAGAATCTATTGAATCTGTACATCTTCTCCTTTTCCAGCAACAAATAATATACTGCAATGAATAGGGATGAACTTAGAATAATTTTCAGAATGATCAAAAACATAGCTATTCCTTTATTTGTTCGTCTATTATACTTCGAAGTTCTTTCAACTGTTTCTGGCTAAGTTTGGCATTGGATGTAAAAAATGATGCAAACTGAGTAACAGAACTATTGAAAAAACGGTCAATCATAGAGGTCATTTCCTCTTTGAAATATTCCCCTTTCTCTATCTTCGGATAGTATTCACGGGAATTTCCATACAGTGTATAGCCTACCAGGTCTTTATTCTGCATTCTTTTCAGCAGGGTAGCAATAGTGGTAGCAGCGGGCTTAGGCTCGGGATAAGATTCCAGAATATCTTTCATGAATATCTTTTTCTTGTCCCAAAGAATTTCCATGAGATCTTTTTCAGAATCGGTTAGTTTTATCTCTTTCATTCTACAATGTTGTAATTTGTTCTACAAATGTAGAATAAAAATTTAATCCTGCAAATTTTTATGGCATTATTTTTCCATTCAATTTGATAACCGATTAATCCTAATCTTATGAAATTCAATCAATTTTATATTCCTGTACTAAGTTTTTCATTATTCCTTACTTCATGTAAAAAGAGTTCTGTACAGGCCCAGCAGACCGGAAGTGATGGTAGTGTGGAAACAGAAAAACCGAATTCAGATTATCAGCCGGCCTTTAAAGGACAAACCAGGATTAAGGCGGTAAAGACTGCCGGAGATTATCAGGTAGAAATTCTGAATAAAGATTTAGGCCGTCCATGGGGAATCATTAACCTGCCTGACGGAAAATTTCTGATTACAGATAAGAAAGGGCATATGAATGTGGTTTCCGCAGACGGGAAACAGGTCTCAAAAATTGAAGGGTTTCCCAAAGTAGACTCCAAAGGGCAGGGAGGAATGCTGGACGTAGCACTTGATCCTGATTTTAAAACGAATAGTATTATTTATTTCAGTTTTTCAGAACCCTTCGGAAAAGGAAATCTGACCTCAGTGGCTAAAGGAAAACTGTCTGTCGACCTGAAAAGCATTTCAGAAGTTAAAGTAATTTTCAGGGCAGAACCCTCTTATGACGGAGATAAACATTATGGAAGCAGACTTGTATTTGATAAAGAAGGCTATTTATTTGTAAGTACAGGGGAAAGATCAGATAAGGTTACAAGGGTATATGCCCAGAAAACAGATAATTATTTAGGAAAGATATTGAAGATTACTAAAGAAGGAAAACCTGCTCCGGGAAATCCGTTTGTAGGAAAAGAAGGATATAAGCCCGAAATCTATGCATACGGAATAAGAAATCCGCAGGGATTGGCTATTGATGCTAATGGAAATCTCTGGGATGTTGAAATGGGGCCGAGGGGAGGAGATGAGATCAACCTGATCCTTCCGGGAAAAAACTACGGCTGGGGCGATGTTACCTATGGAATTGAATATTCCGGCCAGAAAGTAGGGCAGGGAATCACACAGAAAGAGGGAACGGAGCAGCCTGTTTACTACTGGGATCCTGTTATTTCTCCCAGTGGCGTTACTTTTTATACCGGGAATATGGAAGAATGGAAAGGTAATCTGTTCATTGGCTGCCTGAGTGGTGAGCATATCAACAGGATTGTGATGAAAGATAATAAAGTAGTGGGAGAAGAACGCCTGCTTGCAGACCAGAATGAGCGTTTTCGGGATGTTCTTAGCGGAATGGATGGTAATTTATATGCTGTTACAGATAGCGGGAAATTGTATAAAATTTCAAAGAAATAAAACAAAATCTCCTGAGAATTTTTTCAGGAGATTTTTAATTTTTAAATTACAGATAGAAAAATTGGTTCTACTAAAAGCTTTTGATAATCCTGTCAAGCCCTTCTTCCAAAATCTCCTGAGAAGTGGAAAAACAAATCCTGATATGGCCTTCTGCTCCTTTTCCAAACCATCTTTCTGAACCGGGAACAACAGCAACCTTACCATACTGTAAAACATGTTGGGTAAATTCTTCGCTGGACATGCCGTTTTCAATTTTCGGGAACAATACAAAAGTGGCTTCAGGCAGATTGGGTGTCAAAATTCCGGAATGGCTTAATTGGTTAAAAGCCAGATCTCTGTTGTTCTGCAGGTGACTTAGGAATTCCTTATACCATGGCTTTGCTCTTTCTATAGCTACACTTCCTGCAATCTGCGATAACGTGGAAACACCTTCTATGGTAGAATTAAAATTTGATTTTTCCGTGAAATCTTCAAGAATTTCAGCATCATTACAAAGAACCGCCCCGATTCTCAATCCGGCAATTCCGAATGACTTTGAAAACCCGTAAACTGTAAAGCTTTTCTTCTTAGCTTCTTCCGAAACGGAAGAGTAAGTATGAAAATCTTTCTGATCATAAATAATATCACTCCATATCTCGTCACTCATTACCCACAGGTTATGGGCAGAGGCAATTTCGGATATTTTTTTCAATACTTCCTTAGAATAAACCTTTCCAAGCGGATTGTGAGGATTACAGATGCTGATCAGCTTCGTTTTCGGATTAATTAATGCAACCATTTTTTCAAAATCTATGGCTCCGGTAGTATGATCTACAGGACATAATCTGACGGTTCCTCCTGCAGCTTCTACCGATCTTTTAAACAGGAAATCAACAGGATCTAAAATGATGGCTTCATCTCCCGGAGAAAGTACATAAGACGCAATAAGAAACATCCCCTGTGCAGCACTGTTGATAGCCAATACATTTTCAGGAGTAAAGGTTCCATGCTTTTCGGTGTTAAAATGTTCTGCAACATTTTTCTTAAATTCCGGAAGACCTGAGAATGGGCCGTAACTCAGATAACCATCCTTTAAATACTCTATAATTCCCTCTTCAATAGCTGGAGCTATCCTGAAATCCGGATCAGCTGCGGTAAGAGGAATGATTCCGTCTTCTATGGCAGCCCATCTTCCGTTGTAGGCTTTTCTTTTTAAGGCTTCAAAATTAATATCGTTATTCGTAAACATTGCTTTATTTATATGAGATGGGTAAAATATTTTCTGATTGCTGGCTAAGAGGGAGTAGGAACTGATCAAGAAGGATTCTTCCGTTCCTGATATGGGTTTCGATTTCCGGTTTTCTTTCTGCTTCATATTTTTTGAAAGTTTCTGTTATGTTTTTTTCCTGAAGCAGATATTGAGTTAGAGTAAAAGAATCCTTTAATGCGGAAGTGACTCCCTGGCTGGTAAAAGGAATAAGAGGATGGGCAGCATCCCCGATGAAAACAATATGGTTTTTGTGAAAAGGATTCAGTTTTTCCAGCTCGTAAACCCTCCACAGATGTACATTTTCGTAGCTGGAGCCTTTCACAATATCAGCAACGAGAGGGTTCCAATCATCAAAAACCTCAAACATGTATTTTTTAAGACTGTCTACTGAGCATTGTTCACCGATTTTGTACTTTTCATTGTCGAATTGAGAGTACCATAAAACGGTATCCGCAGAAAGTTTAAGGATTCCAAAGGTCAGTCCCCCATCTTCATGATGGAATTTCATGAAATTGCTGTCTAAACGGGCAGCTATATCATTACATTTGATGATATTAACCACTTCGTTCTCTCTTACCATCCGCATATTCTCATCTTTAAATATTGCCCTTCTGATCCTGCTTTTAGAGCCGTCGGAAACAATAATCATGTCAGAGTCAAGGTAAGAACCGTCGGTTCTTATTAATTTACCCTGCTGAACAGGGGAGTAAGTAAGTGTTTCTCCATAAGTGATTTTTTCTTCTGGAATATTTTGAGCTAAAATCCGGATCAGAGAGCTCCTTGATATGACAAAAACATTATCCAGATCCTTTTCTGCCAGAATTTCTCCTTTATGAGAATACCGGATATATTTCTTTAAAAAATTACCGTGCTCAAAAAGTTGGGATTGATCCACGATCTGGGATAGATATTCGATCCCTTCCTGAGGAAGCAGGAAGCCATGACCGGTTAAATCATCCTTCTCTCTCCGTTCATAAATGTGATAATTTAAATTGTGCTTTTCTAAGTAACCCGCTATGCTTAAGCCAGATATACCGGCGCCCACGACAGCAATTTTGTTCATTTCGGAATAATGGAGTTTTTCAAGTTAGTGTTTGGGTTTACTTTATGGGTAAACCGTTTTTAAGTATGTGCAAATGTAAATTAAAAACATTCATGATTTGAAAAAAATAAATCACTCCGGTTTAAAATCATGAATTAATAAAATGAAAAGCATAAGGTATTGTGTTTTTTTATAAATGCTGAAATGTAAACCGAATTGTGAAAACACCTTCTTCCTTGAAAGTAGAGTTTGTTTTCTATAATAAATAAAAACCGGGAGTAGATCCCGGTTCTGTTTTTTATGCTTCTTCAAGCTGTACTGTAAAATGTCTTAACAGATCTGGCTCCCAGGTAATCTTGTACCCTTTTGAAATCTCATCCCGTCTTTCATATACATTTTTAATAGCAGCGGCAATATAATCCATATGATTGTTGGTATAGGTCCTTCTTGGAATAGCAAGACGTACCAGCTCCAATTTCGGATAACGGTTTTCTCTAGTTTCCGGATCTCTGTCTGCCAGTAAAGTTCCGATCTCAACAGTTCTGATACCGGCTTCTTTGTAAATCTCAAGACCTAAAGTCTGGGCCGGATATTCCTCGCGGGAAACATTAGGAAGGAAATTAAGAGAATCAATAAATACGGCATGTCCTCCAATTGGCTTCTGAACCGGAATTCCATACTCTATCAATTTGTTCCCAAGATATTCCACCTGAGAAATTCTGCTTTCCAGGTAAGCAAATTCAGTAGCTTCATCAAGACCTACAGCCAGGGCAGCCATATCTCTTCCGGCCATTCCTCCGTAAGTAATAAATCCTTCGTAAATAATGGTGAAATTAGAGGCTTTTCTGAAAACTTCCTCACTGTTTAAGGCAATGAATCCTCCGATATTTACTAAACCGTCCTTTTTAGAACTCATGGTCATCCCGTCTCCATAGGAAAAGATCTCTTTGCAGATTTCTTTAATGCTTCGATTTTCCTGACCTTTTTCTCTTTTTTTAATGAAATAAGCGTTTTCTGCAAACCTCGCTGAATCAAAGAAAACAGGGATTCCGTAACGGTCTGAAAGTTCTCTTACAGCCTTCATATTTTCTAAAGATACAGGCTGTCCACCTGAAGAGTTGCAGGTAATGGTGATCAGACAGAAAGGAATGTTTTCTTTCGGATGGCTTTTATAAACCTCTTCCAGTTTTTCAAGGTTGATATTTCCTTTAAAAGGATGAAGGTCATTAATGTCGAAAGCTTCATCAATCGTACAGTCGATGGCGTGTGCTTTTCTAAACTCAATATGACCTTTTGTGGTATCAAAATGAGAGTTTCCGGGAACAACATCCCCTTCTTTTACCAACACAGAGAACAGAACATTCTCTGCCGCTCTTCCCTGGTGGGTAGGCAATAAATATTTAAAACCTGTGATCTTTTCAACAGTATTCTGAAGCTGTTCGAAAGAACGGGATCCTGCATAGCTTTCATCGCCGGTCATCAGGGCTCCCCATTGTCTGTCAGACATGGCTCCGGTTCCTGAGTCGGTAAGAAGGTCGATGAAAACCTGTGACGATTTTAGATTGAATAAGTTATAATTAGCTTCTTTAAGCCATTGCTCTCTTTCTTCTCTTGTAGACTGGCGAATTTCTTCCACCATTTTAATGCGGAAAGGCTCCGCGTACGGTAAATTCATGCGTTATGTTATTTATTAGATTGTTAACGAAAATTTTTTGAAAATAATTTCAAATTCATCAAAGTATATACGTAAAGGAGCAGAAGGCTGCTATTCAGGAGCTTTAAATATATTGTCGTCAGAATGAAATCCGGCAACACCGCCGCTTACCGCAAACTTCATCGCTGAAGCTGCAGTCATTCCGACAACAGGTTTGATGTTTTTTTCTTCCGTAACAATTACCCATCCTGAAATAGCATAGGAATGAGGTAGATATACCGCAACGTAATTGTGTTTGTCAACGTCCGACATCTCTTTTTGAGTTAAAAACCCGATTCTCCAGATCTCCGGATTCTCATTAGTCTTTACCCAGACAGGATCGTTGAATTTCTTTTTGTCTCCTACAAATGAGGACATAACGTCTTTTGTAGGCGTGTAGATATGCTTAACTCCCGGAGTTTTCTCCAGAAGGCTGTCCATAGTGTCGAAAAAAAATCGCCCCACTACAAACTTATTTCCTAAATATCCGAGAATAGCTGTAAATAGAATGGTTGAAACAAATACCAGCCCCGGGATTTCCTTTGCAACCGAAGGAATAATATTGTCGATAGCACTTACGATATACCAGATTACAAATATAGTAAGGCCTATAGGACCGATAATAACCAGTCCCTGAAAGAAATTTTTCAGAAAAAAATTGGCAATATTTTCGAAGCTTAGCTTTTTCAAGGGTTGTTTTTATTTTAACCGTGTATTGTTTCTTTGTTTCCGTAAGATTGAATAATATTAGCTTCATACTCCAGCCATGCATCCCATCGTTTATTTACTTTTTCAGGATCGCCAAGCTGTCTTGCAAAACCTATAAAAGTGGTGTAATGATTGGCTTCAGAGATCATCAGTTCTCTATAAAATTCCTTAAGCTCTTCATCCTTAATGTTTTCTGTAAGAACTTTGAATCTTTCACAGCTTCTGGCTTCAATCATCGCTGCAAAAAGCATTTTATCTACGATGAGGTCTTCTCTGCTTCCCTGAATGATGAATTTAGCCAGTTCATTTACATAATCATCTTTTCGGGCTCTTCCGAAACGGTAGCCTCTTTTTTTGATGATCTCATGAACCTGGTTAAAATGATCGAGCTCTTCCTGCGCAATAGCAAGAAGCTCTGTAACGATCTCAGGATACTCCGGAAGCATCGTGATCAGTCCAATGGCATTGGTCGCTGCTTTCTGCTCGCACCAGGCATGATCCGTTAAAATTTCTTCAATGTTTCCCTCCGCAATATTTGCCCACCTTGGATCGGTAGGAAGTTTCAACTTAAACATGTTGTAAATTTTTTGTAAAAATAAAACAAATTAGACATATTCAATGCTTTTGGTTTTGCAGAATTTACTTTCTGTTGGTTTTTGTTCAAATGATAACCGTAATTATTGATGATCAAACGCATTTTATTTTTGAAGATTTTCCCGGCAGATCAGATGGCTGTTTTATTTCTTAAAAACTGCAGAACTTTCCATCCTTGAGTATCTATTCTCTTTAAACCCGAAGCAATGATGAAAGCCAGGATGATGTTAATAATATATATGATGACCATCAATAGCCACCAAGGCATATATTCTTTCAATGGTACTACCAGGAAATATACCAATGATGAACTTATCCCTTGTGCGAAGTAAAAGAAAATAGCATTCTTTCCGATATGGGTTACAAAGCTTTCTTTAGTAATCTTTAATCTGTTGTACAATACAAATAAGGTAGTCAAAGAAAATAAAGACCAGATGATATAAGGAATTTTCGGTGGAAATTTATTTTTGTTGATTTTATAGAAGATTTCGCTTCCATAATACCAGAACATCCAGATTAAAGCTGCGGCAACAAGACCATATAATACGGGGATTATTTTTGTCGGAATTTTTTTGCCCCGCATTTGGTGTGCAATCAGAAAAACAGCAAGATAAAAGGCAACATAGCCCACCTGTCCTGCCGGATAATATTCAAGGAAAACGTTAAAAACTAAGGTCAGGCCGATGCACAGCGCAATAAACCAGTTGATATGCTTTGGAAAGAAACGTAATATAAGAACCCCAAATACGGCCAGGATAAAATATACTTTCAGATACCAGAAACTTCCCATCACTACAGGAAAAGTATCGGCATTGGTATACTGGTGAAGGTACCAGTTTCCAAGATTCTGCCACTGAGGATAAACGGAAACTCCGGTTGTGGAATATTTAGATCCAAATGTTGAATAAAACTTCTGCAGCCATTCCAATGAAAAGAAAGACAGTCCGAAGACCTTGAAAAAATAATCTAAAAAGAATAGGAAAGTCACGAAGATCATATAAGTGATCTGCAGTTTTAAAAGCCTGTAGAATGTTTTCTCTATATTCGAGCCTGACGTTATTCCGCTGAGGGCATAAAAAAGAGCCACATCAAAGACCAGGGAAAATACCCTGACTTCCGTAGGAATATAAAACTGTCCCGACCAGAAAGCGGTATGGATGAATATAATAGAAAGCGTTGCCATTCCCTTGGCAAAATCAATGTAGAGGTCTCTGTTCATATATTACAGGATATGGGTCAAAAGTAATTAAACTTTAGTTATTTATCAAATAAACAAAAGAGGCAGAACATGAATGCTCTGCCGCCTTATTAAATATGCTAAAAATGAATGTTTACTTAAGGTGCTTGAATTCTTCCGCAGAAATTTCTCCGGACTGGATTTTTCTCAATTCATCCATATACTGGCTCATATAAGCATCAATTTCCGGATTCTGTGAGTTTTTGCCCATTTTGTATGTTCCGTTCAATACCCCCTGATAATAATAGAAGAAATTATAATCAAAGTTGGATGCATTGAGGTCATACTGTCCCAAAAGGAATCCTAAACGTACTGCAGATCTTCTTTGCGCTGGAGTACCGTGGTGGCCCGGGCTGGAGGTCTGATAATCACCAATACTCTGTGCAAATTCGTATGCTGCAGCAATTTCAGAGAAGTTGGTTTTATTATAACCGTTTGGTCTTCTTAAATAATATCCGGCAAAACCATCCGCTTCCAGCTCGTTAGGTCTGGCTGTAGACTCGTTTACAGAAGGAAGCCCGAAGATATATTGCAGCTGATGGCCATACTCATGAGCAAGGATCATGGCATTAACGATATCACCGCCTTTGTTTTTTGCGTCATAATAGATGGCATAACCGTAATAAATTTTTCCGGTGGAATAAGAAATGGCGTTGTACGTAGAATTGAAATTGGAAGGGTCATCTACGAAACGCAGAGTTGGGTTGCTTCTTCCCCAAAGACCAGCAATTTTGGTCATCTGGGCATTCATGAAGTTAGTATCTGTAGAATTTTGAAGTGCTGTTTTCAGAATTGAAGAAGAAGACCAGTACTGATCTACATAATAACAGACTTTTTCAAGTTCTCCGGGCTGTTCGATTTTTGAACTTTCAGTCTGGGTTTCAGGAAGGACACTTTCTTCCATTTTGTCATCACGGCATCCTGTAAGCAAGAATGCAGCTAGAGCTCCTGCAAATAGGCAGGAATTAAAATTAAATTTCATATAAAATATTTTTTGGTGATAACGAAGGTATGAAATTATATGTTAACTATTAGCACTTTACTGTTAAAAATTATTCAAAGCATAGTGATATGATTTTGGAGTGAAAAAATAGATTGTTGATTGTAAGTTATTTAGAAATTTATTCTTATATTTGCACCTCGAAATAACTAAAAATTTTATAAACAATGTTTGCAATTGTAGAAATAGCAGGGCTTCAATACAAAGTTGAGCAAGACCAGAAGTTGTTTGTAAACCGTTTAAAAGGAGATAAAGGAGGAAAAGTTTCTTTTGATAAAGTACTTCTTACTGTAAACGGAGCAATCACTGTAGGCGCCCCAGCTGTAAGCGGAATCACTGTGGAAGCAGAGATCCTAGATCACGTTAAAGCTGATAAAGTAATCGTTTTCAAAAAGAAAAGAAGAAAAGGTTACAAAGTGAAAAACGGTCACAGACAATCTTTAACTCAAATCGTAATCACTGGTATTACAGGTTTTGAAGGTGGAGCAAAAAAAGCGGCTAAAAAAGAAACTGTGAAAGCAGAAGTTCTTTCTGACCATGCAACTGTTAACTTTGGTGAAGATCACGAGTTGAACTACCACTTAAAGAAAAACAACTTGTCTCAGTCTAAAGAGAACAGAGAAACTTTAATTACTTTAGGTAAAGCAGTTAAAGTGGAATTAGAAAAGAATATTCTTACTCATGAAGAAGTAGATGCTGCTATCATTAAGAATATCGATCAATTTAAAGCACTTAATAAATAATCCAGTAATAAAATGGCACACAAGAAAGGAGTCGGTAGTTCCAAGAACGGTAGAGAGTCTCACTCTAAAAGATTAGGTGTGAAGATTTTCGGAGGACAAGCAGCTATTGCCGGAAATATTATTGTTAGACAAAGAGGTACTCAGCACCACCCAGGTGATAACGTGGGAATCGGTAAAGATCACACTTTGTTCGCATTAGTAGACGGTAAAGTAGTTTTCAGAAAGAAAGCAAACAACAGATCTTTCGTATCTGTAGAACCGAACGCATAATTTAAGCGTTTTATAAAAATAAAAACCTCGGCATCTGCTGAGGTTTTTTTTTATGTTTTTTCGTTAAAAAATAAATTTTTTCTTCATTTATTCTTTTGTTGGTGAAATATTTTTATATTTGTTAACAATCAAATAACAAATCAGTTGCGGGAGCCGAAAAGCATATAGAGTAGGCAAAAAACTAAAACAAAATACTATGAAAAATCTAAGAAAACTTTCAAAAAAACAACTGAGAACAATTGAGGGAGGAGCTATGATCTGTCCACCTCCGGCAACTACCTGTGCAGAATGGTGTTCATGGACGCCTCAACAGAGATTACGCTGCATTAATATGATTATTGATGCGGATCCTTGTCCATGTTAATATAAATAATAGTATTGAAAAATGAACCTCGACTCTGTCGGGTTTTTTTATGCAGAAATTGTAAACTTTTATAGGATAAGCTTTATTGAGCAGGATTGTTGTTTTAACTTAAAATCCAATGGAATTGATGGTGGGGAAAATAAAAACCAAAGCAAAAAGTATTGCCTTGGTTTAAATTATTTTTTTTATTTAGTTTGTTAATTTATTCCTTTAGAATCCTACCTGGAATCCCGCTTTCACGCCAAATGTTGAAATATCAGGTCGGTCAAGATAATTTCCTCTCCAGTTGAAATCAATCCTGAAAATTCTCAGATTCCCAAATCCGATGTTTTCAATTCCGAATCCGTACTCAAAATAGATCTGTTCGCTGGGTGCAGAATATTTAAATCCATCTACATTGACTGCTTTGGAGGCATCGCTCAAAGTTCCATATGCACTTCTGATAAATGCAATTTCTCTAAGCTTCAGTTTTTTGATCAAAGGAATGAATGAAAGAATCTTTCCATTAAAATGATGCTCCAGGTGTAAAGTGGAATACGTATCTGCTACAAACTCATAATAATTAAGCTGGGCAAAAGTATTCGGTGCCAGGCTGTAGGATTGGTTTCCAGGAATCACGTTCTGCAATGCCAGAGGAAGGGTGTTGAAGGTTTTTCCGGCTTCAAAACTTACCAGTGTTTTTCCCCAGCTTCCCATCAGTATAGGCTTGTAGAACATGAATTGAAGTTTGTTGTAATTATAATCTGCATTGAAAAGCCCTTCAATACCTCTGGTGTATCTTAATATAATGGTTGGCGCTAAAGTACCATGTTCATAACGGTCAACCCCGGTCTGTGAAAATTTGGCTCCCGGTCTTGCGATAAGACTTAATGTAACGTGAGAGTCATTAACTGTTTTTCGCAGATCACCATTGCGGTAATACATCAGGCTGAATTTCTCAGGATTAGCAGATTTTATGCTCTGTAAAGTTCCGTCTACTCTTACCTGAAAGTTTTTCCATGGTTCAATAGAGGCGAAAATATTGGTTTTATTGATCGTGCTTAAAGAGGCGTTTTCTCCTCTTGCAAATAGGGTGGAAGAAGCGAAAGTTCGAGCCATGATTCCGTCATCTGTGGTAAGCTGCACCCCAAGCTGCTCAATATCTCTTTTGGTTCCTGCTCCAATCATGAATCTGTTGACCCGGTTGAACATATAACGGGCTTCAGCTCCGTATTTAACCTGCTGGTCTTTGAATCCGTAAGCTGTATAAAATTGAAGTCTCCATGGATCGTTTTGGCCGAAATAGGTTCTCGCTCCAAGTCTTATCCTATCGCCTTCCACTTCATTTTTGCCGTAGATAGAGAAAATTGGGCCAATGTCAATACCTTTAAAGGCGTTATAATATCCAGATGCAAGGGTTTCGTAGATTTTAACAATACGATTGAATTTTGGGGTCTGTTGAAGCTTGTCAAGCATTTCATAAACTCCGCGTTCAGATTTCGATAAGGTGTCCGGCCTTGCTTTTACCCAATAAGCATCATCTTTATCCACAAATTTATCATCATACTCTTCCTGTTTGCGGGTGAATACTTTGTCATCAAGAGGTTTGTTGAAATCATATTGGGAATAATCTACAGTCCTCTTGGCAATGATACTTTTTGAAGTCCTCTTTTTTGCGAAAGGAGTTAATTCTATTTCTGTGATGAATTTTTTAGGAAGGAATGTATTTTCGTCCGGATTGTCATATTCCAACTCGGTGGAAATACTATTAATAAAGTTAACATTGATCTTCTGCGTGGATTTTAAAGTAGCACCTAAAACGGCATAGCTATCCGTATCTATATAAAGATAACCCTGGAAGGCCAGAACGTCTTTCCTTTTAGGCTGATAGCGTATTTTATAAGCGTTTTCCCCGTGAATAGAAATGGTGTCTGTTAAATTATAATCATAAGTACTGAATCCATTGGTTCCGACAGGGCTTGGAAATCCGATGTCAAAATAATTCAGGGTATTATCGTAAATATTAATATCCCGATAGAGATTTTTAGCAGTAATGGTGATGACCTGGTTGTCCTGAAATCCTGATGTTTTCTGAGCTACCAGTAGTCTTTTCGTCTTTTTCCCCGGTTTGTTTTCTCCGTAATTTTCATAAATAGACTCATTGAGGAAAATTGGAAGCCCGATTTTTCCGCTGGCTGTAGAATCTGCATAGTCGAAGATGAAATCCAACTTATTGAAGATTTTTTTACTCATAAATGCACTATCCAGATTATTCGCATCAAACTGAATTTTTTCGTATTCTTTATAAGTGTACGTATCGAATTTCTCTAACCCGTTGTTTCTTTTCCTTTTCCATACTTCCTGCATAATGGCGTATGCGGGATTCTCCTTCTTATTCTTGTATTTAGGTTTTTCGTTGTGGATAACAATCTCGGCGATGGTGTTTTCTTTTTCCTGTGAAAGTTTCACAAAGATATTTTCCGTACTTCCGGGAACGATGGTAACCGTTTCGGTAATATAATTCTTTTTCGAGAATTTCAGTTTGGATATAAGGCTGTCGGACTGCACGGTAAAACTTCCCAATGAAGTTTTTAAAGCGGGTTCCGTATTATCGTTGATAAAGATATCCACACCTGGAATTTCTTTATTGGTTTTTGCATCAACAATTCTCCCGGTCGCTATATTTTGGGCATACGTCAGGCTGGATATAAAGAGCAGAAAAAAGAGATTGTAATATTTAAAGTTGTTGTTTAACATCATTTGGTTCTTCAGGCAATTAGCATAAACAAAAAGCGTGCAGTTTCTTGTAAAAAGATCATAATTTTTAACGTTTTATGCGATTAATCACAAAACTACAAATGTAACGAAAATAACTGTATAAGATTGTGTGATATAAGAGGTTCTGCGGGAATGTTTATAACTATGATATCTGTTGTGGATACGGTGGATTTTTTAACCGTGATGTGGATAACTCTATAAAGCTCTGAAATTAAGAAATCTGTAAAAATAAAAAGAATGTTGATTACCTGAACGGGATACTGTTTTTGTAGATTGTTCTGCATTTGATTTTGTATCAATTCACATTTTATCCACGTGTTTTAAGACCTTTTTCACAGATGCCTCACTTTGAATCCACATCTTTTCCACGCTTTATCCATAGGTTTTCAGATGCTTTTAAACAGGTTATTAATCTGCTTTTAACAGCATACTAATACGTTTTCCACATGTTTTCCACAATTGGAGTTGGGAGTACACCTGAATGCGTGATATTCTGTCGGATAATGTTAAAAATTACAGGAAAAATGGTTACTTTAGTCGGTATAAAGCCATTGTAATTTAATCTAAACACATTATTAATCATGAATATCATTATTTCTGATGAGCTTCTGAACGGAACCGTCACCAATCAGGTCGAAATCCGGGTGGAAAATGAAATCATCTCTGTGGAAGAACTTATTTATAAAAGAGTTTCCATAGAAGTGGAAAACTATAACAGCCGTTTGCCTGAATATTTCAACGGACTTGTTGAACCTCTGGACGCAGAAAAAACGCTTAATGGCTATAAACTGAAAAAGAAACAGCTAATAGATGCTGAAAAACAGACTTATATCGCATTGGATGCCTTTCAGAAGAACGGTTTTTTTATTCTTGTGGATAATGAACAGGTAGATGATCTGAATCAGAAGATTGTTTTGAAAAGCAACTCAAAAATTTCCTTTATCAAACTTACTCCGCTTGTAGGGGGATAAACTTCAAAGTATGGGAATATTAGATCAGATAAAATCCGCTGTAGGATTAGAAAATAAAGAAAATAAAGAGTTCCGGGATACTTTAAAGCAGTCGGTAGGGCAGTATGAGAAGGTTTCCAATTATTTTTATACAATCACTTTTTCAGATGTACAGATTTACAATGAGGTGGTTAAAAAATGGGATGATAATAAGAAAGCAGATTTTATTATGTTTTTGACCACTGCTGCTGAAAAAAAGAAATCTTTCAGGAATACCTCCAGTGATCCGGTGTATAAAGAAACCCAGATGGCTTTTTCGTATATCCAGACCCTCTTTAAATCTAAGATAAAACTTGGGGAAGACAAGCTGCTGAATATATATCAGGCGTTCTGTAATCATACGGCTGAGTCAGATTATTATAACCACGGAGCTATTGCCTGGCCGCTTGCCGGATGGTTTAAACAGGTCGAGTCCAGCTTTCCTGATGAGACCCCTGAATCCATTAGAAAAGTTCTCAACGAAATTTTAAGTTTTGAGAAAAAACCAGAGGCTTATTACTACAAAGAACATATTAAACTGGAAGAAAAAATTAAATCTTACCTTCATAAAACAGGGGATGGAAGCAATGTTTTCAGGCCGGTTTATTTTTTAGGAGAAGATGCTTTCAGAGATTTTGCCAACGAATTAATAGATGCTCAGAAAGAAGAAGAAAAATCATGTTGGTTCGAACTTGTTGCTATAGCGCAAAAAGCTTCAGGAGGTAAGCCCTCTCAAAAATTTCTGAATGAAGCAAAAGGAGTTATTGACCGCCTGGGATCTGATAAATTTAAAAAAGTAACCCATGACTGGTTCGGGTTTATCATCAATCTTAAAGAATCGATAACACAGCATGAGCACCGGTATAATAATCAGGTGTATACTTATCAGTCCAGTGAATTTCTGAGCGCTCTGAATGCTGATGCAGTTAAAGGCTTTGTCTGGATGTCGTCATGGTTTCATGATAATGCCACCATACAGACAATCGGTAGATTGGCAGAGCGGTGCTTTAAAAAAATTCCTGAAAAAGGACCAGCTGCAGCGGGTATAGGAAATGCCTGTCTGTATACACTGTTTGCATCAAAAGGTCTGGATGGAATTGCGCAGCTTTCGAGATTAAAACTAAAAATTAAGCAGAACAATACGCTGAATCTTATTGAAAAATACATCAATGAAGCGGCAGAAAAATTAAAGATCTCTTCAACAGAAATTGAAGATCTAGCTGTTGATCATTTTAAACTGAAGGATCATCAGCTAACTTATGAAATTGAGGGCTATACCTGCATTCTTGAACTGACAGGAATCGGAAAATCTGTTTTAAAATGGTTGAAGCCGGACGGTTCAGAACAAAAATCTGTTCCACAAGCAGTAAAAGACAATGCGGCTGCAAAACTGAAGAAAATCAAAGATACCCAAAAACAGATTGACCAGACTACTTCGTCTCAAAAAGAAAGGTTCGACAGGATGATGAGAAGCAGCAGAGTTCTTAGTCTTGATTATTTTAAAGAAAAATATCTTAACCATGGGCTTCTTTCATTTGTGATCGGAAAAGTGATCTTTAAGTTTTCAAAAGAAAAAGAAGAGAGGCTGGCTGTTTATCTGAAAGGAGAGTGGATTGATATTGATTACAATAGTATTGATATTGAACAGTATGACACCGTTTCTTTATGGCATCCGGTAACGAGCGGTACTACTGAAGTCAGGGCATGGAGGCAGTTTTTAATGGAAGGTGAAATTCAGCAGCCGTTTAAGCAGGCCTACCGGGAAATTTACCTTCTTACGGAAGCAGAAATCAACACCAGAACATACAGTAACAGGATGGCTTCCCATATCCTTAAACAGCATCAGTATGTTACGCTGGCTAAAGACAGAAACTGGAAAGCAAGACTTATTGGTGCGTGGGATGGCGGAGACAATGATACGGCTGAGCTGATGATGCCTGAATATCATATTTCCGTTGAATACTGGGTGAATGCCTTAAATGCCAATGATGAATTTAATGCAACAGGAATCTGGAATTATGTAACGACAGACCAGATCAGGTTCATTAATACGGAAACCAATGAGGTGATGAATCTTATAGATGTTCCTGCTGTTGCTTTTTCAGAGGCGATGAGAGATGTGGATCTTTTTGTAGGAGTCGCCAGTGTCGGGAATGATCCTGCCTGGAGTGATTCCGGAGGTCTGCCAGCGTACAGAGATTACTGGCAGTCTTATTCCTTTGGTAATTTATCTGAAATTGCCAAGAACAGGAAAGAAATACTCCAGAATCTTATCCCGCGCCTGAAAATAGCATCCGTTACTCATATTGAAGATAAGTTTGTAGTGGTGAAAGGGAAAATCAGAACTTATAAAATTCATATCGGAAGTACTAATATCCTGATGGAGCCCAATGACCAGTACTTATGTATTGTTCCGGATAGAAGTAAAAAAGATGCGGGTAATGCTCTGTTTTTACCTTTTGAAGGGGATAACGGCCTGTCTGTGATTATTTCAAAAGCACTCCTGCTGGCAAATGATGATAAGATAACCGACTCTACCATCACCTCGCAAATCAACAGGTGATCTATAATTTTTTGAATCAATTAAATAATTAAAAAAAAGACTTACACAGATGCGTAAGTCTTTTTTTTATGAAACGGTTTGCTCTATATCAATTATTTTTTATCAGCTGCTTCCATGGTCTGTCTGATCTCTTTGATCTTGTTCTCGGCATTATTGTTTTGAGGATCCAGCTCAAGAGATTTTGTATAGTTTGCTAAAGCAAGTTTGTAGTTTTTAACAGCAAGATAACCTTCACCTAAACTGTCAAAAGCCATTCCTGACTTTGGGTGTTCTTTGACATTCATTTCAAAAACTTTGACAGCTTCTTCGGCTCTTGAAAGCCCAAGCAGGACGTAGCCAATAGTATTTATGGTATTTTCAAAATCCCATGTCGGATTCTTTGTTTTAATGCTGTAATATTTTTTTTCTGCATCAGGATTTCCTTTTTTCATGAATTCGGAAATGATGGATTCTTCGGCTAACGAATAGGGATCTTTCAGACGGTTGTCTACGATCTGGGCAATATGGTTGACCATCTGATACTGAACCGGGAATCCTTTGTATCCGTTGTACATGATAATAATGGATAAATCACTGTCCGGACAAATTTTGTAAACGCTTACATTGCCTCCGGAAAACCCATAGGATGAAATCCCATTCATTTTGTTGATTTCCCAACCGTAGGCAAAAGGGTATGTACTATTTTCATAAACAAAAGGTTGCCACATCATTTCCTTGGTTTGTTCCTTCAGAAATTTGTTTTTATTGAACTGAATGCTCCACTTTAAAAAAGCAGGAAGGGTAATGGCAAGGCCGTTCCCGGAATGAGATCTCACACCGCTGACGTGTTTTGATTTCTCATATCGGTCTGTTTGTGCGTTGTAATCATATTTTACAATCCGGTTGGGGATGTTTTCCAGAGAATTGGACGAGAATACCACTTCCTTTCGGGAATCCGGAAACTGATTGTTGATAATAAAGTCTTCAAAATGCTGCCCTGTTACCTTTTCAATAATCATGGTAAGCAGAAGGTAATTGGTTTGATTGTATCTGTACTCATTACCTGTTTTAAAATCCATTCTTTCATTGAATAATCGTGCCAGTGATTCCATATTGGATGCATCAACGGAAATATCATTGAAGTAGATAATATCGGGAACCCCTGAAGAATGGGTCAGAAGATGTTTTATTTTTACTTCCTTCCATGCTTCCGGCAGATTGTCAAAATATTTTGAAATAGGGTCTTCCAAAGCGATCTTTCCCTGTTCAATAAGCTGAAAAACACCAACATTAGTCATGAGTTTCGTTGTGGAATAAACCCTGAACATGGAGCCGGGATTAACTTTTTTAGGGCTTTCAAGTGCTTCAGTACCGTAATATTTCTGATAAATAACCTGATTATTTTTGATAATCCCGACAGCCAGTCCGGGTATATCACTATTTTTCATCACCTCTTTTATGTAGTGGTCAATTGATTTTGAAGGATCTGTTTTTTGTGAATATCCCAGGAAGGGAAAAGATAAAAATAAGGTGAACAGAAAAGATAATTTCATTGATTGGGGATGGTTTTATTTTCTAATAGGACAATTGCGGCTTTTATTTCATTACATGGAATGGGTAAATCGTTTGAGAAAGAATATGTGTATTTTTTTTAGTCGGTTGTTAATGTACCGTTTTGGCTTAAAATATTCTGGCCGTCTTTTTCTACTTCAAGAGCAGCGTCTGCACCGTTTTCTTCAGAGATGATATTTCTGTAAACTTTATAAGTGTAATTTCCGCTGGTAAAGGTGATCACGTGATTTCCACCGCTTCCCAGAAAATCCAGTTCGCCGTTATTCAAAATAAGGTCCGGCCGGGTATTTTCTTTGCTGCCTAGTTTCCAGGAAGCGTATCTGTATTTACCGTCGGAAATTTCGTCAATCCTGATGAGGTATTGTTTCGTCTTTATTTTATATACCGGAACTTCGAATTTTTTCAAGGAAATGTGTACGCTTTCTTTTTCCTTTTGGATCAATTTTTTCCTTAAATTTTTTTCAAAAGGACTCTCGTAATTTACAGCCTTTATCTTTCCTTCATAGCTGTCTATCCATACCAGTCCGTTATCCAGCATGATTCCTCTCCAACCGACTTCCGACCATTGGCTGGTTTTTGAATGGGCAATCTGCCTGATAAGAACCTTATCAAAAATTTCACTGAACCTTTGCTTAAATTCCTTTTTGTTTTTAATATCAGGAATAGGATATTTCCTCTGTAAAGGATAATTGATCATATTTGAAATGTCATTTACATTGTTCCTTTTAAATAAAGAGATGATGTTGTTGACATTTGCTTTTTTAGAAGCATCAAGTTCTTCGTCCTGTGCGTGAATGAAACTATACATTAGCAGCACTAATACTAAAAATCTGAATTTCATCTGTTAATTTGGATAATGTTGACTGTGAAATTACTGAAAATAGATGATCATTGTGGAAGTTATTCTTTGGGCTTATTGATATAATCTTTTATCAGAATATAAACACAGAATATAAGAGTGACGAAATAGAGAATTGCGAGACCAGTGCTCTTAAATTTTAGATTTTCAATGTCGAATTGTTTGTACAATGCCGATCCTATAATGATCGCCAGAATGATGAAAATAATGGATGGACCTTTTTTACTTTTCATGATTTTAATAGTTAGTTTTTACACATAAACAAAAAAAGACCTACATTTCTGTAAGTCTTTTTGCTCCTCCTGCTGGGCTCGAACCAGCGACCCTCTGATTAACAGTCAGATGCTCTAACCAACTGAGCTAAGGAGGAATTTTCCTTTGTTTTAAGTGGTGCAAATATAATAGGAATATCAGTACCAAGCAAATTTTTATTTCCTAATATTAAACGAAATCAGCTATCCATTTATTTTTCAGGAAAATAAAATTGTGGAAACCTTAAATTTTTTTTGATGGTATTTAGGCTATGTGTACAAATTGAGAAGTCATCTTTGATGATGAAGCTGTTTTTACTTATTTAGATGAAATATTGTAAGCGCAAATTCTTTTGTGATAAAAAATAATTGCACATAAGATTATTTAACCATATGTTTTAGTCTAGTTCAACTTCTAGCCTGATCCGTTTAATTTATCAAAAGATTATAAACAAAAAAAGACCTACATTTCTGTAAGTCTTTTTGCTCCTCCTGCTGGGCTCGAACCAGCGACCCTCTGATTAACAGTCAGATGCTCTAACCAACTGAGCTAAGGAGGAATGTCCTTTGTTTTAAGTGGTGCAAATATAGGACGAATATTTATACCCTACAAATATTTTCTGAAAAAAATTCAAAAATCTTATAAACTTCCGGTAATGGCTTTGAAAATGTCGCTTCCGAAGATCAGTACCATCAATCCAAGCAGGAAGATAACTCCAACCATCTGGGCATTTTCCAGTATCTTTTGTGGAACCGGTTTTCCAGTAATCACTTCCCATAATGTAAACAGTACGTGCCCGCCATCAAGCCCCGGAATTGGGATTAGGTTAAGGAAAGCCAGCCATACAGAGAACATTGCAGTGAAGCCCCAGAACATAGTCCAGTTGATCGATACTTTGCCTTCTTTAGACTTTTCTACAGGCATATTCTTGATAATCGCAAGAGGTCCGCCTACTTTCTTATATCCCTGAACTTTCTTATTGAAAATTAGTTTAAACTGCTTAACCTGGTACGTTAAACTCTCGATACTTCTTGTATAGCCTCTTCCGATAGCCTGTGCAAAAGTGAAATGCTCAGTTTTTGCATATTTATCCATTTGTTTATAAGAAGAAATTCCTAAAGTTCCTTCTTTGGAAATCTCAAGGCTCAGAGGAACCTGTGTTCCGTTTCTCAATACCTCTACATTAATTGTTTTCCCCGGATTTTTACCCACAACAGTTCGGAATTCATCATAATAAGCGATTTTCTGTCCGTTCACTGAAGTTACCTGGTCACCAACTTTTAAACCAGCTGCTGCTGTTTTAGGATTGACAATGGTATCTATTACTGCTGCAAATCTAGGCGTAAGGAATGCTCTTGGATTTTCATCCTTGAATGCCATTGCTTTTCCGTCGTCATTCGTATTGAAAGTAAGTTCTTTTCCGTCTCTTAACACCGTGATCTGATCACTTAATAAAATATCAAGAGATAATTTGTCAAGGTTATTCTGAGTTTTTCCGTCTACTTTTAAAATTTTGTCTCCATCTTTAAAGCCCATTGCTTTGGCGATCTCCGTATAATGCATCGGAGCATCCACTTTAGACGTGTCAAAAGAAGTTTCTCCATTAAAATAGGAAAGACATCCGAAAATGATCCATGCCAGGAAAAAGTTTACTGTAACCCCTCCAAGCATAATGATCAGACGCTGCCAGGCCGGTTTAGATCTGAATTCCCATGGCTGTGCAGGCTTTTTCATCTGCTCTTTGTCCATGCTCTCATCAATCATTCCTGCGATCTTAACGTATCCTCCGAAAGGAAGCCACCCGATACCGTATTTGGTCTGTTCAGGATGCTTTCTCCAGTCGTTGTCCGGAAGCTTTGATATATCGATAGGAACCTCCTTTTTTTCTCCGTTTACTTCAATTATTTCTGTATCAGGAAGGTTTTTGGATATAAATTTATACTGCCATTTTCCGTTGATCTTCTTCATTGAGAAAATTGAAAACCAGGGATCGAAAAACAGGAAAAATTTCTCTGCTCTGGTTTTGAACCATTTCGCTGGTAAAAAATGTCCAAGCTCATGAAGAACTACTAAAATAGAAATACTTAGTATGAACTGGAAAATCTTGATTGCTAATTCCATTAATAAATTTTAGATTTTAATTTGCAAAGGTAACAATTATCAAAACTATGCCAAATAAAAAAGCTCCTCGAAATGAGAAGCTTTGTCATATATTGTAAGGATGTTACAGATTGAAAGAAACTCCCAGACTGCCATTGTTGCCCACTTCGGCAAAAACACCCACTTTTTCAGTGAAATAGTATCGGGCTCCGATATGCGCTCCGATCCCGAAATCCTTTCCTAAAACCCCAAGATCAACTCCCGGATAGATATCCCATTTGGAAGGTAGTCCAAGAGCCTCCTGAAGGTGAAAGTTCAGTCTTCCGAAAACAAAAACACGGTTATCCTTATCATTGTCTTTATAATCGCCGAAATATGCATTAAGCCCGGCTCCTATGGATATAAGTTTGTTTAGCCCGTAGTCATAAGTTCCTGTTACTCCTGTTCCGTATCCCCAGGCATTAAGTCCCAGCTGAATCTTCTGGTCACCTTTTCCCGTCCACGCCTGAGCATAGGCTGCTGTTCCGAAAAAAGAGATCATAAACACAAAAAGCAATTTCTTCATAAATTTTACATTTTTAATTGAATGTGATGAATAAAAAATATCCGCATCAAAAATAGAACCGAAATCAATGGAAAATCGTATTTTTAGTGAAGTTTTTTAACAAAGTTTATGAAAATTGCAGGACTTAATCTAGATATTGTCTGGAAAAATAAAGACAAAAACTTTCAGCTGATCGAAGGACAATTCAGAGATCACAACGCAGATCTGTTTTTATTGCCCGAAATGTTTTCTACAGGTTTTTGTATGGATGCCGCGGAAGTTTCAGATAAAAATGAAGAATCTCTGGAATTCCTGAAAAAGATTGCCCGTGAAAAAAATGCAGCATTTTGCGGAAGCGCTCCGGTGGAAGAAAATGGAAAGTTTTATAACCGAATGTATTTTGTACAGCCTGATGCTGAAACTGTTTTTTATGATAAGAGGCATCTGTTCTCTTTTTCAGGAGAAGATAAAGTATATACGCCCGGAAATAAAAGGGTAATTGTTAATTATAAAGGATTCAGAATATTGCTGCAGGTATGTTATGATCTGCGTTTTCCGGTCTTTGTAAGAAATAATGATGACTATGATGCCATTTTATATGTGGCGAACTGGCCTGAAAAAAGAGTGGGAGCCTGGGAACATCTGCTGAAAGCCCGAGCGATTGAGAACCTTGCTTTTGTTTTTGGGCTGAACAGAACAGGAACCGATGGGAACAACCTTTTCTATCAGGAAAGCTCACACTGCTTTTTTGCGGACGGAAAAGAAATTTCGGAAAAGAAAGGAAATATTGTTTCTGCCAACCTGGATATGGAAGAACTAAAAAGCTTCAGACAGCACTTCCAGTTTCTGAATGACAGAGATCAGTTTACCGTTGAATTATAAAGTAAAGCCGGGATTGAAATGCAGACAAAATATTCATTGTTTTAATCTCAATCCCGGCCTTAAAATTTTTAAGCATATTGTTTAAGCAGTTCCGTCAATGTATTAACATCGTGAACTCCGCTTTCTTTCCATAAAAGTTCACCGTTTTTGAAAACCGCGAGAGTAGGAACACCCCGTACCCCATATTGAGCCGCTATGGCTGGATACTGGTCTACATCTACTTTTATGATTCTGGCTCCTTCGCCTACGTTTTCCTTTACAGTATTCAAAACAGAAGACTGTACTTTGCACGGTTGGCACCATGTTGCGAAAAAGTCAATAAGTACCGGTCTCTCCGAGTTAATGATTTCCTGAAATTTTTGTGACATAATTCTGGTTTTAGATTTTATGGTTTTCCGGATTGTTTTTCATCCTGAATGGCTTTTACATTTTTCCAGCTGGTTCCATCGTAAGCCTCCATCCCGTTTTTCTTTAAAATTTCCATGGCCTGATCTGCCTGAATCCCTTTATTACAGAAAACAACAACTTTCTTTCCTTTAAGAGCATCAATATTATTTTGTATTTCTGCCAGAGGAATGTTGATAGCACCTTTTGCCGTTCCCGCACTATACTGTTCAGGAATTCTTACATCCACTAAGGTAACATCTGAACTGTTAACCACTTCACGGAGGTTTGTCCTTGGAGTGATTGTCTTACTGGTTGTATTGCAGGATGTTAACGCTAAAGATAATGTGAAAATGAATCCGAAAATTGTTCCTTTCATTAGTTTACAACGTTTTTGACTGGCATACAAAATCAGTTGTCGGAAGTTTTTCTGTTTTTTTGATTCCATTAAATCCACCTTCTATTTCAGTGAAATTTCTGATTCCGTGTGAGTTAAGGATGCTTGCTGCTATCATGCTTCGGTATCCTCCGGCACAATGAAGGAAGAAATGTTCAGAATCATCAATACTGTGTACCCAGTCACTGATGGTATCCAGAGGTTTGTTGTAAGCATTGTCTATATGTTCGGAAGTATATTCACCAAGCTTTCTTACATCAATAACAATTGAATTATCATCAAACTGTTCCGCAAACTCTGTCGGAGAAATTCTTTTGATCTCATCCGTTTCATTGCCAGCATTTTTCCATGCGTTGAAACTTCCGTCCAGATATCCCAATACATTATCAAAACCAACTCTGCTCAATCTAGTGATTACCTCTTCTTCAGTTCCTTCATCAGTTACCAGCAGTAACGGGTGCTTTACATCTACGATAAGAGTTCCTACCCATGGTGCAAAATCTCCTTTTAAGCCAATATTCACAGAATTAGGGATGAATCCTTTGTGAAACTCTACAGGGCTTCTGGTATCCAGAATCAAAGCGCCTGTTTCTTCTGCCAATGCCTCAAAATCATTTGCAGGAACAGGAGTAAGCCCTTTGTTCATTACCACATCCAGGCTTTCATAACCGCCTTTGTTCATGGCAACGTTCATTCCGAAATATTTTGGCGGGGCTGTAAGTCCGTCAAGCACTTCCCTGATAAAAGATTCTTTATCCGGCTGATTTAAAGCGTAATTGGTTCTTTTCTGATTTCCTAAAATATCTACGGTTTCTTTCTGCATATTCTTTCCACAGGCCGAACCGGCACCGTGTGCAGGGTAAACCGTTATGCTGTCATCCAAAGGCATAATCTTATTCTGAAGACTGTCATATAGAATTCCGGCAAGATCTTCCTGGGTAAGGCTGGTGGCTTTTTGAGCAAGATCAGGTCTTCCTACATCACCAAGGAACAACGTGTCTCCAGTGAAAATAGCAGTTTCAGTTCCGTTTTCATCAATCAGAAGGAATGTAGAACTTTCCATGGTGTGACCCGGAGTATGAAGAACCTTTATTTTTATTTTTCCAATCTCGAAGATCTGGTTGTCTTCAGCAATGACAGCCTCAAATTCAGGCTGAGCAGTAGGTCCGTATACAATAGGGGCACCTGTTTTTTTGCTCAGATCCAGGTGTCCTGAGACAAAATCAGCGTGAAAATGAGTTTCAAAAATATATTTTAAAGTAACATTGTCTTTCTCCAGACGGTCAAGGTAAGGCTTTACCTCTCTGAGTGGATCTATAATAACAGCTTCGTTTTCTGATACAATATAATAAGCTCCCTGAGCCAGACAGCCCGTATATATTTGTTCAATTTTCATGAGGGTCTTTTTAAAATTTTAGATAAAGATACAAAGTATTAGATGAAATGTAAATGAAATGTTAAATCCGGACGATAGTTTCTGTCAATATGTGATGCTTTTCCAATGGTAAAGTCCTTTGTTTTCAGATAAAAAAGCATGTAAAAGAATACTGATTTTGTAGACTGTTTTTTATCATGTCTGCTAAATGAAAATATTTATGTATTGCCAGCTGATAAGGTAGTTTGTTCATGTTTTTTATTTCCATGGTTTAAAATTTGCAGGTGACACGGCTTGAAAATGCGTTTCCGGAGATATTACCTCCGATTTTTCCGGAATATTATTTTAATAACTGAATATTTTACAAAAACTTTTATATTTATATGTTAAAAAAAGAACAAATGGCAGATAAAGCACAATTTATTGAAGAACTGAATGCAAGATATACTCCGAAAGGAGAACACATTATATTAGGAAAAGGAATGCTGGGCGGGGAAGTGGTTCCCGAAGTGAATGTTACTATTCCCTTAAAAACGATTAACAGACATGGTCTTATCGCAGGAGCTACCGGTACGGGTAAAACCAAAACACTGCAGGTTTTTGCAGAACAGCTTTCTCATGCAGGGATTCCTTCTTTAGTTCTGGATATAAAAGGTGACTTTTCAGGGATTGCTGAAGCAGGGCAGATAAATCCTGTTATTGAAGAAAGGTATGCAAAGACACAGCTTCCTTACAATCCGCAGGCTTTTCCGGTGGAACTGATGAGTATTTCCGGAGGAAAAGGAGTGAAATTAAGAGCTACCGTAACTGAATTCGGTCCGGTTTTACTAAGCAAGATCCTTGAACTGAACGATACCCAGCAGAGTATTATGTCCATTGTATTTAAATACTGTGACGATAAAGGGCTTCCGCTGATTGATCTGAATGACCTGAAGAAAGTACTTCAGTATGTTACAGATAATGCACAGGGAAAAGCTGAACTTGCTGCTAACTATGGATCAATTGCTCCGGCTTCTTTAGGAGCTATTCTGAGATCAATCGTTGCGCTGGAGCAGCAGGGAGCAACCAGCTTTTTTGGTGAACTGAGCTTTGATGTACAGGACCTTCTTGAAACAAGAGACGGAAAAGGAGTGGTTAATATTTTAAGGGTATCTGATATTCAGAATAAGCCCCAGCTATTTTCTACTTTCATGCTTTCACTTTTTGCGGAGATTTATATGACTTTCCCGGAAGAAGGGGATAGCGGAAAACCAAAGCTTGTTTTATTCATTGATGAGGCACATCTTATCTTTGATGAGGCTTCAAAAGCGCTTTTGTCTCAGATTGAAACCATGGTAAAGCTTATTCGTTCCAAAGGTGTGGGAATTTACTTTATTACACAGATTCCTGGAGACGTTCCAGAAAATGTATTGTCACAGCTGGGACTTAAAATTCAGCATGCATTAAGAGGTTTTACGGCAAAAGATAAAAAAGAGATTTCAAAAGCCGTAGAAAATTATCCGACTACCGAATTCTACAATGCCTCCAATCTGATCCAGAATCTGGGAATTGGAGAAGCATTTATCACAGCTTTGGACGAAAAAGGAATTCCAACACCACTGGTGCACACTTATCTGATTTCGCCAGAATCCAGAATGGATGTCTTAAATGATGCCGAAATTTCGGAACTGACTTCAAGATCTGCCATGGTTGCTAAATATGAACAGGCTATAGACCGTGAATCAGCATATGAGATGTTAACAAACAGAATGGAGCAGGCCGTTCAGAATTCAGCTCCGACACAAAAAACAAAACCAGTGAAAGAAGAACCGGGAATGTTTGAACAGGTGCTTCAGAGCAAAGCAGGCAGAACCTTTACCTCTACACTGATGAGGGAAGGTGCAAAAGCTATTCTCGGAATGTTCGGGCTGGGTGGAAGAAGAAGATAAAAACTCAATTTATAATCCATAAAAAATAACTGTTATGAAAAGAATATCAGCTTTTTACTTTGTAGGCCTGGCCGTTTTGAAGCTGATTATGGACAGCATTAATGAACGTTTTACTGTTTTTGACATATTTTTTGTTATTTTAGCAGGGCTGCCATTGCTGGCAGATAAAAAGGTGGATGCACCAGTTATTTGGAGGAATTGTTTCATTCATATGCCTGTATGTGATTTTGGCTGTATTTGTTTCTCATGTGAAAGATGCTCAACAAGCTTTGCTTCAGCCATTGCAGACCTATGGCATGGGGTATGCATTAAGTCTTCTGACACGGTGTTTCGGACTACTTATGACAGGAATTATTAATTTGAACTTAAAAAAAACAGCAGTATAGCAAGAAAATTCAATGTATTCAATTATAGATATAGAAAGTAATGGTGCAGGTTATAGAAATGAATGCATTATAGATATTGCCATCTACAAATATGATGGCCAGAAAATTACTGACCAGTTTATATCCCTTGTCAATCCGGAAAGTGACATCACTCCTTTCGTACAGAAACTGACGAGTATCACCCCGAAAATGGTGAAAACAGCTCCGAAATTCCATGAAATTGCCAAAAGAGTTATAGAGATTACCCAAAATACAACATTAGTAGGTCACAATATCGATTTTGATTATAGAATGCTGCGCCAGTCCTTTAAAAGGTTAGGCTATGATTATAAGATTAATACGCTGGATACCATTCCTTTGGCTAAAAAGCTAATTCCTGATGAGGTAAGCTACTCTTTGGGAAAGCTGGTTAAGTCATTAGGAATTCCTCTTACAAACCATCACAGGGCTGACGGAGACGCAAGGGCAACGCTGGAACTATTCAAGCTTTTGGCCTCAAAAGACACGGAAAATGAGATCATTCAGAAGCAGCATGAAGAGTCGAATGCCAAAAGCTATATCAACAAGATCAAAGAACTTACACAAGATTTGCCTAATGAAAAAGGGTTTGTGTATTTTCAGAATGAAGCCGGAAAGATTATTTTATCAGATTATGTTCAGGATATTAATAAATTCTCAAAAAAGGTCTTTAATTCCAAGTCTAAGAAATGGGAGCAGGTTCAGAAAGATGTGGAACAGATCAATTATGAGCTTACAGGCACAGATATTATTGCCAGGCTGATTCTTAACTCTAAAAATATCAAGAAAAGAGAAAGTCTGCCTTTCGGACTTTACTTCAGAAATAACAAATACATTGTTGAGAAGAATAAACTGAATAAAACAGAAAAGCCAATCGTGAAATTCAGGTCGTTCACCCAGGGCACAAAAGCAGTACAATTTATCAGCTCTCATGAGGAATTCAATGATATCAATGCTTTCAAAAAGAAAATAGATTTCAGAAAAAGAAACGAACTCTGGCTGGGTACCGGCCGAAAACTGGGCGAAAAATTATTTTTAATCATTGATAACGGAAAAGTTATATCTTATGGTTTTTATGAGCTGTTCACGCAGATACAAACCCTCAGCAAGCTTGCCAAACTGAAAATAGACCTTCCTCTTTCTTCAGCAGATTTAAATAATGAATTACAGCTGGCGCTCCTTCGCGGCGATTTTGAGACCTTACCTTTGCCGAAATAATAGAGAAATTTAAATAGAGGCAATTTTCATCGGAAGAAAAGGCTCTTCAAATCAATTTTCAAGAAATAAAAAAATAAATAGTATTTTTGCAAAAAATAAAAGGAAGCAATGCAAAATTTTAAACAAATAAAAACTGGAAAAAAGGGAGCTGTAAAGTTCTCTAAGGTTTGGAATATTTAAAAGGGTTGTCTTGCATAAAAAAATAATCAATGCGGCAGACTCTTTTCGAAGAATCTGCCTTTTTTTATGTTAAAATGAAATTATGAATTCAAAAGATTTGCTACAGATTGCCAGAGAACATGGCACACCGGTGTACGTTTACGATGCTGAATCTATTAAAACTCAATACGAAAAACTTACATCATCTTTTTTAAAACACACAAAGTTCTTTTATGCTGCTAAAGCGCTGACGAACATTAATATTCTGAAGTATGTCAAGAACCTTGGCGCCTCTTTAGATTGTGTATCAATAAATGAAGTAAAGCTTGGATTGAAGGCAGGATTTCCTAAAGAAAAAATACTTTTTACACCCAACTGTGTAGATCTTGCAGAAATTGAAGAAGCAATGCAGCATGGTGTACATATCAATATTGACAATATCTCTATTCTGGAGCAATTCGGAAATAAATACGGAAACACGTATCCGATTCTTGTAAGAATCAACCCACATATTTTTGCAGGCGGAAATTATAAAATTTCAACAGGGCATATCGACAGCAAATTCGGTATTTCTATTCATCAGGTCCGTCACATCGAAAGAGTGATGAAAAGTACCAATCTTAATGTGGAAGGGCTTCATATGCACACCGGAAGTGAAATTAAAGACCCTGATGTTTTCCTTCAGGCTCTGGATATCATGCTTGAGCTATCTGAACACTTCCCGAATCTTAAATACCTGGACATGGGAAGCGGATTTAAAATTCCTTATCAGGACAGTGAAGAGGAAACAGATGTAAAAACGCTGGGTAAAAAAGTGGAAAAAGTACTTTCAGAGTTCGCGAAATCAACAGGAAGAAAATTTGAATTATGGTTTGAACCAGGAAAATTCTTAGTTGGAAAAAGTGGCTATCTGCTGGTAAAAGCCAATGTGATTAAGCAAACCACGGCAACTGTGTTTGTAGGAGTGAATTCAGGATTTAACCATCTGATCCGTCCAATGTTCTATGATTCTTACCATATGATTGAAAACCTTTCCAACCCTAAAGGCGCCGAAAGAATCTATACAGTAGTAGGAAATATCTGTGAAACCGATACTTTCGCATGGGACAGAAAATTGAATGAAGTAAGAGAGGGAGATATCCTTGTCTTCCATAACGCCGGAGCGTATGGTTTTGAAATGAGTTCGAACTTTAACTCAAGATTAAAGCCTGCTGAGGTTCTGTTTTTAGATGGAAAAGCCCATCTGATTCGTAAAAGAGACGAATTTGAAGATCTGCTGAGAAACCAGATCGAAGTAATCTAAGATTGATAAAAGGTATATATCAGACTCCGCAGTAATTTGCGGAGTTTTTTTGTGAATAAACCTGATTTCTTTATCTGAATGTTAATATCAGATAGTGACCAGTTTAGAATTTATTACCTAAATTTGATAGAGATAGCAGAATAAAACAACCACCAAAAAAATATTGAATTATGGCTAAAAACGTAGCTGAGCAGATTGTAGAAATGCTCGAAAGTGCCAATGTGAAAAGAATTTACGCCGTTACAGGTGATAGCCTCAACCATCTTAATATAGCCGTCAAAAAAAGCAGTATACAATGGATTCACGTAAGACATGAAGAAGTAGGAGCTTATGCTGCTGCTGCGGAAGCCGAACTTGATGGTTTTGCAGTATGTGCGGGGAGCTGCGGACCGGGGCATGTTCACCTGATCAATGGAGCTTACGACGCACACCGTTCCCATGTTCCGATGCTGGTGATTGCATCCACAATCCCGAGTGATGAAATGGGAATGGACTATTTCCAGGAAACCAATACCATAAAGCTATTTGATGATTGCAGTCATTACAATCAAATGATTACCAGACCGGAACAGGTGCAGAGAATTATGCAGACCGCTATTCAGCATGCTATTTCAAAAAAAGGAGTAGCTGTAATCGGCCTTCCGGGAGATGTTTCTGAACTGGATGCAGAAGAGGGAACTACATCGACTCAGATATTCAGAACTCATCCTATCATTCGGCCTTCAAATGATGAGCTGAAACAGCTTGCAGATCTTATCAATCAAAGTAAAAAAGTAACACTGTATGGTGGGGTTGGAGCTGGAAAGGCGAATGCTGAAGTTATTGAACTCTCAAAACTATTGAAAGCACCCGTTGGATATTCTTTCCGCGGAAAAATGGAGATTCAGCCCAATAATCCCAATGAAGTAGGATTGACGGGGCTGCTGGGATTTCCTTCAGCCTATCATGCCATGCACGAAGCAGATCTGGTGATCCTTCTGGGAACAGACTTCCCTTATCAGAAATTCATGCCTGTTAAAAATAAGATTGTTCAGATTGATGAAAGTCCCGAAAGACTTGGCCGCAGGGCAAAGTTGGAATTGGGACTGGCCGGAGATGTAAAAGAAACTATTAAGGCCCTGCTGCCACTGCTTCAGGAAAAAACCAATGCGGATTTTCTTAATGAGCAGCTTGCATTCTATGAAAAAGTAAAAGAAAACCAGCTTTCTTATGTAAGGGATTTTGGTAAAGAAAACGCTATTCAGCCAGAATATGTAGCTCATACTTTAGACCGTTTAGCAGACAGAAATGCTATTTTTACAGTAGATACAGGAATGTGCTGTGTCTGGGGAGCAAGATTCATTACAGGAACCGGAGAACGGAAAATGCTGGGATCCTTCAATCACGGGTCAATGGCCAATGCAATGCCTATGGCTATAGGAGCGTCATTGGCCCATCCTGACCGGCAGGTTATTGCAATGTGCGGTGATGGAGGGTTGTCTATGCTTTTGGGAGACATGGCCACTATTTTTCAGTATAAACTTCCGGTAAAGCTCATTGTTTTCAATAACAGAGCCCTAGGAATGGTAAAGCTGGAAATGGAAGTAGGTGGAATGCCGGATAACGAAACAGATATGATTAATCCGGACTTCGCGATGGTCGCCCAGGCAATGGGATATCCGGGAAAGAATGTCCATAGACCTGAAGATGTAGAAGGAGCAATCCGGGGATGCTTGGATCATCAGGGACCTTATCTTCTCAATATATTCACCAATCCGAATGCCTTGGCACTTCCACCGAAAATTGAGCTGGATCAGGTGCTGGGAATGACAAAATCCATGGCGCAGCTCATGCTGGGCGGAAAAATGGAAGAAGTTCTGGATACCGTTAAATCTAATTATAAACATATTAAAGGACTACTATAGCACATTGAAACAATACAATAGAAAACTTCACGCATTTGTGTGAAGTTTTTCTTTTTTAAAAAGGCATTAAATATTTACCTTTGTTAAAGTAATTTTAATAATTTATCATATATGAAAGCTTTAATGTTATTTATAGCACTTCTTGCCTCCAATCTGACTTGGGCACAGCAGGATGTTGAAGAAAGGGACGATAATTTTATTACCGAGAATAATAAAAATCTGTTAAAAATAGACATCAAAGAACCGCTTTTACAGGTGGCTGTCAAAAACTGTAATGATTTCAAGCCTGCAGCATTTGAAGGAGGCGTAGTTGTTTACAAAGATACCCTGAGAAAATATATGTATGATTATCTTAATTCTGATTTCTACGTTCTGAACGGTGATTTTACTTTTACCATGACGGTAGACCAGACCGGAAAAGTAACCCAGATTGAAGGTTCACCCAAAGTAGCCAACAGTACCTACTTTTTTGATGATATGAAATATGTGGTAAGAAGAATCAAAAAGAATTGGGTACCTGCATCATGCAACGGACAGCCTGTGACTTCACAGATTAAGCTTAAAATGAGTTTCTCTTCCATAGGAACAGACTTGTAATAGCCATTTACAAATGAAAAAATACCTTTTATTATTACCCTTATTATTCATTGGAATTAAAGGATTCTCTCAAAACACAATGCAGTGCGAAATCCCGAGATACACACAAAGAGCCGAATTTCCAAGAGGCGATGAAGCCTTCAGAAAACAGTTTGTGAATATGCTTCACGCTTATGTGGATGCTGAAAGCTATGCCATCAACGGAACCGTAACTTTTGTGATTAATATTGATAAAACCGGTAAAATGGACCGCCTGGATGTTCTTCCCAAGATCAAAAACGGTGAAATGTTTATTGATGACGTGAAATACGCCTTAAAAAAAGTAAAAGGAAAATGGAAACCGGCGATGAAAGACGGAGTAGCTGTAGAATCAAAGTATATTTTTAAGGTTAATTTTACTACAGGAACTTATGAGATCGGTTAGAATATTAATCTTCTTCTTAACTGTTTTTTCTTTAAATATAAAAGCTCAGGAAAAAATATCAGATTCAATTAAAAAGCCTGGAGGACTTGGGGTTTTCAGGACTGAAGTCGCAAAACAGATTGACCTCAGTGATTTTGTCTGGAAAGAGCCATTTAAATTGGTAGTAACTTTTACCGTCAGCAAAGAAGGGAAAATGGAAAATGTAACACTGGAGGAATCTTCAGGAAATGCAGAGTTTGACCAAAGAATTCTTGACGGAATAAAAAGAATGAGAAAGAAAAAATGGACCCCGGCTAAGAAAGAGGGCGAGCTTATAGAGTCTTTTTTCAGATTACCGCTCACATTTCATCCTCCAAGAGAATTTTGAAAAATAAACAAAAACACAAAACCAGATTAAAATTAATTTGATGAAAAAATACTTTCTAATGTTGTTTTTTATATCAGCAATGGGCCAGACTTTTTATGCCCAAATGAATGTCTTGGAAAGCTATCCCAAAGGACAGGATTTTTATGAGGGAGGTTTAGTAACCTTTTATAAAGATGCACACGAATATCTCATCATAAATAACAGGAAAGAATGTGATGGAAAAGAAATTTATCAGCCAAGGATTATTGTTACCGCTTTGGGCAGTGTTAAATTGGTAAAAGATAGTGATACCTTGAATATTGCAAAAAATAAATGTGCATATGACCTTTCCATGGAAGTTCTGAAAAATCTCAAAGGGTGGAAGCCTGCTGAAGTTAAAGGAAATACCCTTGGAGCAGTTACAGAATTTATCTTTTACCCTAAAGATTTGATGAGTAATTATAAAACTGGATATAATGCAGATGCTTTTGTGATGTCTTCACAGTATCCCGGTGGCTTAAAGAAATTTAACAAGGACTTTCATGATAATTTTCAGACGCTTTTTATGGATTATCATATTAATGGTGAGGTTAATTTAGAATTTTATGTAAACGAAGAGGGGCATATTATTAATCCGAGAATTTATCCCTCAATAGATGATAAAAATTTTAATATAAATTTTATGAGAACGCTTTCAAGACTAAAAAAGGTCTGGAAGCCGGCTTTATATTCTAATATTCCAATCAAACAAAGGATAGCCTTTCCTGTAAAATTTTCAATTACATTCAATGAAAGATAGCCCTGCCATTCTGTCACAATATTTTGTATCTTTGCAGACTAATCTGTTTTGGATTTAAAATTGAATGTGAAAAGACACTGAATTTTAAGTCCCAAACCTTTAATTTGATTACCGTGCAGGAAAAATATATAGACGAAACAAAGCAGGGAGAAGCTTTTGCTATTGCTGAAAGACCGGAAAATTCTAAAAAACTGTTTTTAGAAAGCTATGGCTGCCAGATGAACTTCTCTGACTCTGAAATCGTGGCTTCTATTCTAAACGAACAGGGATACAATACCACTCTGAAAGTAGAAGAAGCAGATCTTATCCTTCTGAATACATGCTCTATCCGTGAAAAAGCGGAACAGACTGTAAGAATGCGTCTTTCCCAGTTCAAAAACCTGAAGAAAGAAAAACCGAATATGACCGTCGGTGTTTTGGGTTGCATGGCTGAAAGGCTGAAGACTAAATTTCTGGAAGAAGAACAGCTGGTTGACCTTGTTGTGGGACCAGATGCTTACAGAGATCTTCCTAACCTTTTACAGGAAACAGAAGACGGGAGAGACGCCATCAATGTAATCCTTTCCAAAGAAGAAACCTATGCAGATATTAATCCGGTTCGTTTAGGCGGAAACGGTGTGGCTGCATTTGTAACCATTACCAGAGGCTGCGATAACATGTGTACCTTCTGCGTGGTTCCGTTTACCAGGGGACGAGAAAGAAGCCGAGATCCGCATTCTATCATTGAAGAATGTAAAAATCTCGCAGAAAACGGATATAAAGAAATTACCCTTTTAGGGCAGAATGTAGACTCTTATTTATGGTATGGAGGCGGTCCTAAAAAAGATTTTGCCAAAGCTTCGGAAATGCAGAAGGCAACAGCCGTCAACTTTGCGCAACTGCTTGATTTAGTAGCTAAAGCGGTTCCTGAAATGAGAATACGATTCTCTACTTCCAATCCTCAGGATATGAGCCTTGACGTGTTCAGAATGATTGCAAAGCATGAAAATATATGCCGATATGTTCACCTTCCGGTACAGAGTGGAAGTAATAACATGCTTCAGGCCATGAACAGACAGCATACCCGTGAAGAATATCTGGATCTGATTAAGCAGGCCAAAGAAATTGTTCCGGACATTGCATTTTCCCAGGATATGATCGTTGGATTCTGCAATGAATCCGAAGAAGATCACCAGGATACCCTAAGCCTGATGAAGGAAGTGGAATATGACTATGGTTATATGTTTGCTTATTCAGAAAGACCCGGAACACCTGCACACAAAAAAATGGAAGACAATATTCCTGCAGATGTGAAGCAGAGACGTCTGGCTGAGGTGATTGCGCTTCAGGGTGAACTTTCCAGAAATCGTATGAAATCCTACGTGGGAAGAACACACCAGATTCTGATCGAAGGAATTTCCAAAAAGAACAAAGATCAGTGGAAAGGAAGAAACTCACAGAATGCAGTCTGTGTATTCGATAAACAGGAAGGGCAGAAAATTGGCGACATTGTGGATGTTTTTGTTTATGACAATACACAGGGCACACTTTTAGGGAGAATAGGGGAATAATTTCAGATTTTGATCAAAGCAGTCTCTTTCTTTGCCCTATTTTCTTTCATTCTGATGTCGTGTCAGACAGAAAAAGCAGCGGGACAATATCCTAATACTGTTGGAGATATTGAATTTGATAAGAATCTGGATGATACGGATCTGAAAAAATGCGGAAAAGGAAAAGACAGACCCTTCAGCTTTCAGTATTATCACGGAGCTAAAGAATTTGATTATAAGGGAGAGAAGATTGCCATTATTGAAAAACTGAATAGACAAAATATTCATTCTGAAAAGAAGACCAACGGCTATATTACGGTCAGATTTTTAGTAAATTGTGAAGGAAAAACAGGACTGTTCAGAGTACAGCATATGAATTCGGATCTGGAAAACTCTGATTTTGATCCGGAACTGGAAAAAAAACTGCTGCAGTTCACCAGATCGCTGGACGGATGGCAGCCTAAAGAAATAGAAGGTTTTAAAGTAGATTACTACCAGTATTTAACCTATAAAATTGAAAATGGAAAAGTTTCAGAGGTATTACCTTAGCTTTTTGTTACTTATCGTTTACACCAATACTATTGCACAGGTTAACTGTAATGCAGTAGAGGGAGAGGATTGCAAAAAAGCTTGTGAGTTATACAACTGGGCTTCCGACAGACAAGGTTCCAGTGCATCCCAGGAAGGGTTTGATAAAGCCATTGAGTTATGTCCGGATTTTTCTCATGCCTATATGGAGAAATCCGTTCCCTATCTTAAAAACGGGGATTTTATCACCTGGAGGATACTCATTAATAAAGCCGTTGCTTTAGACCCGAAAAGACATCTTGGATACAGAGGATGGTGCAGGTTTGAGTTTCTGAGGGATTATAACGGCGCCATTCAGGATCTTGAAGAACTGAAAAAATATTACCCTGAAGATCTGGGACGATCACAAAACGGCGACTATCATTTAGATATTGTAAGAGCATTGTCTTACAGTGCTTTAGGTCAGAAAGGAAAAGCTGTCGATATCATTGAAAAACTTCTGGCTTCCAAAAACTATTTCAAAGGCCTGTATGACCATTACCAGTTGGGAGTTACCTATTTTCAGCTGGGACAATATGATCTGGCTTTAAAAAACTTCGAAAAACAAAGCAAAGCATACGACTTTGCTGAGAATATATACTTTAAAAGTAAAGTTTCTAAGATTAGAAACAAAGATTATCTGGATTTAAAGACGTTAGCATTAAAAACGTATGATGAAGGGAAGATCATGAAAGATCCCTATACCCATCATTTCAACAAAGTTTACAGAACGCAGATTGAAGCGTTGTAAGCCCGAATTAAATCAATAATCAAACATTTACTTATGAGCAACGAGTTACAAAATATAAAAAACCGCTTTGGAATTATAGGAAACTATCCTGCATTGAACAGGGCTTTGGAAAAAGCAATCCAGGTAGCCCCTACGGATATTTCCGTGCTGGTGATCGGGGAAAGCGGGGTAGGAAAAGAGTTTATTCCTAAAATCATTCATTCAGAATCAAAAAGAAAACACCAGCCCTACATTGTGGTTAACTGTGGTGCCATTCCAGAGGGAACCATAGATTCCGAATTATTCGGACACGAAAAAGGAGCATTTACCGGAGCCACGGCTACCAGAAAAGGATATTTTGAAGTGGCAGACGGCGGTACCATCTTTCTGGATGAGGTAGGAGAGCTTCCCCTGCAGACACAGGTCCGTCTTTTAAGGGTGCTTGAAAGCGGTGAATTTATGAAAGTAGGTTCGTCACAGGTACAAAAAACCAACGTAAGAATAGTGGCTGCTACCAATGTCAATATGATGAAGGCCATCCAGGACGGGAGATTCCGTGAAGACTTGTTTTACCGTTTAAATACCGTACAGATCGACATGCCTCCTTTAAGAGAAAGAAAAGGAGATATTCATCTGCTGTTCAGGAAATTTGCCATTGATTTTGCAGAAAAATACAGAATGCCGGAATTGGAGTTAGATCCTGCAGCAGTTCATTATATCGATAATTATTCCTTTCCCGGAAATGTCCGCCAATTGAGAAATCTGGTAGAACAGATGACTGTAGTGGAAAGAAACAGAAATGTCACGGTAGAAAAACTGGCTGAATATATTCCGATGGAAACCCACCTTCCGATGGTTGTGAATAACCAGACCGCCCAAAAGCAGAACGATTTCGGAAGCGAGCGAGAAATTATGTATAAAATTCTCTTCGATATGAGGAATGATATTAATGATTTAAAATCCTTAACTTCGGAACTCATCAAGAACAGAGGTGCAGGTGATCTGAGCAATCAGGAGAAAAACCTGATCAATAGAATTTATGCCGCGGAAACTCAGCAGGCTCCTGTAAATAATAATTCCCTACTGTATTTTGAGGATAAAACCCCGGTGGTGCAGACTCCGTCTATTATTTCAGCTCCTGAAGACAGCTATGAAGATATTGAGGATATTGAAGTAGAAGAAAACAGACCAGAATCCCTGTCCCTTCAGAATAATGAAAAAGATTTGATTATCAAAGCATTGGAGAAGCATAAAGGGCGCAGGAACAGAGCTGCAGATGAACTGGGGATTTCACAAAGAACATTATACAGAAAAATAAAACAATATAACCTGGAAGACTAAAATAAAAACAAGAAAAATGAAGAATTTTGATGTAACGGCCACCAATGGATATGAGATGAATATAGGAAAATTCATATCTGAAGGTGTAGATCTTTTTAAAAAAGATATTGGCGGATTTATAGTAGCAACCTTACTCCTTTTTTTTATTAGCCTTATCCCTTTTTTAGGAGTGATGGCGTTAGGAAATTTTTATAAAATATGCAGAAAAGTAGATGAAGGGCAGAAAGTACAGGCAGGAGATATTTTTGACTTTACAGATTTTGTGACCTATCTGAAACTGTTCCTCCTTCTTTTTGTCATATTATTTATCATTATGATTCCGATTCAGTTATCGCTGCTTCCTATTCTGTTTGCAGCTTCTGCGTCTGATGGGCAGCTATCTGATACCGGTGTGGCTTTATTTGCAGGAGGAATGGGAATCTGGTTTCTGCTCGTTATTGTTCTGCTTTTTGTAGTATCAATATCGATGTATTTTGTACAGCCTTTAATTTCGCTGTATAGAATCAGCAGTGTAAGAGAAGCTTTTTCAATTTCCTGGAAATTGGCCAGAAGAAACTTCTTTATGATTTTCCTGTTCACTATTGTGGTAGGAATTATTTCTCAGTTAGGAGCTATTGTATGCGGAATTGGTCTTTTATTTACAATACCTCTTGGGATCTGTATTAAATATGCTTCCTTTAAAAATATTCTAGGAAGCTCAAATCAAAAAACAGTATGAGTAAATTAAAAATAATATTTGGATTTGTCATTCTTTCGCTGTTTCAGCAGTGTTATTCGTTTACAGGAGGATCTTTATCTTCCCTGACAGACGAAAAAACAATTCAGATCAGTGAATTTCCAAACAATGCATCACTGGTGAACCCAACCCTTTCCCAGCAGTTTTCTACAGATATCCAGAACAGGTTTCTGCAGAGGACTACATTAAAAGGAACCAAATCAAATCCGGATATTCTGGTAGAAGGTGAAATTTCAGATTATGGTTTCTCGCCTACTACAATCAGCTCAAATACACAGCAAAATCCTTCGGGAGGTGTCGTTCAGCAGGCACAGAGTAAACTGACGATTACCGTAAAAGTACATTATGAAAATAAATTGCATTCGGAGCTAAGCTTTGACAGAGCCTATACAGACGAAGCCGTATTTAACAGTAACCTGACCCAGAGCGAGATTGAAGCCTCTCAGGTAAAGATAGTGACAGACAGAATTATTAACAAGATATTTAACGATATTGTAGCGAATTGGTAAGATGAATCCCAGAGTTTTAGAATTATTAAAGAATCCGAAAAATATTCAGTCAGAAGATCTAAATCTTTTGAAAGAAGAAATTCATGCCTTTCCATATGTTCAAAACATCAGGGCACTACATTTATATGGAGTTCACCTTTATGATCAGGAAAATTATCAGAAAGAGCTCTCCACAACTGCTGCGTATACCACAGATAAAAAAATCCTTTATCAGCTCATCAATGGTAAAATCCGTCCGGAATCCAGACCCGTTGAAACGGCTGAAGAGAAGCAGGCTGTAAAACCGGCTGCAAAACCTGCACGCTTCGGGTATAAAGACAAAGCTTTTCCTATTAAAAGAGAGGAGACTGTTGCAAAAACGGAAGAAAAGCAGGACGAAATAGCTGCCTGTATGCTGAACATTCCCCAGGAAGTTACACATATCTATGTGAACGGAGAAAGAAACAGAATTCTGTTTGAAGGTGAAGAAAACTTCCTGAATGAAGAGCATGCAGAAACGATAGATCTTGAATCCACCCTGGAATCCGGAACGCTGGTAACCCAGAAGACGGAATTTGTTTCCAAGCCTGTAAGCCTTATTCAGGAAACAGTTCAGCAGGAAAACGAAAAGTCAGACGCCGGTATAACTCCGGATGCAGATACTGAGTTTACCCCTGAAGAAATTGTGAACGAAGACCAGCTTTCAGATCCAACAGAACAAGAAGAGATTGCCCAGAAAGATCATCAGAGCTTTCATGAAATTGAGCGTTTGGAAGAAATTGTTGATGACGAAGTTAACTCAGAGGCAAAAGAAACAATTTCTGAAGAACAGGAAGAAGCAGTTGAAGAAGCAGAAGCGAGTGCAGAATTTACACCTGAGGAAATCATCAGTGAAGAACAGTCTTCGGAAGAAGAAGTAGAAGAAATCACTGAAGACAATGATATCAGTTTCCATGAGGTAGAACGTTTATCTCCGGAAGCTGGTCAGAAAGAAAATAATATTGCAGAAGAAGCTCCATCTGAAACAGAGCAGGCGGATGATGCTGAAATAAGTTTCCATGGGACAGAGTCCTTCATGTCTGATGTGAAGATTCAGGCTGCGAATACAGAAGAAATGCTGACTGCAGAAGCTGTTGTTAAGCCATCAATCAATAAGCACGAGGAAGAAATGAGACGTCTGATTGAGGAGGTTGAAAAGAAGATGAAGGAAACGAAACCTGCAGCAGAAAATATAGTAGAAGAACCCGAAGCGGAAGATCATGAGATTAGTTTTGCTGAAACCCAGAATTTCCATTTCTGGTCAACAGGAAGTGATGAACCTAAATTAAAAGAAGAAACCGCTGCAGAAAATATTGCTGAAAACCAGGAACCTGAACAATCAGAAGAGATTCCCGAGGAAGAAACAAAAGAACCTGAAACAACGCATGAAGTCAATACAGCGTGGAAACCTATGAGTGTAAATACTCATGTTCCTGATTCTCTGATTTCCAAAGAAGCCGCTTCTCCAGAAGTTAAAACTGAGGATATAACGCCGCCGGAACCTGTTCAGGCCGTTAAAGAAGAACAGGAAGAAATCGTAGCTGAAAGCTCAGTTACAGAGACAGAAACTGTTCAGGAAGATACAGAAGAGGCTTTAGAAACAGCGGAAAATGAAGAAGAAAGCAATGAAACAACTTCGCAGGAGGAAGAAGCTCCGGTAATGAGCGTTTCGTTCTTCGGCTCAGATATTTCAAGCTGGTCTGGTGGTGAAGCTAAAAATGAAACTGAAAAAGTAGAAACGGCACAAAATATAGAACCGGAACAGCCTGCCCAGGCAGTTCTTGACAGTAATGTTCCCGGTTTTATCAATACATGGCAGAGCTGGCTGAAAATCGACAGAACTGAAGACGTTGAAAAGGAAAAAACGGTGATCAAAGAAAAAGCAATCGAAACATTCATCGAAAATAATCCAAGAATCAGTCAGCTGAAAGAAGAAAGCTCTTATGTTGTCAAAGAAAGAAATGATGATATTTCCCATCTGATGACAGAAACACTGGCCAATCTTTACTTTGAACAGAAACTGTACAGCAAAGCCATTAAAGCATTTGGAATTTTAAAGAAAAAGCATCCTGAAAAAGCAGAATACTTTGATGCTAAAATCAAGGAAGTTAACGACAGTAAAAGCGGTAAATAGATGAGCATACGCTTGGTGTGTATTTTTCTGCTGAGTTTTATCTCCTTTTCGTCTGCCCAGGTCAGGCTTGATGAAGAATTCCCTGTCAGCACGCTTAAATATACAACAATACTTCCCGTAAAACATTTGAGTAAGGAAGCTGTAATCACCAGATTAAATGAAATGCCACAGGCAAAGTCCCTGTTAAGCCGAGGGTGGGAATCAACAGGATCATCTTTTAATTCTTTTAAAGAAATAAAAGGTTCTGCATTTTTTGATAAGATTAATAAAACAAAAGATAAATACTGTAACTTTTCCATTTCCGTCGTAGCGGTTTATAATAAAGGAAACTTTGATGTTGAAATAACAGCTCAGTTTTTTGATAAATTTCTATCAGGTGGAAAGCCTCGTTCCCCAAGTGATGCAGAATACCTCACGTATTATCAGGAAATGACAAAAGAGTTTATTCCGTTGATTACAGAATATCTCACCGGGAAAAAGACCATTCAGGAAAATCATGATGAAATGCTGAACCGGGCGGCTGACCTGACCTCGGAAGGAAAAACCTTGGACGCTTTAAATATTTACAGCAAAGTGTTGGCTTCAGATCCGGATAACTCATTGGCTCTTTTTAATAAAGCTCAGGTTTTATTCTCATTGAAAAAATACCCCGAAGCTCTGAATATCATTCGTACAGCAGAGAAAAACAAAAATGTATCCGATTTCGATGCTATAGCCTATAAGAATCTGAAAATTCAGATATTCATCATGACAAATCAGAATGAAAAGGCTCTGTCAGAAATTAATAAAATAGGAAGAGACTTTGACAATACAGACCCGGCAAAGATCTTTGAAACCGCTAAAAATGATAACGGAGATACATTTTTAGCTCCTTCGGAAAAAACAGTATTATTTCTAAGATCTGCAGCATATCTTCTTATGCTCAACAGAAAAAAAGAAGCCCTCAATGCTCTGAAAAAGTATGAAAAACTGATTCCCGATCATAACAATAGGCTTTTAAGCAAGTTGTTTACCTACTATTGCCAACTGAAGTTATCGGAAGATGCAGAAAGAATCAGGCTGTTAATTACCAAAGATGATCCTTCATCAGACCTGAAATGCTCTAGCTAAGGTTCTATACTCGTTTTCCGTAGTTTCCGCCATGCTTTTCGGCCATAAACAACAACCAGAATAATAAGAATTACAGCACAAACTGCGGCAACAAAAGGAGCGGCCATGGCCAATACAGACATAATACCTGCCCCTGCCGTTTCAGTAGTTCCCACAACAGAATTTCCCAGTCCGCCCGTTGTCGCTGTAGAAGCTGCCCGGATTCCGGCAAAGCCCGAACTGATGGTTGCTGCTGTCCCACCTCCTGCAATTAATGCAAGCGCCCACTGCTGAAATGTCCCCAAATCTGCAAACTGGCTGGCAAATAATATCGATCCGGCTACCGTAGCCATCGGAACTGATATGGTATCTAGCAAATGATCTACAAACGGAATATAATAAGTTAAAATCTCAGCAATGGTAGCAATGCCGGTTGTAATTAGGGCAGGAAGACCGGAAAGCCACTCAAAACTCTCATTCATGGGAATCCAGTGAAGGTATGAGGCAAGACTTACGGCAAACATCGGGAGAAATACTCTGAAACCTGTTGCCGCTGCAAGACCAATGCCGATAAACGCACTGAGAACATAAGAAAAATAGGGAATGTTGTCTAACATATTAATTTTCAGATTTATTGTTTTCCCTAAAGTTACAAAAACCGGAGCATAAATTGTACTAATCTGTTTTTATTGTAAAGAAATAAACATTGGAATGGCTGGCTTATGATCATGCAGAAAGGCTTCTTTATCCCCGAAGCTTTTTTATTCTCACACAGATTTTTTTAACTTAAATGTGCTTCTATGAGTAAAGTTAAAGTATTAGATTTTCATTTGTGCATCGGTGGCAATTGTTTTTATATTCTCTCGGATCAGGCAGATTACGCAGATTTTTAATCTAATGAATAATAAAAATCGTAGTTTTTAAAAACTTTTGTGAACTTCTACACAAAAAAGCATTAAACTTATATATAACTAAAGTGTAAAAACTTTTGTGTCTGTTGTGGTTAAAAAATAATTTCCCACAAATGCCACGGATCTTTTGTGTTTAGCCTTTCAGTATTTCACAGCCAATTAAGACTTCTTCTGCATCTGACACAGTTTGATAAATTCCGCCTGAACATCCTGAAATTTCGGAGGCATTTCCGAAGAAGCCCAAAACAACATGGCAATTGTTTTTTCGCCGAAAGAACTTTTGAATAAATCCTTATTCAGACGATAACATTCTCTTAAAAGGCGCTTTATACGATTTCGATGCACTGCTTTTTTAAAATACCTTTTAGAAACAGAAACACCTACTCGCGTACTTTCCACCGGCTGTCCGGGTTTATCTTTCAGAATGATGATTCTGAGTGGGCCGCAGCTTCTCCATTTACCTTTGTCAAAAAGTAAAGAAATCTCAGTATTCTTTTTGAGCTTTTCTGTTTTGGGATAGTTAAATTGCTGCATTAATCTTGTTTCACTAAATAGTTGATGACCTCGGCGGCTGCATATAAACCAAAGATAGCCGGAATAAAGCTGATGGTACCATAAAAAGATCTTTTAAAATTGCTTCCGTCCGTCATTTTCAGGCTTTCCTCCTGTTGAAGTTCATTAGAGAAGACGCATCTGAACCCTTTATTGATTTTCTCTTTTTTCAGTCTCTTTCTTATCTGTCTGGCAAGATAACAGTTCTGCGTTTTGCTGATATCCCTTACCATTACTTTACTCGGGTCAATTTTTCCACCGGCTCCCATAGAACTGACGAGCTTGATCTTTCTTTTTCTGGCGGCTTTAATCAGACATAATTTGGGCGTAACACTGTCAATACAGTCAAGAACATAATCAAACTTGCCCGAATCCAGCACTTCATCCATTCTTTCAGGATTAAGAAATTCGTTAATCTTGATCAGGTTAAGCTGAGGATTGATGTCCAGCAGTCTCTCAGCAACCACATCTACTTTATGCATTCCTACCGTAGAATGAAGAGCAGGAAGCTGTCTGTTGATATTGGTAATATCTACGGTATCGCCGTCTACGGCTGTCATATTTCCGATTCCGGCTCTCACCAGAAATTCTGCAGCAAAAGATCCTACACCTCCCAATCCTACAACCAGAACATTGGCTTTATTCAGTTTTTCCAATCCTGCTTCTTTGATCAGAAGCTCCGTTCTTTCCAGCCAGTATTTATCCATTTTTTATTGTGTATAAATTTTCTAAAATTTGTTCATTCAGCGTTTCCAGTGAAATTCCCTTTATTTCAGAGACCTTATGATACAGTTCTTCAATACTAAAATCATCATTGTCAGTCTCTAAAAAGAGTTGATTTAAAGGAACTGCCTTTAAAATATCCTGCAAAGATAATTGATACAAAACAGCTTTTCCAAAACTCAGATAAAAATTCCTGGCCAGCAGATCTTCCGCAATTGCTCTCTTTTTATTAAAACCATGAATGATCATCGCCTGCTCAGCCTTTTTTTTTAAAGAAATCACCTCGTAAAATTTTCTTACACAATGAATAATAAGCGGTTTTTTGACCTCATTGGATAAATAAATCTGCCTTAGAAATACTTTCTCCTGAATTTTTTGAGGAACCGGAACGATAGAATCCAGTCCACATTCTCCTATGGCAAAACAGTTTTCAGAAATCGAGGATGCCAGCCATCTGAATTGATCTTCCATAAAATCCGCATCAATATCCTTAGGGTGAATCCCTGCTGAATAAAGATGACTCCTGGGAGTTATACCAAGGTCCAGATTATAGATCCCGTACGTAATATTTTTCTTATGGTGATGAAAATCAAAAAAATCCATTCCCAAAAATACAATTATCCAGAAAATTAATTTAAAATTATTAAACGAACGTTTATAAATCTGTTAAAAATTTCTTAACTTTACTCAAAGTGCATCTCAATGAGAAAAAAATTTACAGAAAAACAGATCCACATACTTGACATTGCCGAGGAACTGATCGCAAAAAAAGGATACGAGGGAACTTCTGTAAGAGACATCTGTTCCAAGGCAAACATCAATGTAGCGATGATTTCCTATTATTTCGGTTCCAAAGAAAAAATGATGTCTTATCTCTATCAGTACAGAGTATTGAAAACCAGAGAAAATTTTTCTGAATTTGCAGATACCATCAAAGAAGGAAAACCTGAGATGCAGATGCGTGAGATGATCAAGTATATTGTTTCCCAACTGTTCAAATACAACTATTTCCATGGTTTTGTAACCCAGGAGCTAAGGCATACCGATAATTTGAAAGACGAATTACTGGACTTCTATCAGCTTTTTGTAAAAAAACTGGATGAGGTGATCAAGAAAGGAGTTGCTTCAGGAGTTTTTACATTTACCCCAAAGCCCGAAGACATTCTTACGATGATTATCGGCTCCACATTATTTGTTATCCGCAACAAAAACTTCTATGAACTTTATGTGCCCAGCAAAAACGAAGAAGCCTATGCCAAAGAAGCAGAGAAAAAAGTAAGAATGAATCTTTTACTCAGTGTTTTTGCAATTTTAGGATACGCTGCAGACTAAAATTACGTTAAATATTCATAAAAAAAAATCTATTGGCAAAAAAGTTATATTTTTGCAAATTAGTAAATCGGCTGTGTAATCCGAAAACTGTTGAATTTTTTATATGAAAAAATATATTTTAGGCCTTTTTGCAGTAGCAGTGGTTTCATCATGCGTAAGCCAGCAGGAAAGAGCCATGAGAAGTGCTGACAAGAATTTTATCTTAAAAGCAGCTAATGAAAACTTTGCTAAAAAGAAGTGGAAGAATGCATTAGCCCTTTACGACAGACTTACCAACCTTGTGGCAGGAACGGATGATTTTCCTAATGTAGGTTTCAATACCGCTTATGCCAACTATTACGATGAGAACTACAAACTGGCAGGACATCAGTTTAAGAACTTTGCTGTAAACTTTTCTAAAGATCCGAGAGCGGAAGAAGCTTCCTATATGTCTGCTTTATGTTACTATGAAGGTTCTATGGATTATAACCTGGATCAGTCTACTACCGAAACAGCAATCAATGAATTACAGGATTTCCTGAATAATTATCCTAACTCAGAAAGATCTAAAAATATAGGCCAGCTTATTGATGAACTGTCTTATAAATTAGAGTTCAAAGCCTATGAAAATGCAAGACAGTATTTCAAAATGGGTGACTATAAAGCGGCTAACGTAGCTTTGGATAATGTTCTGGAAGATTTCCCAAGTACAAAACTTCGTCCGAAGATTTATGATTATATCATGAAGTCCCGTTATGAACTGGCAACAAAATCTATTTATGACCTTAAGGATGAACGTATTGAAAGTGCCCTTTCTTACACTAAAATGGTAGAAAAAGAACTTCCTAATACAGAATATTCCAAAACAGCAGTAGACCTGAGAGGAAAGCTGGAAAAAGAAAAACAGAATTTCGTTGTTGTTAAAAAACAGACTGAAGCGAGAATTGCAGCAATGACAGAAAAACAGAAAAGAGAAGCTGAAAAGCTGGCTGCAAAGAATAAAACCGACCAGCAGATCAAAGATCAGATCAGCAATGAAAAGAAAGCAATGCAGATCCAGAGGGACAGTGCGGCACTTCAGACCCCTCCGCCGGCAGCGACTTTCAAAATTCAAAGATAATTCGTAAATTTGCCATCTTAAAATAAAATAATTTTCTCAAAATGAGTGTAAAAGATACAAAAGCAGAAGTAAATACTATTACTTACGATAAAGATAAGATTGAAGATAAAGTAGGTTCAATCTATGAAGCTATTGTTATCATGGGAAAGAGAGCAGAGCAGATCAATGCGGAGATCCGTACGGAACTTCACAATAAACTTGATGAGTTTGCTGTTCACAATTCCACATTGGAAGAAGTTTTCGAAAACAGAGAGCAGATTGAGATCTCCAAGCATTACGAAAAACTTCCAAAGCCGACTTCAATTGCTATTGAAGAGTGGTTAAACGAAGATATCTATTTCAGAAAGACAGAAGACAGAAAATAGTCATTTGTGTTTTTTATATATGAAGGTCATAAGGGAATTCAGTTCTTTTATGACCTTTGTCGTTGGATAAACCGTCTTTGTGCGAAAAAATAAGTAATTTAGTGATTCAAAAAATTAAAACTAAATGAGTATTTCCGGTAAAAAGATACTTATCGCTGTTTCTGGAGGAATTGCGGCCTATAAAATCCATTTCCTGATCAGGGACTTTATAAAAAAAGGGGCTGAAGTTCAGGTGGTCATGACTCCCGATGCAGAGCATTTTGTAACCAAGCTGAGCCTTTCCACCCTTTCCAAAAAACCTGTTTATTCCGATTTTTACGGTGATAACGGAAACTGGAACAGCCATGTGGAGCTCGCTTTATGGGCGGATGTGATGATCGTGGCGCCGTGTACCGCCAATACCCTCTCAAAAATGATCCACGGAATGTGTGATAATCTGGTTATTGCGACTTACATGTCTGCGAAATGCCCGGTATTCATTGCTCCGGCTATGGATCTTGATATGTATGCACATCCTTCCACTATAAAAAATCTTGAGTTGGCAGAAAGCTATGGTCATAAAATTATTCCTGCGGAAAGCGGGGAACTGGCCAGCGGATTGGTAGGACAGGGAAGAATGGCAGAGCCGGAAACTATTGGAAATACCGTTGAAAATTTTTTTGCTTCTTCGGGGAAAACCAAAAGCCTTGAAGGAAAAACAGTGCTTATTACCGCAGGGCCAACCTATGAAGCCATTGATCCGGTGAGATTCATCGGAAATCATTCGTCCGGGAAAATGGGCTTTTCCTTAGCAGAAGAAGCCTCAAAACGGGGAGCAAAGGTCATTCTGATCTCAGGACCAAGCTCACTGGTTACCCATGATGCAGCCATTGATTTACATAGAGTAACCTCGGCAAAAGAAATGCTGACCAAAGTTTTTGAATTTTATGAAGGTGTAGATATTGGGATTGCCAGCGCTGCTGTTGCAGATTATGCCCCGAAAGAAATTGCTAAAGAGAAAATTAAAAAGAATGATGAGAACCTGACGATTGAACTGGTTAAAAATCCCGATATTCTTAAAACAATGGGTGAGAAAAAGACCCACCAGTTTTTAGTAGGCTTTGCCCTGGAAACCCAGAATGAAGAAGAAAACGCCAAAGGAAAGCTGGAAAAGAAAAACCTGGATATGATCGTGCTGAACTCTTTGCGTGACGAAGGAGCAGGCTTTAAAAACGATACCAATAAAATTAAAATATTTACCAAAACGGAAAAGAAAGAATTTAACCTTAAATCAAAAGAGGAAGTTGCCGGAGATATTCTGGATTTCGTTGAGGCTCAACTTTTAAAATAATTTTAATAAATTTCCGTTCTCAATTTTTAATAGATAATGAAAAAAATCATAAGCTTATTTTTCCTGCTTTTTATATATCAACTTAGTTTTTCCCAGGAATTGCTTGCCAATGTGCAGGTTAACTCCCAGCAGCTGGGAGGAAGTAACCAGCAGGCCTATAAAGCTCTGGAGAAAAGTCTCAGGGATTTCGTTAATAATACAAGCTGGACCGGTAAAAAGCTTCAGAACTTTGAAAAAGTAAAGTGCAACTTTGCCATCGTTATTGCTGAGAAGGACGGAAACAGATATAAAGGCAGCATTGTCATTCAGGCGGTACGTCCGGTTTACAATACTTCATATGAGTCACCACTCGTTAATCTTCAGGATCAGAGATTTGCTTTTGAATATGTTGAAAATGAGAATCTTGTTTTTAACGAAAGACAGTTTTCAGGAAAAAACCTGATTGATGTGGTTAGCTTTTATGTATACCTGATCTTAGGGTATGATGCCGACAGCTTTCAGTCTATGGGCGGTTCACCATGGTTCTCTAAAGCACAGCAGATCGCTCAGAATTCCCAGAACAGGAATTATGAAGGCTGGAATACCATCAATGAACCGAGAAGCCGTACCATTCTGATCAACGAAATTATCAATCCAAACTGGAGTCAGCTGCGTTCTGCGATGTACAGCTATCACCGTGCCGGGTTAGATAATCTGTTCAATCAGGATCAGACCACAGCGAAAAAAGTAATCTTTGATGCGCTTATGCAGCTGAAAATGTATGAAAACTCTTTCCAGCAGGCCTATTTTTTCAATTTGTTCATAGACAATAAAAGTGATGAGATCTTCAATATTTTCAATTCCGGAAACAATGGTGGAATTGTGATGAATGATCTTAAGCAGCTGATGATGACTCTTTCTCCAAAATACACGGAGAATAAATGGAGCAAATGGAAGAATTAAGGTATGATAAAAGAAACGATTGAAGAAATTGTTGACAGAACCCTTAATTCCTGGGTAGAAAATGAAGCCAATCAGCTTCCCTGCGATATTGAAGAAGCCATGCTTGCCCCGGATCAGCCAGATGAGGAATGGAAATTCTGGCTTCCCGTTAAAAGTACGGTAACCGATACTGAACTTCAGGAACTTGAAGCAGAAACCGGATTTGTTTTCCCCGAAGATTTTAAAAAGTTCCTGAAACATAAACATTTTTACGAGCTTCAGATCTCAGAGATTTCTTTTTGCCCACATCCAATTAATGTATGGAGAGCCTCTCTTCGTGAAATGATGTTAGATACCTACCCCAGAGAATTTCTTTTTGATAAAGGATATATTCCGTTTGCCCTATACAGTGACTGGGGATTATTGTGTTTTGATACGCACCATCATAACGCTGTAGTTCGCTGGGATCACGAAGATGCTGAAACATTCGAATATCAGTACCAAGATTTCTATGAACTGCTGACTGAAATTTCAAAAGTATAAGTCTCATATTTAATCGATGTCTGCCGTTTCTGCTTTCGCTAAAAAAACTTATTTTTACAATTCATATTAACCTCTGATAAAAACGCGGATTATCCATGCTTTCAAGAATTTACATTAAAAATTTTGCTCTGATTGATACCCTTGATGTATCATTGCATAACGGTCTTCAGGTAATCACCGGAGAAACCGGAGCAGGAAAATCTATTATCTTAGGAGCTCTTAGACTTATTCTTGGTGAAAGAGCAGATGTGAAGTCTATTGCCAGCACGGAAGAAAAAAGTATTGTGGAAACTGAATTCGCTTTAAATAATCAGTTCAAAAAATTCTTCATAGAAAATGACCTGGATTATGAACATCAGACAATTATCAGACGGGAAATACTTCCTTCAGGAAAATCAAGAGCCTTCATCAATGATGTTCCGGTTACTCTTGATATCCTTAAAGAATTGTCTTCGCAGCTGATTGATATTCATTCTCAGTTTGAAACCTCCAACTTATTCACTCCTGAATACCAGTTTAAGATTATCGACGGACTTTCTGAAAATAAAACGTTAATTGAAGAATATCAGAATGTATTTTCAGATTTCCTGAGCCTTAAAACTCAGTTAAAAAAACTCCAGACTCTGCTTCTGGAAAACAGAAAGGAAAGTGATTATAAAACATTTCTGCTCAATGAACTGGAAGAACTGAAGCTGGATGATGTAGATTATGAAGATATGCAGAACCAGCTTTCTATTCAGGAAAATGCAGGAATGATCTCTGAAAATATCGGGCAGATTCTTTCCAGATTCCATCAGGAAGAAGTGGGAATTCTTTCCTTCTTTAATGAAGCTAAAAATAAGCTGTCCAGGATTGCTGAAGTTTCAGGAAGCTTTTCAGAATTAAATGAAAGGCTGGAAACTTCCTTCGTAGAACTGAAGGATATCATCTCCGAGCTTGAACATGAAGCGGAAAGAATAGAAATTAATCCTGAAAATCTGGCCTTTCTAACTGAACTTAATAATAAAATCAACGCCTTACTGCTTAAGCATAACGTTTCAGATCTTAATGAGCTGATTGAACTGAGAGACCAGCTGGCGGGAGAGCAGAAAGGCGCTTCAGAACTGGAAGCAGCCATTGAAGAAATAGAAGAGAATATTTCCAAAAAAGAAAAAACACTTCAGTCTCTGGCTGAAAAGCTGTCTAAAAACAGAAAGAAATCCGTTCCTGTCTTTATCTCAAAAGCAGAAGGGCTTCTTAAAAAATTAGGTCTTGAAAAAGCCAGAGTAGATATTGATCTGAAAGATGTACCGGAATTTAACCTGTTTGGAAAAGAAGGCATTCAGTTATTGTTCCAGGCCAATTCAGGATTCCCTTTAAAACCAATCCAGACCGCTATTTCAGGAGGAGAAAGATCAAGAGTGATGCTGGCTGTCAAAAAAATCATTGCGGAAAGTGATGAACTTCCTACCCTTATTCTTGATGAAATTGATACCGGGGTTTCCGGAAAAGTGGCCGAAGAGATTGGAAACCTGATGCGCGATATGTCAGGAGATATGCAGCTTATCGTTATCTCCCACCTGGCTCAGGTTGCTGCCAAAGGAAACAATAACTATAAAGTTCTGAAACAGGACATTGCCGGGAAAACCCAATCTACCATTGTTCCTTTAAGCGATGAAGAAAAACTGAACGAAATTGCACAGCTGCTTTCCGGAAGTAAGATTACGGATGCTGCATTGGCACAGGCAAAAGAATTGATTGGCTGAAAAATTCTGTAACATATCTTACATTATCTTTACTAATGTATAAAAACTAAGATATGTTTCTAAAATTCCTCAAGCTGGAGATTAAAAGCTTTTTCCGTGGTACTTCTGTAGGAGTGAATCTTGCAATGAAGATCCTGCGGTTTATCGGGATTGCTTATTTTATGGCCTGTCTGGCAGGCGGTGCTTTTATTGCTTTCTTCTATATACAGGAAGAAATACATCAGGATCCTTTGAAAGTGGTTTCCCGGTTTCTGATAGCAGCATGGGCGGTAGACCTGATCATGAAGTACATATGGCAGGAAATGCCTACCCAGAACATCAAGCCGTTCCTTACCCTCAATATTCCTAAGAATACCCTCGTCAATTATATGCTGACGAAAACGTTTCTTTCAGCATTCAGCTGGTTAAATTCTTTGTTTTTTGTTACATTTTGCGGGATTGCTTTGTTTAACGGATACAGCTTTGTTGGTATTTTAACCTGGTTTATCGGGATATCTCTGTTGTTTTATCTGAACAACTTTATCAATATCCTTTTCAATGATAAAGAAACCATTGCCATTATTATAGGATGTATCTTTCTGGCAGTGGGAGGGATGGCTTATTACAATATTATTCCGGTGCTTTCCTATTCTGAAAAGTTCTTCTACAGTTTTTACGATAAACCTTACTTTTTGGTCATTGCGGTAATCCTGTTTTCTGCTTTATGGAAAATAAGTTTCAACCATGTGCGTAAAGTATTTTATCTGGATCAGGGGCTTGAGGCTAAAAAAGAAGTCGGAAGAACAGAAAATATCGCTTTCCTCAATAAGTATGGGGTGATAGGAACCTTCATCAATAATGATATTAAAATGCTGAAAAGGAATAAAGTGACCAAAGGAATCCTTCTGGGCAGTTTTCTCTTTCTTTTCTACGGAATGCTTATGTTTTCATCACCATTGTATAAAACCCCAGCGATGATGATGTTTATGGGACTGTTTGTAACAGGAGGATTTCAGTTTCTTTTCGGACAGCGTGTTCCTGCTTTTGACAGCTCTTATTATCCGCTGATGATGACCCTGAATGTTCCTTACAAAGAATATTTAAAAGCAAAATGGTGGCTGATGAATATTGTGACTGCAGCTTCAGTGATTCTTGCTCTGGCTTATGTATATTTCGGCTGGGAAATTTATGTGACTTTTTTAGCAGCAGGGATTTATAATATCGGGGTTAATTCCCAGTTTACGCTTTGGTCGGGTGCATTTAACAAAACCCAGATCGACCTTAACTCAAAAGAAAAGAGATTTGGACAGAAAAATAGCTTTAACATTAAGGCTTTACTTCTTCTGATTCCTAAGATGCTTCTTCCTATGGCGGTTTTCGCATTGTCAAAATACATTTTTGGGATGACAGGAGCCGTAATAAGTATTGCGGTTTTGGGATTGATTGGCTTTCTGATCAGAGAAAAGATCTTCGATATTATCGTAAAGCATTATAAAAGAGAAAAATACAGTACAATAGACGCATTCAAAAATAAAGGTTAATACAATGATTACTATAAATAATTTATCCAAAACATACGGAACAGCAACTGTTCTTAACATAGAGAATCTGGAAATTCCTAATGGAGAAACTTTCGGCCTTGTAGGAAACAACGGAGCCGGAAAAACAACCCTTTTCAGCCTTATGCTTGATCTTATTCAGGCATCAACAGGCTTTGTAAGTATTGACGGGATTAAAGTGAATGAATCTGAAGCATGGAAAAGCAAGGTTTCAGCATTTGTAGACGATACATTTTTAATCGGGTACCTTACCCCTGAAGAATATTTTTACTTTATCGGTGAATTAAGAGGGCAGAATAAAGCAACGGTAGACGAGTTTCTGAAACAATTTCATGACCTTTTCAATGGCGAAATTTTAAAGTCTGGAAAATATGTGCGGGACCTGTCTAAAGGAAACCAGAAAAAAGTAGGAATTGTAGGCGCTATCATCGGAAATCCTGAAATCATCATTCTGGATGAGCCATTTGCCAACCTGGATCCGTCTACCCAGATCAAACTTAAAAATCTGATCAAAGAATTATCAAAGCAGGACGGGGTTACTTTCCTGATATCCAGCCACGATCTTTCCCATACGACTGAAGTTTGCAATAGAATTGTGGTGGTGAATAAAGGCCAGCTTGTAAAAGACATTAGAACCAATCCGGAAACCCTGAAAGACCTGGAACAATACTTTGCAGACCAGGTTTCATCTCCAGCAGCAGCCCAGGAACCTGTTTAAATTGTATTCATCAAGTTTATTAAAATCTGAGTAATCTGCCTGATCCGCAAGAATATAAAAATATCCATAAAGATCTGTGAAATTTGTGAGATCTGTGGGAACCCTTTTTTAACCACAACAGGTACAAAAGTTTTATTGCCACGGATACACTGATAAATTCTTGCATCCGTGGCAAAGAATTATTCCAACTACTAGGGGCACAAAAGATTTAATGCTGTGGGCGTTTTAAGTTGAATACTTTATGAATAGAAGTGCACTTAAGTTTTGATAATTTTCTTAAATTTAAGTCAAGCTTAAAAAAATATAAAGGAAAACATGGGAATAGAATCGCAAAATGTTACGGATTACCCTAACAGTAATACCATTTTTATGGTCTGGAAACTTCACGACAGCCTGCAGCTGAAAGATGTTTTTCAACAGCTCTGTGCTTTGGTTCTCAATCTTAATAATTCTGGTTTCAACAGGTTTCCGGACAGCAGAGTAAGCTGTGTCATGGGAATAGGTGCTGAAGCCTGGAAAAAGCTGGAACTTCCTACACCGCTTCCTAAAGAACTGGCTGTTTTTGAAGAAATAAAAGGAATAAAGCATACCGCGGTTTCCACGCCGGGGGATCTTCATTTTCATTTGAGGGCAGATAATAAAAGCCTGATCTTTGATATGGCGATTGAGATCTCAAAACTTCTCAGTTCCGTTGCGGAAAGCATTCTGGAAATTCACGGGTTTAAATATTGGGACGCCCGCTCTATTCTGGGGTTTGTAGATGGTACGGAAAATCCGCATGGTGATGACAGGGACTTTTTTGCCAAAGTAGGAGATGAAGATCTTCAGTATAAAGGCGGAAGCTATCTTTTTGTTCAGAAATACATTCACAATATGGATGCCTGGAAAAGCCTTTCCACACAGGAGCAGGAAAAAGTGATCGGAAGATCCAAAGAAAACGATATTGAAATGTCCGATGATGTAAAACCTTCCAATTCACATATTGCTCTGGCTAATATTGAAGGTGAAAATGGAGAAGAACTGAAGATTGTAAGAGATAATATGCCATTTGGAAGCCCTTCTTCCAATGAATTCGGAACTTATTTTATTTCCTATGCAAGTACATTCAGTACTACCAAAAGAATGTTGACCAATATGTTCATTGGAGATCCTCCGGGGAACTATGACAGGATACTGGATTTCAGTACAGCAGTTACAGGAACCCTTTTCTTTGTTCCTACCAGAAATATGCTGGATGATTTTTCAGGATAATCAGAATACAGGCAGAAGTTATTTCTGTCTTTTTTATTACCCTTTTACCTTTTTTCAAAAAAAATTTTTTTTTGTGTAACCTTTTTAAACTTTCGTTGTCTTTATAATAGAAACAGATTAATCATGAAGCTTTTGTTCGGAAATAAAAAAGAAGATTTGCTAAGCCGCCTGAAAAGACAGGACCCGGCTGCTCAGAAAGTTTTTTATGAGCAGAACGTAAAGAAATTTCTGAGTACGGCCAAAAGCTATGTCAGTGATTTGTATCAGGCAGAAGATTGTGTAATCAAAGCTTTCTGCAAAATCTTTAAGCATATTGAAACTTTTCGGGGAGATGGAAATCTTGAGGGCTGGGCGAGAAGAATTGTGGTGAATGAATGCCTCAATTTTATCAAAAGCCACAAAACGGTTTTTTATATTGATGATGTAAACCCTGCAGTTCTGGTTGAAACCCACAACGAAGATCCAGTCTTCGATTTCAATGCCCAGGACCTTTTAGACCAGCTTCCGGATGCCTACAGAATGGTTTTTAACTTATATGTTCTGGAAGGATTTTCACATCAGGAAATTTCCGAGACGCTGAAGATTTCTGTTTCAGTAAGCAAAACCCAGTTGTTTCGCGCCAAAGAGAAGTTAAGAGCACTTTATCTTCAACAACAAAAAACAATGAAAAATGAACACACTCAGAGATAATTTAGACCAACGCATCAAAAAGCAGATCGAGGAAAGAGAGATTGCCCCTTCAAGAGATCTTTGGGCGGAGATTGAAATGCAGACGGCAGCAGCCCCTTCAAAGTTTAAGATGAACTGGATTCTGGCAGCAGCCTGTGTGATTCTTGCTTTCGGTTTAGGATTCGTTCTCTTTTTTAACACCGAAAAAGAACCCCCTGTAAATAGTAATATGGTTGAGATAAAGCCGAAAACATCAGGGAAAGAAACCCCTGTAAATCTAAATAAAGACATAGAACCTGCTTTGGCAGATCAAAAACAAAATATCATTCAGGAAAATAACAGATCTGTTGAAATTATTAAAGAAATTCCTGCTTCAAAAGCAATGGCAGAAGAAGCACAAAAGCTTTCTGTAAAAGAAAAAGCCCCCTTGATTATTCCGTCTGTTCCGCAAATTCCTGTAGAGAAAATTATAGCAAAAACAGAAGATTCTTCAAAGGTTCGGGGAAAAAAGAAAAGATATGTGGATCCTTCTACACTGCTCTTTTCCGTGGAGCATAAAGATATCATTCAGAAAACCAAGGAAAGCAACGTTGCTTCAATAGATCTGAACGGAAAATAACCCTTTTTTAACAATAAAAAATTAATAATATGATCAAGAAATTTATCCTGATGGGATTCCTGTGCCTGTTATCCGGCTCGGTGTATGCACAAAAAAAGACATTGACCTTTAACCTCCCGTCAAAAGAAGACAATGAAGTAAGTCCTATCGTAAAGGAAAAAGTAGATGAATACGCCAGAAAAATAGATGCGATCATCCAGGAAGAAAAAAAGAATATGGAAGCAGAACTGCTTGAAATTCAGAATAAAAACCTTGAAAGGTCTGAATTTGATAAACAGAAAGCAGCTATTGCAGATCGTTATTCAGAAAAAATAGATCAAAGAATCGAAGACCTTGGTTTTGATCTGGATACGGTTATCCAGAAACAGGTAAAATATTCCCTGCTGAATTCTGATGTGACTTCAAAAGAAGAATTAAAAGAAAAGCTTCTGAAGAAATTTCGTCCTACAAAAGATGTCGGGGGATATATTTCATACGGAATCATGAATCTTACGAACAATAAGGCGGATAATAGTCTTGATAAAAACTTAGGCTATGCCGGAAACTTTGAATTTGGACTTAAATTCAATTACCAGTTCAGCAGAACCAGCGCATGGGGATTGATTTCGGGGATTGGATTTTCCTGGAGAACACTGAATATTGATAATAATATGTTTTTTACGAAAGACGGAAATGCGGATGTTTATCTGGCAAATTATGATAAAGGTTTAGACAAAAGTAAACTGAGAACAGGATACATCGTGATGCCGTTGGGAATACAATATAACTTCTCTAAGCTGAAAAATGCAGGGATGGACGTGCAGTACAGGGATTATCACAAAGGATTAAAAATAGGGGCAAATGTATATGGCGGAGTGAAAATGTCTACCAACAACATCATCAAAGGAGACGGGATCAGCCAGCGCGAAAGAGAAAATTATCAGGTTAATCCTTTCATCTATGGCGGACAGTTCACAGTTTCCTACAATGACTTCAGTATTTTCGTGAAAAAAGACTTTGGAAATTTCTTTAAAGACAACCGCTTTGAAAATGATAAAGCCCTGGTTTTCGGAGTAGGACTTTGGTGGTAAAAAACGTAACCATTCATATAAACAGAAAGAAAGCAGGGGGAGGGAAGTCAATGCAGCCTTAAAAAGACAATCCGGCTTTATTGAATTGTAGAGCCATTAAAAATTATTTTGATATAGAATTATCGGTTAAATAATAACTTCCAACTTCCGGCTTTTTATTCACCAAGTATTTTAATAGAAAAACCTCAGAAATTCTGAGGTTTTTCTATGGTATAGAGTTGTTAGTTAATGTATTATTTCAGGCTGCCAACCATATCTTCAGGCTTTACCCATTCATCAAACTGTTCAGCCGTTAAAAGTCCGAGGTTGATGGCTTCTTCCTTCAGGGTAGTACCGTTTTTATGGGCTGTTTTAGCAATTTTTGCTGCATTTTCATACCCGATATGTGTATTCAGCGCGGTTACCAGCATTAAGGATTTGTCTACAAGCTCTTTAATTCTTTCACGGTTGGGCTCAATGCCAACAGCACAGTGATCGTTGAATGAGATGCAGGCATCGGCAATCAGCTGTGCAGACTGAAGGAAATTATAAGCCATTACCGGTTTAAAAACATTCAGTTCATAATTCCCCTGGGTTCCTGCAAAAGAAATCGTTGTATCATTTCCTAAAACCTGGGCGCAAACCATCGTCATCGCTTCATTCTGGGTAGGATTTACCTTTCCTGGCATAATAGATGAACCAGGTTCATTTTCCGGAATGAGAATTTCCCCAATTCCTGAACGCGGACCTGAAGCAAGAAGCCTGATATCCTGAGCAATTTTGAATAGAGAAACGGCAAGCTGCTTCAATGCACCGTGAGACTCTACAATCGCATCATGGGCTGCCAGTGCCTCAAATTTATTTTCAGCGGTTACAAAAGGATGATTCGTGAATCGGGCGATATATTCGGCTACTTTTACATCATAACCTTTAGGGGTGTTCAGACCCGTACCAACAGCAGTTCCGCCTAATGCAAGTTCCGAAAGATGAGGTAACGTATTTTTTAAAGCCCTTAAACCAAATTCCAGTTGGGCAGCATATCCTGAAAACTCTTGTCCTAAAGTAAGCGGAGTGGCATCCATCAGGTGGGTTCTTCCGATCTTTACAATATCTTTGTAAGCTTCCGCTTTGGCAGAAATGGTATTTTTAAGTTTTTCAACCGCAGGAATGGTTGTCTCCACTACTTTTTTATAAGCCGCAATGTGCATGGCTGTTGGATACGTGTCGTTAGAAGACTGTGATTTATTCACATCATCATTCGGATGAACTTCCGATTGATCTCCCAAAGTTCCGCCGTTGTTCACATGAGCACGGTTTGAAATGACTTCATTGACATTCATGTTCGACTGTGTTCCGGAGCCCGTCTGCCAGATCACCAGAGGAAACTGATCGTTAAGCTTCCCTTCCAGAATCTCATCACATACTTTAGCAATCATATCTCTTTTCTCTGTTGAAAGTACACCTAATTCCGCATTGGTATAAGCTGCAGCCTTCTTCAGATAAGCAAAAGCATCAATGATTTCGTGAGGCATCGAACCTTCCGGTCCGATTTTGAAATTGTTTCTTGAACGCTCAGTCTGTGCACCCCAGAATTTGTCAGCAGGTACCTGAACCTCGCCCATAGTGTCTTTTTCTATTCTGTAATTCATTGTGATTGAAATTTTATAATCTGTTTGGTTTTCTGCCACATTTAAAAGAGTTTTGCGGCCTGATTATTTAATTCCTATAAAGTTACTTATTAACTCAGAACCTCACAATTTATAATCATTATAAATATTGATTTAAATGACTGATTTTACTCATGGTTTGAAGACAAGGAAAATATCATTGCGTAATTTTACACGACTTAAATTTTTCGAAAAAAGTAAATATGGAATTTAGATATCAGGATCCGTATCCGATTCAGAAAGATGATACGGTGTACAAGAAACTTACATCAGATTATGTGAAAGTGGAACAGTTAGGAAACAGAGAAATCTTAACCATTGATCCGAAAGGACTAGAACTTCTTGCAGAAGAAGCAATGGCAGATGTATCGTTCATGCTTCGTTCTTCACACCTTGAAAGTCTTAGAAGAATCATTGACGATCCTGAAGCTACAGATAATGACAGATTCGTTGCCTACAACCTGTTACAGAATGCAGCAGTAGCCGTTGAAGGTGCTCTTCCTTCATGTCAGGATACCGGAACAGCCATTGTGATGGGGAAAAAAGGAGAAGATGTTTACACCGGAGTTGAAGACGGTGAATATTTAAGCAAAGGGATCTTTAATACCTATCAGAAAAGAAACCTGAGATATTCCCAGGTCGTTCCTTTAACAATGTTTGACGAGAAAAACTCAGGCTCAAACCTTCCGGCACAGATCGACATCTATGCTAAGAAAGGAAACTATTACGAATTCTTATTTTTAACGAAAGGAGGAGGTTCAGCCAACAAAACCTTCTTATACCAAAAGACAAAATCCCTTCTGAACGAAAAATCTCTTGAAGAATTCGTTAAAGAAAGAATTTCAGATCTTGGAACAGCGGCATGCCCGCCCTATCATCTTGCGCTGGTTATCGGAGGAACTTCAGCAGAAGCGAACCTTGCGGCCGTAAAAAAAGCATCAGCCAAATACTATGATAATCTTCCTACCGAAGGAAATGAAGCAGGACAAGCGTTCAGAGACTTGGAATGGGAAGCAAAAGTTCAGAAAATCTGCCAGGAAAGTGCTATCGGAGCTCAGTTTGGAGGAAAATATCTTACCCATGACGTAAGAGTAATCAGACTTCCGCGCCACGCAGCTTCATGTCCTGTTGGAATGGGAGTTTCCTGTTCTGCAGACCGTAACATCAAAGGAAAGATCACCAAAGACGGGATCTTCCTGGAGCAGTTAGAAACAGAGCCGAAAAGATTCCTGCCTGACACTCCGCCGCATTTAGAAGAAGCGGTTGAAATAAACCTGAATAAGCCGATGCCTGAAATTCTGGCCGAGCTTTCAAAATATCCGATCAAAACAAGATTAAAATTAAACGGAACCCTGATCGTTGCCAGAGATATTGCCCACGCAAAAATCAAAGAAATCATCGACAGCGGAAAACCAATGCCTGAATACTTCAAAAACCATCCGATCTATTATGCCGGACCGGCTAAAACTCCGGAGGGAATGGCTTCTGGAAGTTTCGGACCTACTACCGCCGGAAGAATGGATGTTTATGTGGATGAATTCCAAAGCCACGGAGGAAGTATGATCATGCTGGCCAAAGGAAACAGAAGTAAAGATGTAACCAACGCGTGTGGTAAATACGGCGGTTTCTATCTGGGATCTATCGGAGGCCCGGCTGCAATTCTTGCCAAAGACAATATTGTATCCGTAGATGTGGTAGATTTCCCGGAATTAGGAATGGAAGCAGTAAGAAAGATCGAGGTAAAAGACTTCCCTGCATTCATCATTACAGATGATAAAGGCAATGATTTCTTTGCAGATCTTGCTCACTAATTAGTTTAAAATCAAAATAAATTATAAAATAGGGCTTGTATCTTTTGTGTAAAAAAATAAAAAGTCCTATTTTTGCCTAAAATCTTTAAGAGAAATGATAACGATTTTATCAGCATTTTGGCCGTTCTACCAGTTCCTTTGGACTGTATTCTTTATAATTATGTTCTTAGTAGGATTCTGGTGTATCTTCATGTTCTTCGGATTGGTTATCCCAATGTGGTTAACTGAAGGTCTGAAAGAATATTTCGGAAAAGTAAAACCTTTTGATCCTGAAGATATCAGAAGAAAAGAACTTAATGAGCAGGAAGGTGTAGAGGTAATCTTCAGCCAGCCTAAAGGGAACGGACCTTTCATCCACGATCATGGACATCATCATTAATTGATTGTCATTGCTTTTTCACCTGAATTCTGAAAAAGTAATATCAAAGCAAAACAACATATATAAACCGCTTAAGAAATTAAGCGGTTTTTTTATTGGAAGAGCGTAAATTTATTAAGGTAATACAGACTAGATGCAAAACTTTAGGATAGACAAAAAAACAGAGTTAGCAGAAAGCTGAGAATTATTTTTTCTCATTATACTTTTTCTTGAAAAAAAAGTATACAAAATTCAAGACTGGAATCATCCGCTAAAAATTGAAATTGGCTTCTAAAATTAGCGGTATAAGAATGAAAATTCTGCATTAACCCAAAAACGATAATCATCATATTTTTCTTTTTCATCTCCCGTTTCTCATATTTTCAGGAGAAACCCCAAATTTCTTTTTGAAGGCACGGGTGAAATTCTGTACATATTCATATCCGCACTCAATCGCGATTTCTTTGATCATGATGTTTTCATCAATAATCATTTTCCTTGCTTTTAGCATTCTGAGTTCCAGGATATAATGGGCAGCTGTTATATGATACTGTGCTTTAAACGTCTTCCGTATTCTGTTCTGGCTGATTCCCATCAACTTTCCCAGCTCTTCAGCACGGATGTTTTGATGATAATTTTCATCGATGAATTTCCTAACCCTGGAAGAAACAGGAGAATTGATGTGAGCCGCATCTTTTTCATTGAATTGTTCAAATACAAGCATCAGGAGCTTAATGACTTTGGCTTCAACAAATAACTTCTGCATTACTCCCTTTTTAGAATAAGAGATAATTTCTTTCAGAATCATGTGCATTTCTACCGTCATTTCCGGAGGCGTTTCCTTATGAAGAAAAATATAATGATTACGGATCATATTTTCCAGGATAGACGCATTTTCTTTGCTGGAGTCCGGTTCTATCAGGTTGAATATATATTGATAATTGATCTGGATCTGAACGAATTTTAATCCTTCCTGATGCGCTGTCCAGAGTTCAGCTGTATTTTCATGAGATGAATAATGAAGGATGTATTGGTTTTTTCTGAATATAAACTTTGCAGCACAGTCTGAGGTTTCAAGATGAATAGCAGGGCTGAGCATAAAAACAAGACTAAAGCTTCTTCTGCTTTCAGTCATATCAGATCTTAGGAACGCTTCAGAGCGGAGATCTTCATGCATGATGATTTTTATATCTCCTGAACTGAAAACTAATCCGTTGCCAGACTCTTCTCTCATATTACGGGTAGGGTACATTTTCAATAATAAAAGCTTTACACGATAACAAAAAGTTCGGAAATGATAACTCCGGATTAATCAGGTAAATTACTTTTGCGCAAAATTAAATTAAATTTAGAATAATTAAAAATAATAATGAAGATGATTCAACATTTACATTTGGTAATGCATAAAATAGGGCTGGGCTTAGTGGCTTTAATAGCTGCCGGAAGCTTTGTGTATGGACAGCAAACATCACTTACATCAAAGAACTGCAATAATACAGATCCTGGAAATACTCCGGGAGATACAGGCTGTGTGACTTTCACGTATCTGGGGCAGTCTGTTACCTATACCACCGTAAGAGGAGGTGATGGGAAAATATGGTTACAGCAAAACCTTGGAAGTTCTCAGGTGGCAACAGATAAAGCGGATGCAGCTTCATACGGCGATCTTTTCCAATGGGGAAGATGGGATGACGGGCATCAGCTGAGAAATTCAGTAATTACAGCTGCTCCGGATGAAAATTTTCCATCAGGACTGGCCGGGAATAGCTCTTATGTAGCCGGAGATCCTGCATGGTGGGCCGAATTTCAGGGGGGAGACCAATGGACAGCTTCTGATCTGGGAAATGTAACACCGGGCAGAGGAATAGATCCTTGCAAAGCCGTAGGATCCGGATGGCAGATGCCTACACAGACAGAGTGGGAAATGATTGTTGGGGCAGAAAATATCAATAACCCGGCAACAGCCTATAGTAGCCATCTGAAACTACCGGCATCGGGCTACAGAAGTTCAGGAAACGGAGGTTTTACATTTGTAGGACAGCGTGGCTATTTCTGGAGTTCAGATACTTCCACCCTCGGAGCAAAATATCTCTATGTAGGAACAATAAATGCCAATCCTTCGGCAGGGGCCCCAAGGGGACAGGGGGCAGCAGTAAGATGTATCAAATCAGGCCCCGTTTTGGGAATATCTGAAACGATCAGAACAAATACCATCGGAATTTATCCCAATCCTACAAAGAATATCCTTTATATTAAAGCAGATTCCCTGATTGACAGTGTAAATCTGTTCAATATGGCAGGCCAGAAAATAAATATACAGTTTTCAGACAATCAGATCAACATGAGTGGGCTTCCCAATGGAAATTATATGGTAGAATTGAAATTGAAGAATGGACAACGTTTTTCTAAAAAAGTGATTAAAAATTAATATCCATATCGTTTGATTGATCAATAAAAGCTTTTGTCGACCTCCATTTAAAATTCAGTTTATATTTAGAAATAAATAAAAAAATAGTTCATTACAATTACTTTTATTGGAAAGGCTTATGAATATTTTCATGGGCCTTTTTCTGGCTGATTCTTTTCCCTGGAAACTGAAATATTTTAAAATTGCTTCCATAGAAAATGGTATAACGAAAAAAAAATTATCCTATATTCGATAAAAAATAAGATATGAAAAAGTTATATTCCATTGTTTTTCTGTTTATTGTGGGAGTAGTCTTTGGACAGATTAACTATACAATCACTCCAAACCCGTTTAATGAGACGGATGCCGTTACGTTAACGGTTCCCGGGGATCAGATCGATGAGTCTGGCTGGGGAGTTTCCAACCACGAAATATATATATGGACATGGTCTTTTGATACAAACTATCAGAACAGCCAGGATTGCCCTACCAATGGCAGCTGGAATAGCTCCAACGAATCAAATAAACTGAATTACAATGCCGCATCAGATTCTTATTCTTTAACTTTTACCCCTACTGCTTTTTATGGAAGAACGGGAATCGGAAGATTTGGATTTTTATTAAAAGATAAAACAGGATCCCATCAGACGTCACCGGATATTTTCGTTAATGTCGGGGTTTTAAATATCAACCTGACAAATCCTGCACCCAACAGTCTTACTTCGGTTCCGGCGGGAAATACCATCAATATTACTGCGACAACCAATGTCAATGCAACATTTCAGTTAAAAGCCAACGGAGCAGTAGTGAATTCGGTTACAGCCCCTTCGCAGTCTTACACTTACACCTATACTGTAACTCAGGATGCCCAAATGGAACTGACAGCATCAGATGCTTCCTCAAATTCAAAAAAAGTAAATTTTACACTTCAGGTTCCGAGAAATGTGGTTTCGGAGGCCATTCCAGGCTGGATCAGACAGGGAATTAATTATCATCCGACGGATCAGACTAAAATAGGTCTTGCTCTTTATGCGCCTTATAAGAACTTCGTACACGTAATCGGAAGCTTTAATAACTGGGCGGTGAATGATTCTTATTTAATGAAACGGGATACCACAAATCCAGATCTTTATTGGATTGAAATTACCGGCCTGACGCCTCAACAGCTGTATACCTTCCAATATAGAACCAATGATCTGAAAAAAGTGGCAGAGCCTTTTTCTCCGCAGATCTTGTCTTCCTATGATGACCAGTGGATCTCCAGTGCCACTTATCCGGGGCTTCCTCAGTTTCCTGCAGGACAGGATTTTGAAGTTTCTATCTTTAAAACAGGACAGGCGCCTTATAACTGGCAGGTAACCAACTTCCAGAGGCCAGCCAAGGAAAACCTGGTGGTGTATGAATTGTTACTCAGAGATTTTACCCAGGAAAAAAACTGGCAGTCGCTGATCAGTAAGATTTCATATTTAAAAGGATTGAATATCAATGCCATTGAATTACTTCCTATTATGGAGTTTGAAGGAAATCTTTCATGGGGTTACAACACCTCCTTTCATTATGCATTAGACAAAGCATATGGAACTCCTGAAAAGTTCAAAGAGTTTGTTGATCTGTGCCATCAGAACGGAATTGCAGTGATTTTAGATATTGCTTTTAATCACGCAACAGGACGTTCTCCTTTAGCCAGACTTTGGAATATTGATCCTGATGGAGACGGTTACGGCGATATTGCAGCCAATAATCCTTATTTCAATCAGGTTCCTAAACATTCTTACAATGTATTTAATGATTTCAACCATACAAGTTCGTCAACGAAGTATTATGTTGAAAGATGTCTGCAGCAATGGTTGTCAGAATATAAAATTGACGGTTTCCGTTGGGATTTAACGAAAGGTTTTACCCAAAGCTGCTCTGAAAATGATGAAAACTGTACCAATTCCTATCAGCAGGACCGGGTAGACATTATGAAATACTATGCAGACAGACAGTGGGCTGCAGATCCGAATTCTTATATGATCTTTGAACACCTGGGCACGGATGCCGAAGAACAGCAATGGGCGAACTACAGAACCTCTGAAGGGAAAGGAGTATTACTTTGGAATAAACAGACTGACGCTTACAATCAGAATACAATGGGCTATAAAGAAAACAGCAATTATGACAGAATGAATCATACGCTTCATGGGTTTACAGATATGCATGCTGTAGGATACGGAGAAAGTCATGATGAAGAACGTCTGATGTTTAAAAATCTGACGTATGGTGCTGTTGAAGGAACTTATGATGTTAAAAACCTGAACACAGCCCTTGACAGGATGAAAACGTTCGGTGCCACATTCTTTACCATTCCCGGCCCGAAAATGATCTGGCAGTTTGGTGAACTTGGATATGAGTTCAGCATCAACAGATGTACAGACGGAAGCATCAACAGCGGTTGCAGAACAGATGAAAAACCGATTGCCTTTACGTTAGGATATGATACCAATACCAACAGAAAATCGGTGTATGATACCTGGGCTAAAATAATCGGTATCAGAAATACTCATCAGGTTTTCAAATCAAAGACATACACTATAGAGTCAAATAATCTTACGAATGATCCTAATGGACTGATTACAAGAATTTATGTTTATGATAACTCCATTAGCGGAATGAAAAATGTAGTAGTTCTGGCCAATTTTGCTACGTCAGCTCAAAATGTAGTGCCTTATTTCCCTTACACAGGGCAGTGGCAGAACCTGATGGATAATACAATTTCCAATATTGCTTCCACAACAGCCCCGATTACGCTGCAGCCGGGAGAATTCAGGATTTTCGGAAATTATTCCGGATCTCTTTCTGTGGTTGATGAGAATGCAGCCCATAAACTATCTCTTCAAATTGCAGATAACCCGGTGAAAAACGGTATGGCAAAATTCATTTATCATAAAGTGAAAAACGGGGAAATCATCATCTACGATATGAGCGGTAAAAAAATGGGCTCCTTTAAATTGAATAATGAAAACGGAACTTATGAATTGAAAACGGGCTATCCGGTCGGAACCTATCTGGTTCACCTGAAGTCGGAAACGGGAACAGCTATTCAGAAAATGATTATAAAGTAAAATAAAAAAGCAAATTTGCAGATCAGCAGATTTGCTTTTTTTAAATTTATTTGCCAGAACTCACATAATGAAACATACCAGAAAGCTTTGGTCCAAAAGAGAATTTTTTGAAGATATATTTTTAACGGAATGAATACGGACTCACACAAGATAGGCTGGAAAACAGCGGCTGCCATTGTCGTTTCCAATATGATCGGAACGGGGATATTTACTACTTTAGGGTTTCAGTTATCCGATATTACCAATACATACAGCATTTTCCTGCTATGGATTATCGGAGGAATGCTGGCATTGTTCGGAGCGTTCTGCTATGCTGAGTTGGGATCTTATTTCAAGGGAAACGGAGGAGATTATATTTATCTCAAGGAAACGTATCATCCGGTATTCGGATATCTGGTCAGCTGGATTTCTTTAATTATCGGATTCTCTTCGCCTGTTGCTCTGGCTGCACTTGCCATGTCAAAATATCTTTCGGTATTTAATGAGGCCTTCGGAAATAATTTTGCGATCATAGTCATATTTCTGATAGGGTTGAGTCTGTCATTCAGCTTGAAAACCTCAAGCCGGTTTCATAATTTTTTCACCTTCATCAAGATTGCTTTTATAATTATTCTGATAAGTTTGGGCGTTTTTCTTTCAGATTCCCCAGCCGGAAATAGTTTGAATTTTGATGACAGCTGGCAGAATGAAATCATGCTTCCTGCCTTTGCAACATCTTTGGTTTTTGTTACTTATGCCTACACCGGATGGAATTCTGCCTCGTATATCGCAGGAGAAATAAAAGATGTTCACAGGAATCTTCCTAAGTCTCTGATCCTGGGAACCCTGTTTGTAACGGTAAGCTACCTTCTTGTTAACTTTATTATGCTGAAACATGCCCCAATAAGCCAATTGGCAGGAAAGGAAGATGTGATGGGGGAAGCCGCCCGAAATATGCTTGGAGACCGCTTTGGGAAAATGGTCAATATTTTTATTGCCCTTCAGCTGATTGCTACAATCAGCGGTTATTTGTGGGTAGGTTCCAGACTGACACAGGCTTTTGCTAAAGAAAATTATTTATGGAAGTTACTTGCCGTCAGCAATAAAAAAGGAATTCCGGTACGGGCAATTTTTACTCATGCAGGGATTGCAGCTGTGATTATTCTCACAGGCAGTTTCAAAGAAATATTTGTTTATACCGCTTTTATTCTTCAGTTATTTGCAAGCCTGTCCATCTCTACTGTTTTTTTCCTTAAAAAAGAACAGCGGAAAATTTTCAAATCTAATCTTTTTTACATTTTTCCAACAGTTTTTCTCCTGTTCAGCCTCTATATCCTTTATTTTACATTGGTTCATAATCCCAGAGAAAGCCTCATAGGGTTGGGAATTATAGCGTTTGGGATTGTTTTGTATTTGCTGGACCGAAGACTTTCTAAATCAGAAAACTAAAGGGTTTTTAATTTGAATTAATAATTCTTATCTTTGCACTCTCAAAAATCCTACAATGTCTAAATCATTAATTCCAAAATTAGAAGCTATAAAACAAAGATATAATGAGGTTGCGGACCTTATTATACAGCCTGATATTATTTCTGACCAGAAAAAATATTCTTCTTTGAACAAAGAATACAGTGATTTAGGAAAAATTGTAAAAGTATACGACCAGTATAAAGGTGCTTTGGATGCAATAGAGGAATCTGAAGAGATTATTGCTGACGGATCAGACAGAGATCTTGTAGACCTTGCTAAAGAAGAAAAGCTGGAAGCACAGGCAAAAATTCCGGGACTGGAAGAAGAATTAAAAGTTCTGTTGATCCCGAAAGATCCTGCTGATGACAAAAACGTGATCGTAGAATTGCGTGCCGGAACCGGTGGTGATGAAGCGGCTATCTTCGTAGAAGATATCTACAGAATGTACACCATGTACTTTAAAGCAAAAGGATGGAAACATGAAGTAACAGATTCCAATGAAGCTGCAAAAGGCTACAAAGAACTGATCATGAAAGTAGAAGGAGAGGGCGTGTACGGAATCATGAAGTTTGAATCAGGGGTTCACCGTGTACAGCGTGTTCCTGAAACAGAATCTCAGGGAAGAGTACATACCTCGGCGATTACCATTGCAGTACTTCCGGAAGCAGAAGAAGTGGATGTAGAAATTAACCCTGCAGATATTGAAATGCAGACTTCCCGTTCAGGAGGTGCAGGAGGACAGAACGTAAACAAGGTTGAAACCAAAGTACAGCTGACGCACAAACCTTCAGGGCTTGTAGTAGTTTGTCAGCAGGCACGTTCCCAGCTGGCTAACCGTGAATTGGCTATGGAAATGCTTCGTGCAAAACTATATGATATCAAACTTCAGGAAGTTCAGGGAGATATTGCGGCACAGAGAAAAACCATGGTATCTACAGGAGACCGTTCTGCAAAGATCAAAACGTATAACTATCCGCAGGGAAGGGTAACGGATCACAGAATCAACAAGTCTATGTATAATCTGGATGCCTATATGAACGGCGATATTTCTGAAATGATTGATGCTGTGATCATGGCGGAAAATGCAGAGAAGATGAAAGGAGAGGAAGAAAATTTATAAACAACAATATAGAAAGCTCTTGTTCATCAGGAGCTTTTTTTTGCATAAAACTTTAATCACTTAAATGAATATGAAGAATTTAAAAATTGTTTTGCTATTTGTTCTGGCCATGATCGGGCAGAATCTGATGGCACAGGCTGAGGTAAAGAAACCGGCAGAAGTCTTTGAAATGTATTTCGGGACTTTCGTTAAAAATGATCCTGCTGTACTCAGTAAATTAAATGAATATCTGAAACCAACCGTGGAAGGACAGGATGCTTATCAGGTAGATTTTAAAACAGTATCTGCTGAAACACTGAAAACAAGTACAAACGGTTTTTTATCCGCGTTTTCAAAATCAGCAGGAGATTCCAGCAGAAAAGAAGCGGAAGATTATTTTACAGCTATGATGGATAATTTCAAAAATGGTAAAGTTACCGTTAAAGAAGTGAAAATTGTTCAGAATGAGTACGTGGAAGATCAGAAAATAGCTGAGATTACTTATTCAGTTAGCTTTAAAGTCCCTTCTAAAATGCCTGAGGGTCCGTCCGGAGATCCAAAGAAAATTAAAGCGGAAGAACTGAAGAAGTATTTAGCAGAAAGTGTTCAGAAGTTTAAAAATGCAGATAAAGAAGTAACAACGGAACTTCAGTTCAGCTTATATCAGCTTACAGAAGGTGGGAAAATTTATTATTGGAACGGAGGCCCTGATGAAATTGTAACTTCCCTTACTGATTTTTATTTCGAGAGCTTCGGTTCTTAACCATGATAAAAATATTGATTAAAAGTCCTGATTTTTGGGGCTTTTTTTATTTCATATACTTTACGTATTTTTGAGAAAATCGTTCGACATGAATTTTAAACCTATCTTATTAACTGCTGGAGTTCTGTTTTCAGCATCTTTTTATTCTCAAAAAATGAATTATCCTAAAGCATTAAAAGGAAGCCAGACAGATACCTATTTTGGCAATGCCGTTTCTGATCCGTTCAGAGACCTGGAAAATGATTCGGATGCTACCAAAAAATGGGTGGATGAAGAAGTTGCCTATAGTGAGAGCTATCTTTCAAAGATTCCTTTCAGAAATAAGATCAAAGACCAGTTGAGAGACATCTGGAACTACGAAAAGATTTCAGCGCCTTTCAAAGAAGGTGATTATACCTATTATTATAAAAATGATGGCCTTCAGGCCCAGTCTATCCTGTATAGAACAAATAATAAGACCAAAACAACAGAAGTATTTTTAGATCCTAATAAATTCTCTGATAAAGGAACGACATCACTTTCACAGCCGTCATTCAACAAAAAAGGAAACCTTGCTGCCTATTCTATTTCTGAAGGCGGAAGTGACTGGAATAAGATCATCATCATTGATGCCGTTTCCAAAAAACAGATTGATGAAACCCTGGTAGACGTAAAATTCAGCGGAATTTCATGGCAGGGCGATGAAGGCTTCTATTATTCTAGCTATGACAAGCCGAAAGAAGGAACTGTGCTTTCCGGAATGACTGATAAACATAAAGTATTCTTTCACAAACTGGGAACAAAACAGTCTGAGGACAAGTTGATATTCGGTGGCGATAAAACTCCAAGAAGATACCTGGGAGCAGGAGTTTCTGAAGACCAGAGATACCTGATTATTTCAGCGGCTAATGCAACAAACGGAAACGAACTTTATATTAAAGACCTTAAAAAAGGCGGTGATTTCGTACAGATCGTAAAAGGATTTGACATTAATGCCAATATTGTAGATACACAAGGCGATGATCTTTTCATTTTCACTGATAAAGATGCTCCAAACATGAGATTGGTAAAAACAAGCATCAAAAATCCAGCGCCTGAAACATGGAAAGATGTCATTGCGCAGACAGAAAATGTATTAGGAATCTCTTCTGGTGGAGGATATTTCTTTGCAACCTACATGATTGATGCTATTGATCAGGTAAAACAATTCGACAAAACCGGAAAACTGGTAAGAGAAATTACCCTTCCGGGGAAAGGAAATGTTGGAGGTTTCGGAGGTAAAGAAACGGAAAAAGAACTTTATTTCTCTTTCAGCAATTATATTACACCGGGAACAACCTATAAATTCAATGCTGATACAGGAAAATCAGAAATATATCAAAAGCCTAAAGTGAAGTTTAATCCCGATAATTACGTTTCAGAACAGGTTTTCTATACTTCAAAGGACGGAACAAAAGTTCCGATGATGATCAACTATAAAAAAGGAACCAAGCTTGATGGTAAAAACCCAACCATTCTTTATTCTTATGGTGGATTCAACATTAGTTTACAACCTGCCTTCTCCGTAGTGAATGCTATCTGGATGGAAAACGGAGGTATTTATGCCGTTCCAAACATCCGTGGTGGTGGTGAATACGGTAAAAAATGGCATGATGCAGGAACAAAAATGCAGAAGAAAAATGTTTTTGAAGACTTTATTGCTGCAGGGGAATATCTTCAGAGCAAAGGCTATACTTCAAAAGAATATATGGCACTTTCCGGAAGATCAAATGGAGGACTTTTGGTAGGGGCAACCATGACCATGCGTCCAGATCTGGCAAAAGTAGCTTTCCCAGGGGTAGGTGTTCTGGATATGCTGAGATACAATAAATTCACAGCAGGAGCAGGCTGGTCATATGATTACGGAACTGCAGAAGACAATAAGGAAATGTTTGAATATCTTAAATCTTATTCTCCGGTGCACAATGTGAAAAAAGGAACCTGCTATCCATCAACAATGATTATTACCAGTGATCATGATGATAGAGTAGTTCCGGCTCACTCTTTCAAATTCGGTGCTGAACTTCAGGAAAAACAGGGATGTAAAAATCCTATTTTGTTAAGAATTGAGAAAAATGCCGGCCATGGAGCAGGTAGATCAACTGAACAGGTAATTGGTGAAAATGCGGATCTTATTTCTTTTGCTTTATTTGAGATGGGAATTAAAAAATAGAGTTAAATAGTATAAAAATAATTAAAGTGGATGATTTTATTGAAATTATCCACTTTTTTTGATTCTATATTAAGGGTATTCGCTAATTTTGTTCTGGATATTTAAAAATTATTAATTCTATTCAGTTAGAAAAGTTATGAAAAAAAGAATTCTACTAGTTTGTGCATTAGCTGCGGGTGTCGCCAGCTTTAATGCGCAGAGATGGTCGCCCGCCTCGCAAAAGACCTCTGAGATCAGAAAGGAGGTAGATGTTAAATACTCGTACAGAGTAGATTTACAGTCTCTTAGAAATATTCTGAAAGATGCTGTAGAGACAGGAAAAGGAGCTGCTCCGGTTATTATTTCTTTACCCACAGCAGAAGGAAAGATGGAGAAATTTGCCGTATATAGTGATCCGGTTATGGAGAAATCTATGGCAGACAGATACCAGCTAGGTTCATATGTAGGAGTAGGAGTAGATGATCCATCTAAATACTTACGATTCACTACAGCACCTACAGAAATGCAGTCTATGATTATCAAAGATGGGGTTTTTCAGTTCATTGAACCAATATCAAAAGATAAGCAGACATACGGTGTTTTTTATAAGACAAAAAAAACAGCAGGAGAACACGGATTTGAATGTTCTACCGGTGAAAAGAATATACTAGATATAAATGCATTAGAACAACACGGAAAAAAAAATCTTTCTAATGTAGGTATTACTAACAGGCCTTCAAGCACAAAATATAGAACGTATAGACTGGCGATCTCAGTTACCAGTGAATATACGGCTCATTTTGGAGGAGTTCCGCAAGCTATTACTCAGATCAATAACACAATGGGACGTGTGAATGGGGTTTTTGAAAAAGATTTTGGTATTAAGCTGCTTGTTCTTGATATTCCCGGGCTTATTTTTAATGATGTAGCCAATGATCCATATTCAGATGCTGATGAAATGGGTAACTGGAATATAGAACTTCAGAATACTTTAACACAACAAGTAACCAATGCTGGCTATGACATCGGACATTTGTTTGGTGCCACAGGAGGTGGAGGTAATGCCGGATGTATCGGATGTGTGTGTGTAAGCCCTACTTCCGCTGTTCCTACAGGAAAAGGATCAGCTTACACTTCTCCGGCAGATGGCCCGCCAAGCGGAGATAATTTTGATATAGATTATGTTGCTCATGAAATGGGGCATCAGTTGGGAGGAAACCATACCTACTCAAACAGTACTGAAAGCTCAGGGGCCAATGTTGAACCAGGAGGAGGAACGACAATTATGGGATATGCAGGAATTACACAGGATAATCTTCAGCCTCATTCAGATGCCTATTTCCATTACAAGTCCATTGATCAGATCATGACCAACTTGGAAGGTAAAACGACATGTGGTACCGTTGAAAATATTCAGGGAAATACTCCACCTGCACTGGCTGCTCTTACACCATATAGCATCCCTAAAGGAACGGCTTACTTTGTGGAGGCTTCAGCAGTTGATACAGACCCGTTAAACTATACCTGGGAGCAAAATGACAGTGTAGGAGATACCAACTCTATATCAGGAGACAGTGGTTGGGGATATAACTCAATAGGAGCTATATCAAGATCTGTTCCGGGTACAGCAAGTGGAAGAAGATACTTCCCTAGACTTTCAAGCGTAATGGACGGAGTATTGACGGATAAGGTAAATTGGGAAACCGTTTCCTATATTCCTAGAACTCTTAAATATGCTGTAACAGTAAGAGATGGAAATATTAAACCAATGCATTCTTCTGCCGAAGTTACCATTACAGTAGGTAACGACGGACCATTTAAATTCAATGGCCTTACTTCTGCTTCTGTTTTATATAATAATGTTTCCAATACAATCTATTGGGATGTAGCCAACACAAATGCTGCTCCTTATAATGTAGCTAATGTAAAGATAGATTATACAACCGATAATGGGAATACATGGACAGATCTAGTAGCTTCTACTCCAAATACGGGAAGCTATGCAGTACAGATGCCAAGTACTATAAACGGAGCTGTTAAATTAAGAATATCTGCCATAAACAATATATTCTATGCTGTATCTCCAGCAGTCACTATTGGTACTGCACCTACTTCTACTACAAATGCACCTACAGGAGTTTCTACAATAGATACAGAAATTTTCAAAACAACAGCCAGAGTTTCCTGGAATAATGTACCGGGAGCAACGTATTCTATTAACTATAGAAAAGTAGGTACTACTGCTTGGTCTAATGCAACAAGTCCGACAAATTCTGTAGTATTAAATACTCTTGAAGATGAAACAAATTATGAGACGCAGGTAGCTGCTATTGTAAACAGTGTGACAGGAACATTCTCTCCAAACCATGCCTTTAAAACAAAAGGATATAAAACAGGAGTAGATTACTGTCTGATTACAACCGGAGGTAACAATGCACTTAGCCCATATTACAGTGCTCTGTTACAGTTAAATCTATCTAATCTGGAGCATTTAGAAGGGAATGACCCTGTTAGTATTGCAAGAACTTATGTAGATTATACAGAAAACCCAAGTAAGGTTATTAACCTAATAAAAGGAACACAGTATACTTTAGCCTATGCAAATTATGCTAATAGAGGACCTCAGTATAATGACAGATTCCAGGTGTGGATTGACTTTAACAGGAACGGAGTTTTTGAATCTTCAGAGATGATTGCTTCAAGAAGTGCTCTTCCTAACAACAACGGATACCATATAGGATCATTTGCATTTACTGTACCGGCAGATGCTTACTCAGGAAATAAACTTCTAAGAATGAGAGTAGCCAGCAGTTTCTTCAATGCGGTTCCTAACGCATGTGGAAGCCCTTCTGTTCCATCAGGACCTGGAGTGCTTTCCAGAGGATCATTCAGAGACTTCCCGGTTAAGATCACCAGCGGATTAGCTGTAGATGAGACTAACAATCCAAAAGCATCAGAAATCTCTATTTATCCTAACCCTGCAGATACTTTCGTAGAAGTTAAAAACTTGAAAGGAAAAGCAGATTATAAGATCTATAGTGCAGACGGAAGATTAGTTCAGGAAGGAGCTATAGATGGTCAGAGAATCAATGTAGCATCACTCATCAAAGGAATGTATGTCATCACAATCAAAGACGATAAAAATACATACAACACGAAACTGATCAAAAAATAATCAGATCGTATATCAATACTCAGACCGGGCATTTAGTCCGGTCTTTTTTATGTTAAAAATCAGAAAAACAGAGCGTTAACATAAGTTTCATGTTTCATCCAAAAAAATTAACTTTACAGAGACAAAAATTATTGGAATGCGAAAGACAATTTCTGTGAAAAAACCTGACTTTAATGTAGCTCCTCAGGAAAGAGAAATCTACAGTTTTGAAAAAGACGGGCTGGAATTAAAATCATCCTATACCCAGGAAGATGTTAAAAATAAAACATTAACGCAGACCTCTCCGGGAATTGCACCTTACCTTAGAGGGCCGTATTCCACCATGTATGTACAGAAACCCTGGACCATCAGACAATATGCGGGATTCTCTACTGCCGAAGAATCCAACGCATTTTACCGAAGAAACCTTGCCGCAGGGCAAAAAGGTCTTTCCGTAGCTTTTGACCTTGCCACCCACAGAGGATATGATTCTGACCATTCAAGAGTGGTTGGAGACGTAGGAAAAGCAGGGGTAGCCATCGATTCTGTAGAAGATATGAAGATTCTGTTCAACGAAATTCCGCTGGATCAGATTTCTGTATCTATGACGATGAACGGAGCCGTACTTCCTATTTTGTCATTTTATATCGTAGCGGCAGAAGAACAGGGCGTGAAGCAGGAGCTGCTTTCAGGAACCATCCAGAACGATATCCTGAAAGAATTCATGGTAAGAAATACCTATATCTATCCGCCTGCACCTTCCATGAAAATTATTGCAGATATTTTCGAATATACTTCACAGAACATTCCGAAATTCAACTCTATTTCCATTTCAGGATACCACATGCAGGAAGCGGGAGCTACTCCGGTGCTGGAAATGGCGTACACCCTTGCAGATGGTCTTGAATATGTAAGAACCGGAATCAAGGCAGGAATGAATGTAGACGATTTCGCACCAAGACTCTCATTCTTTTGGGCTATTGGGATGAATCACTTTATGGAAATTGCAAAGATGCGTGCGGCAAGATATATCTGGGCCACCCTTTTAAAGCAGTTCAATCCGCAGAACCCGAAGTCACTGGCATTAAGAACCCATTCTCAGACTTCAGGATGGTCACTTACAGAACAGGAACCCTTTAACAATATCACGAGAACAGCTATTGAAGCGTTATCTTCTGCCTTGGGAGGAACACAATCTCTGCATACGAATGCTCTGGATGAGGCTATTGCCCTTCCGACAGATTATTCTGCAAAGATCGCCAGAAATACCCAGATCATTCTTCAGCAGGAAAGCGGAATCTGTGATGTGGTAGACCCTATGGGCGGAAGCGGGTTGGTAGAAAACCTTACCCAGCAGATGATTGAAGAAGCCATGAAATACATTGATGAGGTAGAGCAGGAGGGCGGAATGACCAAAGCCATCGAAGCCGGAATTCCAAAAATGAGAATTGAAGAAGCTGCGGCCAGAAAACAGGCAAAAATAGACAGTGGTGAAGAATTCATCATCGGAGTAAACTCATTCAGAACAGCCCTAAAACAGGATGATATTGAAATTTTGGACATTGATAATACTGAAGTAAGAAGGAAGCAGATCGAAAGACTGGAAAAAATAAAAGCAGAAAGAAATGCTGAAGCTGTAGAACAGATCCTGAACGAAATCCGCGAAAGCGCGAAAACAGGAAAAGGAAACCTTCTGGCATTGTGTATCGAAGCGGCAAGAAGAAGAGTTAGCCTTGGCGAAATGAGTGATGCCATGGAAGAAACTTTTGGAAGATATAAAGCTAATATTAAAACAATCTCTGGAGTTTATGCCATGAATGCCGGAAAAAATGAATACTTTGAAAAAGCCCTTCATCTTACCCAAAAATTTGAAGAAGAAGAAGGACGCCGCCCAAGAATTATGGTGGCTAAAATGGGACAAGATGGTCACGACAGAGGCGCCAAAGTTGTGGCAACAGCATTTGCAGATATGGGATTTGACGTAGATGTGGCACCACTTTTCCAAACCCCAGAAGAGGTGGCAAAGCAAGCCGTAGAAAATGACATCCACATCCTGGGTGTATCTTCATTGGCTGCAGGGCACAAAACGCTGGTTCCCCAAGTAGTAGGAGAATTAAAAAAACTAGGTGCAGACGATGTCACAATCGTTGTGGGAGGTGTAATTCCACAGCAGGATTATGAATTCCTTTATGCGAACGGAGCCGACTTTATTTTCGGCCCCGGAACCAATCTTCCTAAATGTGCTGTAGAAATCTTAGAGAGATTTTTGGAAAATTAAACCGAAAAATCTTTAATTTCCGTAAAGAAATTAAAAGCATCACCTTATGGGTTTTAAAAATATAATAAAGCCTGCGAAGAAAAAGCTGATTCTCTTCGTAGGCTTATTTTTTGCAGGAATTTTATTGTTTATCTCAGGTAAAGAAGATAAAACTGTAAAAAAATCCCCGGTTCCTGCAGACACAGAACAGGTTAAAAAACATTTAACAGCACTTACCCAAACCCAGGAATTCCGGAATCATAAAAATATTGATCAGCTGAATGCTGTGGCTGATTATATCCATCAGACTTTTGAAACTTACAGTGACAGTACAGTGTTTCAGGAGTATCAGGTAGATGGAAAGGTCTATAAAAATGTAATCTGTTCTTTTGGGACAGAAAATAGCAAAAGAATCATCATAGGCGCCCATTATGACGTCTGTGGAGATCAGCAGGGAGTCACTGCACTTCTGGAACTTTCCAGAATGCTTAAAGGACAAAAGCTGGATTACCGGATAGATCTGGTTACCTATACGCTGGAAGAACCTCCTTATTTCAGAACCGAAAATATGGGAAGCTATATTCACGCAAAATACCTGAAGGATAATAAAATTGATGTTTATGGTATGGCAAGCGTGGAAATGATCGGCTATTTTAAAGATGAAAAAGGATCTCAGGATTTCCCAGTTGGTGCGCTCTCATGGATTTACGGAAATAAAGGAGATTTCATTACACTTGTTAAAAAGTTCAGCGGGGCAGGGCCATTTGTAAGAAACTTTATAGATCATTTTAAAGATTCAAACCAGATAAAAACAGAAACTTTTCCAGCTCCTGGATTTGTAAAGGGAGTAGATTTTTCTGATCATCTGAACTATTGGAAATTTGATTTTCCCGCTCTCATGATCACCGATACCTCATTTTTCAGGAACAAAAATTATCACCAGACTACAGATACCCTGGAAACGCTTGATATCAATAGAATGACAAAGGTAATTGATGCCATTTTTCTCAGCATTATTCACCTTAAGTGAAAAAAATATTTGAAAGATCAGAAAAATTTATATATTTGCACCTGAAAATCAAGTTTAACCCATTAAAAACAACGAAGCAATGTTCAAAACGAATCAGAATTCTACAGCTGGATTACCGCTTATGGCGGAAAGGCTTCGTGGTTTGGTACACTCTTAGAATAATAGTATAACGAAATATCAAAACCCGAAGTCGCCAAGATTTCGGGTTTTTTATTGCGCAATATTTCAAACTCAGAAGTTTTCCCGGAATCTTTTTTAGTGTCATTACAGGATAAAATGCCTGAACTTTTCATGTTCAGAATCATTAGTCCGTCATTGTCAAACCCGTCAACTGAAATTTTAGTTGATTAAGAATGCATGTGATGTATCAGAAATAAAGTTTTGATACTTCACCTCTGATCTCTCTATTAAATGGAAAATGATAACCTTCTGTTTCACCGCCTAAGAAGCGTAAGAAACAGAAAAAGAACAATTAAAAAAGATGTAGAAAAACAGATAAGAAAAAAATATAAACGTAGTGATGAACTCTGGGAGATAAGAAGAAATATGCCGATGATTCCTCTGGATGAACCCTACCAATTAGGATTTGTAAGATTCTTTGTGGTAAGGGATGATGTGATGAGAAGCAAAGACGGAGCATTCTTCGAAGGGATTCTGAAGAAAATAAATACCTATATGTATTCCGGAAGCCGCCAGTTTTTGAAAAAGAAAAGAAAATCAGGGCGGAGAATATATGTGGAACGGGAGCAGAAACTCAACCGTATATCTTCATATTCCTGGATCAGTCCGAAATTTGGGCTTACCCCAAGAGAAAAGCAGTATTTCCTGAAAAAAGAAGAATACTGTCCTTTCCGGAAATCAAACCAGATTTACTACGAATTCATTGAACCCTGGAGGTTTACCCTGAGAGTAAGACCTCATATGATTACCCACTACAAGCCAATAGATGCACAACTTGAAAAAGAATGTGCAGAACTGGAGTCGTATTTAGGGCAACATACAGTGAAAGGAATCATTCATAAAACCATTTATGGCAGATCCTACAGCTGGGAAATGAAGTATAAAACAGATCTTATCAAACGCAGGAAATATGTTGCCTGCACAATGTCTGCAACAGAAATTGCAGATAGCTTTCTGGACATTTAAGTCCGCTATTATTTAAAACAAAAACAATGGGAAATTTAAAACTAAAAGGAAAAGATATATTAAAACTGGGCTATCCGAACAATCAAAGTATCAACGTGGCTTTGGAGGTAATGAAAAGAAATTTTGCTACTAAAAATATTCATTATGTGAAATCTCTTTTAAAGGAAATTCTGCTCAATCCGGAGAATTATGAAAAAGACTTAACCTTCGGACAGATCGCGGAATCCCTGCTGTCTTCAAAGAAAACTGAAAAAAGAATGTTGAATACTCAGCGTGCCTCTTTTCAGATCTTTGGAAATAATATTTCTGAAGAAGCCAAAAATCAGCTGTATACGGCTTTAAAGCTGCCGGTATCGGTACAGGGAGCGCTGATGCCTGATGCGCATAGCGGTTACGGTCTTCCGATAGGAGGTGTATTGGCTGTGGAAAACGCGGTGATCCCCTATGGAGTAGGTATGGATATAGGATGCAGAATGTGTCTGAGTATTCTGGATACCCCGGTTTCATATCTTGACGGTGCCAGAGAAAAATATGAAAAAGCGCTGGCCGAACATACCAAATTTGGTATGTATGAGACCCACAAATCTCATGCAGAACATGAAATTTTCGAGAGGGATACTTTTGATCTGATCCCTATTCTGAGAAGATTAAAAGGAAAAGCCATCAAACAGATGGGATCTTCCGGCGGAGGAAATCACTTCGTAGAATTCGGTGAAGTGGAAATCACAGAAGAAGACGAACAGATTGGCCTTCCCAAAGGTAAATATCTGGGAATCCTTTCGCACAGCGGATCAAGAGGACTGGGAGCAGAAATTGCTCAATACTATTCAAGAGTAGCCGTAGAGCAGTGCCCGCTTCCGAAAGAAGCCCAGCAGTTTGCCTGGCTTGACCTGAACACCCATCTGGGACTGGAATACTGGACAGCAATGAATCTGGCCGGAGACTATGCCTCTGCCTGCCATGATGATATTCACAGAAGACTGGTAAAAGCAGTGGGAGGAAGAGTAAAAGCCCGCATCGAAAACCATCACAATTTTGCATGGAAAGAGATTCACAACGGAAAAGAAGTCATTGTTCATAGAAAAGGAGCCACTCCGGCCAGTGAAAATGAGCTGGGAATGATTCCCGGATCTATGACAGCTAAGGGATTCATCGTTCGTGGTAAAGGAAACCCGGAGGCATTGAATTCAGCTTCACATGGAGCTGGAAGAGCCCATTCAAGAGCAGAATGCAGAAGTTTATTCACGCAGAATGACATCAAAAAAGAACTGAAATTAAAGAAAGTCACTCTGATGGGCGGAAATACGGAAGAAGCTCCAATGGCCTACAAAGATATTCATGACGTGATGAATGCACAGAGTGATCTGGTAGACATCCTGGGAACATTCCAGCCGAGAATCGTGAGAATGGATAAATAAATTGGATTAATTGTTTACAGTAATCAGTTGAGAAAATTTTGCAGAAAGATAGTTTGCAGCCACAACCTTATAGGTTTCAAAAACCTATAAGGTTTATATAAGTTCTGAAAATAACAGATCAACAGAACTGTATAACCTTCAATTTTAATCTCAAAAAACAAAAAAATGGGAGCACCACATAACATAAAAAGGTATGGAGAGGTCTGGCCGGAATTCAGAATCCGTCTGGGGCTTGAAATTTTAGAAAAATTAAAAAATAAAGTTATTATATCAGGAGGCTGGGCATGGCATTTCATGTCAGAAACAGGACATCCGGAATATAAACATGCACATGACCACAAAGACATTGATGTTTTTGTAATAAAGGAAAATGTAGCAGAAGTAGTAATGATCCTTCAGCAGAACGGCTTTCAGAAAGTCTGGACCCGCTACGATCATTTGCAGAGTAAAGAAAATTTCCGGAGGTATGAAAAAACAGTAGAATTGGAAAGTGATCAATTTCACAGGATCACCATCGATTTTTTTGAAAGAAATGATCTTGAAACCATAGAAACCAATGGATTTGCGGTTGTGAAGCCTGATGTTTTACTTTCATTCTACAGAAACATTCATTCAAGTGATAAATGCTGGGCAGTAATGGCTGCAAAAGAACTATTACAAAAGGGAACGGATCCGGTTGGTCATCCCTTATTAAGCAAAATACCAAAGTAATAATGGAAAAATTAATTCAGATCACCTCAGGAAGAGGGCCTTTGGAATGCCAGTGGGTAACTGCGAAAATTCTGAAGGTCTTCCTTGAGGAGGTTAAAGACAACAAAATAGATTATGAAATCATCCACCGCGAGAGTGGGGATGAAAACCTTACCCTGAAATCGGTAACCATCCTTTTAAAGGGAAAAGACATTACCGGATTCTTGAAAAGCTGGCTGGGAAGTATATGCTGGACCGGTAAAAGTACGTTCAGAAAACTTCATAAACGAAGCAACTGGTTTATCGGAATCTTTGAGCTGGAAGGACTGGAAAAAATAAATTTCAATGAAAAAGATATACAGTTCCAGACCACGAGAAGCCAGGGAAGCGGCGGCCAGAATGTGAACAAGGTAAACACAGCGGTCCGCGCCGTTCATACACCTACCGGAGAAAGTGTATTCGCACAGGACTCACGCTCGCAGCTGGAGAATAAAAAGCTGGCTGTGTCAAGACTGAAAGAGAGAGTCGCAGGACTTTACATCCGCCAGCTGGAAAAACGGATGCAGGATACCTGGAATAACCATCTGCAGGTACAGAGAGGAAATCCGGTACGAACCTTTACCGGAACTGATTTTAAAAAGAACAAAGAGGACAAGTCTTTCAAAAAACAAAGAAATGTTCTGAAAAAAGAACTTAAAAACTACAACAATGACCTTAACTAAAAATAAATACTACTTTGAAGCGGTAGACAACTATCCTTACTACCTCGCAGACTGTCTGGAAGCATTAAACTATGCCCTGGCTTATGATCCGCAGGATGCCGACAGTCTTTGTCTGATGGGAAGAATATATTCTGAAGTGTTGAAAGATTATGAAACGGCAAAAGCTTATTTTGAAGAAGCTTTACAGAATAATATCGGCAATATCAACATCCCCAAATATTATATCAGCTGTCTCTTGAATAATGAAGACTATGATCAGGCAGAAAAATTAATAGAATTTGCTTTAAAACTTAAAGGAATTGATAAGACAGACCTTTTCAGTTCCCAATCGCTTTTGTTTGAGAAAAAAGGAGACTTTAAAAAAGCGCTACAATCTCTTAAAGAAGCAAGGAAAACCAGTCTTTCCCAAAATATGACAGATAAGCTGAAGGAGAAAGAAAAATTTATCAAAAGTAAAATGCCAAAAAGTAAAAAAAAGAAAAAATAAGTCTCCTTTTTTGTAGTTTTAATAGATGAAACACTCTAAAATCTTATTTCTGCCATAACTTAAAATGATGAAAATAACAGTCAATTTCGATATCAGACAGCTTCTGCTGAAAGAAACATTTTCCATCGCTTACGGAAACTATGACCGAAGAGAAGCTTTGCTCATAGAATTATCCTGCCTGAATTTCAAAGGATATGGAGAATGTGTAGGCATAGATTATTATCAGATTAACCTTCAGGATTTTGTTTTAAAATTAAAAGAAATTCAGCCTTTGCTGGAAAGGCAGTCAATTGTTCATCCGGAAGAATTTTTCAGAACTATTTCTGCAATGAATCTGCATCTGTTTCTGTTGTCAGCATTAGACTGTGCTTATTGGGATCTATTCGGAAAGCTTGAAAATAAAAGTTTTATTGAATTGAACAGGCTCCCGTCTGAAAACCTTGCAGAAAGCTCTATTACGATTTCAGTAGGAAATAGTGAAGATCAGATCCGGAAAATGGAAGAAAGTAGTTGGAACAAATTTAAAGTGAAATGCAAAGGATTAAATAAAGATCATATCAGAAAACTGCTGGAGCTTAACCGGAATATTGCCTTAGATTCCAATGCGAGTTTTACAGAAGAAGATTGTATCTGGCTTCAGGAAAACTCAGAAATACAGAAATTTACCTATATAGAACAGCCACGACCGGTTGATCAGTATGCCATTTTAAAAAAAGAGGGTTTTGCCAATTGGATGGCAGATGAAGACTGCCGGAATATAGATTCTCTGGAAAAATTGATCCCCTATTATAAAAGCATCAATATTAAGCTGATGAAATGCGGAGGACTTACTCCGGCTCTGGAAATGATCAGAAAAGGAAAAGAACTGGGGTATAAAATAATGATAGGATGCATGACAGAATCTACCGTTGGAATCTCTGCCGGTTGTGCTCTGGCAGGACTCACCGATTTTGCAGACCTGGACGGAGCCAGTCTGATTTCCAATGATTATGCCTCCGGAAATCATGTGGAAAACGGAACGATTATACTCTCCGGAAAACCGGGCTTAGGGATAGCACTGAAATAAAATAAGCTTTCGAAAGAAAGCTTATTTTTTATTTACAGAGATCAGATAATCATAAACCATCTGGTGCTGTTCGTCATTTAATTTGGCCTTTGGAGCCATTCTGCTTAACGTTTTTATCCAGCCCTGATCATCATGTTTGGCAGGATCAGGAAGTTTGTGACACTTGGCACATGAATTTTCAAAAATCGTTTTACCCTGAACAAGCTGTTCAGATGCCGTATACTTCGGGCCTGTTACAGCCGTGCTTTTAGGTCCGCATGATACAAGAAATGCAGAACCGGCAGCCATACTTAAAATTAATTTTTTCATATCCCTTATTTTTGTTGATGATGCTTATTTTTTCACAGAAACAATATAATCATAAACCCACTGGTGCTGCTCGTCATTCAGTTTAGCTTTCGGTGCCATAGAGTTCATGATGCCTACCCATTGTACAGATGTATGAGCCGTAGGATCTGGTAATTTATGACATTTTCCGCACGAATTTTCAAAAATTACTTTCCCTTGTGCCATCTGTTCAGCCGTAGAAACAGCAGGTCCCGCAGGAGATGCGGTAGAAGCTTTTGGTGTACAGGATGCTAATAAAATTCCGGTAAGTAATGTGCCAGCGGCTATTTTTTTCATGTTTCTTATATTTGATTAATAACAAATGTAGGAATTTCCCTTTCCCGTTGGGTAGATTTACAGTAGTTTTAATTTAGAAGAAATAAAAATTAATAACAGAAAGGATTCTTTTGTTATGCCTTTATATTATTGACTATTCAGTTTTAATTATTAATTTTGGATCAATGAAATTTTCTACAGAAGAGCTAATAGAAGGAATACGATCAGGAAATAAACGCCTGATTGCAAAAGCGATTACATTAGTTGAAAGTAAAAAAGCAGAACACAGAACCCAGGCAGAAGAACTTTTAAAGAGTATAATGCCTTTTACCGGAAAATCTGTCCGCGTAGGAATAACCGGAGTTCCCGGTGCCGGAAAATCTACATTTATTGAGAGTTTTGGAAGGCTTGCTATTGCCAATGGCAAAAAAGTAGCAGTTCTGGCCATAGATCCCAGCTCTTCTATTAATAAGGGAAGTATTTTAGGGGATAAAACCAGAATGGAAGAACTGGCCAGAGAAGAAAATGCATTTATCCGGCCTTCCCCAAGTTCCGGTTTTTTAGGAGGTGTTGCGAATACAACATTTGAAACAATGATGATCTGCGAAGCAGCAGGCTATGATTATATTCTGATAGAAACTGTAGGAGTAGGGCAGTCCGAAGTTTTAGTTGCTGATATTACAGATGTATTTTTATTTCTCAAAATTATTGGCGGCGGAGATGAGCTTCAGGGAATCAAACGCGGCATCATGGAAATGGTAGATCTTATTTTCATTAATAAAGTAGATCAGGACAACTTACAGAAAGCCAAAAATACAAGACTGGAGCTGAAACGTGCCTTAGATTTTATTCCACCAAAAGAAAAAAACTGGAAAATTCCTGTATTGCTTGGTTCAGCTTTAAATAATGAGGGGCTTGATGAGGTTTATGGTAAAATTGATGAATTCATCAGCCTTAAAAAGAAAGCTGGCCGCTTTGAAGAGGTTCGTGTACAGCAGGCAGAAAAAAGATTTGAATATTGGGTTCAGGAATATATTCTTGCCCTGATGAAAAAAAGTGATTCTGTAGAAGAAGCTTATCTTATGCACAAAAAAAATGCTTCAGAAATGGTTTCCAATCCAAGTACTGAAGCAAAGTTATTTGTTGAAAAGTTTCTGTCAAAAAAGGATTAGGGCTTAGTTTCCTCCTTTTTATTTTCTTCATTTTTTGAAATATAACCGTCATAGGTGATCGGCTGTCTGTCATTCCCTCTGATGGATACAAAGGTCTTTCCGTTTTTAAAAACTTCTATATACATTTCATCTACGTTTTGAACATCGTTGGGTTTGATTTTTAGAGTCCAGGTGCCTTTTTTATTTTGAGATTTCTGCACTGTAAAATCCTTGGAACTAAATCTGTAGCTGCTGCCATCGCGGTTTCCGAAGGTGGTGTTAAATGTTCTTCCAAAATAAGGCAGAACAACCTCCATGGTATTCTGATGCATTTCGATGGTATAATTTCCGTTCAGGTCAAGCATTCTTGATGCAGTGGAATTCGGCATGGAATTCATAATCCTGATCACATCATAGCTGGTGGTGTTGGCACGCTGTGCATGGAATGTGAAATCCTGGGAATTTACCAGAGCATCTACTGTTTTTGGATCTGCTGAAGCCTGTGAAGAACAGCTTTGAAAGAAAAATAGAAATCCAAAAATAAATATAAGTGAAATATACTTTTTCATAACCATAATTATTGTTAATTTTAAATAGCAAAATGTATGCAAATATATTCCTTCTTCACCATTTTGGAATAGAAATTGTAAATGTTGAATTATTAACCACTCGAACAATGAAAATAACACAACTATTAGGAATAGGAGCTATTGCTCTGACAGTTTCAGCTTGTACAACCAACCCGATTACGGGAAGGTCTTCGTTACAGATCGCCAATAATTCAGAAATATTAACAATGTCTGCACAGGAATATAAAACGACATTGTCTAAATCTAAGATCATCACCGGTACCGCAGATGCTAAAAGAGTAGTGAGTGTTGGAAGCAGGATAAAAAGTGCTGCGGAAAAATATTATCAGAACATCGGAAGGTCAGCAGATCTGGCGAATTACAACTGGGAATTCAATCTGTTACAGAGTAATGAACTGAATGCATGGTGTATGCCCGGTGGGAAAGTTGCCGTATATACAGGAATTCTGCCGGTGACAAAAAATGATAATGGTCTTGCAGTAGTAATGGGACACGAGGTTTCCCATGCGTTGGCAGGTCACGGAAATGAAAGAATTTCTCAGGCGATGATGGCCCAGTATGGAGGAGCTATTTTAGGAAGTACAATTTCCAATGCACAGTGGGCAAGTATTTTTGAAAAGGCGTATCCTATCGGATCACAGGTTGCCTTATTGAAATATGGAAGAAGCCAGGAATCTGAGGCAGACCAGATGGGATTATACCTGATGTCTATGGCAGGATATGACCCAAGAGAAGCAGTACCATTCTGGAACAGAATGGAAGCAGCCTCTTCAGGAGCGAGACAACCGGAATTCCTTTCTACCCACCCGAATCCGGAAACCAGAATATCCGATATCAATAAAAACCTTCCGAAAGCTTTAGAATATTATAAAGCTGCCGGAGGAAAGATATAATTTGAATTTTTAATCTTGTATAAAGCCTTATTTTATTTTTTCGTAAATTAGTAAGGCTTTTTTACTACAACCACTAAACACGATATTATGAAGAGCTTATCAATTACCGGGCTTATACTGCTTGCGGTTTCAGCACTGCTTTTTTACCTTACAACGGATTTTACCGTTGAAAAAATTACTCTCTCTCATATGATGGGAATGATGGCTGGTGTAGGAATCGGGCTGATCATTGGAGGAATGGTAGGTTATATGAGTAAAGGAAGTGCTCTTAAAGCTGAGCAGAAAAAAAAGGAATTTAAACAGCTGCAGAAGGATAAAGAAGAATTGGAAAAACAGGCGGCTGAGATTGCCAAACGCGAAGCAGAACTTCAGGAACAGAATAAAAGCCCTCAAATCTAAGATTTAGAGGGCTTTTTTATAGTTGTTATTTCGATTGATTTAAAACTTATATCCTAAACCTACCATAAATAGGTTAGGCCTGTTATCATATCTGATTTCTGATCCTGAAACTTTATTGATGAAGTTTCTCTCATCCTTACTGAAAGCCCCTTCATATCTAGCATTCACAATCAGTTTTTTAATTTCCAGCTGGGCTCCGAACTGGTAACCTACTGTAAAATTATTTTTGGCGTTTTCTTTAAAATCATTGTATGTATTATCCGTACTCAAATTATAGCTTGCCACTGGCCCTACGAAAACCCCCAGCATATTTCCTAATACATTATACCCTACAAGAACCGGCATATCAATACGGTTGCTTTTTACATCGAAAGTAGTATTCTCGGTAGTAAATTCATTTTTGAAGTGAGTATAATATAGTTCCGGCATTACAAAAAGTGAAGTTGGAAGTCCTACTTTTAATGAAAGTCCTACATTGAAACCTGCATTGTTTTTTCCTGTTCCGTCAATCGCATCATTTACCGTTCCCTTGATATTTTTCCATGAAGGAGAACCTGTCGGGAATATTAAGTTGGCTTTACCTGCCAGTGAGATCTGTGCAGTAGCCAACATAGAGAACCCGATTAATGCTATACTAAGTACCTTTTTCATTATCGTCTATTTTTGTGATTGTATTTTCAATCGTTTTATTATTTTCAAGTAGATATTCTCTCAATTCTTTAAACAGTTCTGAAGAATAAACGAAGTCAATAAGATTTTTATTGCCTGCGGTGATAAGAACATCCTTATTTCCTTCCCATTCTTTAATTCCCAGTCTCAGGTATACAATTTTTTCACCAATTGTCATTACCGAATTCATATCGTGGGTATTGATGATGGTTGTGGTGTTGTATTCCTTTGTAATTTCGAGAAGAAGGTCATCAATAATATTGGAGGTGTAAGGGTCAAGTCCCGAGTTCGGTTCATCACAGAACAGATATTTCGGGTTGTTCACGATGGCTCTTGCAATGGCCACACGCTTCTGCATTCCCCCGGAAATCTCAGACGGAAATTTTCTGCCCGCTTTATCAAGGTGTACCCTGCCTATCACTTCAAAAACCCTTTTCTTTTTTTCCCGGAATGTAAGGTTTGTAAACATATCCAGCGGAAACATGATATTCTCTTCCACCGTTAGCGAGTCGAAAAGTGCACTGCCCTGAAATACGGTCCCGATTTCCGAACGCAGATGCTGTTTCTGGTCTCTGGTCATCGTATTGATATCCGTACCATCAAAAAGAATTTCTCCTGATGAGGGCTGATATACATTCAGTAAACTTTTCAGGAAAACAGTTTTTCCCGAGCCGCTCTGCCCGATGATCAGGTTTACCTTTCCTTTGTCAAAAGAAGTTGAAATTCCCTTAAGTACTTCAACATCGCCAAAACTCTTCTTAAGATCTTTTACCTCAATCATCAGCTTAATATTAATTGGGTTAAAATTAATTCGGAAATGATAATAAATACCATTGTCCATACCACCGCCTGGGTGCTTGCTCTACCTACTTCCAGTGATCCTCCTTTTACGTTATACCCGAAATAGGAAGGGACCGTAGCAATGATAAAAGCAAATACAGTAGTTTTGATAAATGCATAATACACGAATAAGTTCGGCATATACATCTGAATCCCTACTATATAATCATTCTCAGTCCAGTTCCCGGTAAGCATACCTGCCAGATGGCCTCCACCGATACCGAATACGATACTGATGGCAATAAGAATAGGGTTGAAAATAACGCAGGCGAAAATTTTTGGAAGTATCAGAAAGTTGGGCGAATTCACCCCCATAATGTCCAATGCGTCAATCTGCTCGGAAACCCTCATGGTTCCTATACTGGATGCAATATAAGATCCTACTTTACCCGCCAGGATAAGACTGATAATGGTGGGCGAAAATTCCAGAACCAAAACTGCTTTCGTAGCATAACCCACGAAGGAAGGCGGAATCGGGAAAGAAGAAGAATCAAAATTATTGAACATCTGGATAGCAACTACTGCTCCCACAAATATAGAAGTGAAGATCACAAGCCCAAAAGAATTGACTCCGAGATCATTAATTTCTCTCATGAACAGCTTCCAGAAAACCCTCATTTTCTGAGGCTTCTGTAAGGATTTACCTAGCAGGATAATGTATTCTCCTACAGCTGTGAAAAACTTTTTTAACATGCTGCTAAATTAGACTTTTTTTATTTAATTAAAGTTAAGAATGAGTTTAAGGTCTGAACGATATTGAACCTCAGAACCCACTGGGTTTTCTCAATCTGTTCCTTAGTATGTTTAACTTATTTCGCGTTTTTATCTCCGCCGATAACCAGGAAAACTGTCTTGAAAATGATCACCAGGTCCAAAACAAAGCTCCAGTTTCGCACATAAAAAGCATCGGCAAGAATTCTTTTTTTCATTTCTATTTCCACATCTCCATAGTCTCCCCGCAGACCACTTACCTGAGCTAGACCGGTAATACCCGGACTTACCATGCTTCTCAAACTGTATCTCCCGATTTTAGGTTTGTAATAATTGTCAACAGCCAGCATATGAGGGCGTGGCCCTACAACAGACATGTCTCCTTTCAATACATTAATGAATTGTGGAAGTTCGTCAAGGCTGGTCTTTCTCAGAAATTTTCCGATACTGGTGATTCTGGAATCATTTTCTTCTGTAGTTTTAATGGCAGACTGATCGTTTACAACCATTGTTCTGAATTTAAGACAATCAAATACTTCTTCGTGAAAACCATATCTTTTCTGAACAAAAAAAACAGGCCCTTTTGAAGTTGCTTTTATGAAAAGAGCAACAATCGGGAATAACCATGAACAGATAAAAAGCAATATGATAATGGAAAATGCCATGTCAAAAGTTCTTTTTACCAGATAATTAGCATAATAGTCTAAAGGATATTTTGCCTGATTAAGAATAGGCTGCGTCTGAATATAGCCTAAGTCATAAAGGAAAAAATCACTTTGGGTAATACTCGGTATCAGGGATACGTGTACTTTATTGTCCTCTGCCAGCCGGAAGATCTGTGTTTCCTCTTGTTCGCTGAAGTTATTTTCTGTTGATAAAAACAGGGTGTGAATACCATTTTTTTTCCAAAAGTTCACTAGGTCTAAGTCATTGATATCGGATTTTTCATATTCAAAGATTTTATATCCGTAATCTTTCCTGTTTTGAAATATATTCTTTAAAATGTCTGTAGCATCTGTTTCTCCCAAAAACATAACGTTCCTGTAGTTGATCCCCAAAGAACGAAAATATTTGATAGAAAAGAATATAATAGACTTCGTAAAGAAAATACAGAAAAAAAGGTAAAATGAAAGCCAGTAAATATCCGAAGTGAAAAATACATTTTTACTTACTTTTCCAATCAGCAGAACACCCAGTATAAAAAATAAAAAGTGTACCAGAAGACGTTCCAGAAACAAGGTGTATGTGAGGTTTCTCGGGATATTGTAAATTTTTGTCCTGCCACTCAGCAGTATCCAGAACAAAAATAGCAGTATCAGAGAGAAAATATTCTGATACCAGGTTTCCTCATGATACTTTAAATCTTCGTTTCTGCTGATAAAAAAGAATATAAAAATAGATGCAATAACCAGAAGGTCAAGCAAAATGATGATCGATTTCAGGTATCTAGAGTATCGAATTCTCTGCATCTATCGGTGTTATAACGGATACGAAGGGCTAAGTTACGTATTTTTACGGGATATTCAGATATTTGTGAGTCTGAACAGAAGCCTGCCATTCCGGATGTGCCAGAATAAAATCAGTGATCTTAGGATACATTTCATCACGCCGGCTCCATTCACTTTGCATATAAAGCCTGCAATTTTCTGAAACCTGGGCAGCCTGTTCCTGTGCAAAAGTAAAATCATGATTATTGAAAATGATGACTTTAAGCTCATTGGCTTTCTGGTAGATCTCTTCTTTCGGAAGACCTGTCTTCTTTGGGGAAAGTGTGATCCAGTCCAGCTGTCCGCTCATCGGGTAAGCTCCTGAAGTTTCAATATGGATGCTGCATCCCAGTTCTTTTAATTTGGAGGTAAGAATATCCAGGTTCCACATTAGAGGCTCTCCGCCGGTAAGAACAATTGTTTTACAATGTTTTGCAGCTGTTTCTGCAATTTCTTCCGCATTCATCAATGGGTGAAGGTTGGGATCCCAGCTTTCTTTCACATCACACCAATGGCAACCCACATCACAGCCTCCCAGTCTGATAAAATAGGCGGCTTTTCCGGTGTGTGCCCCTTCTCCCTGTAAAGTGTAAAAATGCTCCATCACAGGGAGCATTTTACCTTCTTTTAATAAAATATCTTGTTCTTTATTCATTTTAAATTAGTCGTTATAAACCGATGTTTTATAAGCGATGATGGTATTCTTCATCAGCATAGCTCTTGTCATTGGTCCTACTCCTCCGGGTACCGGTGTGATCCAGCCTGCTTTAGCGGCACAGCTGTCAAAATCTACGTCACCTGCCAGATAATATCCCTTTGGAGAATCATCATCTACTCTTGTAATTCCTACGTCAACAATTACAGCTCCGTCTTTGATCATTTCTCCTTTAAGGAAATGAGGGTCTCCTAAAGCTGTAATAACAATATCAGCTTTTTTCGTGTATTCTTCAATGTCTTTAGTATAAGAGTGAGTAAGGGTTACCGTAGAGTTTCCAGGGAAATCTTTTCTTCCCATAAGGATGCTCATAGGTCTTCCTACAATTTTACTTCTTCCGATGATTACACAGTCTTTCCCTTTGGTTTCGATGTTATATCTTTCCAGAAGCGTTAAAATTCCGAAAGGGGTAGCAGGAAGGAAGGTATCCATTTCCAGTGCCATTTTTCCGAAGTTTTCAGGGTGGAAGCCATCTACATCTTTTCTTGGATCAATGGCATTAATGATTTTCTCCTGGTCAACCTGATCCGGTAAAGGCAGCTGAACGATGAATCCGTCAACTGCTTTAGACTTATTCAGTTCATCAATTTTTTCCAGTAATTCAGATTCAGAAACTGTACTTGGAAATTTAATTAAGCTTGATTGAAAGCCCACTTCTTCACAGTCTTTCACTTTAGCATTCACATAGGCTTTACTTGCCCCGTTATTTCCAACAAGAATAGCTACCAGATGCGGTGCTCTTCTTTTTGACGCTAGAATCTTTTCTACTTCAGCCTTGATCTCTGCTTTTATTTCTTTGGATACTTTTAATCCGTCAAGAATTTCTGCCATTTTTACTTTTTTTACTTTATTTAGATTTATTGAATACAATGGTATGCTGAAGCCAGCTGATTCTATTTATTCTCTTTATAATAATTGATCAGCCCGTTTGTAGAACTGTCGTGAGAACTTACGGCTTCATTATTTTCAAGTTCCGGAAGAATTTTATTGGCTAATACCTTTCCTAATTCTACCCCGAACTGGTCAAAGCTGAAAATGTTCCAGATTACCCCCTGAACGAAAATTTTATGCTCATACATCGCAATTAACTGTCCTAATGTGAGAGGGGTTAATTCTTTGAATAATATGGAGTTAGTTGGAGTGTTTCCGTGGAAGACCTTATAGTTTAACAGCCTGTCTGTTTCTTCTTCAGATTTACCGGAATTTCTCAGTTCTTCTTCTGCTTCCTCTTCCGTTTTTCCGAAGGCAAGTGCTTCAGTCTGAGCAAAAAAGTTGGCGAGTAATTTATCCTGGTGATCAGAAACTTTATTAGGACTCTTTGCATACGCGATGAAATCTGCAGGAATCAATTCTGTTCCCTGATGGATCAATTGATAGAAAGCATGCTGTCCATTGGTTCCGGGTTCACCCCAGATAATAGGTCCTGTTTCATATTCTACAAATTCACCGTTTCTGTCTACACATTTTCCGTTACTTTCCATATCGCCTTGCTGAAGATAAGCAGCGAATCTGTCCAGATATTGAGAGTAAGGAAGAATAGCATAGCTCGTGGCTGCGTAAAAATTACGGTACCAGATTCCTAAAAGTCCCATTAAAACAGGAACATTTTCTGAGAAGTCAGCCGTCTGAAAATGCTGGTCGGTATCAAATGCTCCTCTTAAAAGCTGTTCAAAATTGTCGTAGCCTACTGCCAGAACAATACTCAAGCCAATAGCGCTCCAAAGGGAATATCTTCCGCCAACCCAATCCCAGAATTCAAAAATATTTTCTTCTGCAATCCCGAACTTTTTAACTTCCTGGATATTAGTGGATAAAGCAACAAAATGTTTTGCTACGTCTTCTTCTTTTCCTGCCTTTAAGAACCAGTTTTTGGCTGAATAGGCATTGGTCATCGTCTCCTGGGTAGTAAAGGTCTTGGAAGCGATGATGAATAATGTGGTTTCCGGATTCAGGTTTTTAACAGTCTCAGCAATATGATTGCCATCTACGTTGGAAACAAAATGAACGTTCAGTCTTGTTTTAAAATGTTTTAAAGCAGAACATACCATCACCGGGCCAAGATCAGATCCTCCGATTCCGATATTGACAACATCTGTGATTTCTTTTCCGCTGAAACCTTTATGCGCTCCGGAAATAATATGTTCCGAGAATGCCTTCATATGATCAAGAACTTTTCTGATCTGAGGCTTTATATTTTCACCGTCTACAAGAATTTCCTTATCTGAAAAATCCCTTAAAGCAGTGTGTAAAACCGCCCTTCCTTCCGTTTCGTTAATTTTCTCTCCCGAAAACATCTTGGAAATGGCATCTTCTAACTGACAGTCTTCAGCAAGTTTTAATAAAAGAGCTTTCGTTCTTGAATCGATCAGGTTTTTGGAATAATCAAAAAGAAAATCATTTCTTTGGATGGAAAATTCATTAAAACGATTCGGGTTATACTGAAAAAGGCTTCTCAGGTCGAAATCATTTCCCGCGAAATGTTCATCAAGAGCTTTCCAGCTGTCAGTGTGTATAGGGTTTATTTTTGATAGCATAGGGTAAGAATTATGTGAGTCAGAAAATGAAAAGAACCGTCAAAAAAAAGATCAGAATTCTTATCATTTTATTTCCGATCTGCAAATTTAAGGAAAAATAAAACCTCAATTAAATTTGAGGATGATAAATAACATTTTTTTAAAAAAGAAACCCCGGAATTTGGTCCGGGGATTTCATGGTTATTGGTTTCTGTAAGATTTTAGCTTTATTCGTCCATATCATCAAGAATCTTTTCCAGCTGTTTGGCATTACGTCCATAAACGTACTTCGTCCATAAGACAATGCTTGTAACGAGTCCAAGTGTTCCGATAAGCACAGCCAGAATTAAAGCCTGTTGGTATCCTTCCGAAAGTCCGCTCAGTGATTTTCCCTTTTCTTCAAGAGTATTGTAGATCACTAGCCCGATAGTAATTAAAAAATGCGGAAGGAGCAGAAATCCGAAAGACTGATACCTTTCCATATTGAGACGGAGCTCATGATAGATTTTCCAAAGACTGTTTTTCGTGTTACCGGTATAAATACCGGTTTGTTTATAAAATTGATAAAATCCGAACAGATAATAGCAGGATATGACTGCCATCATTACATACGATGTGTAATAAATAACATACTGAGAGGAAGGAAACTTAAACTGTAAAGGAAAAAACGCAATCAGAATAACAGCGAGTATCTGTGCGGGAAATTCCTTTTTCATGCTTTTCCGGATCCTTTCAATAGGGTGTTTGCTTTCTTTTAACTGTTCTATAGTGTCCGGAATATGAACATTGCTTTCTTCATTATTCCATTGTTCTTTTAATTGATCAAAATTCATAACCTGTTTTTTTTATGATTTGTTGTATTTTTTCTTTTGTTCTGTTGAGTTTTACACGGGCATTACCTTCACTGAGACCCAGATTGCTTCCGATTTCTTTATGGGACATTCCTTCCATGAAATAGAAGATCACGGCTTTCTCTAAAGGATTGAGTTTCTGAACGGCATTGTAAAAAATTTCCAGCTGCTTATCTTTTGCAGGGTTGTAATCTTCACTCTGTACTTCAAAATGTTCAGGAGCATCAGTTTGGTTCTGGGTTCTTTTCTTCTCCTTTTTCAGATAAGTAATCGCTGTATTGATGGCAACACGATACATCCAGGTGGAAAATTCGCTGTCTCCTTTGAAAGTCTGGAAAGATTTCCATAGCTGGATGAGAATCTCCTGCTGAAGATCTTCCCGATCTTCTGTAGAGTCAGCATAGATTCGGGAGGCTTTGTATAAAATGCCTTTGTGCTGATTGACTAGCTTTAAAAACGTAGCTTCAGTTTGACTGCTCACGATAATTTCATGGTTTGGGTTATATTATAGATCTGATACAGGCTTTACAGTATATCCCTTTGCTCTGAGCAATTTAATGATTCCATGATCTCCCATAAGGTGAGCACCGCCTACAGCGAAAAGATTACTTTCTTTTTTCATCATGTCCGGCATTTTTTCTGCCCAGTTTTTATTTCGGTCAGTAAGCATTGCTTTTTCTTGTTTATCGTTCATAAATTTATCATTTTTAAACAGAGTGTAAACCGATTGTACATCTTCTTTTTTGAACGCCTCCACCATGTCTTTAAGAAGACTTTCATATTCTTTGCCCATTTTCAGCTGTTTGATGACTTCTTTCAGATCATACGCTTTGTTGATAGAGGTTAGCTGGTCTTCCACTTTTTCAAGTCCGCCAATGCTCTTTTTGCTTTTAAGGGCCGCCTGTAAAAGCTCTATTTCATAAGATTTTATTTCAGTCTGCGGACATGGAACAGCTTTCATTGAGATCAGAGCGTAGAGCGCCTGAGAGGAAGAATTGTCCATATTTTTCAGATTGGTTCCATAATCAGCAAGAATTTTATCCAGTTCTTTTGCTTCATTTGTCGTAAGCTGGTCAGTCAATTTTTTGTCGGTTTGGAACATTCCCTGCAATGCTGTCATTTCTGAGGGATCTGTATAATTGATTTCCATCACAAAGCGGTCTGTTTTTTCAAGAGCTTTTGTCACTTTCGGTTTTATTTCAAAATCCTTACTGCACATAATATGGCAGGTTCCGGTAATATAAGAAGGTTTTGAAAGGCCATTTCCTGTTACTTCCCAGAGAACACTGTTTTCGTTGGTCTGTTTTTTACCTTGTGCGCCGGCTGTTATAAAAGTCATTAATGTTAATGCTGCGAATCCAAGTTTTACTAAATTTTTCATGATATTATTTTTTTTGATTTTCTGTTCTTTTAAACAGTAGGTAATAGTACTTGGAAAGTCGTTACAGTTTTTTTTGAAAAAAAATAAAACCTCCTTAAAAAAGGAGGTCTGTAAAATCTAAAATTATGATGATAACCAATTGGTTAGGGTAGTTTTTAGGATTCTGAAATTTTTGGCTGTTCAGGTTTTATTGTTTTTCTTTTTCTTAAAAAATAAATCACGGCAGCTATGATCAAGACAAACGGCCAGGCAGTAATAAGACCCACTGTAATCTTCTGAATCAGATAAAAGCCTTCTACAAAAGCATTTTTTGCATCATATATAAAATTGAATTTATACTTATTATCAATATTGGTTATATTGGTAACGGCAATCTCAGCAATGCGCAGTTGGGGCTCTTTAATGTAGAGGTCAATGGTGCTGTATTGAAGATCGTTTCCGGTGTTCATATTGGCCAGCTTCTGAAGATTTCCCTCCGACATATTCTGATCATCCAGCTCTACTTTATCTTTTGTCGCTTTGAGTTTACTGATGTTATCGCCTGTCTTTTTGATTCTTGTACCTTCCATTTCAGCATATTTGATATCGAAGGTCACATCTTCCGCATGAATGATTCTTGAATTAAGAAATAATTTTTTATCATTAACCAACGCTAAAAATTCACCAAGCTTTTCAGCCGGAACACGAACCTGCATCGTATTTTCTGTCTGGTATTTTTTTATAAGCATTGCTTCTTCTCCGGAAGTATTGTAGGTGTTTTCAGAAACTACATTGCTGGTAAGATTGCTGTGGGTCACGAAACCTCCCAGTTCCTGAACTGATTTTTCAATGGAAACCGTTGCTTCATAAACATCTTTTACTTCCATATTTACATCTGCAGTTTTAATGAACTGCTTATCCTTTACATGGGTGGAAGCGGCAGAAGATATACTGTCTGTGATAGGTACTGCAGCAGAATCTGTCGTTTCGTATGCTTTTATTTCAGAGGCGGAAGCTTCTCCTTTTTTACATGAAAAAGTTCCTAATAAAAGAACAGCAGATAGTGATAGTTTAAGGTACGTCGTTTTCATAGCGTTGATATTTAAGGTTTTGTGTATCCCAAAGTTCAGACAGGATCTTTTGTAACCTTTGAAAATCCAGCGTAAAAAACTTGTAAAGAGAAATTCTGTTTTAATGGATTGTAAATGAGTGTTTTGTAAAATATTTATGAACGGTTGGCTTTGTTTTCGGAGTAATTTTTGCTTATCTTTTACAAATCAATCCCACAAATCATTACTATGTCAAATACTTTTTCCAAAATCAGAAATGTAATAGAATTATTCAGATCCATAGATTTTGAACAATTGGGCTCTATTTCTCAAAAAGTAGATCTTCCGAAACTGATGCATAATTTCTCTAAGCTGGATGATAAACAGCTGCACGGATTAATGAAAATGCTGGACCCGGATAAAAAAAAGAAAGAGCTTCCGCCCATAGATGGTGATTTTTACGATATTTATCATACCCTGACACCGGAACAACGGGAAATCCAGCTTAAAGTAAGAACATTCATGGAAAAAGAAGTAAAACCTCTGGTCAACCATTACTGGCTCAGAGACGAATTTCCTTTCGAATTGATCCCGAAATTTCAGAAGCTTAACATTTGCGGAGTAACTTATGAAGGATACGGCTGTCCGGGAATGCCATTTCTGATGGAAGGGGTTATTGCGATGGAAATGGCTAGGATAGATGCCTCCATAGCTACCTTCTTTGGAGTGCAGTCCGGTCTGGCAATGGGTTCTATTTATATTTGCGGATCAGAAGAACAGAAACAGAAATGGCTGCCACAGATGCAGAAGTTTGAGAAGATCGGTGCTTTTGGTCTTACAGAACCTGAAGTAGGATCCGGAGCTGCCGGCGGATTGACGGTAACCTGTAAAAAAACACCCGAAGGCTGGATTCTTAACGGCCAGAAAAAATGGATCGGAAATGCCACATTCGCCGATGTAATCATTATCTGGGCCAGAGATCTGGATAGCGGTGAAGTGAAAGGCTTTATTGTTGAAAAAGATAATCCCGGATATTCCGTTGAGAAAATCAAAGGAAAAATGGCTCTGAGAATCGTCCAAAATGGACTGATTACGCTGAAAGACTGTCTGGTTACTGAAGAAAACCGGCTGCAGCATGCAGATTCATTCAAAGATACCGGAAAGGTTCTGCGGATGACCAGAGCCGGAGTTGCATGGATGGCTACCGGATGTGCAAGAGGAGCCTATGAAAGCGCATTGGATTATACGCGGAAAAGAGAGCAGTTCGGAAAACCTATAGCCTCATTTCAAATGATTCAGGGGCACCTGGTGGAGATGCTTTCTAATCTTACCGCAATGCAGACTATGGTTTTCAGACTTTCCGAAATGCAGGATGAAGGCATATTAAAAGATGAGCATGCTTCACTGGCCAAAGTTTTCTGTACGCTAAGAACCCGGGATATTGTTTCCAGAGCAAGAGAGGTAATGGGAGGGAACGGTATTTTACTGGAATATGATGTCGCACGGTTTGTGGCAGATGCAGAAGCCATCTACTCTTATGAAGGAACAAAAGAGATCAATTCCCTGATCGTGGGAAGATCAATCACGGGATTCAGTGCATTTATTTGAAATAGGTGATAGGAAGTAGAAGATAGGTTGCAGGTATTAAGCTGCGTTGTTGTAGTCTGGTACCTGCTAACTAACTAAGTTTTTATACTTCTCTTTATTGTCAATAATCATCCAGATATTGATTAGAGAAAGAACAACAGCCATGATGATACCTACCTGGCTTGGATCTCTGTATACATTTTGCAGAACAATTCCAACCATTACAGGGAGAATTACAATAGCACCCAATGCTCTGGTTTTGGGGAAGATGAATAATATACCGCCAATGATCTCTACAATACCTACTAATGGAAACAGCCAGCCGATTTCATTGAATGCAGCGTAAATTTTCAACTGTTCGTCAGTCATTTTAGGCATGGGTGAATATTGAAAAAACTTGTTCAACCCTGCATTAATAAACATAAGACCGAACAACAGGCAAATAATAAACTTTACGATTTTCATGATTGATGATTTTATATCAAATGTAAAATAAAAACATCATATTTTTATTAATTTATGAATAAAAACACATTGTTCGTGTAAAATTAAAGTTCGGTCTTCAAAATTCTGAATTGAAGAAAGTATTGCTCATCACCCATCGCCAATTACCCATTACTCATTGCCCATCCATCAGTCCATTTCCTTCAACGTAATATTCTTGGAGATTTTGTAGCTCTTTTTCTTTTTATTGGGCTTTTCTTCCTCTCCAAGCAATTTTCCCCAAGGCTTCAGCCCTTCCACTCTTTCAAAAATAATTTTAATGATCGCGATAGCCGGGATACACAGGAACATTCCTGCAATCCCCCAAAGGTGTTCGCCCAAAATAATTCCGATGAAAGAAAATAAAGCGTTGATCTTTACTTTAGAGCCTACTACGAAAGGTAAAACAATATTTCCGTCAACAATATGCACGGCAATATATCCAATGGCGACATAAATGCATGTAGAAGGTGTGCCGGTTGCAAAAGCAATAAAGCAAGAGATTAATAATGATATACAAATGCCCAGATAGGGGATTACATTCAATAAACCTGTCAGTACAGCCAGAAGAACGGCATATTTTACCCCTAAAACAGTAAGAACAATAGAAGTGAGTATTGAAACAATTAAAACCTGCAGACAGAGTCCGAAAATATATTTTTTCGTCATTACACGGATCTCAGTGACAACCTCCTGTACGCTGGATTTATGTTTCTCATTAAACACAGTCACAATAAAATTATTCAGAATCCTTCTGTAATTTAAGATAAAGATGAAAAACAGGGTAAAGAATACAATGAACCCGAATCCGGAAGAAAATATTCCGAAAGTAAAGCCGAGAATCACACCCGAAGAAGAAAGCAGTTTATTCAACCCCTGATTAATGTAATCCAGCTGTTCATCAACTTTTACGTTAAATGTTTTAGAAACCCAGTGCTGCAGGCTGCTGAACACTGTAGTTACCTGATCCCTGAGATGAGGAATATCTTTACTGAAATCAGAAAGCTGTGATCCGAAAAAATAAATAAGCCCCGATAAAATCGCCAGCATGATAAATACTGAGGTCATAGTGGATACAGATCTTGGAAACCTTAATCTTCTCTCCATAAAAGTAGCAGCCGGAAGAAAGAGCATGGCCATTAAAAAAGCCAGAAAGAAGGGTGCTAAAATGCTTTGTCCCAGTGCAAGCAGATAGCCAAGTCCGATGATGGAAATAACAACAAGCGTGAGATTGACGAGGAATGGAAGTCTGAGAAAGTTCATAATTTTTCAAATCTGTAGGATAAAAATAAGAAAACCTGTCGAATTGAAAGTTCATTTTAGTTTAATTAACATATTTCTTTTCTAAAGTGAAATATAAAAGACTGGTCGTGTGGTACCTTTATTTTGGTAGGTTTTAAGAATAATGAAATGAATGTTTACAATAAAAAAACGCATCCCAAAAATATGAGACACGTTTCCTTATTGAGAGTTGATATGTTATAAATTAATTTTCGATCGCAATATCAATGACTTCCTCCATTCTGTTTACATAATGTACAGTAAGGTTTTTCAGATAATCCTTTTTGATTTCTTCCACATCTTTTCTGTTGGCTTCACAAAGAATAACATCCTTGATTCCTGCTCTGGTTGCCGCAAGAAGTTTCTCCTTGATTCCGCCTACCGGAAGAACTTTTCCTCTTAAAGTAATTTCACCAGTCATTGCAAGATGAGGTTTTACTTTTTTGTTTTTAAATGAAGAAACCATTGAGGTCAGCATTGTGATTCCGGCAGAAGGGCCGTCTTTTGGAGTAGCTCCTTCCGGAACATGGACGTGAATATTTTTCTTGTCCAGATCTTCCTGTGGAATGCCTAATTCATCATGTTTGGCTTTGATATATTCTAAAGCAATCGTTGCAGATTCTTTCATAACGGTTCCCAGGTTTCCGGTCATCGTTAATGCTCCTTTTCCGTTACTTAGAATACTTTCAATATAAAGGATATCTCCACCTACGCTGGTCCAGGCAAGCCCTGTTACAACACCGGGAACTCCCGTGATTTCAGATAAGCTTTTTGGTCTTGGGACACCAAGGATTTCATCTACTTTTTCTACTGAAATTTTCGGATCATATTCCTTTGCCAGAGCTGTCTGAAGGGCTGTCCATCTGGCAATAGAAGCAATCCTTTTTTCAAGAGTTCTTACCCCGCTTTCTGAAGTGTGTGCTTCAATAATATGTTTCAGCTCAACATTGCCTAGCTTGAAGGATTTAGCGTCAAGTCCATTTTCTTCCTGCTGTTTTTTGATGAGGTGCCTTTTGGCAATTTCAGTCTTTTCCTCCAGGGTATATCCTGCAATTTCTATAATTTCCGTTCTGTCCAAAAGTGGAGTCTGAATGGTGGAAAGAGAGTTGGCAGTAGCAATAAACATTACTTTAGACAGGTCATATCCCATTTCCAGGAAGTTATCATAGAATGATTTATTTTGTTCAGGGTCAAGGACTTCCAGCAATGCGGAACTTGGGTCTCCGTGAAGCCCCTGCCCAATCTTGTCAATTTCATCCAGTACAATCACCGGATTGGAAGTGCCCGATTTTTTGATGGATTGAAGAATCCTTCCGGCCATCGCTCCGATATAGGTTTTTCTGTGACCGCGGATCTCACTTTCGTCATGAAGCCCACCCAGAGATAATCTTACATATTTTCTTCCTAATGCATCAGCAACCGATTTTCCTAAAGAAGTTTTCCCCACTCCCGGAGGACCTACAAGCAATAGGATAGGAGACTTCATATTGTTTTTTAATTTTAAAACAGCCATATGCTCAAGAATTCTTTTCTTGATGTCTTCCAGTCCGAAGTGAGCTTTGTCTAATATTCTTTCTGCTTTTGCAATATCAAAAACATCTTTTGTATAGGTTTCCCATGGAAGATCTGTAAAGAAATCAAGATAGTTTCTTTGTACATTGTAGTCCGGGGAATTAGGATTCTGACGTTGTAGTCTGTTGATCTCTTTCTGGAAATGTTCTTCCACCTCGTGGTTCCATTTTTTGGCTTTGGCTTTAATGATGAGGTCTTCTACATCACTTTCAGGGCCGCCTCCAAGCTCTTCCTGGATGGTTCTGATCTGTTGGTTCAGAAAATATTCTCTCTGCTGCTTATCAAGATCTTTAGAGGTTTTCTGATGGATCTGATTTCTGAGCTCCAGCTTTCTGAAATCCTCATGCATCATTTCGTAGCACTTATTGGCTCTTTCCATCAGATTTTTTTCTTCAAGAAGTCTTTGCTTCTCAAGGGATGAGAAACTGGCATTGGTGCATATGAAATTCAGAAGATCATCATTGTTGCTGATATTTTTAATAGCAAAATTAGCTGCGTTAGGGATGTTCGGATCCAGTTCTATGATTTTCAGGGCCAGATCTTTGATGTTTTCCAGCAATGCTTCATATTCCTCCTTGTTTTTAGGCCTGGAGTCTTTTAGTTTCGTGATCTCAGCCTTAAAATAAGGGCTTGTATCTACTATCTTCTTTATTTTAAATCTGTGAAATCCCTTTGTAATAGCCGTAATATTGCCTTCAGGAAGTTTAATGATCTTAATGATCTTGGCAAGCGTTCCGGTTTGATAAATATCTTTCTCGTCCGGTTGCTCCAGATCTGAATTTTTCTGGCTTACGATTCCAATGAAATCTCCGTTTTTCTGAGCTTCTTCAAGAAGTTGTATTGATGTTTTTCTTCCGGCTGTGATAGGAATTACCACGTTCGGGAACATCACCATATTTCTTACGGGAAGAATAGGGAATACTTTCTGCTCGGAATTCTTATCCGTCTCCGAAAAGTCTGAAAGATTGATCTCTTCAGCTACAATATCAAACCCATCGCTGATCATTTCCTCTAAACTCATATCTTCAAATTTCGTCATAATTATTTGGGGTGACAAATTGTCATCTTCGTTTTAAATCATTAAATTGATTACTCACAATATGCGCTGAAAATGGTAAGCATATTATGGTCTTCTAAAATGCACAATACTTATGCCATTTGTTTTTTGATAAAAAATATGGTCAAAATTTCCTTTTTTCGATACCTTCTGTTGGAAAAAAATTAAAATAAAGAAGTTCCGCTTCTCTAATTTCTTAAAAATGTGTATTTTCGCAAACTGATAAAAAACTATAATTTATAAAATGGCAATTTTAGGACAGATTAGGAGTAAGCCTTGGCTATTAATGGGGGTGATTGCATTGGCGCTTTTAGCGTTTCTGGTGAACCCGGACAGTATCGACAAGGTTTTTGGTAAAAATCCTGATGTTTTAGGAAAAGTAAACGGTGAGAAAATCACCCGCGAAGAGTTCAATGACCAGCTTTTCGTGCTGCAGCAGCAGGCTGATCAGCAAGGCCGTCCAAAAAACGGACTTGAAGAGCAGGCTTGGCAGTTACTTGTACAATCTAAACTCATCAAGCAGCAGTTTGAGAAACTGGGCTTTGAAATGACAGATGATTATTTCTGGAATCAGATCCAGTACGACCAGATGTTTGCTCAGAATCAACAGTTCTTTGATGAGAAAGGTAATTTTAAAACACAAGAATTAAAAAAACAGGTTGAAACATTACAAAGCACCGATCCACAGGAATATAACCAGTGGATGAAAACCAGAAAAACAATCGAGTACAGATTGATGGCGAGACAGGTGTTTGCCAATATTTCAGGAGGGATCACTACAGGAAAGAAAGAAGCTGAAGAGCTGATGAAGCAGAGAGACCAGCTTGCTGATATTGATTTTGTAAAGATCGATTATGCTACTTACCTTCAGAAAACAAAGATCAATGTTTCTACACAGGATCTTGCAAACTATATCAATCAGCACCCTGTAATGTTCAAAGCTGAACCAAGCAGAAACCTGGGGATTGTATATTTCCCTTCTCAGCCTAGTGCAGCAGATGATGCAGCCGCTCAGAAAGAAATTACAAAATTGTATTCAGGAGGAACAGATGCGAGTGGAGGAACGGAGAATTTCCAGAACACGAAAAATGATTCGATGTTTGTAATGGCTAATTCTGATATGCCTTTCAATGCTCAGTATATGAAGCCTAACCAGCTGCCTCAGACTATTCAGGCGCAGATTCCTACAGCTGCTATCGGACAGGTTTTCGGACCTTACAAAGAGCAGAACTTTTATGTGGTTTCTAAGCTTTTAGATAAAAAGACTTCAGATTCTACCTTATCAAGACATATCCTTATTGCTTTCAAAGGAAGCCCTGCAGGGGAAGGTGTTACAAGATCTAAAGAACAGGCTAAAAAATTAGCAGACTCTATCGGAGCTATTGTAAAAGCAAATCCGGGTAAATTCACAGACTTTATCAAGCTTTCTAATGACCCTAGCTCTGCAGCACAGGGAGGAAGTTTAGGATGGACTACACCAGAAACTCCTTTCGTTCCGGAATTCCTTAAATTCTTAGCAGAGAACCCTAAAGGAGCTACAGGAGTAGTAGAAACTCAGTTTGGTTACCATATCATCAATGTTGAAGATAAAAAATCTGGTGCCATGAGCTATAAAGTGGCTAACCTTGTAAAAGAGGTGAAGCCTTCAGATGCTACAGAAGCAGAATCTGACAAGAAAGCAAGAAAATTCATTCAGCAGGTACAAGGGAAATCTTTCAACGATTTCGTGAACATTGCGAAAAAAGGAAATTACCAGTTCTCTAATCCTAAGACGGCTAAAAGATTTGACGGTCAGCTTCAGGGACTTGGTACTGATAAAGATGGTGAGATCCTGGGTTGGGCTTTTGATAAGAAAAGAGCTAAAGGAGATACAGAATTCTTTACTGTTGAAGGAACAGGAGATAAGATCGTAGTATATCTTAACGGAAAACAGGAAGCAGGTCTTGCAGATCCTGAATCAGTAAGAGATCAGATCGAAATGATTGTTAAAAATAAACTGGCTGCAAAGCAAATCTCTGATAAAATTGCAGGAGCTAAAGCTTCTAACTTAGATCAGATCGCTAAATTATTTGCATCTGCAAAACAATCTGCTCAGGTAAATATGCTTAACCCTTCTGTAGCAGGTGCTATGGAGCCTAAAGTAGCAGGTGCTGCATTTGGAGTGGCGAAAGGAAAACTTTCTAACCCTATTGAGGGAGGAACGGGAGTTTATGTACTGATCAAAAAGTCGGAAACAGTAAACAAACAACCTGGAGATCTTAAGCAGTTCACAGAATCTATTACTCAGAGAAACTCTGGTATGTTCGGACAGGCTTGGATGAAGAGCCTTCAGGATAATGCAGATATCAAAGATTACAGAATCGAGATCTGGAACAAGCTGGGTAATCAGCAACAATAAGAAATCAATTTTTACAGATAGAAAACCATCAGATATTTCTGGTGGTTTTTTGTATTTAACGCAGAGCAATAAAGAAAAACATTAATTTAAAATGTATTATATTTGCTCATTAGAAAAAATTTAGCAAGTGAAGTTCAGTAAAGAATTAAAAGCTGGTGTGATCGCACTTTTGGCTATTGTAGGCTTTGTGTTGTTGTTTCAATTCATGAAGGGCAGAAGCCTTTTTACTACCGATAATATATTTTACGCGAAATATGATAATGTAGAAGGGCTGGCACAGTCTTCTGCGGTTTCTATCAATGGATTAAAGGTTGGGCAGGTTGATAAAATCATTCCCCAGACCTCCAAAGACGGGAAGATCAATTTCATCGTAAAGATTACGGTAGATGATAAATTCGAATTTTCCAAGAATTCAACTCTTGAGATTTTTGAGCCGGGGCTGATGTCCGGAAAAGAAATGAGAGTAAATCTTGTATACGGAGGTCCGACTGCAAAAGACGGAGATACGTTGAAGGGAGCTTTCAAACTGGGAACGCTGGGAAGTCTTTCGTCTCAGGTAGGCCCTGTAAAAGATCAGCTTCAGACCGTTCTGTATAGGGTGGATTCTTTGATGGCCAATGCCAATCAGGTCGTGAATGCACAGAACAGAGAAGAGATCAGAGCCCTTCTGGCCAATCTTAATAAAACCGTAGGCGCTTTACAGACTACTGCAGGAAGCGTAAACAACCTTGTAGGACATAATGATCCAAAACTTCAGAAAGTACTCGATAATGCAGCCGTTACCATGGAAAGCGGGAAAGTAACCCTGGATAAATACGGAAATCTTGCAGAAAGCATTGATACTAAAAAACTAAACGCTACGATTGCCAATCTGGATGCTACAGTAGGAAAACTGAATCAGGTGATTGCAGGAGTGGATAACGGACAGGGAAGCTTAGGAAAACTGATGAAGGATGAGCAGCTTTATAATAATCTGAACTCAGCTTCTACTAACCTCAATGCCCTGATTGAAGATATGAAAGCCAACCCTAAGAGATACATCAATTTCTCAGTTTTTGGAAAGAACAATAAAGACTAAAATAGCCTTATGGAGTACATTGATAACATTATTTTTCTGATCTTACTGGTTGCCGGATTCGGGCTGTTTGCCAAAAGCCTGCAGAAGATCTACAGAAATATTAAACTGGGAAGAGAAATCAACAGAAGCGACAGGAAATCGGAACGCTGGGAAACCATGGCCAGAGTGGCAATGGGGCAGAGCAAGATGGTAAAACGCCCTGTAGCTGGTATTCTTCACCTTTTTGTCTATGTAGGGTTCATTATCATCAATATCGAACTTATCGAGATTATTGTTGATGGATTGTTTGGAACCCATAGGTTTCTGGCTTCAATTCTGGGACATGGTTTCTATAATTTCTTTACAGCAACATTAGAAGTTCTGGCGTTGCTTGTTGTCATCGGTGTGGTGGTATTCTTTATCAGAAGAAACTTTTATGGGGTGAAAAGATTAACGATGAAAGAACTTTTCGGATGGCCGAAACATGATGCCAACTGGATTCTTATCATTGAATTTGCCCTTATGATGGCATTCTTCAAAATGAATACCGCAGACTGGGTTTTACAGCAAAGAGGTCTCCTTCCTGAGCATGGAAGTTTTCCAATCAGTTCTACTGTATTGGCACCAATCTTCAATGGTTTCAGTGACGGATTCCTGTTCTTCACAGAAAAAGCGGCGTGGTGGTTCCACTTTGTGGGAATCCTTTTCTTCATGAACTATCTTTATTATTCAAAACACCTGCATATTATCCTGGCATTTCCAAGTACATGGTTTGCCAACCTTGATAAAAAAGGAAAATTCAACAATCTTGATTCAGTAACCAAGGAAATTAAACTGATGATGGACCCTAATGCTGATCCTTACGCTGCTCCGGCAGAAGGAGCAGAAGCAGATGTTCCGTCGAAGTTTGGTGCTGAAGATATTTTCGACCTGAATCAGGTTCAGCTTCTGAACGCTTATTCCTGTACGGAATGCGGACGTTGTACTTCAGTCTGCCCGGCTAATATTACCGGAAAAAAACTATCTCCAAGATTGATCCTGATGAAAACCAGAGACCGACTGGAAGAAGTAGGAAAAAATATAGACAAGAACGGAAAATTCGTAGATGACGGCAAAAAACTTCTGAATGATTATATCACCAAAGAAGAACTTTGGGCGTGTACTACCTGTAATGCTTGTACAGAAGCCTGTCCGGTACTGCTTGATCCGCTTTCCATCATTTTCGAAATGAGAAGATTCCTTGTGATGGAACAGTCTGCTGCTCCGCAGGAATTAAATCTTATGATGACCAATGTGGAAAACAATGCTGCTCCTTGGCAGTATAACCAGGCCGACCGTCTGAATTGGGCTAATGACTAAAACCTGACAGATGAAAAAACTATTCTTAACCTTTTTGCTGATCTGTTCAGCCTTTATGATGGCACAGTCAGCAGATGAAAAGAAAATCCTTGAAGATTCACAGTCATTCATGACCTTGCTGGAAAAGAAGGACTATGACAGGATGCTGGATATGACCCATCCCGGAATTTTTGAAAAAATGGACAAAAATACATTGTCCAACTCTTTCAAAGCCATGCTTGAAGGCAATGACGAATTTAAAATAGAGATTATAAATGCCGATAAGAATGCTTTCAGTGTATCACAGATCTTTAAAACAGGAGATGATGTAAAATATGCTTTTGTTACCTATCCCATGAAAATGAAAATGACCTTTCTTCAGGAAAAATTTGATGAGGATAAGAAAAAGATGATGCTGGAGATGATGGAAATGCAGGGAATGAAAGCACAATTTGTCAATGATTCCGCTTTGGAAATGAGTAAAGAGAGCATGATTATAGCTTTGAACGATAAAGTAACCAAAGGATCCTGGAAATATCTCAATTATGATGAAGCCAATCCTCTGTATGTTTCGGTAGTTCCGGCAGAAATCATGACAAAAGCTAAGGAATACTATGCTGATTTTTTAATTAAACAGAAAAAGAATGCAAATTAAAACAATGGCAGAATATGCTGCCGAAGGAAAATCCCCTGAAGTTTTATTTTGGGTTGGATGTGCCGGAAGTTTTGACGACCGTGCCAAAAAAATTACAAAAGCATTTTGCAAAATATTGAATAAGATAGGTGTTGAATTTGCCGTTCTGGGACAGGAAGAAAGCTGTACCGGTGACCCCGCAAAACGTGCAGGAAACGAATTTGTTTTCCAGATGATGGCCCTTACCAATATTGAGGTATTAAATGCCTATGAAGTGAAAAAAATCGTTACCGCGTGTCCACACTGTTTCAATACCCTGAAAAATGAATATCCTAGTCTTGGCGGGAATTACGAAGTGGTTCACCATACCCAGTTCCTTAAAACCCTTATGGAAGAAGGAAGATTAAAGATTGAAGGAGGGGCTTTCAAAGGAAAGAAAATTACGTTCCACGATCCATGTTACCTGGGAAGAGCCAATGATGAGTACGAAGCACCAAGAATACTTCTTGAAAAGCTGGATGCAGAGTTGGTAGAAATGAAACGTTGCAGAACAAACGGTCTGTGTTGTGGTGCAGGTGGCGCGCAGATGTTCAAAGAACCTGAAAAAGGAAATAAAGACATCAACATCGAAAGAACAGAAGAAGCATTATCTTTTGAGCCTAAAGTAATTGCCACCGGATGCCCTTTCTGTAATACAATGATGACGGATGGAGTGAAGCATTTCAATAAGAATACAGAAGTAGCCGTAAAAGATATTGTAGAACTTCTTGCTGAAGCGGAAGATTTATAAAATTCTTATCCATAAAATAAATAACCCAGACTTAGTCCTGGGTTTTTCTTTGTCTTAAACTCAGGAATATTTCTTAATTTTATACTTTAAAAATTGACAGGATATAGAAATCATCTTACAGGATTCTCTGATTGATAAACAAAGATGTAAGTGGGAAATTATATCCGAAAAAAATAAATATTTAGATATGAAAATTGAAGAATCCAATATTGTAGAAACCAACGACTACAGAGTGATTATATACCCGGCATCCAGACCTTTTGAAACAAAAGAGGCTAAAATAATTACTGAAAAACTGTTCGATTTCCTTGCCACTTGGGCAGCTCACGGAAAACCGCTTTCTTCCTCATTTAAAATTGAAAAAAATCAGTTTATTGTGGTTTGTGTAGACGAAGAGAAAGAAATGGCTTCAGGATGCAGTATTGATGCCTTAGGGAAGGTGATGAGAGAGATTGATGAAGAGTACAAGCTTGGACTTTTCGACAGGATGAAAGCCAGCTTTGTAGAGAATGGTGAAGTGAAAACATTAAAGTTAATCGACTTTAAAACCCAATTAAGAAACGGAGAATTATCTAAAGATATTCAGGTTTTTGACTTCTCTAAAAATACATACCTGGACTTTTTAAGTCATTTCTTACTTCCGCTTGAAAAAAGCTGGGCAGCAGGTATTGCTTAAAAATATAGCATAACATAACATTTAGAACTTTAAATTGAAGCCTTCAGGCAGTTTTCTGTTGAAAACCGTTTGGGAAAAGTCCTCAATATAAGGTTCTTTTTGTTTGATCACCCTACACGGATTTCCTACGGCAATAGAATTCGACGGAATATCTTTAGCAACAATAGAACCGGCTCCAATAACTACATTATCTCCTATGGTAACTCCCGGAAGAATTACGGAATTGGTTCCCACAAATACATTGTTTCCGATGGTAATCGGTGGACATTTATCGTGAATGCTGTGGTCATTATGATTATGATTCGCAGAGATAAGAGAAGTTCCGGCTCCAAATCCTACATTGCTTCCGATAATGATACCGTTATTTGCCTGGATATAGATATTCGGATTGTCTCCGGGGTCGCATAAAATCCCTTTCTTAATATTCTGGTAGGCTCTTACCTCTGAAGTGAAATGAACCGGCCATGGGACTTTTCCGTTAATTCTCAGAAATTTCTGCGGAACCGTGTACTGAAAAAAAAGAACATGAGGAAGCATGTATTCGTACTTCTGACGGTAATACTGCGGATAGAAAAAATTATTAATTCGGTGAAATATCTGGTACTCAATAAATTTTTTAATCGGATTCATTCTTTTTCAGCATAAACATGATGTAAAAATACAAAAATCCATAGCCTAAAAACAAAAACAGAGAAAAAATACCCACCAGATAGCTGATTCCTTTTTCTTTTCCAATCAGGATTGCAGCAATATTGGCGAGGAAAAGGTAAATGTTAAAAACAAGGGCTACATTACTTTTCTTCAGAATTAGTAATACATCAGAAATGGGATTGATAAGACTTCGCGTCAGGTATCCGAACGACATCAGGAAGATAAATAGTCCCAGATGTTCCCAGTTTTTATTGAAAAATAGTTTCAGAACCGGAATTCCGGCTACATTGATGAGAATATAGAGGGCGAAAATGATATAAAAGTTCATAAGACTCATCTTTCTTGTATAAGCAAACAGTTCGCTTCTGCTATTCCCCCGGTTATTGATTTCTGCAGCTTTCGGATAATATACCGTTGCAATGGAAGAGGATATGAGAAGAAGGGGAACAGACATGATTTTTACCGCTAAAGAATACTCTCCAAGCAGCGAGTCTGCAAAATAAAGCGAGATCAGAATCGGCATGATGTTGTTGCCTAGGGCATTGATCAGTGTGGAAGGGTAGGTGTATTTAAAAATTTCAGGCCTTTTTTTCGTGTTGGTGAGGTACCTTTGAAAATCAGGTTTTACAAAATACTTCCTGGAATAATAAATTGCGGCAAAAAAAGCAGTAAGAAAGCCAATTAAACTGCCGATAACAAGACCATTTTCTATTTTAAAGAACACAAACACCACCTGAAAAAGAAAACTTACAACAGAATCTATAATGGTTAGGATGGAGACCTGTTTAAACAATTTTTTTTTAGCCAGAAGAAATTTAGCGTTATTCGTAAATAAATAGATAAATCCGGAAAAAACTCCTAAGAACATAATATCTTTAGAAATATGGAAAGGAAGAAATACCAGCAAAAAGCTGATCAGGGTAAAACCAGCAGAAATAATGGCTGAAGCACTGAAGTTATTATTAATCTCGTGTTCATTTCCTTCAAGCATAATCTGGTGTTCCTGCGCCAGGCTCAGGACGATCGCGAATATGCTCATAATACTCAGATAAATGCTGAAAATACCATACTCTGAAGATCCGTAATATTTAGCCAAAAGAAGACCTCCGATCACCAGTACAAACTTCGAAATGAAATTTCCTTTGAAGATGGTGGTAACGTGGCTGCCGTTTATTCTTTTGAGTTTGTTTAAAAACATGTTAAAATATTACATGGACAAATATATAATTATACATTTGCATAAAAAAGATTATTGAAAATTAACAGCAGATGAAATTCAACTTCAAATATTTTTTTGCAGCAACGTTTAGTGCTATTCTGTTTTTACTGATTTCATGCGGGCGTGATGATGATTCTTTACAGAGAATTGACCAGATCATGAACATTTATGTGACCAATGGTGCAGGACAAGATTTGCTGAACGCTAAAAAACCGGGATCGTATACTGGCTATGCCGTTAATGATATTAATGGTGATAAAGATATTTCTCCGGTACCGATTTCGCTTAAAATGACGACTGACTCGTTATATTATTTTGAATATATTGCCGGAGCCAAAAGAATAGTATTTGATTCCATCAGCCCTGATAGTAAGAATTTCCGTTCCAGAATGACCTTTACTTACTCCAAAAAAGTGGGTGATCAGACGGTTACTGAAAGTGATGTTATGGAGGTCCACTACCGATGGACACCTTCCTTATTTCAGGTTTCTGAAGTATTATACAACGGAAATCCTGTATTTTCAAAAGGAGCAGATGAACCTAATTCAATAAATAAGGTTACTATCGTAAAATAATTTTAAATTTGTAAATTGTTAACTTGATACATAAGTTTAACATCCTAATATTTAACATCTAAATAAAATGTTACAAGTCAATTTTTTGCGCGACAATAAAGAACGCGTTTTAGAAGGTCTTAAAAAAAGACAATTCAAAAATCTTGAGTTGGTAGACAACGCTGTTGCTGCTGACGACGAAAGAAAAAGAATCCAGTTTGAATTAGATTCGCAGCTTTCCGAGATCAACAAAATCTCCAAAGAAATCGGGCTTTTGATGAAAGAAGGAAAGAAAGAAGAAGCAGAATCGGCAAAATCTAAAACAGCACAATACAAAGAGTCGAGTAAAGAATTACAGTCCCAGTTAGATGTTACGGAAAAGGCATTACTGGATATTCTATATCAGTTACCAAACATTCCTAATGAGCAGGTAAAAAGCGGGGCTTCTGCTGATGATAACGAGATTATTTATCAGTCTCATGACGTGGAAGGTCTTGGCGAAGGTGCAATTCCTCACTGGGAACTGGCCAAAAAATACAACCTGATTGATTTTGAATTGGGGGTAAAAATTGCCGGAGCAGGATTTCCGGTTTATTTAGGAAAAGGAGCAAGGCTGCAGAGAGCTTTGGTTCAGTATTTCCTGGATAAAAATGTGGATAAAGGATATACAGAAGTTAATCCGCCTCACGTTGTGAATGAAGCTTCAGGATTTGGAACAGGGCAGCTGCCTGATAAAGAAGGACAGATGTATTACATCAACGAAGATAATTTATATCTGATTCCTACCGCTGAAGTTCCTGTAACCAACCTTTACCGTGATGTATTGTTTGATGAAAAAGATCTTCCTGTAAAGAATACCGCTTTTTCACAATGCTACAGAAGAGAAGCGGGAAGCTACGGAGCCCACGTAAGAGGTCTGAACCGTCTTCACCAGTTCGAAAAAGTTGAAATCGTAAGAATTGAAAAGCCAGAGAACTCTTATGCGGTTCTGGAAGAAATGGTAGAACATATCAAGGAAATCCTTACTGATCTTGAACTTCCTTTCAGAGTGTTGAGACTTTGCGGTGGAGATACCGGTTTTGCGGCAGCAATGACCTATGATTTTGAAGTATGGAGTGCTGCACAGGAAATGTGGCTGGAAGTAAGCTCAGTATCCAACTTTGAAACATTTCAGGCTAACCGTCTGAAATGCCGTTACAAAGGTGATGGGAAATCCCAGCTGGTACACACGCTGAACGGTTCCGCTATGGCTCTTCCGAGAATTATGGCTGCATTGCTAGAAAACAATCAGACAGCGGAAGGAATTAAACTTCCTAAGAAAATTGCAGAATATGCGAGATTTGATCTGATCAGCTAAATAAGATCAGTGATTTAAAAATAGAACCCATCGGCATCGGATGGGTTTTTTATGTTTTTATTCTGTTGTTATCACTACTTTTTTATCCTTATCTACAAGATTTTTATTGTCGATCAGGTCATTTGATCTTACCGTGATCTGTACTGTTTTGTTATCGATCTGTTTTACAAAATCATGCTTTCCTTCGATTTTTTTAATGGGTTTCTGAAATTTCAGAGTATTGGTAAACGTAAGATTGAACATTCTGAGCATTCCGGCCATTCCTGAAGCCATTTGCTTTCCATACGCTTCAATAGAGTCACTTTTAGTTTGAGGGACTGTATTTTCGGGCTGATCTTTTTCTTCCAGGATTTTCAGGATTCCGTCAGAGTTAAATTTATCCGTATTGATGGTCAGCGATTTTCCGTTCCAGACGGCAATATCCTGAAGCGGAATTTTTTTCAGACGTTTGTCGCTGTTCAGAAGCTGTGTGATTTCTGAAGGCATCAGCTTATCATATTTTAAAGAGAGGCCCAGGATTTCTCCTTTGTCTTTATTTACTTTCATATAGAGCTTTTTCAGGGCTTTTGCAGAATCTTCATTAATGGTAATTTTTCCGTTTTTCTGAACATCATACAGGCTTTTCCATTCCGTGGGAAGATTATCCAGTTCCTTAAGTTTCTGGGAATCTGTACCCAGCATGCTCATCATTCCCATGACACTTTTATCCATAAGAATATTGGACTGCATACTTGTAGCGGAATCTTTATAATAAGTAGTTTCTGTATTAATAGAGCAGGACTGCAGTACAGCAAAAAGTACGGCCGCCCATATCCATTGTATCTGTTTTATCATTGTTGAAATTTTTTGTGGTTGAAATTATTATTACAAAACGGATACCAACAAAAAAACTGCTGAATTCAGCAGTTCCTGTTATTCAGTAACGATCACGATATTTTTATCCGCATTTTTAAGTGCTGTTTCCTGTTCATACAGAGCTTTGAGGTTATAACTGATCATTACGGTGTAATCATCAATCTGCTTCAGCCAGTCATGTTTTCCGGTGATTGATTTTATTTTCTTCTCAAATTTCAGGTTTGTGCTGATGCTATTAAAGAACATCATCATCATGCTTTCCATCTTTTGAGGATTGTCTCTGGAGGCTTTCGAGATTATAGAAGCTTCAATATTTTTCAGATTAAAATTTTCTGTATTGATAGTAAGCGTTTTTCCATCCCAGAGATTGAAGATGTTCTGATCAACAGGCAGTCTTTCAACTTTAATATAATGGCTGAGTATGGAGTAATCATCCTGAGTGAAATATTCTGTTTTCAGAGAAACACCAGTAGGTTCATCATTTTCTCTGTTGGTTTTCATAAAGATCTTTTTCATGATCCGGATGTGCTCCGGGTTGGTGTCCTTTACTTCTCTACTCTTTTGTTCCAGCTCCTGAAGATTTGTCCAGGCAGAGGGAAACTTATCAAGATCGCTGTACTCATTTAAAGAATCTGGAGTAGCCGCTTTCATTTCTGCGATAAACTGTTTCATATCAATATCGGTCACAGAAGTAGATGTCGCATCTTTATGGAAAACAATTTCGGAGTTTACATTGCAAGATTGTAGGATAAAAAGGCTGGTAATCAATACAAAAAATAGCTTCCTCATGGAAATGAAATAAAAAAGACTGGTTTAATGACAGTTGGTAGAGGTATGATCGTGTCCCTCAATGTGACAGTTAGCGCTATTATGGTCTTTGGAGATGCCCATTGCTTCGGCTCTTGGTGAAATGTAAGGAATACCTAGTTCAAGGCCTCTCAGGATAAACAATCCTCCCAGAATGATCATAATTACAGGGACGGCTTTTAATATTTTCAGCCTAAAAGCCTGATTCATGAGATTTCCGGCTAAAACTACAGCAAACATGAACGGGAGGGTCCCCAATCCGAATAAAGCCATATATAAAGCTCCCTGCCATATTCCTCCGCCTGCAAGACTTGCGGTAAGGGCCATATAAACCATTCCGCAGGGTAAGAAGCCATTCAGGATTCCTGTAGTAAATCTGGATCGGTAATCAGCTTTCTGAAGCAGTTTTCCTAAATTCGATTTTACAGAAAATAAGAACCCTGAAAGAAAAGGTATTTTTGAGGCGAAATCTTTTCCTCCAAAAGAAAATAACGCCATAACGATCAGAAGAATTCCTGCCGTAATGGTAAGATATTGCTGGAAGCCTGCCATTTCAAATCCTTCTCCCACAATTCCTAAAATAGCTCCCAAAAGGGAATAGGTAAAGATCCTGCCAAACTGATACGTAAGGTTCTGGAGGTAGAAATTAGCTGCCTGCTTTTTGGTAAGTCCCATCGACAGGGCAATAGGGCCACACATTCCGATACAGTGAAAACCGGAAGCAAATCCTAAAGCAATAGCCGATACAACAAGTCCTATTTCCATATTACATCATAATCCATTCTATAGTCTGTTTTATCCTTGGTCCAGGATAGTCTTAACGTGTAATTCCCCATCTTTAAAACCTGTGAAGGGATTACAAATGACTGGCTGGCATCAAGCTGTACAGATTTTTTGATATCTAAATTCTGATCGTCGGTTCTGTTTAAAACAAATTTTACCGTAGTATTGGTATTGTTATAATCTTTTGGAAAAGTGATTTTAATTCCGTCTTTTCCCTGGCTGTATACAGGTCTCTCCTGCAGTTCGTCAGCTCTTTTCTTAGCATCAATCACATCCTGATACTGAAGTTCTTCCTCATAATAATTGTCCGTTACCATTTCAGAGTTTTTCTGCCCGTTCGGGAATAGAAACAGCATGGATAAAATAAAAACGATGAATGCAAATAATGCAATAACAACACCGTGTCCCCAACTAAAGTTTTTCATCTTCTAAAATTAAAATTGCAGTTTGAATGGTCCTTCAAAATAAGTCTGGTAAGAATCTACCAGTTCTCCTTTCATATCATAAACGCCAATAGTGATATTCTGTTTAGACAGTTTCATTTCACCTTCTGGGAAGCTGATATTGATAGTTCCCTTGGAAATTTTATCGCGTTCTATCTCAATCTTGCTTGAAGCACTGTAGGTAATCTCTCCGTGAGCAGGATCGATCACTTTTATCGTCACGATCTTTTTATCGTTCGTCTTATTTAAGAAAGTATAATTATAGGTATTGGTAATTTTTCCGTCTCTTACGAAGAATGTGCTGCCCGCAGGTTTAATAAACTTGGCTTCCATTTCTCCTCTGTTGTACAGAAGGAAGCCTAAAAACCCAACCAGAAGGAATAGGAATACTGTAAATCCTTTCATTCTTCCGGTAAATTTAAACTGTGTTTCTTTTTCAATTTCGTTTTCGGAAGCATATCTGATCAGTCCTTTCGGAAGCCCTACTTTTTCCATTACTTCATCGCAGGCATCAATACAGGCAGTACAGTTAATACATTCCAGTTGCTGCCCGTCACGGATATCAATTCCTGTAGGACATACCACAACACATTGGTGACAATCGATACAATCCCCTTTTCCTGCTGCTTTTCTGTCTTCTCCTTTTCTCCACTTGGATCTGTTTTCCCCTCTCTTAAAATCGTAGAAAACATTGATGGTATCTTTATCAATCAAAACGCCCTGAAGCCTTCCATACGGACACACCAATGTACATACCTGCTCTCTGAACCATGCAAATACAAAATAAAATGCGGCGGTAAAGAGAATCATCACCATAAAATTGGTAGGATGGGCAAACGGTCCTTCGGATACAATTTTGATCACTTCTTCATAGCCTACAATATACATAAACATAAAGTGGGTAATGATAAGTGAGATTACAATGTATACGGACCATTTCAGACTTCTTTTCCAGATTTTTTCACTGTTCCATTCCTGTCTGTCCAGCTTCATCTGCTTGTTACGGTCCCCTTCAATAAGATACTCGATTTTACGGAAGATGGATTCCATAAAAATTGTCTGAGGGCATATCCACCCGCAGAAAATTCTTCCGAATGCAATCGTAAAAACGATAATAAAAATTAAGGAGGCAATAGCGCCTAAAGTCAGGATGAAAAAGTCCTGTGGATAAAAAGGTTGTCCGAAAATGAAGAACTCTCTATCAATAACATTGAATAAAAAGAATGGATTTCCGTTGATCTTCAAAAACGGTATGGTAAAATAAACGACTAATAAAAGATAGCTTACAATATTTCTATAGTTGGTATACTTCCCTTTTGGCTTCCTTGGAAATACCCATCTTCTTTTTCCGGATTGCTCCATTGTCCCTATAGAATCTCTGTAAGTTTCAGGGTCCAGAACCTGTCCCTGTCCGCCTCGTACTTCTGTTTCTTCTATGTCTGACATATTGTGTAGGTTTTAAAAAAAGAAAAAACATAATTCGTTACTATTTTTTAATCTAATAACAAATTATGTTTTTTTCATATGTTTTCTAATTTTTTAAATTATTCTTTTTCCCAGTGAGCTTCATCTCCATATGGTGGAGCACCTCCCTGAGCCGGAGTAATTGGCTGCTGTTCCTGGTTAATGTGGTATACATAAGCGGCAACATTCTGGATGTCTGTCCCTGTTAATACCCCATTTTTACCCCAAGCCTGCATCGCTGTACCTGTTACCCCATTTTCTACAACGTGGAATACGTTTTTGAATAAGGTTTTTTCAGGCTGGTTGTGCCAGTAGTTATCAGTAAGGTTGGGTCCGATACCCCCTCTACCACCATCAGAGTGACAAGAAACACAGTTGGTTTTGAATACTTCCTCACCGGCAGCAATGTTATCTGCAGAATACTTCGCAGATTCAATTGTTACTGGAGGCTGTTCTTTCATGTATTTGTCAATAGCTGCCATCTGCTCTTTATATTCTTTCTCGTACTCGCTTAACGGGTGTGCGAAGTCTGTAAAAGAGTAGGCTGCAATGTATACAATACAAAAAGCAGTCCCAAAGTAGAATAAACCTACCCACCATTTTGGTAACTGGTTGTCAAGTTCCATAATGCCATCGAAACCGTGGTCAATAAGGATGTCTTTCTCTTCCGTTTCAGATTGCTTTTTGAATGCAGCGTCATACATTCTTCTTAAGAAAGGTATCTTCTTCTCTGCAAGGTAAGCTGCTTTTTCTTCCGGAGATAGTTTTTTGAATTTGTTATTCTCAATCAAATCTCCAATAGCACTGTGGATGTATGCTAAAATGGCACTGATCACAACAGTTCCCCAGAAATAAGGAGAGGCTAAGAACGAGTAGCTCTGTACAAATAAATAATAAAAAACTATTAAAAGTCCGGTTATTATTAAGATGTTTACAACAACAGGTGTTCTTTGTTTCATAATAAATAGTTTAATTTTTTAAATTAAAATCGTCATCTTCATCATCCCCCAGAGGAGCCTCTTCTTCTTCTTTGTAATATTTCTTAGGCCTGCTAAAAACATAGATTACTAAAGCTACGAAGAACAGCAAAAAGAAAATCAGAGCCAACGTCTGGTAGAAACCAGCGTTTTCTGTATTGGATAATATATCTTTAAAGTTCTGAGGAATCATGTGAACCTTTTAATGTTTTTAGTTATTACTTGCTGTTTTGATTTCAGTGGTTTTGATATCTGTTCCTAATCTTTGAAGATAAGAGATAAGAGCTACAATCTCTTTTTTCTCTAATTCTCCCTGAGGTTTCTTAGCGTATTCCGTTTTAAGGTCATTCGCTTCAGAGAAGATATCTTTCACAATTTTCTTCGCCTGATTATCTGCCCATGTATTGGCAGAGTCAATTTCAGCTTTAGTGTAAGGTACATCAAATGTATTCTTCATCAGCTTCAATTTGTCTACCATTTTAGATCTGTCCAAATCGGTAGAAATTAACCAAGGGTAACGAGGCATGATAGAACCAGCAGAGGTAGATCTTGGGTTGTACATGTGCTTGTAATGCCAAGAACTTGGGTTTTTACCTCCTTCTCTATGTAAATCCGGTCCTGTTCTCTTAGAACCCCATAGGAATGGTCTGTCGTATACGAATTCTCCTGCTTTGGAGTACTGTCCGTTTTTACCGTTGAATCTAACAATCTCGTCTCTGAACGGTCTGATCATCTGAGAGTGACAAGCGTTACATCCTTCACGGATATAGATGTCTCTACCTTCCAGTTCAAGTGGTGAATAAGGTTTTACCGCTGAAATGGTAGGTACACTTTTCTTAAGAGATAGAGTAGGAATGATCTCCACCATACTACCAATTGAAATCGTGAATAAAGATAGAACAGTCAATAACATTGGCATTCTTTCCAACCAAAGGTGGAATCCTTCTCCCTCTTTACGTTTGTTTCCGATATTAGCTAAAGCAGGTGCTTCTGCAGGTACTTCCTTCTGGAATGATCCTTTTCTTACCGTAGCAATTACGTTAACGATCATTAAGATAGCTCCTGAAATATAGAATAACCCTCCTAAGAATCTCATTTTGAAGTAAGGAATAATTGCAGTTACTGTATCCAACCAGTTTTTCCATAATAGAGTTCCGTCCGGGTTGAACTGCTTCCACATTAATCCTTGTGTAAATCCTGAAATATACATTGGTACTGCATAGAAAATAATTCCTAATGTCCCTAACCAGAAATGCCAGTTAGCTAATTTTACAGACCATATTTTTGTTCTCCACATGATTGGAACCAGGTAGTAGATAACCCCGAATGCCATGAAACCATTCCATCCAAGAGCTCCTAAGTGTACGTGACCAATAACCCAGTCTGTGAAGTGACCAATTTTGTTGATGTTTTTTGTTGCTAAAAGAGGACCTTCAAAAGTCGCCATACCGTAGCATGTTACTGCCACTACGAAGAACTTAAGAATAGGATTCTCTCTTACTTTATCCCAGGCACCTCTTAAGGTAAGAAGCCCGTTTAGCATTCCCCCCCATGATGGTGCAATAAGCATGATTGAGAAACCTGTTCCCACAGCCTGTGCCCATGCCGGAAGTGCTGTATACTGAAGGTGGTGAGGACCAGCCCAGATATATACGAAAATTAATGACCAGAAGTGAATAATAGACAGTTTGTATGAGAATACCGGTCTGTCTGCCGCTTTTGGCAAGAAGTAATACATTAAACCTAGAACCGGAGTTGTCAGTACGAATGCCACTGCATTGTGACCATACCACCATTGTACAATAGCGTCTTTTGCTCCTGCATAAGCAGAATAAGATTTCCAGCCAGCGAAAGATAATGGAACTTCAAGGTTGTTGAAGATATGAAGCATTGCTACTGCAACCCATGTACCCAAATAGAACCAGATCGCCACATAAAGGTGTCTAACCCTTCTCTTAGCAATCGTCATAATCATATTCACCCCGAAAATGATCCATGATATAGCAATTAATATATCAATTGGCCATTCATGTTCTGCATATTCTTTTGATGTATTGATCCCCATAAAGAAGGTAATGAACGTAGCAACGATCATTAACTGCCAGGTCCAGAAATGAATCCATGACAATGTATCACTATACATTCTTGTTTTTAATAATCTCTGTGTAGAGTAGTATACTCCAACGTAAACAATATTACAAACGAATGCAAAGATTACGGTGTTGGTGTGCAGCATTCTGATTCTACCAAAACCAAATGCACCATGAGTGTTTATTAGCCCTTGAATATTGCCGGAGGCAAGACTATTGATGGTTGTGTCATCAGTTCCGAAAAAGAATTCGGGTAATTCAGGGTAGAAAAGCATTAATGCCGCCGTAAGCCCAAACGTAAACCCTATAAAACCAAAGATGATGGTCGCATAGAGGAACGCACGGACAATACTGTTGTCATAACTAAACTTTTGTGTTTCCATATCAACTATTCACTATTTTTCTCAAATTTATTTATTCTCTCCTATTTTTTTGTCGTCTTTATTTTTGTCGCCATTTTCATCATCTTCTCTGACTACTCTCTCGTCATCGAAAAGGATTCTGACAGCCGGAGATTCATCATCTTCAAACTGCCCTTTTTTGGCATACACTATAAATACGACCAGGAAGATCGCAGCTAAAGAAACACTGCAGACGATCATTAAATATAGAATATCCATTGGACAACAAAATTAACCTATTTTCGGGGTTCAAATTTAGTGAAAAATAATGACATTCATCACGAAATGCCGATTTCAGCTAATTTAAAATCAGTCTAAATAAGAGGCTTTAAGCCTGTTTTTTGAAATGTTTCCGGCCTAAAATCCAGGTAGCAAGTGTAGTAAATGTAACAACAGTAATGGAACTGATTGGCATGATGATTGCAGCGAAGAGCGGATGCATATGACCTGTAACTGCGTAACTTAAACCAACAATATTGTAAAGGAAGCTGATTATGAATGTCATTTTTACAATGGTGATAGAGCCTTTGCAAACGTTCAGGTAATTATCCAGAGTGACCACTTTTTCACCGTTCATAATCACGTCGGAAGATGGAGTAAAGCTGTTCGTATCATCAGCAATAGCAATTCCTACATTACTTTGCTTCAATGCTCCGGCATCGTTAAGACCATCTCCAAGCATGGCCACTTTCATATGCTGATCCTGAAGGGTTTTGATATAATTCAGTTTGTCTTCCGGGCTTTGGTTGAAAGCCATTCCTTTGAAGTTAGGAATAAGCTCCTTAAGCTGTTTTTCCTCTGATGAATTATCCCCGCTCAGGATGAATATTTTGTAATCAGTAAGTTTTGTGAAGAGCTCTTTCAGTTTTGGACGATATTCGTTTTTGAAAATAAATTTCCCTAAGAATTCACCATTTTTACTAATATAGACCGCAGTTTCCAGGTTTTTAGGTTCCTGGTTGTTATATCGTGCAGAACCAATTTTGTAAAGATTTCCCCGTACTTCGGCCTCGTAGCCTTTTCCGGAAATTTCTTTGAAGTTTTCAACGGTGAAATAATCATCACTCACCTCAATGAACTCGTATAGTGATTTTGAAAGTGGGTGGTTGGAGTTTTTTAATAGAGTTTTGATATTTAGAGTATCGAACTCACTAATTTCAGCACCTTCATATCTGATGTTTGATTTTTTACGATGGGTAATCGTTCCGGTCTTGTCAAAAACAATCGTATCAAGCTTAGCGATTTTTTCAATCGTAAGAGTGTCTTTTACGTAAAATTTATTCCGCCCTAATATCCTCATAATGTGGCCGAAAGTGAACGGCGCAGATAGAGCAAGAGCACAAGGGCACGCAATGATCAGGATGGCAGAAATTACCTGGAACATTTTCTCCAGATCGATAAAAGCCCAATACGTTCCGGCTATCACGGCAATGCCTAAAATGATGAATGTGAAATATTTACTGATGCTGTTAGTCAGCGTATCAAGCCCCGTTTCATGCTTTTTGAAAGCTTCTTTGTTCCATAGCTGGGTAAGGTAACTCTGATCGACATCTTTAATGACTTCAAGTTCCAATGAAGATCCGATTTGTTTTCCTCCTGCAAAAATTTTATCTCCGGGCTGTTTACTGATGCTTACACTTTCTCCGGTAATAAAGCTGTTGTCGATATTTCCTTCCCCATTAATCAGGATGGCATCTACAGGAATGATTTCCTGGTTTCTTACTAAAATCCGGTCTCCTACTTTAACTTCAGAAAGAAGAATATTATCCTGTTTTCCTTCAAAATCAACTTTGGTAACAGCAATAGGATAGAAGGATTTGTAATCTCTATCATAAGAAAGCGCACTGTAGGTTCTTTTCTGGAAAATTTTCCCCATCAGCATAAAGAAGAGGAGTCCGCACAAAGTATCAAAATATCCGGGACCGTAATTGGTGGCTACTTCATAGACGCTTCTTCCGAACAGAACAAAGATCCCCAATACAATGGGTACGTCAATGTTAACAATTCCGTTCTTCAGCCCATACCACGCTGATTTATAATAATCCGAAGCTGAATAGAAGACAACCGGGCAGGCCAGCAGGAACATAAGAACTCTGAAAAGACCTTTATAATGTTCCATCCAATAATCTTCTCCACCTACATATTCCGGGAACGCAAGGAACATCCCGTTTCCGAAAGCAAATCCGGCAATCGCAAATTTTACCAACAGTGATTTGTCCAGATGATCTACATTTTTATCTGCTGTTTCAAGGCTGATGACAGGTTTGTAACCTAAATTGGTTAAAAAATTAGCTAGTTCGCTTAATTTGAAATCGTTATGGTTGAATGAAATCTGTAAGGTCTTGCGGGTGAAGTTAACCTGGGAGTAATTAATATTTTTGTTCAGGGTATGAAGGCTTTCTAATAGCCATATACATGATGAACAGTGAATTACTGGGATTTTGAAAGTGACAAGGCTGGTGTTTCCTTCCGAGAAATCAGTGACCTTTTCGAAGATCTCCGGAGTGTCAAGATAATCAAACTGTGAAGAGCTTTCATCACTTGGACGGATTCCTGCTCTTTTATTAAGCTCGTAAAAATTACTTAAATTATTGGTATTCAGAATCTCGTATACAGACTTGCAGCCATTGCAGCAGAAAGTCTTTTCATCAAACAGAATTCTCTCTTTTTCTATACCTTGACCACAATGAAAACAGTTCTCGCTCACCTCCCTAAAATATTGAACTACAAAATTATAACAATTTTTTTTGTTTATCGAGTTAAAAAGTTCTATTTTTGTGATAAATGTCATATAAAATGTCGCAGGAACAACAGATTGCAATTGAAGAGAGGTTCGCCAGAGTTTTTAATGATAAATCTTTTAAGGAAAGACTTTCCAGTGTAGATTTTGAAAAATATATTAACGGCAAAAAAAGACTGAGTTTTCAGAAACATGATACCATTTTTGAGGATGGAGAAACACCAAAGGGAGTGTTTGTTCTGGAAAAAGGGGCCGCTAAATTATCCAAATCAGGGGCTTTCGGCAAAGATCAGATCTTAAGATTTATTAAAGAAGGGGACATTATCGGCTATCGTTCATTGCTTTGCGGGGAAAATTTCCAGGCAAAAGCTGAGGCCATGACAGATATTGAATGCATTTTCCTGCCTGCAGATATTTTTATGTACCTTCTTGAGGTAGATCCGCAGTTGTCTTTTGTGATGCTTCAGAAAATTTCTTACGAATTGGGAGAGTCATCTAATACCATTACTTTCCTTGCTCAGAAAACCGTTAGAGAAAGATTAGCGGAAATATTACTGTTACTGGAACAGAAGTTAGGTGTAGATCCGGAAGGGTTCATCAAAATTTCTTTAACAAGAGAAGAAATTGCCAACATTATCGGTACTGCTACCGAAAGTGCCATCCGTTTGATCTCTGAATTTAAAGGAGACAATCTCATTGAAGTAGATGGAAGAAATATCAAAATCCTGAATCACGACAAACTCATGAAACTAGGTCACGTAGTTTTATAAAAATCATACAAAAATTCAAGTCGGCGCAAGCCGACTTTTTAACTTTTAAAAAATAGATACATTATGTCTGTTCACTCTGAAATTAAAAAAGTTACAACTGAAACCTTGCGTAAAATGAAATTCGACAAGGAAAAAATAACTATGCTTACCGCTTATGACTTTACCACGGCTAAAATGGTAGATGCAGGAGGTGTGGATGCCATTTTGATCGGAGACTCTGCCGCGAATGTAATGGCAGGTTTTGAAACTACACTCCCAATTACATTGGATCAGATGATCTATCATGCTCAAAGTGTGGTAAGAGGTACCGACAGAGCTTTGGTTGTAGCAGATTTGCCTTTCGGAACTTATCAGAGTAATCCTGAAAAAGCATTGGAGTCTGCGGTAAGAATGATGAAAGAAGGCGGTGCACATGCCGTAAAAATTGAAGGAGGAAAAGAAATTTCCAAATCCATTAAAAAGATCATCAATGCTGGGATTCCGGTAATGGGACATCTGGGATTAACGCCCCAGTCTATCTATAAATTCGGAACCTATAAAGTAAGAGCAAAAGAAGAAGCGGAAGCTGAAAAATTGATTGCTGATGCACAGCTTTTAGAAGAATTGGGATGTTTCTCCATTGTATTGGAAAAAATTCCGGCTGATTTAGCTAAAAAAGTTACCGAAAGCATTTCTATTCCTACCATCGGAATCGGTGCAGGAGCAGACTGTGACGGACAGGTTCTGGTATATCATGATATGGTGGGGATGAACAAAGGTTTCAGTCCTAAATTCCTGAGAAGATATCTTGATCTTTATACTGAAATTACAGGAGCCGTTTCCCAATATGTGAAAGATGTGAAAAGTGTTGAATTTCCAAATGAAAGTGAAAGTTATTAATCTATGAACAATCAACAGAAATCACTTCAGGGAATATTGTCTATTGCAGCACTGATCTGTCTTGCTGTAGGCTGGTTTAATTTATTTTCTCCGGAAATCAATCATCTTCTTTCAAGAAAGGTGTTTTATGTACTGATAGGGGCAAGCTTCTTTATTCAGGCACCTTTATTTTTAAACAAAAATCTGTCGTATGCGATGTACGGCGCAGCATTGATCTGTATTGTAGGAGCATTTCTGCCGGATGATTCAAAACTTTCAGCGATTAAAACGTTGGGGCTTTTAGGAGGAATTATCCTTTCATTGGCCAACAGACCGAGATAAATTCAGATGATGGAGGAGCAGATTGTATATGAAGACAACCATCTTCTGGTGGTCAATAAAAAAGTCGGTCAGCTTGTACAGGGTGATAAGACCGGTGATGAATCATTATTAGAGACCATCAAGAATTTTATAAAAAAAAGAGATAACAAACCGGGGAATGTTTTCCTCGGTCTTGTTCATCGTATAGACCGGCCCACCTCAGGTCTGGTAATCTATGCCAAAACGTCCAAGGCGCTTTCCCGTCTTACCCAGATGGTAAAAAACAGGGAAATTAAAAAGACCTATTGGGCAATAGTGGGTAAGGAAATGATCCCGAAAACTCAAAGGCTGGTTCATTATTTAAAGAAAAACGAAAAGAACAACAAAGCAATCGTATTTCCCAAAGCTACAGATGGTGCAAAAGAGGCAATTTTAACCTATCATGTGATCAAAACACTGGATAATTATATGCTTCTTGAAATTGATCTGGAAACAGGAAGGCATCACCAGATCCGTGCCCAGCTTTCTAAAACCGGAGTGCCCATCAAAGGAGATCTTAAATACGGTTCTCCCCGCTCCAACCCGGATGGAGGAATTAATCTTCATGCGAGAAAACTGGAGTTTATTCACCCGGTTACCAAGGAAAAAATAGAGATTACCGCTCCCGTTCCACAGAATGATGCCGTTTGGAGAGCTTGTGATGAATAAAAAAAACCTGCAAATTTTCTGCAGGTTTTTTTATGGCATTCTTTTATTTGTATTTAATGTGCAATGAATTGCATCAATAAAATATTATTTTGTTGATGGTTTTTGTTTAAAAACTAAATTTTGCCTGTTCTGAAAAAATAACTAACTTCGTCCCATACTTTAGGGGTGTCTGTGAACAACAGACTGAGACTTTACCCTTTGAACCTGATCTGGATCATACCAGCGTAGGGAAAAGTAGGTGACTTTTGCTGTGCATTCTATTGTACAATAACAGCCATTCCTAAAGTATATTTAAAATTATTAGGAATGGAACTTACAATCAACCACACCCGAAAAACATTTGCTGTACTTCCCGAAAATCTGGAAGCACTAATGGCTATGGAACTCCCCGGAAAGAAAAAAGGAATTGCCGTAGCCCTCAACAACCGTATTATTCCGCTGTCCGCCTGGGCAGAGACCATTCTCAATGATAAAGATTCAGTATTAATCATCACAGCTGCCCAGGGCGGCTAATAAAATACAGTTATGGCTCATTCAATCACACGTTCGCCTTTTCCCAACTCTAAGAAAGTCTATGTGGAAGGCACAATACATCCTGTAAGGGTCGCTATGCGCGAAATCCAGTTAAGCCCTACAAAACTCACCAATGGTACTCTTGAAGATAATCCTCCGGTAACGGTTTACGATACCTCGGGACCTTATACCGATGAAAGTTCAGAGATTAATATTCTGAAAGGCTTACCGAGAATCCGGGAACAGTGGATTCTTGAAAGGGAAGATGTTCATGTTCTGGACAGTATCACTTCAGAATACGGAAAGACCCGCCTTGCAGACACCGGTCTTGATGAATTGCGTTTTTCCTATAACCACAATCCTAAAGTGGCCAGAGAAGGGAAAGAAGTAACCCAGCTTTATTATGCAAAAGAGGGTATCATTACACCGGAAATGGAATATGTAGCGATCCGCGAAAATCAAAGAATTGAACAGCTGCAATCGGTTTTAAAAGAAATGGCTTTTCAGCATTCAGGAAACAGTTTCGGAGCCAATACTCCCAAAAGCAAGATCACTCCTGAATTTGTAAGAGATGAAATTGCAGCGGGAAGAGCAATAATTCCGAATAACATCAACCACCCGGAAAGTGAACCCATGATTATCGGGAGGAATTTCCTTGTAAAGATCAATGCGAATATTGGAAACAGCGCTGTTTCGTCAAGCATTGAAGAAGAAGTTGAAAAAGCGGTCTGGGCATGCCGTTGGGGTGCAGATACCATTATGGATCTTTCCACCGGAAAAAATATTCACGAAACAAGAGAGTGGATCATAAGAAACAGCCCGGTTCCTATCGGTACCGTTCCTATTTACCAGGCCCTCGAAAAAGTAAAAGGAATTCCTGAAGATCTGACGTGGGAAGTTTTTAAAGATACCCTTATCGAACAGGCAGAGCAGGGAGTATCTTATTTTACCATTCATGCGGGAGTTCTGCTTCGATATATTCATTTAACGGTTAACAGAGTGACCGGAATCGTCTCAAGAGGCGGTTCCATCATGGCAAAATGGTGCCTTTATCATCATAAGGAAAATTTCCTGTATACCCATTTCGAAGAGATCTGTGAGATCATGAAGAAATACGATGTGGCTTTTTCCTTAGGAGATGGTCTTCGTCCCGGATCCATTGCCGATGCTAATGATGCTGCACAGTTTGCTGAGCTGGAAACTTTAGGTGAACTGACGAAAATAGCCTGGAAACACAATGTACAGGTCATGATTGAGGGTCCCGGTCACGTCCCGATGCACATGATCAAAGAAAATATGGATAAACAGCTGAAAGAATGTCACGAAGCGCCGTTTTATACCTTAGGCCCGTTAACAACAGATATTGCCCCGGGCTACGATCACATCACTTCAGGAATTGGCGCTGCAATGATTGGATGGTTCGGGTGTGCCATGCTGTGTTATGTAACACCAAAGGAGCATTTGGGACTTCCCAATAAAAAAGATGTTAAGGATGGAGTCATTACTTATAAACTGGCGGCTCATGCGGCCGATCTGGCAAAAGGACATCCCGGCGCACAGTACAGAGACAATGCATTAAGCAAGGCAAGATTTGAATTCCGATGGGAAGATCAGTTCAACCTTTCACTAGATCCGGATACCGCCAGAGCTTATCATGATGAAACCCTTCCGGCGGAAGGCGCAAAGATTGCCCACTTCTGTTCGATGTGTGGACCCAAGTTCTGTTCCATGAAAATTACTCAGGAAATCAGAGAGTCTGCCGAGAAAGGAATGCTGGGCAAATCTCAGGAGTTTATAGAAAAAGGAAAGGAAATTTATATATGATCATTGTTATCACTCCTGAACTGATGATTCCTGATGAAACGAAAATGATTAATCAACTGTTCCGGAAAGGACTGGAACTGCTCCACATCAGAAAACCTTTTATCGGGATGAATGGAATGCTGGATTTTCTTAATGGGATCGACAGACTTTTTTATCCTCAGCTGGTATTGCACAGTCATTATGAAGTGGCTGACGAGTATAATATCTCACGTCTTCATTTCAGGGAAACAGCACGGTTGAATGGAGAGCATCAAACATACATCGGTAAAGGTATTCTTTCAACATCTGTTCATGATATTAAAGCTTTCAATAAGCTGGACAAAGAATGGGAGTATGCTTTTATCAGCCCGGTTTTTCCAAGTATTTCGAAAAAAGGATATGGTGAAAATACGAAAACCATTCATGAAATATCTTCTCGGAGCAATCCTGATGTAAAACTGGTTGCGCTGGGCGGAATCAATGAAAATAATATCAGAGAAGCGTTGGATTATGGAGTGGACGGAGTGGCTCTGCTGGGCGGAATCTGGGAGAGTAATCATTCTTTACAAACCTTTGAAAACTGCAGGAAAAATTCTCTTTTGTAATCGAAATAATGAATCAACAATGGAAAAATTACAATACATATCACAGGGAAATACAAGAAAAGAGCAGGAGCTTAATATCCGGAATGCTCTGGATAATGGGATACAGTGGGTTCAGGTCCGGTGGAAAAATGCTCAGGGAAATGAATTGATTAACCTCTGTGAAGTTTCAAAGAAGCTGTGTTCAGAATACCGTGCGTCTCTTATCATTAATGACCATATCCAATTAGTAAAAGAAACCGATGCAGACGGAGTTCACTTAGGGCTTAATGATGATTCGGTTGAAAAAGCAAGGCTGATTTTGGGTGATCATAAAATAATAGGAGGGACAGCCAACACCATAACCGATGTTCTTCAAAGGATGAATGAGCCATGTGATTATATTGGTCTGGGCCCTTTAAGGTTTACGGCTACCAAAGAAAAGCTGAGCCCTGTTCTTGGTTTTGAGGGATATCGCAGCATCATTGAAAATATAAAAGAAAAATCATTGGAGATCCCGAAGATCTTTGCAATTGGCAGCGTTACCCTTGAAGATATTTTACCCTTGCAGCAGATCGGTATTTATGGAGCTGCAGTTTCAGGGGAGATTACCAGACAGCCGTCAATGATTGAAGATTTTAAAAAAGTAATGATATAAAATCGGAATAAACTCAATTTTCCGTTACCCGCTGTAAATGAAAATTGAGATTAGGGGATGATTTTAGAAAAAGCAAATAATTGAATATGAATAATCAAAAATTAGTAATAGCAGACCGGGTATTTGAATCAAGACTGTTTCTGGGAACCGGTAAATTTGGTAGCCTTGGAGAAATGGCAGCATCTATTACCGCTTCAGAAACCAATATGGTAACGATGGCCCTGAAAAGAATTGATTCTCAGGCCGAGGAAGACGGATTGCTGGATTCACTGAAAAGCACCCATGTACATCTGCTTCCCAATACCTCAGGAGCAAGAACAGCTAAAGAAGCGGTATTGGCGGCTCAGCTTGCCAGGGAAGCTCTGGAAACCAACTGGGTTAAGCTTGAAATTCATCCCGATCCGAAATATCTTCTTCCGGATCCTATTGAAACCCTGTACGCAACGGAAGAACTGGCAAAGCTTGGGTTTGTGGTAATGCCGTACATTCATGCAGATCCTGTACTCTGTAAACGTCTTGAAGATGCCGGAACTGCTGTAGTAATGCCTTTGGGAGCACCAATCGGAACAAATAAAGGATTGAGAACACTGGATTTTCTGGAGATTATTATCAGCCAGAGCAATGTTCCTGTTGTGGTAGATGCCGGAATAGGAGCACCTTCAGATGCAGCCAAAGCCATGGAAATGGGAGCAGATGCAGTTCTCGTGAACACAGCCATCGCTGTAGCAGGAAATCCTGTGAATATGGCGGTTGCTTTTAAAGAAGGGGTAATTGCAGGAAGAAGAGCATTTGAATCTGGGCTTGGGGCAGTGATCAATCATGCGGAGGCTTCCAGCCCGTTAACTTCATTTTTATTTGAATAATATTGGTAATGAGCAGCTTTAAAGATATTTTTGAACGCTATCACTGGGATGAAATAAAAATAAGACTGGAGAAAGTAACTCCTTCTGATGTATTGCACAGTCTTCAGAAAAGCAACAAAACACTGGATGATTTTCTAAACCTGCTTTCTCCGGCCGCTGCTGAAAATTTGGAACTGATGGCGAAAATTACCAGAGCAGCCACTCAGAAACGTTTTGGAAAAACAATTCAGTTATATGCCCCGATGTATCTCAGTAATGAATGTCAGAATATCTGTACATACTGTGGTTTCAGCCTTGATAATCCGTTGAGACGGAAAAGGCTTTCGGATACGGAAATTATGGTGGAAGCTTCCGTTTTAAAATCAATGGAAGTGAATCATGTGCTGCTGGTAAGCGGTGAAGCCAATAAAACAGTAGGAGTCTCTTATTTCCGCAATGCTGTTCGTCTGCTCAGAGCTCATTTTGCCAATATTTCAATCGAAGTACAGCCGTTGTCGGAAAAAGAATATTCAATGCTTCATCAGGATGGGGTGCATTCTGTGTTGGTATATCAGGAAACCTATCATCAGGAGGTCTACAAAGAATACCATCCGAAAGGAAAGAAATCAAACTTTCATTTCAGACTGGAAACACCGGACAGAATCGGAAAAGCGGGAATCCATAAGGTAGGTCTTGGCGTCTTGCTAGGCCTGGAAGACTGGAGAGTGGATAGTTTTTTTAATGCGCTTCATATTGATTACTTACAGAAAACATACTGGAAGAGCCGTTTTTCAGTTTCATTTCCAAGACTTAGGCCAGCAGAAGGAATTATTGAGCCTAATTTTATCATGGAAGATAAAGACCTTCTGCAACTGATATGTGCCTACAGGATATGGAATGAAGACCTTGAAATCTCTATATCCACCCGTGAAAACGAAAAATTCAGGGATCATATTATTTCTCTGGGAGCAACAGCCATGAGTGCAGGTTCCAAAACAAATCCCGGTGGTTATGCTGTGGATAAAGAATCTCTGGAACAGTTTGAAACCAGTGACGAGCGCAGTATGGAAGAGATTAGGAAGGTTATTAAAAAGGCGGGATATGATCCTGTGATGAAAGATTGGGATCCCGTTTATAATGGTTTTATATCATCTATATGAAAAAGGAAGATGTTTTTGCACGATACAGCCGACAGATATTTATAGAAGAAATAGGATTGGACGGTCAGAAGAAAATTCAGGCCGCCAAAGTTCTGATTATAGGAGCCGGAGGTTTAGGAAGCCCTGTTATTCAGTATCTGGCTGCAGCAGGAATTGGAATGCTTGGAGTGGCAGACTTTGATGAGGTTGAGCTCCATAACCTGAACCGTCAGGTCATTCATAATGAACATACTGTTGGAATGCCGAAGACTAAAAGCGCAGCGAAGTTTGTGGAAAATCTCAATCATCAGGTTAAATGCATAGAAATTGAGGAAAAAATCAATGAATTCAATGCCGGAAAAATTCTTGATCCATACGATATTATTATTGATGGATCAGATAATTTTTCAACAAGATATCTGGTGAATGATACCTGTATACAATTAAAAAAGACTTTGGTGTATGGCAGTATTTTCGGATTTTCAGGCCAGGTTGCTGTCTTTAATCATAACGGCAGTAAAAACCTAAGGGACCTGTTTCCTGAACCTCCCTTTGATGAAGATATCCCAGATTGCGACCGTCTTGGTGTTCTGGGAGCTCTGCCAGGAATAATAGGAAGTATGATGGCCATGGAGGCTTTAAAAATTATTGCACACCTTCCGGTTAATTTAAACCAACTAACCTTGGTGGATACACTAGGCTGGCGGTTTCAGACCGTAGATTTTTAATAGGTTAAAGGATGTCGGTCGTTCTGCTTATAAAAAATCTTAAAAATAAAAAGAGGCAGTAATCATCTACTGCCTCTGTTTTATCTGTTATTGCGGGGTCTGCATTACCCCTCCGCTTTCTTCTTTTTTAGTCTGGTTTAGGATGTTCGGATCTTCTTTTGCCAGTTTGTTTTTGGTTGGAATCTTATAATTGATTGAGATTCCGAAATTTCTCGTGTCATTTTTAGAACGAATCGTTACCGGTACTCCCTGCAGTGGGCTGGAATGAGCCTGCATTACCTGAGAATTGAAGATGTCATTCGCAAACAGAGAAACCGTTAAACGCTTATCCATAAACTTCTTGGTCAAAGTAAGGTTAAGAGAGTTGTTGAATGGTTTGTCTGCCGTAAAATAGAAGTAACTTCCTTTCGGGGTTAGATAACTGTAATTGGCATTCAATGTTATTTCTTTAGGAAGAAGTAACTGGGTCATTACGTTGAAGATCCAGAACCCTTTGTTGTTCAGGTCATCAATTTCATGCTTCTGGTATCCTGCATAAAGATACATAAAGTTGATCTTGTCAGGATTGAAGTTGAATTTCATAATTTCGCTCATAGGCTTGCTGAAAATCATAAACGGAATCGGAAGACCCACATTAAAATTATGGATTCTCATATTGGAAATATTCACCTGCTGGTTATACAGGTTCTTTCCGTCCCTCATGATAAGCTGTGCTACCTGATTTTTTGCTGAACTTACACTATATCCCACAAAAGCATAGTCAAAAGCAGAAACTTTCACCTCATAGTTATCAAATATAGTCGGCTGAAGGTTCGGGTTACCGTTGATCTGAGTATTGGGGCCTCCAAACGTTGTGTTGTTCGGGTTCAGGGCTGAAATACTCGGAAGACTGATTTTTTTGTTATAATTCGCAATAACATTAACCTGGTTCATCAGACTGTACTGTACACTGGCATTCGGGAAGAATTTAAACTTATTGAAAGGAATAAGATCCGCTTCTACCAAACCTTTTTGTGAACTGTACACTCTGGTAACCCCGGAAATATCATAATTCTCGGCACGGCCTCCCAAAATGAAATCAAACTTTTTCAGCTTAGCCTGGAATTCAAGATAAGTGGATGCCGTCTGTCTTTGGTACTCCAAGTTAGTTATTCCTCTGCTTTCAGTATCGAAATCCATTTTTTCATATAAACCTCCGAAGCTTACCTTACCTCCATCCATCAGCTTGATCGGCTGAGAATAATCTACTTTTAGATTCGCAATTCTCATATCCGTGCTGTTGTTCAGGATGTTTCCGGTAAAATTATTTACTGGCTGACCGTCTGTAAAACGTTCATATCTCAGGATGTTGTCCTGGTTGAATTTATTATCAGATTTTGTAAAACCAAACTGGAAATCAAGCTTTTTCGATTTATCATCAAAACGCTTTTGGTACGTTACTACCGCCTCCTGTCTTACATTATTGGAATTTGACGCATCAAAATTGTTATTAAAAGTATAATCCTTCAGGTAATATCCATCAGGGTTGGTAATATCCGGAATTATTTTCGTGGCAAACCCGCTGCTTAGCGTGTAATTATCATTATTGTTGTGATAAATGTCATAGTTCAACAATAGTCGGTCTATCCCAAGATCAAAAGTAACCCCGGCTTTGGCAAAATAGCCGCGACTTACCCTGTCCGTATTGCTGTTCAGCAATTCGTCCTGCTGGTTGAGCATCATGTTTTCACGGTAATTCTGACCCACGTTCAACTGCCATCCGAAATACTTGTTTCTGGCATTTAAATTCACAGAATTGCTTGTTCTGCTTCTGTATTTATCATAATCCGAGAATGAATAGTTTCCGGAATAGGTAGCCGTTAAATACTTATTGGCATTTTTATTCGTGATGATATTCATGATAGCCCCTCCTGAAGTAGCAGGAAATTCTGCTCCCGGCTGTGTAATGACTTCAATTCGGTCTACGGAGTTGGCTGGCATCCCTTCAAGAAAGGAGTTCAGGTCATTAGAAGTAATATTTAAAGGCCTTCCGTTCAGATAGACATCCAGCATTTTCCCCTGATACATCATTCCTGCAATATCTGTGGAAACCAATCCCGGAAGTTTTTTTACTCCCTCAAGAACATTTCCTGTATTCAGCTGAGGCTGCTCTGAAAAATCGAAAATAGTACGGTCTGCCTTTTGTTCAACGGCTTTTTTAGTTTTGGTGATGACAACCCCTTCAATTTGCTTTTCTTTCGTGGTATTGTTCTTTTCCTGTGAATAGGCGAAAATAGAGCCCAACAGGGATAAAGTCAATATAGTTTTTTTCATAATGTTTTTTTACATCTATTCAGTTAGACGCCGGAAAATGAAATTTGTTACGAAAGAAATTTTAAAATTGAAATTTTAGTTCCTTAAAAAGATCTGTAAGAACCATAATTTTTTATGATAATGAGTAGTGAAAGAGCTATTTAAGTGAAGAAAATTCTACAAAATCATATTCTGCGGAAAACGTAAGAAGTTGTCTGAATACTGCAGCATGGCCATTACCGGCAATCACAAGGATTCTGTCTTCAGCACTGTGAGGGATATTCTGCATATTTCTGAACATTCTCAGGTTTCTGTCATACCAGTACAGAGCCAGCATATCTGCTCCATCGTACTGTCTCAGCTTGAAATCTCCGCTAAGATAAACTCCATAGCCGTATTGATGGTACTCTTTACTGTTCAGATACATAAAATTATCCAGCAGGGACTTAAAGTTTTTAGGCTCAGAAGCTTTATAGAGTGAAGTAAAACTCTGGGATATAGGATCGTCGCTTTTAAAATCATAATCCTGAAGGAGGTTTTTAAAATAAAGGGAATCTGTTTTGCCTATTTTTTCCATCATGTCATCCAGAACTGATCCTGCATCTATGCTATAAAGTTCCCCAATTTTAAGATCCTTGGCGATTCGCATAGCCAGTTGATAACGTTCATCACGCTGGTCACGGTGCTTACCTTCGTTGTATTCCTTCAATTTCTGATTGGCATTCCATTCCGGCCAGGCTTCGATAGCGATTTTAGTAGGCTTGAATTTCTTGATGTAATTGACCAGTTCAGTCACTTCTTTTGAAGTTTTCGGAGATAGTACATCCACCTGATCTTCTTTTAGGGTTTTGTGGGCATCAAGATTAGGATAATCAAAATGGAATGTACCTACTACAAGAACTTTGGTCCTTGGATTTTGAAAATAGTCTGAAGGTTTCTTCTGTGCGGTCATCAATGCAGGAAGACATAGCAGGAGTGTATAAAAAAAAGTTTTCATGGTTATTGTTTTTTTATGATTAAAAAATTTTGTTTTAAAGTTTAGTTCGCTCTGTTTTTATCCTCAAAATCAACTGTTCTGCTGTTGGATTTTACCTTTTGGTTTCCGAAACTGTAAGTAACGCTTAAAGTCAGTTTTCTGGCATCCCAGTAATTATTAAAAGATTGTACATTATCTTCATAATAAGCACTTCCTCTGTATCCCGCCTGTCTGAAAATATCATTGACAGATAGATTCATCTGAAGTTTTTTATCCATTAAGCTCATTTTAACCCCGGCATTCACGCTGGCATTGCTTTTTGAGGTTGAATTTCCTCCTTTGGACGGAAGAGACTGCCAGTAATTAAGAAAAAAGTAAAAAGTTTTCTCTTTATTCAGACGAAATGTATTGTTGGTGGAATAATAAAATGACTGCCCGTTCATAACCACAGCATTGAATTTGGTGATCTGTGTATCGCTGTAGCTGTATGAGGCGGATAGACTGCTTTCCCACATTTTGAAAAACGTATCGGTATAATTAAGGTTGATTCCGTAATTGTTCTGATTATAATAGTTTTCATACGTGCTGGTCATATAAATTCCGTCAGGAAAAGTGATCTGGTCAAAATTACTGGTAGATCTCTGGTAATACAGATTAGCAGACCACTTATTCTTAAAAATATAATTGAATTCTATATTATCATTGAAGGCAGGCAGTAGACTTGGATTTCCTGCATAATAACTGTAAGGATTGGAGTACCATCTGAACGGATCCAGGGCCCGGAAACCAGGACGGTTGATTCTTCTGGAATAATTCAGACTGAACTGGTTATTTTCATTGGCTTTATAGGAAATATAGGCTGATGGGAATAGTTTTCCATATTTATTTTCAGATCGTGACAGTGTGGTTGGTGAATATCCGTTCGTTTCGGTATATTCATACCGGAAACCCAGCTTTGCAGACCATTTTTCGCCAAAATCCTTGCTCGCACTGATGTATGCTGCATAATTTTTTTCATCATAATCAAAAAGATTACTTCTCTCCGGATCTATGATATAGTCACTTCCGGTCAGGTTAAAATAGCCGATGTCTGAACGGTTGGAAAACTGGCTGTACTTTAGTCCGGTTTCCATCTGAATTTTTTTTAAGTTTAAAGCAAGATCTGCCTGTCCCGAATAAATTTTATAATCAACAGATGAAAGGTTTCTTACAATCTTCTCCGCCGAATCCGAAAGATCAGTCGTTATAAAATTAACATTGTTTTCCGGTAAATTTCCATAATAATTGGCTCCTATACTTAGCTTATGTTCTCCCAATTTCTGATCAAAATATAAATTAAGCATCTGGGATTTTGAGGTTGAACGATGTTTAGAATTGGTATTGGTTCTCAGGATAACAGCATCCCCGTTAAAATAATTCTGAAAAGAAGCAATATCCATATTAGAATGTCCACGGGCAATGTCGTAAATCAGACCTAAATTTGATTTTTCAGTCACTGCATAATCAAGGTTGATATTGGCTCCCAGGCCGTCATTCATGTCCCGCCTGTCATCCTGGCTCACAGATGAACGGGTGCTGCTCACAGTATAGTTTTCTACAGAACGCTTGTCTTCATCGTAGCCACGGAGTTTTAATGAAGCTTTTAGTTTTTTATTCTGATAATTCAGGCTTGTACTTCCTCCAAAACCTGCATAGGTAGCCTGTTTGTAGTACGAATTCAGAAAGCCGCTCCATCCCAGGTTCTGGTTTTTCTTCAGAACGATATTGATGATTCCGCTGTTTCCCTGAGCGTCATACTTAGCCGGAGGAGTGGTGATCACTTCAATTTTGGCAATATTCTCAGAACGAAGGTTTTTCAGATAATTCATCAGCTCTGTTCCTGAAAGATTCAGCATACGGTCATTGACCATTACAGAAACACCGCTTTTCCCTATAATAGAAAGAAGTCCTTTGTCTTCATCAACTTTTAGCAGAGGTGTGTTGGCCAGAACCTCTGTTCCGGAGCTCCCTTGTGAGACCATTGAGTTCTGAACATCATACACAAGGCGGTCTACCTTCCGTTCTATAATTTTTTTCTTTCCCTCCAGAGATATAGATTCAATGATTTTCACTTTTACAGTATCGCCCGTCGTTTGGGCAGAGAAAAACATACTGCATAATGCTGAAGTGAGAATGGTTATTTTTTTCATGTTTATTTCTATAATAATAGCCGATATTGGGCTTGTATTATTTTTTGTAAAGCTATCAGGAAAAAACTGAGTGGGCAACAGCAATTAGATGAAACGGTTATTTTTTGACGACAAATAAGTTTTATCGGAAATTTTACAGGGTTCATCGAAAATTTGTAGGGTTTGTCTGGTGTAACTTTTATTTTTATGCGATGAAAAAGAAACAGCTTTTATCCCTGCATATTTTCTATTGGTGCCTCTATTTCATCAAAGAAGTGCTCGAATTTAATTTTAGTATGAAAGAACTGAGTAAACTATATCTTGTTTTTTCTGTTACTTTTTTCATCACCAGTTTTTGCTGTTTCTACATTAATTACTTTTGGGTCGTTCCGAAATTTTTTGATCTGAATAAATTCTATAAAATCATTATCGGGTATTTTATAAGTGTTTTCTGTTTTGTCATTATACGGTATTCTGTGGAGGAGACGCTCTTGCCTGCTTTATTTGGAATAAGAAATTATGCAGAAGGAACCGGACTTGCCTTTTACTTCTATGATAATATCTATTTCAGCTTTATTACCATTTTTGTGAGTACGGTTCTATGTATTTTTAAGTTGTATTCTGCGATGGAAACTGAAAAGAATAGACTCATGACCGAAAAGAAAGACGCAGAACTTCAGGCACTGAAAACGCAGATCAATCCGCATTTTATTTTTAATTCCCTGAATAATATTTACTCTTTGGTATATCAAAATTCTGAAAAGGCGCTTCCTGCGATAGAAGAGCTGAGCCGCTTACTGAGGTACAGTACAAAAGACCTTGAAAAGCCTTTGATCCGGTTGGAAAAAGAAATAGGTTATATTGAAAGCCTGATCGCTCTGGAAAGTTTAAGAATTAAAAACCCGGAACTGCTTGTCATTGAAAAGAATATTAATAATCCGGATCAGGGAATCTCTCCCATGCTGTTGGTTCCGTTTGTAGAAAATGCTTTTAAACATGGTGATTTCAGAGATAAAGGTTTTGAACTTAAAATATCTGATAAAAAAGGATCGCTGCATTTTTATCTTCATAATTTTAAGAACAACAGATCTAAAGATGATTTTTCAGGAATTGGTATTGAAAATGTCAGGAAAAGGCTTGAAATTTTATATCCTGCTCACCAGTTGTCTATTCGTGAAAATGAATCTGAATTTGTTGTAGATTTGAAAATAACTTTTCCGCATGAAAACCATTAAATGTATTATTGTTGATGATGAACCGCTGGCTATCTCGCTGCTGGAAAATTACGTGCGGAAAGTTCCCTTTTTAGAACTGGTCTTCTCCGCAGAAAACCCCATTACAGCGTTGGAATATATCCGGACTAATAATTGTGATCTTATCTTTCTGGATATTCAGATGCCGGAACTTACAGGAATCAACTTTATGAAAATCGTAGGAGATTCACACAAGTATATTTTAACGACTGCTTATTCTGAATATGCATTGGAAGGCTATGAACATCATGTGGTAGATTATCTTCTGAAGCCGATTTCTTTTGATAGATTTTATAAAAGCGTGGAAAAAGCCCGGGAGCGTTTTTCTTTTCATGAAAATAAAAGAGAGTCATATTTCTTTGTTAAATCTTCAGGGCAGCAGCACCGGATCAATTATAATGACATCCTTTATATTGAAAGCATCAAAGATTACGTAAATATCCGTACAACAGATCAGGAATATATTGTTCTGGATACCCTGAAATCTCTGGAGAACCAGCTTTCAGACGATTTTATACGGATTCATAAATCTTTTATCATCAATCTGGATAAAATCAAAAATATAGGCCTTAAGAAAGTGATATTGGAATCTGAACAGGAAGTTCCGATTGGGGAGAGCTATAGAGCAAATCTGTTAAATAAGCTAAAATAAGTAAGCTATTCAAACCTATAAGATTTGGATGTTTTTTTTATCAAAAATCTGCTTAATCTGCAACATCAGTGAGAGGTTAAAAAAGACTATTATACAGGGTTCGGTTAAATTCTTTTTGAAAGACATAAAATAAAAAGACAGCTTCCTCAGAAACTGCCTTTTTTATGATTAATCAATCTAACAATTAATTCTTATTATTTCTCTTGTTGTTTAATCAGGTTCAATGCAGAACCAGCCTTGAACCAATCAATTTGTTGATCGTTGTAGGTGTGGTTGGCCATGATAATGTCTTTAGTTCCGTCTTTATGAATGAATTCTAAAGTTAATTGTTTTCCTGGAGCAAACTGGTCAAGGTCTAAGAAGTTCACTGTGTCATCTTCCTGAATTTTATCGTAATCAGCTTCATTAGCGAAAGTAATTCCAAGCATCCCTTGTTTTTTAAGGTTGGTTTCGTGGATTCTCGCAAATGATTTTACCAATACCGCTTTTACTCCAAGGTGTCTCGGCTCCATGGCAGCATGCTCTCTTGAAGAACCTTCACCATAATTTTGGTCTCCCACAACAATGGTCGGCACGCCTGCTGCTTTGTAAGCTCTTTGTACAGCCGGAACTTCACCGTATTCACCGGTTAGCTCATTTTTAACCTTATTGGTTTCCATATTGTAAGCGTTTACTGCTCCAATCAACATGTTGTTTGAAATATTGTCTAAATGACCTCTGTATTTCAACCATGGTCCAGCCATAGAAATATGATCAGTTGTACATTTTCCGAAAGCTTTGATCAGTACTTTTGCGCCTTCAATATTTTTACCGTCCCAAGCAGGGAACTCTTCTAATAACTGAAGCCTGTCGGAAGTAGGACTTACATTCACAACAACGCTGGAACCATCTGCCGATGGAGCCTGATAACCGTTGTCATCTACTGCAAAACCTCTTGCAGGAAGTTCAGAGCCTTTAGGCTCATCCAGTTTTACCTGTTCGCCGGCTTCGTTCGTTAGAGTATCTGTAATTGGGTTGAAGTCTAGTCTTCCTGAGATTGCTACAGCAGCTACCATTTCCGGAGAGGCTACGAAAGCATGAGTGTTCGGGTTTCCATCAGCTCTTTTTGCAAAGTTTCTGTTGAAAGAGTGAATAATAGAGTTTTTCTCTCCTTTTTCAGCGCCTTCTCTGTCCCATTGACCGATACATGGTCCGCAGGCATTGGTAAAGATTCTGGCGTTCTCAAATTTTCTGAAAGAATTAAGGAATCCGTCTCTTTCTGCTGTGAATTTTACCTGTTCAGAACCTGGATTGATCCCTAAGATTGCTTTTGGCTTAACCCCTTTAGATACGGCATCTTCCACAATAGAAGCAGCTCTTGATAAATCTTCATATGAAGAGTTGGTACATGAGCCTATAAGTGCCCATTCAACCTCAAGCGGCCATCCGTTTGCTTCAGCCTTCGCTCTGAATTCAGCAACTGGAGTTGCTAAGTCCGGAGTAAAAGGTCCATTTAAATGTGGAGTAAGCTCAGAAAGGTTGATTTCAATTAATTGATCAAAATACTGTTCAGGATTGGCATAAACCTCAGAGTCACCAGTTAAGTGTTCTGCAATTTTATCAGCAGCATCTACTACATCTTGTCTTCCTGTTGCAGCCAGGTATCTTCTCATAGAGTCATCATACCCGAAAGTGGAAGTAGTGGCACCAATTTCGGCACCCATATTACAGATTGTACCTTTACCTGTTGCTGAAAGAGATTGGGCTCCTTCACCAAAGTATTCTACGATACATCCTGTACCTCCTTTTACGGTAAGAATTCCTGCTACTTTCAGAATAACATCTTTAGCGGAAGTCCATCCATTCATTTTTCCGGTTAATTTAACCCCGATAAGTTTAGGCATTTTAAGCTCCCAGGCCATTCCGGCCATTACGTCTACTGCATCAGCACCTCCTACACCAATAGCGACCATTCCTAGTCCTCCGGCGTTTACCGTATGGGAGTCTGTACCAATCATCATCCCTCCCGGGAATGCATAATTTTCAAGGACAACCTGGTGAATGATACCTGCTCCCGGTTTCCAGAACCCGATTCCGTATTTATCACATACAGAACTTAAGAAGTTAAATACCTCGGAATTTTTGTTGATACCTTCCTGTAAATCTTTATCTGCCCCTACTTTCGCCTGGATCAGGTGATCGGCGTGTGCTGTTGAAGGAACGGCAACTTTAGCTTTTCCGGCCTGCATGAACTGTAAAAGCGCCATTTGCGCTGTTGCATCCTGCATGGCTACTCTGTCCGGTGCAAAATCCACATAAGAGTTTCCTCTTTCATATGCTTGTTTAGCATTCCCCTCCCAAAGGTGGGTGTAAAGAATTTTTTCTGAAAGGGTAAGAGGTTTTCCTACGATTTGTCTTGCTATAGCAATTCTCTCAGGGTAACGCTCGTACACTTTTTTGATCATATCAATATCAAAAGTCATATCTTATTTTAGTTTTGTTTTTTTTATTAATGAATATTTTCTTTTTCAGCGATTGAAAAAGAAAAATCAATTTTTTATACATCAAAAAACGTTCCTATAATCCAGAAACAGGGGGTATTTTGATTCTAAAATCAATAGATTTTATAATTTTCAATTTAAGAAAAAATAGAATTTATTTTCTGGATTTTATTGAAAAAAAAACGTAACTATCTTAAAATAGAAACATTCTAAACAAAAAATTGAAAGATTTTAAGTCCGGGAGGACTAAAATCTTTCAATTATATTATTTTAAATCGTCTTGCGACTTAAGTATTAATCAAATTAGTGAGCGCTTGTACTTGTTAATTCCTTAATGGAAGGTACGAAAGTAGTAAGGTCAATACCTTCTACAGCAGCTTTATATTCATCAATGCTTGGAATTCTTCCAATGATGGCAGAAAGCACAACTACCGGAGTTGAAGCCAATAAAGATTCTCCTTTTTTGCGTTCAGAATCTTCAACCACTCTTCCCTGGAAAAGACGGGTAGAAGTAGCTAAAACGGTATCTCCTTTCGCTGCTTTTTCCTGGTTACCCATACAAAGGTTACATCCCGGACGCTCAAGGTACATTACATTTTCGTATTCTGTACGGGCCTCCCCTTTTGGAGCATTGTCATTAAATTCAAAACCTGAATATTTCTCTAATAATTCCCAGTCTCCTTCAGCTTTTAACTCGTCAATGATGTTGTAAGTAGGAGCTGCCACTACAAGAGGTGCGTTAAATTCTACTTTCCCTTGTTGTTTTTCAAGGTTTCTCAACATCTGGGAAACAATCTTAAGGTCACCTTTGTGAACCATACAAGATCCTACGAAACCAAGGTCTACTTTTTTCTCTCCACCGTAGTAAGAAAGATCTCTGATCGTATCATGGGTATATCTCTTGGAAACATCTTCGTTGTTTACATCCGGGTCAGCAATCATTGGTTCAACAATCACATCAAGATCTACAACAACTTCAGCATAATATTTAGCGTTGGAATCCGGAGTCAGTGCTGGTTTTTCACCTGATCTGATCTCTTCAATTCTCTTATTTGCTTTATCAATTAATCCCTGAAGAACTTTGTTGTGGTTATCCATTCCTTTGTCGATCATGATCTGGATTCTGCCTTTGGCAATTTCCAATGATTCGATTAGGGTATTGTCTTCAGAAATGTTGATAGATGCTTTCGCTTTCATTTCAGCAGTCCAGTCTGTAAAGGTGAAGGCCTGGTCAGCAGGAAGTGTTCCGATGTGAACTTCAATAATTCTTCCCTGGAATACGTTTTCTCCTCCAAACTGCTTCAACATCTGAGCCTGAGTAGCATGTACCACATCACGGAAGTCCATGTGAGGTTTCATTTCACCTTTGAACGTTACTTTTACAGATTCAGGAATTGGCATAGAAGCCTCACCTGTAGCTAATGCAAGAGCAACCGTTCCAGAGTCGGCTCCGAAAGCCACTCCTTTAGACATTCTTGTGTGAGAGTCTCCTCCGATGATAATTGCCCACTCATCTACGGTAATATCGTTAAGAACTTTGTGAATTACGTCAGTCATTGCGTGGTATTCACCTTTCGGGTCACGGGCTGTAATCAATCCGAAATCGTTCATAAATTTCATCAGCTTAGGAATGTTAGCCTGAGCTTTTTTATCCCAAACAGAAGCGGTATGGCATCCTGATTGGTATGCACCGTCAACAATTGGAGAAATGACAGTTGCAGCCATTGATTCCAGTTCCTGAGAAGTCATAAGACCTGTCGTATCCTGTGAGCCAACAATGTTTACCTGTACACGAACATCAGAACCGGCATGTAATACTTTTCCTGGCGTTGTACCTACGGCATTTCTGTTAAAGATTTTTTCAACAGCTGTAAGGCCTTGTCCTTCATGAGAAATCTCTTTGGACGGAGCAAAAACAGTGGGTGCTTCAATACCTAAAACCTGAGCGGCAAATGTTTGTAATTTTTTACCAAATACAATAGCGTATGAACCTCCGGCTTTGATGAATTCCATTTTCTGAGGAGTTAATGCCTTAGAAATGTCAATCAGCTCCTGATCACCGTTATATAATTTTTTCTCTTTTATATTGATGGTAAGAACAGTTCCTGTAGCTACTGAATAAGCTTCTTCAAGAATGACTTCTCCAGCTTCGTTGCGGACAGGGTTTCCGTTTTCGTCTGTTTTCTTTACCCAGTTTTTAAGATCGATACCGATACCTCCGGTAACATCAACGGTAGTAAGGAAGATAGGAGAAATACCGTTTGTTCCTCCAACAATCGGAGCAATATTTACGAATGGTACATATGGGCTGGCTTGTTTACCTGTCCAAAGAGCCACGTTGTTTACCCCTGACATTCTGGATGAACCTACTCCCATGGTTCCTTTTTCAGCGATAAGCATCACGCTTGCATCAGGATGCTGTGCCTGTAAAGCCTTGATTTCTTCCTGCGCCTGAGGCGTAATCATACATTTACCATGAAGTTCACGGTCTGATCTTGAGTGAGCCTGGTTACCCGGAGAAAGTAAGTCTGTTGAAATATCCCCTTCGCCAGCAATAAAAGTAACCACTTTAATTTCGTCAGCTACTTCAGGAAGTTTTGTGAAGAATTCAGCCTGTGCATAGCTTTCAAGAATTTCTTTTGCGATTTCGTTACCGCTGTTGTATGCCTCTTTAAGACGGTTGGTATCGGCTTCGTAAAGGAAGACCTGAGTTTTAAGAACTTCTGCAGCTTGTTTAGCAATGACAGCATCATCACCTAAAGCTAAGTCTAATAATACTTCAATGGATTTACCTCCTTTCATATGAGATAATAATTCAAATGCGAAAGCAGGAGATATTTCTTCTACTATGGATTCACCAAGAATGATTTCTTTTAAAAACTTAGCTTTTACGCCTGCTGCACTTGTCGTTCCCGGTAGGGTGTTATAGATGAAAAATTTAAGAGAATCTGCCCTGTATTCATTGTCTGAATCTTTAATCTGTGCAATGATTTCGCTTAGTAATTCAGCACCGTCAATCGGTTTTGGATGAAGCCCCTGGTTTTTTCTTTCCTCAATCTCTTTGATGTAATCCTTATACATATTCATAATAGAAGTTCTTTCATTGTAAAGGCAGGTGTCTTAAAAAAGCAGCTGTTGATGCTGTCTTTCTTCTTTACCGGCTGGGTTTATAACATTTTGATCTTTTTCGCATTCCAAGTCGCGATATTAACCGGTATAAAAGCTAGTGTAACCTACACTTTTTCTAAAAGTTTTAAAATTATTAAACAATTCAAAATGTTCCCCAAAATTACGAAATTTTACTATTTTATAAGAATGAAATTATTTAGATTCTTTATAAATATGAATTTGATAATTTCTATTTTTGGCCGTAATTTTGCAGGCAAATGATGAATATGAAAAATATCCTTAATTTTTTGTGCATTTTTATTTCGATTTTCATTTTTTCGCAGACTAAATCTGTGAAAAAAATACCGGTTAAGAATGTAGGGAAAGTAGCCGCAAAAAAGAGTCCTGCAGAACCTAAAACTAATCCGGATCTTGTGGTGATCAAGCAGGATCTCCCGGTTCTCATTCCAAAGAAAAAAGACGGAAAATTCGGGTATGTTAATCAGAACGGAAAATTTATCATCCAGCCGGAATACCATATTGCTGTATTCTTTTATGAAGACTGTAATCTTCTGAATTCTCCGAATGTAAAAGTTAGAAAATTTGGTACAAAAAATTATGCTACAGTAGAAAAAGATATGATTTCCTATCGTGTAGACAAGACAGGAAAAAGAGTATATCAGTTCAAAGAAGCAGATCTCGGAAAATGCAAATTCGAAGAATATAAACAGCAGCTTTATCAGGCCTATGTACTGAACGGTTTTTACGGAATCATCGAAAAGGCAACATTTATGAACCCTATGGATTACAAGCAGTTTCAGATTTACCCCCAATATCAGTATTTATTCATCATGGAAGGGGATGATGTTTCTGATCCTATGATTGTGGCGTCCCATAATGACAGGTTCGGGGTGATTGATGTTCATAATAAAGTTATCATCCCTTTTGAATATTCCAATATCAAAAGGAACTTTAGCTGGAAGCTCGGAAAAATGTTTGAAGTAACTAAAGACGGAACCAATTATTACTATGTGGACGCAGATAATAAAACCTATTAGAACTTTCTCTATAATAGTTTTACTTTTATGAAATAACTGTTGGTTATCTGATATATAGTGTTTTCTGTTATTCCGTTTATTTTTTGTAATTTCGCGGCTGAAATAAAGGGGTGCTGTAACAAGCTGAGATTATACCCAATGAACCTGGAACGGATAATGCTGTTTAGGGAAATTAAAAATGAGCAATAGGTAATGGATAATGAGAAATTCTCAACATATTACTTATTATCAATTACTCATTATTCATCATAATCCGCCCCTTTTATTCATTAAATTTTAAAGATTTATAGAATGAAAGGATTATTTTTTTTAGGGCTTACCGTAGGCTCTGCCGCTTTTATCCAGGCACAGAATAAAGATTCTCTGAAAACCAGGGAAATTGAGGCCGTTAATTTTACCAAAAGACTTCCCGTTGCCAAAGAAATCATCAATGTTCAGAAAGATGTTGACAGCCGAAATTTAGGGCAGGATCTTCCGATTCTTTTAAAAAATCAGACTTCTGTGATCTCTACCTCCGATGCCGGAAATGGTGTTGGTTATACCGGATTCAGAATCCGTGGAGTTGCAGGAAGAGGGATCAATGTGATGATGAACGGTGTTCCGTATAATGATTCTGAAAGTCAGGGGACTTTCTTTGTCAATGTTCCGGATCTTACGAGTTCCGCTTCACAAATTGTTATCCAAAGAGGAGTAGGGACCTCCAATAACGGAGTTTCCGCGTTTGGGGCAAGCATTAATGTGATTTCAAAAGAACCGGATGAGAAAATGTACTTCAAAACGGATGACAGTTATGGTTCTTTCAATACTTACAAATATTCAGCAGAGTTAGGTTCCGGAAAATTCTGGAAAGACAGGCTGTCTGTAATGGGAAGGTATACAAAAATTCATTCTGACGGTTATATTGACCGGGCTTCATCCAATCTGGATTCTTATAACTTTACCGCATTATTTGAAGAGGGTAAAACAAGGCTTCGCCTGATGGCTTTTGGGGGTAAAGAAAAAACATATCAGGCATGGAACGGTATTGACCGGGAAACCTGGGAAACTAATCCTAAGTTCAATTATTCGGGGCAGTATACCGATTTGTTTACGGGAGAAGAGAAGTTTTATGATAATGAAACGGATAACTACAGACAAAATCATTACCAGTTACTTTGGGAGCAGAAATTCAGTGATCGCTGGAATTTAGAAACAACTCTGCATTATACCAAAGGAAGAGGGTATTATGAAAATTATAAAAGGGTAGATGAAACGGATGATGAGGGAACGCATTACCAAGATTATAACCTTGCGGTTCCGATCGTAAATGGTTCCCCGGTTGAGGTAACAGATTTTATCAGAAAGAAATGGCTGGACAATGACTTTTATGGAATGGTTTCCACCCTTTACGGAAAACTGGAGAATGTAGACCTGAATTTCGGAGTGGTGGCCAACCAGTATTACGGAAGGCATTTCGGGAACGTGACCGGAGTTTATTTTCCTCAGATTAATGAATATGAATACTACAGAAACCGTTCCGTAAAAAGCGAACTGGCAGGTTTTGCAAAAGCTTTATGGAGAACGGGAGATCGTTTTGAGTTCTTTGGAGATCTTCAGCTCAGAAATATCGATTATAATACAAAGATTATTACAGCAGGAGATGGAGAAGGCGGAAATCTTGATAAAAACTGGCTGTTCTTTAATCCGAAAGCCGGAGTGAATTATAAAATCGGAAATGGGAAAGTCTTCCTTTCCTATGCCCATGCCCACCGTGAGCCTAACAGAGACGATCTGATGAGCGATAACAATGTGAAGGCTGAAAAGCTGCACGATTTTGAGGCGGGAATTGAAAAACAGTTCGGCATCGTATCATTTACCGCGAATTTATACTATATGTACTATGTTAACCAGTTGGTTTTGAATGGGGAACTGAATAATGTGGGCGCGTTCATCAGAACCAATTCAGGGAAAAGTTACAGAAGAGGAATTGAGATCGGAGCGTTGGCAAAACTTTCGAAGCAGTGGGAAGTATCCGGAAACCTGAGTTTAAGCCAGAACAGAAATGAGGATTTCAATATCAAGAACAAAGGAAATTTAGTTAATTTGGGAAATACCCAGATATCATTCTCTCCGGATATTATTGCTAATCTAGGGTTGAAGTTCAACCCTTCAAAGAGTTTCCAGTTTGCTTTAATGAACCAATATGTGGGGAAGCAGTATCTGGATAACACAGAAGATAAAAATTTACAGTTAAAAGATTATTTCCTTACTGATTTTAATGCTCAGTACCAGTTTAAAATCGCTAATAACGATATGGCACTGAAATTACTGGTAAACAATCTGTTCAATAAAAAGTATGTTAACAACGGAGCTGTTTATGAAGGATCTCCTTATTATTTTTCGCAGGCAGGAACTAATTTTATGTTCGGGATCAGCTGGAAAATTCAATAATAGAGAAATTAAAGTGTGAAAGAGGTTTTAATCCTTTCGTTTTAATACACAATCATCAAAAGACTGCTTAGGTGGTCTTTTTTCATATTGAAGGAAATGTCTTCAAAAGTCATGAAAAAGTTATAAATTTGCTGCCAAATGAATATTTCTGCATACATTTTAGAATATCTGAAACAATTTGGTACTGTGACGGTTCCGGGTTTCGGTGTGTTTTCGCTTAAAAATTCGAAAGCAATCATTAATTCTGAAAACGGAAGCATTCTTCCGCCTGCAAGCGAGATTGTCTTTGCAGTGGATTATGAGGTGGTATCTGATGAGCTGGCTGCTTTTATTGCGTCACAAAAACAGATGTCTCTTGAAGCTTCCAAAAGTGACCTGAAGATCCAGACCGATTTCTGGAAGAAAAAACTGCAGGCTGAACAGGTTCTGGAAATTCAGAATCTGGGAACCGTAATAATTGAAGAAGGAGATACCCATTTTAAAGGGAAAAGAATAGAATCCGGTCATCCCGACTTTTACGGGTTGGAAGAAATCAGAATTTCCGATATCAACAATGGTGAAAAAGTCCGCATTACAGAAAACCGGGAGAAAGATTATAAATTAAAAAAATCCATTCTTTGGACCTTCCTTTTTGCAGTTCCGGTTGCAGGTATCGTATACTATGCATTTACTCAGAGAGAATTGCTTTTCGGAAAGAAATCCTTTGATACTGTCTCTGTACAGACATCAACACACAGGATTGTTCCCAAAGACACCACGAAAGACCCTGTACAAAAACCAGTCCCTGCAGTGTCTGATTCTCTGAAGAAAGATTCACTGATAAAACCAGCCGGGCAACAAGTAAAATCAGCTCCGGCAGTTCCAAACAACACTAAGAAATGGCAAAAGTAAAAAAAGCGTCAGAATCCCTGACCATTATGACCAATATCGTTCTTCCGAACGAAACCAACTCTCTCAGAAACCTTTTTGGTGGTGAACTTTTAGCAAAAATGGACCGTTGTGCGTCTATTTCCGCGGCAAGACACTGTGAAAGAAGAGTAGTAACGGCTTCGGTAAACCACGTTTCCTTCAATCATCCTATTCCCGAAGGTGGAGTAGTCGTGCTTGAGTCAAAAGTTTCAAGAGCATTCTCTACCTCTATGGAAGTGTACGTGGATGTTTGGCTGGATGATCCGATCAACCAGAAAAAAATCCATACTAATGAAGGAATATATACGTTCGTTGCTGTAGATGAATTCAACCGTCCTATTCCTATTCCGGATATGATCCCGGAAACAGAAGAGGAAAAATTGAGACATGCTGCCGCTTTCAGAAGAAAAGAGCTTTCATTGATTCTTTCCGGGAGAATGAAACCTTTGGAATCCGTAGAGCTTAAAAAACTTTTCCAGGAACCTCAGGAACCTAAAAAAGATAAAAAATAGAAAATATAGACACTCATAACACAATGTTCGGCATAAATTTTCACAAATGATTTGTGCCGGATAAAATGAAAAAAATGCAGTGGATATTTTGGTAAAACTAAATTAGTGTTATTTGTGTTTTTTAATATGAAAATTCTTCTTTTAGATAAAAACCATCCCCTTATCACCAAACAGCTTCTTGCTAAAAACTTTGTGCTGGAAGAAGATTTTACATCCTCTTATGATGAGGTTTGTGATAAAATTGAACAGTACGACGGAGTGATCATCAGAAGCCGCATTCCTTTAGATGAAAATTTTCTTGAGAAAGGTAAAAATCTGAAATTCATTGCAAGAGTAGGAGCAGGTATGGAAAATATCGATATTCCTGCAGCGGAGAAACTTGGTATTCAGCTGATCAATTCACCGGAAGGAAACAGGGATTCTGTGGCAGAGCATGTCGTAGGAATGTTGTTGATTCTGATGAACCGTCTGTTTATTGCCTCACAGGAAGTAAAAAACGGAATCTGGAAGCGTGAAGAGAACAGAGGAGACGAACTGCTTGGGAAAACCGTAGGCCTTATAGGATACGGAAATATGGGAAAAGCTACCGCAAAAAGACTTTCCGGATTCGGGTGTAAAGTAATTTTTCATGATATTCTTCCTGGGCTTTCCGATGAATTTGCACAACAGGTCAGTCTGGAAGAGCTGAAGCAGTCAGCAGAAGTGGTAAGCCTTCACATTCCATTGACTTCCGAAACCCATTATTTTGTTGATCAAAAGTTTATTTCAGAGATGAAAAATGACTTTTATTTCGTGAATACAGCGAGAGGGAAAAACGTAGAAACTAAAAGTTTAGTTGAGGGATTGAAATCCGGAAAAATAAAAGGAGCTTGTCTTGATGTTCTGGAATACGAAAAATCATCTTTCGAACATCTGGAAACTGAAAATGAAGACCTCAAATACCTTCTTGGATCTGAAAAAGCTATCGTTACTCCTCATATTGCAGGCTGGACCCACCAAAGTAAGGAAAAGTTGGCACAGTTTATTGTGGATAAGATTGTGTCCTCCTATTGTTAGTGAAAACAAAAGAGTGTGGCCTGATTTTATGTTTTTGGCTTTTTATTCTGTGACAATGTTAAATAATTCATAATATCCCTTTCATATCCAATATTTTTTTTACAGTTTTATTAAATTGCCGCTCATTTTTGAACCACATGAAGACGCGCAATTGTATACTTATTTTAATTGTTTTTTTATCCCTGTTTTCCTGCAATAAAAAATCTGAATCCAAAGAGATTTCAGCAGTAAGCACAACCAATCTTCCGAACTATGGAAATGTAGATCTGGATAACGTTTTTACGGAGGCGGACGGACAGCTTTCAGATAAACAATCATTGGTTGGGTATATTGACCAGTATTATAAAAAGATCTGGGAGGGAAGTGATTTGAGCGGTGGAATTCTGGTAGCAAAAGGAGATGAGATCTTGTATGAAAATTACAGAGGTTTCGGAAGAGAAGGAAACCAGATGCCGATTGATAAGAATACACCCCTGCACGTAGCATCTGTTTCAAAAACACTTACGGCTATGGCGATGATGAAACTGGTAGAAGCCGGGAAAATTAAGCTTTCAGATCATCTTACCCAATATTTTCCAGGTTTTCCTTATCCTAATGTAACTGTACAGACATTGCTGGACCAAAGAAGCGGTCTTCCGAAATACGAATATTTTATTACAAAAATACAGCCGGCTCCTGCTGAACTTTCAAAAACATTTCTTACCAATCAGGATATTCTGGATATGATTATCAAATACAAGCCTGATATGGCAAGAGATACAGATACCGGCTTTATGTACTGTAATACCAACTTTGCCATGCTGGCCCTGCTCATTGAGAAAGTAACAAAAACTCCTTTCCCGCAGGCGATGAAAGAAATGGTCTTTACTCCTTTAAAAATGAATAACAGCTTCATCTTTCAGGAAAAAGATATTCCTACTGCTTCACAGTCTTTCTATTACGGAGCAAACAGGCTTTATCCTTTAGACCGTCTGGATCTTATTTATGGAGATAAGAATGTGTATACCACGCCAAGAGATCTTTATAACTTTTCAAAAGCTATGTATTCAAAAGATTTCCTGAAACCGGAACTGATGCAGATGATCTTTACACCTTACAGCAATGAAAAAGCCGGAATGAATAATTACGGTCTTGGTTTCAGAATGAAGATTTTCGATAATGGTGAAAAGTTAACCTATCACAATGGTTGGTGGCACGGTACCAATTCCGTTTTTGCCCATTTGTTAAAATCAAAAGTGACCATTGTGGCGATAGGAAACAAATATTCAAACAAAGTATATACAGCTCTTGCACTGTCAGGATTATTTGAAGATTTCCCGGTTCAGAAAGACAAACTTCACAGCGTGATGAATGATAATAAAGATACTTTAGAAGCAGGACATGAAGTTTATGGAGAATAATGTTTAATTTTGCTTAAATATATTCATGAAAAGACTTCTTTTTTTATTCGTCATCTGTATTCTTGCATTCTCCTGTGCAAGAGTAGGTTCCCCTGTAGGAGGTCCGAAAGATACCCTGGCTCCGAAATTTTTAAGCTCAAATATTGATACCACCAGAGTTAATGTAAAAAGAGATATCCGGGAGCTTCGGCTGGATTTTGATGAATATATAAGTCTTAAGGATATTAATAAAAACCTGATCATTTCCCCGCCGATCAAAAATATAAAAAGAATCCTTCCGTCCAATATTGCAAACAAATTTATATTGATTCAATGGGAAGATACTTTGCAGGCCAATACAACGTATAACTTCAATTTCGGAAACTCTATTACGGATAATAATGAAGCCAACATTCTGCGTTATTTTAATTTTGCATTCTCCACAGGAGAGAAGCTGGATGATCTGTATGTGAGTGGGGTAATTAGTGATGCCACAGCCATCAAAAAGAAAACAGAAACCAACGAAAATAAGCTTGTTGTTGGCCTTTATCAGGTAAAAGATACCATCAATTACAGACAAAAGCCTTATTATATAACAAAAGTTGATGACGACGGATATTATGAGCTCAACTATCTTTCGCCGGGAAAATATAAAATCATTGCTTTTGATGATGAAAACGGGAATTCTGTTTACGATCCCGGAAAAGAGAAAATAGGATTTCAGAAAGAACCTATTGATGTTGAGAAATCGATTTCAGGTCTCAATATGAAAATTTATCCTTCCAAAAAGCCACTGAAATATCAGGAAATGAAAGAAATTCCGGGAGGGATCTTAATGACTTTCACTGGAAATCCTGATGAAGTAAAAGTTCTTTCCGTTAATGAAAAACTTCAAGATATTAAAGTTACGCATCGCCCTAAGTCTGATTCTGTCAGAATCTGGTTTGATGCTGAGAAAAATGGACTAGGGCAGACCGGAACAGACAATCTTAAATTCAGCTATGATATAGGCGTTAAACAAGATACAGTTTCTGTATTTTATAAATACAATAAAAAGAATGCGATGGATCTTGATAACGGAGGTGCTTCTCTGCCCCCGAATTCAGATTTCATTGTCAGATCGGCTTATATTATTGATAAGATCAACCCTGAAAAATGGAGCCTGAAAAAAGACAGCATTACCACTCAGGAGTTCACTGCAAAAATATCGGAAACCAACCCATATGAGATTCATATTCAATCAGATTTTGTGAGCGGGAAAAAATACCAGCTTATCATTCCGAAAGAGACAGTATCATCTTTCTATGCTAAAAATACACAGTCTAAAGGTTTCGATTTTGAAGTGGGTAAAGTTGAAGATTTTGGAAGCCTTGAATTTACGCTCACTAATGCACCAACAACCAATTACTGGATCCAGCTTTTAGATTCCTCCGAAAAGGTAATTTATTCAAAATATATAACGGGAGATAAGATCAAATTTGATATTCTGAAACCCGACGAGTATATCGTAAGGATCCTGGTAGACAATAATAGAAATAAATACTGGGATGAAGCCGATTTTACCACGGAAACTTTTGCTGAAGATTCTTATATTTTCTACAAGAAAGCAGTCGTAAGAGCATTGTGGGAAACCAGAGAAGACTGGGATCTGAAAGATACAAGGACCTTGGATAACCCAAAAGGAAATACTCCTGCGCAGAATGCTGTACCTTCTTCAACAGAAACACCTAAAGAAACTATACAGAAAGAAGTGAATAAAGAATTGAAATCGGAAAATGCGGTGCTGACACCAGTAAAATAAAGAAATGAAGACGGCAAAGAAAGTTATATTCTGGATACTGGTTGTTTTTGCAATGGTTCAGTTTATTCCGGTAGATAAGGTAAACAAACCCGTAGATGCTGCCGTGAATTTTGTAGATGCTAAAAAGGCACCGGAGAAAATCAAAACTTTGATAAAAGGAGCCTGCTATGACTGTCATTCCAATGAAACAGTTTATCCCAAATATGCTTACATTGCTCCGGTTTCATGGTCGGTAAAAAGCCATATCAATGAAGGCAGGGAACATCTTAATTTCTCTGTCTGGGATACTTATAATAAAGATCTGAAAGAAAATATGCTCAATAAATCTATTCAGACCATTCAGAGTAAAACAATGCCAATGCCGGGCTATATTGTCTATCACAAAGAAGCTAACCTTTCAGAAGCAGAAAGAACACTGCTTATCAACTATTTTGAGGAAATGCTGAAATCAAAAACCTATTGATTTACCATTTATTTTCTGAAAAATACCAACTATTTTTGACCACATTACCCATAATAAAATCCCCTAAGATTTTCTAAGGGGATATATAGTATAAAATTACTTCTTTAAATAATCTTCAAAAAATCTCTTCTGAGAATCAAAAGCAATATCATCAAGATTCAGTTGATTCAAAGGAATCCAGATAGCTTCTGAGATTTCTGACAGTTCGAGATTAACCTCAAACTTCTCAGCAACATTATATTCATAAAAGAGATCAATCGTATTGTAATCAATTTCTTTGTATTGATATACATTAGGAAGGCTGGTGATATACTTTAAATTTGAAATATCTACATCAAGCTGTAGCTCTTCGAAAAGTTCTCTCCGGCAGGTTTCTTCCGCACTTTCTTTCGGATCTACAAAACCTCCGGCGAGGTCAAGTTTTCCTTTTTTAGGGTCTCTGTTTCTCCGGGTAAGATAAATTTCGTCTCCACATCGAATGACGACGGCTACGGCACCTGCAACATTGTTGTAGAGGGTGAAACTACATTCGGGACAGCTCCATTTCTTTTCGCCGTCCCAATGCAGACTTTCTCTGCCGCAATTTGGGCAGTATTTCAATAATTTCATCTGTTTATAATTGTTTTTTCAAAGAGCAGATGGAACTTCATTTTATTGAGTAATATTAATATTTCTCGGGTGATAACTCAGGATAACATCCCGTAGTTCTTCCGTTTTCAAATGGGTATAGATCTCCGTAGTGGTAATACTGGAATGTCCCAGCATTTCCTGAATATAACGAAGGTCTGCACCGTTCTGAAGCAGGTGTGTGGCAAAAGAATGTCTGAAGGTATGCGGAGATATTTTCTTGCTTACCCCGGCTTTATCTGTAAGTTCCTTGATAATCAGAAATACGATCACCCTGGACATAGAGGTTCCACGGCTGTTCAGAAACAGCGTGTCTTCATACTTTTTGTTGATCTTGCTTTTTGAACGGACCTCTTTAATATAGGTCTCCAGAAGTTCAGCAGTATAATCAGCTAAAGGAACAAAACGGGTTTTATTCCCTTTTCCGTTTACTTTGATATACTGTTCTTTGAAGTTGATATTCGATATTTTAAGATCGATGAGTTCAGAAACACGGAGCCCGCATCCATAAAGTACCTCTATGATGCAGTGATTTCTCTTTCCTAGTTCTGTATTTATCTCAATAGCTGCAATGATCTTATTGATGTCCTGCAGGCTTAAGGTATCCGGTAAATACAAACCCAGTTTAGGACCTTCAAGAAGTGCCGCAGGATTATCTTCTCTGAACTCATCTTCAAGCAAGAACTTAAAGAAAGCTTTTATAGAAGAGATCCATCTGGCTTGAGATCTTTCACTGAATTTTTGTTTGGAAAGATTGAAAATATACTCCTGTAAATTTTCGTAACCTATAGAGTCTGGACCGACGTTTGCCAGATCCTCTATGGCGTAATCTTTTAATTTTTTGATGTCTCGAATATAGGCGTCGAGCGTGTTTTCTGAAAAATTTCTTTCGAAACGAAGAAATATTTCAAAATCTTTGATCTTTTCATCCCAAGTCATTTGTGCTTATTTTTTTAGTTCACAGTCCGATATTTGTTCTATTTCAATGTTATGGTTTCTTAAGAACGATATCCCGTCGTCGTCCGAATACTCATTAATATACACAAGTCTTGTAATTCCTGCCTGCAGAATCAATTTGCTGCATTCTTTGCACGGCGAAAGTGTTAAATATAACGTCGCACCATGAGCAGACTGAGTGGAAGCGGCCAGCTTTAATATGGCATTGGCTTCCGCATGAAGTACATACCAGTGTGTTTTCCCCTCTTCATCTTCACAGCAGTTTTCAAACCCAGAAGGAGTTCCGTTGTAACCATCTGAAATAATCATCCTATCTTTTACGATAAGAGCTCCTACCTGTTTTCTCTTACAGTAGGATAGTTTTGCCCATTCCTGGGCCATTTTTAGATAAGCTTTGTCAAACTTATTCATACCGCAGCATTAGTTTTTTCGAAATAATTTGGATTAAAAATCTTTAGAAGTTAGGCTTTCTTTTCTCAAGGAAAGCGGTAACTCCTTCTTTCTTATCTGCCATATCAAAAAGTTCTCCGAAAGACTGAATCTCTGTTTCAAAACCTTTATCCGTGTCAGATAAGTTTACGGCCTGGATGGCCTTGGATATTGCCATTGGTGAGTTGTTGGCAATGATTCCTGCTAATTCTTTTGTTTTGGTTAATAATTCTTCAATAGGGTATACTTCATTCACCAGTCCGATCTCTTTTGCTTTCTGAGCAGGGATCATTTTGGCTGAAAAGATCATTTCGTTGGCAATACCTTTTCCTACAAGCTTCGGGAGCCTTTGAGTCCCTCCGTAACCCGGAATCAATCCTAAAGTTACTTCTGGAAGCCCTAGTCTGGCATTTTCCGATGCATATCTGATATGGCACGCCATAGCAAGCTCTAAACCTCCCCCTAATGCAAAGCCGTTGACAGCTGCAATTACAGGCTTAGACATATTTTCAATCTTGTTAAACAGGATAGTTTGCCCATTTCTGGCCAGTTCTTCGGCTTTTTCCTGTCCAAAATCACTGAATTCCTTAATGTCAGCTCCGGCAACAAATGATTTCTCTCCGCTTCCTGTCAGAATAATTACTCTACAGGAATTATCTGCGTTAAGTTCGTCCATTGCTGAACTGATTTCCTGAATCGTTTTTGCGTTTAAAGCATTTAAACTTTCAGGTCTGTTGATGGTAATGACAGCTAGTTTGTCCTCTTTTTTTAATAATATATTATCGTAACTCATTTTCCACTTTGAAATATTATTTTCTGCAAATTATGAATTTTTTACAAAAAAAAGGAAAAAATGTTAGTTTTTTTTCCTTTTAATTGATTTATCTTTCAAAATACTCACTTTGAGTGATTCATCATATTTGCATCAATATTAATGTTTAACTGTGATGCCACTTTCATGCCAAGTTCAATATTTGTCCTGAAAAAGTGACATAACTGGCGGTTGATGATTTCATCTCTCTTAGGGCCGTCTATAGCCTTCATGCTTCCTACGATATTGCTGATCAGATGTTCCCTGTCTTCAGCATTCATGGCTTTAGTATACAGAAGTCCGGGCTGGGTATAATGATCATCATCATTTTCATTTCGATTGTAGTAGGCTACATGGGCGCTATCCAATTCATATTCATAGTTTTTGTAAGCCGGATCCGGTTTAATGTCATCAAAACTATTTGGGTGATAATTCGGTTTATCCTGATAGTAGCTTGAATCTGCCATAAACCCATCTCTTTGGTAATTGTTTACAGCAAAAGGACAGCGGTTTACTTCCAGTTGATGAGCGTTTACTCCAACTCTGTATCTGTGGGCGTCAGGATAAGAGAATAATCTTCCCTGAAGCATTTTATCCGGTGAAAAACTGATTCCATCAATCAGGCTGCTTGGAGAAAAGGTAGACTGTTCTACATGGGCAAAATAATTGACAGGAACTTCATTCAGCTCCATTTCTCCTACTTCAATCAACGGGAAATCATCATGTGACCATACTTTGGTAACGTCGAAAGGATTCCATCTGAAATCTTTAGCCTGTTCTTCCGTCATTACCTGAATGTATAAAGTCCATTTAGGAAAATCTCCGTTTTCAATAGCATTGCAAAGATCTTCCTGGGCAAAATCCGGATTTTCTCCTGCCATTTTTACCGCTTCAGCATCCGTAAAGTTTTTGATGCCCTGCTTGGTTTTAAAATGGAATTTCACCCATGTTCTTTCGTTTTGACTGTTAATCATCGAAAAAGTATGCGATCCAAATCCATGCATATGTCTGTAGCCATGAGGTGTTCCTCTGTCTGACATTAAAATAAGAACCTGGTGCAGAGATTCTGGGTTAAGGCTCCAGAAATCCCACATCATCGTGGCGCTTTTCAGATTGGTTTTAGGAACTCTTTTCTGAGTATGGATAAAATCCGGAAATTTTTTAGCATCCTTGATGAAAAATACCGGCGTATTGTTTCCTACAAGATCCCAGTTCCCGTCTTCAGTGTAAAATTTTAGGGCAAATCCTCTGGGATCTCTTGCCGTATCTGCGCTTCCTTTTTCACCTCCAACTGTCGAAAAGCGGGCAAACATTCTGCATGAATTTCCTACTTTTGAAAATAATTTAGCTCGGGTATACTGGCTTATATCGTGTGTTACGGTGAATGTTCCGTAGGCTCCGCTTCCTTTGGCGTGTACAATTCTTTCAGGGATTCTTTCCCTAACGAAATGTGCAAGATTTTCCTGAAGGATGAAATCCTGAAGAAGTACAGGTCCTCTTGGACCTACCGTCTGGGAGTCCTGATGTTCGAAATAAGGAGCGCCATTGCTTAGCGTTAATTTTTTAGAATCCATATAGTTATGATTTGTATGATTGTTTTCCCTTGTATGCTGTCATATACAGACGTATTAAATATCAAATTTACTTGAATTTTTGATTGCTGATTGCAAAAACATCATATCTTTGTAATAGATAATATTAATCAGATGAACATTCAGCAATTGGAGTATCTTATCGCGGTAGATAAGTATAAACATTTTGGTAAAGCAGCTCAAGCCTGCTTTATTACGCAGCCAACACTAAGTGCAATGATACAAAAATTTGAAGATGAACTGGATGTAAAAGTTTTCGACAGAACCACTCACCCGATCCGTACTACTGATGTAGGGCTTCAGATCATTGATCAGGCAAAGGTAATAATAGAATCTGTCAATGAACTAAAAAATAAGGCTAATCTTTTAAATAATATTCTGGGTGGAACCATCAATTTAGGGATCATTCCTACCGTTTCTTCTTTCATTCTGCCAACTGAGATTTTTAAATTTCTTGAGGCGAATCCAAAGATCCAGATGAATGTAAAGGAAATGACTACAGATAATATTATCAAAGCTCTTAAAGCCGGTGAACTGGATGCGGGAATTATCTCTACTCCTTATGATACGGCTGATGAGTTTTACCAGGACTTCCTGTTCAATGAAGAACTGATGATCTACAGCTCTAATACGGAAGCCAACAAGAAAAATTCATATATTATTCCGGAAGAACTGAATGTGGAAAAAGTATGGCTTCTTGAAGAAGGAAACTGCCTTAGAAATCAGTTTGAAAATATCTGCCATCTGAAAGAAAATACATTAAAGCCTAAGAACTTAGATTTCCTGGCTTCCAACATCCAGACTCTTGTTCATATGGTAGATAAGGTGGGAGGAATCAGCATACTGCCTGAATTGGCATTGAGCCAGCTCTCTGAAGAACAGAAGAAAAATGTTTTCAGATTCAAAAAACCTTTCCCGTACAGAGAGATCAGCATTATTTATTATAAGCCTACTTTCAAGCAGAAAATCATTGATGAATTATCGCATTCCATTAAAAATTCATTGGAGTTAAAGTTGAATTATCATGAAAGTCCCAAGGAATTTGTGAGCATCAAGCCACAGTAATCGGGGAGACTTAAAATGATATAAGTCAGTAATTTCAATAAAAATATAATTAGTAAACAAAATTTTTGAGTATTAAAAAAATAGTACTTAAATTTGCAGACGTTTATGAACGAGGAAAAATTTGACCTGATTGCAACCTCTATAAAAAAATGCTAAAACAGTATTTCTTTTTCCGGGCAATTTATTCTTAATTTTCTTCCTCTATTTTTTAATCTAAAAAAACAAAGAATAATATGTCTTATTTATTTACGTCTGAATCAGTTTCAGAAGGACATCCGGATAAAATCGCCGATCAGATCTCCGATGCTTTAATCGATCATTTTCTGGCTTATGACAAAGACTCTAAAGTAGCCTGTGAAACATTGGTAACTACGGGGCAGGTTGTTTTGGCCGGAGAAGTAAAATCTGATGCCTATCTTGATGTACAGACCATCGCAAGAGATGTGATCAACGGAATAGGGTATACCAAAGGAGAATATATGTTTAATGGAGATTCGTGCGGGGTTATTTCTGCCATTCACGAACAGTCTCCGGATATCAACCAAGGAGTTGACAGAGCAGTAAACGATGAGTCTTTCGACGCAAAAGCTAACGCACAGGGAGCTGGAGACCAGGGGATGATGTTCGGATATGCAACCAATGAAACGGCTAATTATATGCCGCTTGCATTGGATCTTGCTCATACTATCCTTAAAGAACTTTCTGCAGTAAGAAGAGAGGGTAAAGAAATTGCTTACCTTAGACCAGATGCAAAAAGCCAGGTAACAATTGAGTATTCTGATGACCACAAGCCGGTAAGAATTGACTCTATCGTAGTATCTACCCAGCATGATGATTTCGGAACAGAAGAGGAAATGCTGAACAAAATTCGTGAAGATATCAAGAATATTCTTATTCCAAGAGTGGTGGCACAACAGTCTGATGATATCAAAGCTTTATTTAATGACGAGATCAAATATCATATCAACCCAACGGGTAAGTTTGTAATCGGAGGTCCTCACGGAGATACAGGTCTTACAGGAAGAAAAATCATCGTTGATACTTACGGAGGAAAAGGAGCTCACGGTGGTGGTGCTTTCTCTGGAAAAGATCCTTCAAAAGTGGACAGAAGTGCAGCATACGCTACCAGACACATTGCAAAAAACCTTGTGGCAGCAGGGATCGCTGATGAAGTTTTGGTACAGGTTTCTTATGCAATTGGGGTAGCTGAGCCTTGTGGTTTATATATCAATACATATGGAACCGCAAAAGTAGATCTTCACGATGGTGATATTGCTAAAAAAGTATCTTCTATTTTTGATTTAAGACCTTATGCTATTGAGCAGCATCTGAAATTAAGAAACCCAATCTATCAGGAAACAGCTTCTTACGGGCATATGGGGAAAGAACATTATGTAGCTGACAAAACGTTCAACAAAGGCCAGAAAAATGAGATTACCCTGAAAGATCTTGAATTCTTTACATGGGAAAAATTAGATAAAGTAGATGAGATTAAAGCCGCTTTCGGAATTTAATTTTTTCTTCATATAGAATAAATAGACTGCTTTATCTTCGGGTAAGGCAGTTTTTTTTAATTTTACATTATAAATAAATTAAAGATGATGAGTTTTAGAACGGCGGTTACCCTACTTTCAATATTTTTCCTGAGCATAGCGGCCAAAGCACAGTACACGATGCATAAGATGGTCAGTGTAGGATATACATACCAGAACCAGAGTTTTGGAGACGTGGGCGGGAAACTGCTTTTCCTGAAGAATGATGATGTGATTTACAGGCTTGGAGCATCAGCTATGATGGGTTCTACAAATTCAAAATTTGCTATCATGCCGAAACTTCAGGCAGATGTTCTTCTTAATTTCGAAAAAAACGTAGATTTTTATCATTCTTATTATTTTCTGGTAGGTGCAGAAGGAACGAATAAATATGTTGCTCCCAAAGTGGGCGTTACACTTTTTGGGATGCTGGATCTTACCGGAGGGTATGCTTTTCCGATTGGAGATACCAGATTAAACGGAAAAGAGATGAAAGGACTAAATATTAATTTTACATTAAATGTCCCTACTGTCTTTATTCACGATATGTTTAAGTGATTTTTTTTAAATTTTTTTGGAAAAAATTAATAATAGGTTAACAGTTATTAAAAAATTATTATATTTACACCATATAATAATTGTACCGCCTATTGATTTTACTTTACTCTAAAAAACTGTTTTGTATTTACGGCTAGAGCCAGATGAAATATCTGGAGAATTGCTGGTCTGCAAATATTTTATTATTGAGAAGAGTTATGAAATCAAAAACGGACAGCTTACTAATTTCCCTTTACCAGAAAGGAGACGAGGAGGCCTTATCAACCCTTATCCATCGTCATCAGAGAGAACTGTTTACATTCATTTTTTACAAAATTAATGATGAAGATCTGGCCAATGATGTTTTTCAGGACACATTCATGAAGATTATCGTGATGTTGAAAGAAGGACGTTACAACGAAGAAGGAAAATTCATTCTTTGGGCAAAGCGGATCGCACACAACCTTATTATTGATCATTTCAGAGTGAAAGCAAAAAACGTCAAAGTTTCAGAAACAACTTTTGAAACCGATGAGTATTCTATTTTTGATCTGATCAGAGAACCTTCGGAAAATATTGAAGATCAATTGGTTACTCTTCAGATTCAGGAGGATTTACTGAGAATGCTTCAGTTTTTACCACAAAATCAGCAGGAAGTGATCAAATTAAGATTTTTTGACGGGTTAAGCTTCAAAGAAATCGCTGATCATACCAATATGAGTATTAATACCACCTTGGGCAGAGTGCGGTATGCACTGATTAACCTGAGAAAAATCATGGATGAAAATAATATTGTATTGACACGATAGGATAATATTTTTAAAAATTTCACGTTTAAAGGAAAACATTCTTCGCCTATGAAAAAAAATGATTCCTTAAAAGTGAAAACTTTGAAACCTAAGAAACAAACAATTGATTTTTTGCTCAACTTTTCCAAAAGCATTGAAATTGTGAAAAGCAAGGGCAAAAGTTATCCTATTTTGAAAAATTAAAATGATTAACTTTGTGCTGTATGAAAATGCAGCACGTTTTTTTTGATCTCGACAATACGCTTTGGGATCACCGCAGAAATGCCTATCTGACTATTAAGGATCTTTTTGAAGCTCAGGATATCACTTCGAGATATAATATTGACTTTGAAGAGTTTCATTCCGTCTACCATGACATCAACGAAGATCTCTGGGAAAAGATCAGAGACGGAATTATTGGTAAAGAATACCTGAGAGAACATCGTTTTTATGATACTTTTCAGCATTTTGGAGTAGATAATAAAGAACTTTCCCTTTATTTTGAAGAAAATTTCCTCGATAATATCGTGGGTTATAATGAATTGGTAGAAGGAGCAGAAGATGTTCTGGAATATTTAAAGGCGAAAAATTATACCCTTCACATTATTTCCAATGGTTTTCAGGAAGTAACGGAAAGAAAATGTACGCTATCCGGAATTGCCCCTTATTTCAAAACCATTACCAGTGCAGATGCCATAGGGATAAGAAAGCCTGATCCTAAAATTTTCGAATACTCCTTGGCACTTTCTGAAGCGAAAAAAGAAGAAAGTATTCTGATTGGTGATGACTGGATTGCAGATGCTATGGGAGCAACAGATTTCGGAATGGATGCCATCTTTTTCAATGTTTATAAGGAAGATAAACAGAGGGATGGGCTGAAAGCTATTACCCACCTTCAACAGATTAAAGAATATCTGTAATAACTCTTAACATAAAAGCATCTTCTGATTTGGGAATATTTTATCTCTCAAATCAGAAGATGTTTACGCTAAAAATAAAAGGTATAGGTTTCAAAAACTTATAATGTTTTACAGCAAAATAATAATACGCAGAAAGTAAAATATCTGCGTTATCTGCTCGATCTGCGGGCGAAAATTTCCCTCATAAATCAGCAGATTTTTTAATTGGTTAATATATCTGCTTCATCGATTCGACAGAGTTGATGTCCTTTTTTACTTTCTGAAATCAACGGTGTCAATCACCGACTTTGCGTTGAGAAAATGTATTGATCATAACCAATATCTACATTCTTATTTTTTTCATTCATTTTCTTCCTTTCCTAATTCTTTCCCAAATTGATTCTGAACTTTGCTCCAGAATAACAACAGAAAAATATAGCATTATGAAAAATTTTAGAAAAATTACCGGAGCATTTATGTTAATCTTTATGATGGCAAGTGGTTTTATATTCGCACAGGACAGAGCCATCAATGCCAATCAGCTTCCCAAAACCGCAAAGAACTTTCTTGCTGCTAACTTTAAAGGAATTGCTGTAGGTTCAGTCATTGAAGACAGAGCGATCTATGGTGTTGATGAATATAAAGTATATCTGGCTAATGGAACGAAAGTAGAATTTGACAGCAGCGGAAACTGGAAAGAAGTAGACGGAAAACATCAGAAACTACCATATGGATTTATCCCCGCTTCCATCAGAAATTATGCTTCCAAGAACTTTCCGAATACGTATATCGTGAAAATTGAGAAGGAAAGATGGTCTTACAAAGCAGAACTTTCCAACGGTCTGGATCTGGAATTCGACAGCAAAGGAAACTTCAAAAAAATTGATGACTAATACAACGTATTGATGAACACTTTAAATCCTGATATTATGGTAAACTGGAATATAATCAACGGAAACGGAGGAAATACTTCATCCGGAAGAGTAAGAAAAATAATAGTGTCTTTTTTAACAAAACACTATCCATGCAGCATTGTAGATTCTATTGAGAAAAAATTCAATGCTTACAAAATAAGTCTGATGAATGGCCTTTGCCTCACTTTTGATGCAGACGGACGACATATAAAAACCAATTTTTAAATAAAAGATCAATTATAGCCTCCAGATCGGGAGGTTATAATTTTATATATTTGATAGTGTTTAACGGAACCATTCCTGCTGACTGCAGATAAACTACAATTGGTATGAAGATTTTAATCATAGAGGACGAACCACAACTGCGGGAAACTGTACAGAGTTTTCTGGAAGCTGAACAGTTTATTGTGGAATATGCTGAAGACTACAGCTCGGGGCTTGAAAAGATCATTTCTTATGAATATGACTGTATCCTTCTGGATATTATGCTCCCGGACGGAAACGGTATTGAACTGTTGAGGGAGATCAAAAAAATGCATAAAAAAGATCCTGTGATCATTTTATCGGCTAAAGACTCTGTAGATGATAAAGTGGCCGGGCTGGAAATAGGGGCAGATGATTATCTGGCGAAACCATTCCATCTTGCAGAATTGATGGCGAGAATCCGTTCTGTAATCCGCAGAAAGAATCAGGACGGGGAAAATACAATCATATACAAGAATATTTCTGTTGATCCGGAAAACAGGATTGTGAAAGTAGGCAGTGAAGAGTTGGTTCTGAACAGGAAAGAATATGATCTGTTATACTATTTTGTGATTCAGCCGGAAAAAACGCTTCAGAAAACTACCTTGGCAGAAGCGATATGGGGAGATTATATTGATCAGGCTGACAGTCTGGATTTTATTTATTCCCAGATTAAAAATCTCCGCAAAAAATTAAAAGCACTTCATGCAGAAGCCGATTTTCAGGCTGTTTACGGAATAGGATATAAATTTGTCTGATGAAAGTTTCATTAAAATATTACACGATAAAATATCTGATCGTCATCCTTCTGCTGATTATTGCAGTATGGGCAGGACTTTTCTATGCCTATATTCTGGATGAGGTCTATGATAATGTGGATGATGGACTGAAAGACCGCAAAATACAGATTATTAAGGCTGTTTATCATGATCCTAAACTATTGGATAGCAAAGATTTCGGATTTAATGAATTCAAAATCAAACCTATTTCAGAATCGGAATATAAAGAGAAGAACAGGCTGTATAATAAAATGTTTTATATGGAGTATGATGATAAGGATCAGCCTTACAGGGTTCTTGAAACGGATTTTATCGATCAGTTCGGAAAACGTCAACGCCTGGAAATACGAACATCCACTGTGGAACAGGATGAATTGGTGTATGATCTCACAACAGCTTTAATTGTACTGTATATTTTGCTTGTCATCAGTATTGTGGTGGTCAATGGATATCTTTTGAATAAAGCAATGCGGCCTTTTTATGCAATCCTGGATAAGCTTAAAAAGTATCAGTTCGGGATCTCTTCTGTTCAGGAATCTCAGGATTATTCAATTACGGAGTTTGAGGAGCTGAATGTAGAAATCAATGAGATGATAGAGCGGAATGAACTGGTTTTTCATCAGCAGAAGCAGTTTATTGAAAATGCATCGCATGAACTTCAGACCCCTTTGGCCATTGTGATCAATAAGATTGATCTGGCGGTTCAGAATGAAAATCTTGACAAAAACAGTCTTCATCTTCTTACCGAAGTAAAAGGCGATCTACGGAGGTTGACAGGGCTGAACAAGTCTCTTCTGATGCTTTCTAAAATTGAAAACAGTCAGTTTAATCAAACTTCAAAACTGGATTTTAATGAAAAGATTTCTGAGCTGATAAAAAATTACGAAGACTTTATCGAGTTTAAAAAAATTAAAGTGAGCACAGAGGAAAAAGGATATTTTATTGCGGATTTCAATCCTGATCTTGCGGATATTCTGCTTTCCAACCTGCTTAAAAATGCTGTGAAATATACTTATCAGGAAGGAGCTGTAGATATTGTCATTGAAGATAACAGGATAATCTTCCGGAATACCGGGGTCTCTGAACCTTTGGATTCTTCAAGGATATTTACCCGTTTTTATAAGCAGGGATCAGATCATAGCTCTACCGGGCTGGGATTGTCGATCATTAAGACTATCATCAAACAATATCCGGGCTGGGAGATGATTTATAAGTTTGAAGAAGGAATGCACAGCTTCATTCTTACAAAAAATAAAACCTGAAAAGAGCCATACAATAAAAAAACAGGCTGTATCAAAACTGATGCAGCCTGTTTCTTATATTTTTAAAATTCAGAATTAAAATCCTAAACTTGTTCTTACTCTTTTAAGGGTTTCCAGAGCAACAGGTCTGGTTTTCTCAGCACCCTGCTGCAGTTTTGTTTCCAGCTCATCAAGATTGTTCATATAATAAGCGAACGTTTCTCTTTCTTTGGCAAAACGAACCAGGATAAGATCCAGCAATTCTTTTTTAGCATGTCCGTATCCAAAGTTTCCGGCAAGATATTTTGCTCTCAGCTCTTCGGTTTGTTCAGGAGTAGCAATCAGCTGATAGATGGCAAAAACTTTGTCGGTTTCAGGATCTTTAGGCTCTTCCAGAGCCTTGGAATCCGTTTCAATGCTCATGACCTGTTTTTTCAGTTCTTTTTCAGGAAGGAAAATATTGATAATGTTTCCTCTGGATTTTGACATTTTCTGGCCGTCTGTTCCGGGAACATATTTTGTGTCTTCCTGAAGTTCAGACTGAGGAAGAACAAGAATTTCTCCCATCTGATTGTTAAACCTTGAAGCTACGTCTCTTGCAAACTCCAGATGCTGAAGCTGGTCTTTTCCTACAGGAACGATCTCCGCATCATATAATAAAATATCAGCAGCCATAAGGATTGGATATGTAAACAACCCTGCATTTACATCCTGAAGACGGTCTGCTTTATCTTTGAATGAATGAGCTAATGTTAATCTTTGATAAGGAAAAAAACATGATAAATGCCAAGATAGTTCACAGGTTTCAGGGATATCACTCTGTCTGTAGAAAAATGTTTTTTCGGTATCTAGTCCACAAGCAAGCCAAGCCGCAGCTATCTCGTAGGTATTTTGTCTTAACGTCTGCGCATCTTTAATCTGGGTAAGTGTATGAAGATTCGCAATAAATAAAAATGATTCATTTCCTTCCTGTTTGGAAAGTTCAATTGCAGGAATGATGGCCCCAAGAAGATTTCCAAGATGGGGAGTTCCGGTGGCTTGAATGCCGGTAAGAATTCTTGACATTTGTTTAAATTATTTGATTAAAAAATAAAAAACAAAAATACTAAAGATTGCAGTGGCTGGCAAATTCTTTTTAAGACGGATGTTTTAGAAACCTCTGTAACCAATTTTTAGATTATATTTGTAAAAACACCATTGTAACATGGAAAATAACCATTTTTTGTCGTTGAAGCTTTTCAAAGCCGTTAAAAGCCTTTGGGTTTTATTTCTAATCTGCCTGGTTACAGATTTTGTGACCCGATATTTTGATCCTGAGCAGCCCAATACTTTCTCTAAAATACTGGATAATCTGTCATATGCGCTCAATGCATTATTTTTTCTGTGGTATTTTATCGTGAATAAACGATGGAAGTCTGTTCTCATTATCCTTCCGTTTCTGTTGATGTTCTGTTTCTTTATGAAAGACATTCGTGATATAGTGGATTATTATGTTTCGTTTGAAGAACGTATCAATTCTGTTACCCTGAGAAAATGGACCTACCTTATTCTGCAGCTTATCGCGGTATGGGTTATTGCCAAAAGGTATCAGGCTGAAGAAAAACCAGAAGGTAAAAATATCATTGGAAAACTTTTTCTGTTGAATTTAGCTTTATTTTCTTTATATCATTCAGATTTAGGATTTATAGAAAATCTGATTGGTTCTGCTTCTTATGATTCAAAATCAACGGAATTTATCGTCACATTGATTTACTATTTCCTTAGCAGCATCAAAAGTACAGCTTATTTAGGAGCGTTTTTATTTTTGACGGGATGTATCATGAAAGGTGAAAATATTTATACGTTTTCAAAAAATGCTTTGGAATACGCCGGGCGATATTTCTGGACAACTTCTTTCATTATGATCACCAGTGTGATATTTGTCTTTTTTGCCCTTCTTGAAAGTGCATTCAAGCTTGAATTGGATTTCTTTGGAAAAAATATGAATATGTTCGGATGGATCAGTACGATAGTTCTGATTATATTCTTTGTGATCAGCTCCAGGTTTACAGGACAGTTTTTAAAAGAAAGAAGTATTCTGAAAAATAAATATTACGGTGCTGCCGGCGCTTCGGTCTGGATTCCTGTCGTTAATATTATTTCACTTTTAATGATCCGGTTTGATGATAAAATTAAATTCCTGGCTCCTGCCAATACCAACAAAGCAAAGAAAATACACCTTGCTGTTATAACATTGCTTCTGCTTTTTCAGTTCAGAAAAGGAATTATGGCCGGAAAGACGGACGATATTCTGTCGTGCGTTATCTATATTGCTGCTTTTGTTACTGTAGCCTACATCAAAAGATTCACCTGGATTTTCCCTTTGGTTTTAGGACTGATTGTAACCGCTATAAAAGTATATCCTTTCTACAGCGGAATTTACGCACAGGAATTTATCTTTAAAGATTACGTCATGGATTTCCTGAAAAACACAGCTTCCATTGCCCTGATTCTGACGGTTATTGTCTTTTACGGAATATATTATATTGCCTACCAGACACTGAATGATAAAAAAATAAAAGCTTAATTCTTCCTTAAAATAATCGCGGCTTTATTGAACATGCTTTCTCCGTCACTGCCTTTGGATTTTATCTTATAATCGAAGGTATATTTACCGTCTTTTTCAATAGGGATACGGGTGATTTCCTGTTCAAACTGCCAGGATGCTTTCACTAATTTTCCTTCTCTGATTTCAGTACTGTCTGTGGTGGATTCCTGTTTGTCTTCTTCTTCGTCTTCCTGTACCGAGTAATCGGAATTGATTCTCTTTGCTGAACCTGAAAACATCGGCAGAGTAGCATTACTTACCGTATTTCCATCGAGGCTGAGATTGTAAATCAGGTTGAATGAAGGAGTAATACCATTGGTAATAAAAGAGGCATCCAGCTTTCCCCAGACCACAAGAACATCGCCTTTTTTCAGATCAAGATGGTCTTCTGTACTGACGAGCTGAGGATCTACAGGGGTTTCATCGGATATTTTCTCTCCAACAGGATTGCAGGAGAATAGGATCAGAGAACATAATAACAGGGCAGATATTGGCTTCATGGTGAATTAGATTTTTAAATGTTTACTGAAGTAATCATTCATAAGAGCAACAATATCATTGCCGTCCTTATTGGTCATGCTGATCAGGTAAAACTGTCCTTTACCAGTCTTTATCGAACTGATGATAAAATACCCCGGAGGGTTGCTGTATGAATAGCTGTCAGTATCTTCTGCACTTACAAGAATACTGTTGCTGCTGATCCTTTTAACAAATTTAAGCTTATCATCATATCTGTATTTCCCCTGAAAATAGCCGTCTGTAAAGCGGTTTTCAAACGGGATCTCCTCAAAAGTTCCTGAAAAATTGGAATCCGCAAGCAGTTTTGTCTGGTCTATCCCTTTCTGGCTGTGGTTATTATCACGATAGAGATATAGGTCGAAATTAGTCTTCTTGATATCAGTACTATCATTGTCTTTCATGAAATATTTTAATTCTTTCTGAAGCGAAGTGTAATAACGGTCGTAACTTTTCAGTTCAATTTCCGAAAGTCCGGGTTTTATCCTTTCCCAGGTCAGATTTTCAGGAGAGGTCTCTTTATCAAAGGCAAGCAGGTTTCTCGCTTTCTTATAAGCTGAAAACAATGAAGCGTATTGAAGCTTTTCGTCATTATACTTTGGTGTTTCTGCAGTGTAAAGGTAATATCTTTTTGCTGAAGGATCATATTGTCTGTAGTACAGCTTTTTATCACCGAAAGAATCGATAAAAATCAGGGTGTTTTTATCTTCCAGCAGGATTTTTTCTGCCGGATTGAATTTTTTAATATCTGAAACAGGATAAATATTGGGGTTATCTGAGTTCCCGATCATAAGAACTTCCCCGGAATCATCATCAGAAAAATTATTCTTAATACTGATTCCTAAAGGCAGCAATGATTCATCCTCCACCTGTGTAGGGTGTTCCGGATCAGAAAGATGGATGTTGGGGCTTGAAAAAGAATATTCCTTAAGATAATTGCCTAGCGGAAGCATTAAGTCTACCGATGACGCGGAATCTACATCAAAGGTAAGTTTCTTCAGATATACCGGTTTTTTATCTTCTGCCTTCCGTATAGAATCAATGGAAGATTGAGAGATTCCCATAAGCATATCGGTATATCCCGTGTCTTTATCTTTCCCACCGCAGGAAAGGAGAAACAGGAAAGAAGTTATAAAAAGTCCAAAATAAGATTTTTTCATAGCATGGTTATAGATCTTAAAAGTACTAAAATCATTTTATTTCAATCCTATCTCCACCAAATTTTGGTTCAACATTGAAAATAAGATCCCAATATACTTTGGCTTTGGCTAAATATTCCCGCAGATTGGTCTTTAAACCTGCATATTTATTCACATCGGGGGCATTATATCCGAAAGCCTCCATTCCGTTTTTTCTGGCCAGAAAAACAGCTCTTTCATTATGGAACTTCTGCGAAACGATAACCAATTTGGTCTGTCCGAAGATTTCTTTAGCCCTGATTACAGAATCTAATGTACGAAATCCTGCGTGGTCCAGATATATTCTGTTCTGAGGAACTCCATTCTGTACTAAAGCAAGCTGCATATCCTCCGGCTCATTATAGTCTTTGGTACTGTTGTCCCCGCTTACGATAATGTACTGGATTTTTCCGCTTTTATATAGATCTGCGGCTGCCTGAATACGGTTATAGAAATAAGCGTTCGGCATTCCGTTGCTGAGGTTTTTCCCGGTACCCAGAAGGAGAGCGGTTTTGGTTGGGGGAACATCTGCAATGCTATAGGATACAAATTTGCTGCTTTCCTGCCTGATGCTGTAGTTAGCCCAGGCTATAAAAATAATTCCTGCAACAAGAAGAAGCAGGAAAGTTTTAAAAATATTTTTGATTATTTTTTTCATCAGGAATTCCTTTTAAAATTCAAGACCGTTAGGGAAAGCCTTTTTTCTGAATATTAATAATAAGGCTGCTCCTATGGTAATCGCTGAATCGGCAACATTGAAAATGTATTTGAAAAATTCAATATGTTTTCCTCCGATTAAAGGAACACTTTCAGGAACGTTCCAGTCTACCAGCGGGAAGTGAAGCATATCTACCACACATCCTTTCATAAAGGCAGAATAACCGTTGCCAAAAGGAACGAACTTAGAAACTCCACCGTATCCGATCCATCGGTCGATGCTTGCGTCATAAACCGTTCCGCTGTCGAAGATCAGTCCATAGAACATACCATCGATAATATTTCCGATGGCTCCGGCAAAGATAATAGCCATTGGGATTAAAAGATAATTGGAAGCTCCTTCTTTCAGCCATTTTTTGAACATATACACCATTCCCCCAATCAGGAATAGTCTCAGGATAACCAGAAAGTATTTTCCGATAATCCCTCCGAAATGAAGCCCGTAAGCCATTCCCGGATTTTCTACGAAAGTAAGTTTAAAGCCTGGCAAAACAGAAATACTGTCATCCAGATTAAAATGGGTTTTGATGTAAATTTTTGAAGCCTGGTCAATTAATAACACTAGAAATGTTATCGCTAAGATCTTTTTCATTACAGTCCTTTAGGTTTTGACGGTTTTGAAGCTTTTACATTTTTATTATCGCTCGCTTTTTTGATTACTTTCTGTCCGTTAAACGAACTTTTAACATGTGCTTTTTCGAACTTAATGTTCATTTCTTTTAAAACACTTTTCAGTGCGCTAAGCTCCATAGAGTTTTTAGGATGTACTATGATAGATTCCATTTTCTTGTTTTATTTTTTACATTTTGGACAGCTCATCAAGTCTTTTTCTGTCTTTAGCAGAGAGGTCATTGATTCCGTTTTTGCCCATTTTGCTTAACAGTTTGTCGATTTCTTTTTCCCTTTCACGTTTGTCGGAATTAAATTGGTCATCAATCGTATAGTTGGTATGCTGAACCGGGAAAAATCTGTTCCTGATCCATTCCCTGTTGAAGAACAGCAGGGCAGCTGCAACGATAATAACTAAAATAATGACTTCGCTCATGGGTGTATATTAAAAATTAGGTTTATATAGTATCCGTGAATACGATATAAACCCAATATTATTTTACAAACCTTACGGCTTATTTCTGCATATTTTTCGCTTCAATGCTCAGCGTAGCATGAGGAACGGCCAGAAGTCTTTCCTTTGGAATTAATTTTCCTGTTACTCTGCAAACACCGTACGTTTTGTTTTCGATTCTGATTAACGCATTCTTAAGATCACGGACGAATTTTTCCTGTCTTCCTGCCAAAATAGAGTTCTGTTCTTTGCTCAACGTTTCAGCTCCTTCTTCAAAAGCTTTGAAAGTAGGGGAAGTATCATCAGTACCATTATTCTGGTCATTGATAAAACTTTCTCTGATCAGCTGAAGATCTTTTTCAGCTTTTTCTATTTTTTCTTTAATGATCGCTTTAAATTCCTGTAAATCAGCATCGCTGTATCTAACTCTTTCGTCTGACATATTCTTTTCTCTTTTTTAATAAAATTATGAAATGGAATTTGAAATACAATAACTACTTGTTAATTTTTTTCGACATTTATCTTAAAATTAACCTCATCTATTTCGATTTCGTTAAAATTTGAAAGTGAAGATACAATTTCTATTTTATTTGACAAGACCTCGGAGGAAATATATTCCTCATTTTTCTTAATATCTTCAATGAAAGGTGAATTTTCTTCAATGAAGATTTGGATTCGGTCTGTCAGCTCAAAATCTTTCTCTTTTCGCAGGTTTTGGATTCTATTGATGAATTCCCTCGCGATTCCTTCAGATTTTAACTCATCGGTTAACGTCAAATCTAATGCCACAGTGGTTTTTCCATCGGAAGTAACCGTCCATCCCGGGATATCTTTCGTTGAAATTTCCACATCATCAAGGGTGATTTCATATCCCTGGATATCAATTTTTCCTTCTTTTTCAAGGGTGGAAATCTGTTCCGCATTAAAGTTGGTGATCTCTCCGCCTACCGTTTTCATGTCTTTGCCCAGTTTAGGACCCAGTGCTTTGAAATTCGGTTTTATCTGCTTTACAATTAAATGAGATGCCTCTTCAGCATTAATTAATTGTAGTTCTTTTACGTTTACTTCCTGCTTAATCAGGTCTGCCACGGCTAAGATCTGCTCTTCTGTTTTCTTGTCCAGAACAGGAATCAGAACTCTCTGAAGCGGCTGTCTTACTTTAAGGCTTTCTGCACGTCTGATAGACAGTACCAGACTTGTGATGGTCTGAGCCAGATGAGTTTTTTCAACCAGATCCTCATCGATTAAACTTTCATCAGCGACAGGGAAATCCGTTAAGTGTACAGATTCACAGTTTTCTTTTCCTGTTACTTTATTTAAGTCCTGATACAGCTGATCCATAAAGAACGGAGCAATTGGAGCAGACAGTTTAGCCACTACCTCAAGGCAGGTATATAAAGTCTGGTAAGCAGAGATTTTGTCATCAGAATAATCTCCTTTCCAGAAACGTCTTCTGCACAATCTTACATACCAGTTACTTAAATTGTCATTAACGAAAGTATTGATGGCTCTCGCTACTCTTGTAGGTTCATAATCCTCGTAGAATGCTTTTACTTCTTTAATTAAAAGATTCAGCTCAGAAAGGATCCATCGGTCAATTTCCGGACGGTTTTCCACTTCTTTTTCTGAATAATTGAAGCCGTCAACATTTGCATAAAGCGAAAAGAACGAATAGGTGTTATAAAGTGTTCCGAAGAATTTTCTTCTCACCTCGTCAATTCCTTCAATATCAAACTTCAGGTTTTCCCACGGATTCGCATTCGAAATCATGTACCATCTCGTTGCATCCGGACCGTATACAGAAAGGGTTTCGAATGGATCTACCGCATTTCCTAAACGTTTTGACATCTTCTGTCCGTTCTTATCCAGAACAAGACCGTTACTCATTACGTTTTTATAAGCAACAGAGTCGAAAACAGCAGTTCCTATCGCATGAAGTGTATAGAACCATCCACGGGTCTGGTCAACTCCCTCTGCAATAAAGTCAGCAGGGAATGCCTTATTTCCGTCAATCATTTCTTTGTTTTCAAACGGGTAGTGAAGCTGTGCATACGGCATTGATCCTGAATCAAACCATACATCGATCAGGTCACTCTCACGATTCATTGCTTTTCCTGAATCTGAAACTAAAACTACTTTATCCACTACATTTTTGTGCAGATCAACTAAAGCATAATTCTGCTCAGACATATTTCCGATCACAAATCCCTGGAAAGGATTCTCCTTCATGAAGCCTGCTGCAATAGATTTTTCAATCTCATTGTAAAGCTCTTCAACAGATCCGATGATCTTTTCTTCTTTCAGGTCATCTGTTCTCCAGATTGGCAACGGAATACCCCAGTATCTTGAACGGGATAAGTTCCAGTCGTTTACATTCTCCAGCCAGTTGGCAAAACGTCCTTCACCGGTAGCTTTCGGTTTCCAGTTGATCTCTTTGTTCAGGTTAACCAGTCTGTCTTTTACAGCCGTCATTTTCACAAACCATGAATCTAACGGATAATACAATACCGGCTTGTCTGTTCTCCAGCAGTGTGGATATGAATGGACATATTTTTCTACTTTGAAAGCTTTGTTCTCCGTTTTCAGAAGGATCGCAAGTTCTACGTCCCATGATTTTTCAGGAGCAGTTCCTTCATCGTAATACTCATTCTTGATATATTTTCCTGAAAATACTTCAGGAACATTTTCTCCTTTGATGAATTTACCCTGAAGATCTACAAGAGGAACAAGATTATCATTTTCATCTTTCACCAACATTGGAGGAATTCCTGCTTCTTTTGCTACTCTGGCATCATCCGCACCAAAAGTAGGCGCGATGTGAACGATACCTGTACCGTCTTCCGTAGTAACGAAATCACCTAAGATCACTCTGAAAGCATTTTCAGGCGTGTCATTCGGTGTAAACCAAGGGATCAGCTGCTCATACTGTGTTCCGGCAAGTTTTTCTCCGGTGAATTCTTTAAGAATTCTGAACGGAATTACTTTGCTTTCTGAAGTATAATTGGCGAAATCTTCATCGGTTCCTTCCGTATATTTTTTACCGAAAACTTTTGGTAAAAGAACTCTTGATAAAACGATCGTTATCGGTTCAAAAGTATATTGGTTGAACGTTTTTACCAAAACATATTCAATATCTCTTCCTACGGCAAGGGCTGTATTGGAAGGAAGCGTCCATGGAGTCGTCGTCCATGCAAGAACATGCACATCGCCGTCTATATCACCGAATAGCTCAGAAGATTCTTTTTTAGCTTTGAACTGAGCCACTACCGTAGTATCAGAAACATCACGATACGTTCCCGGCTGGTTCAGCTCATGGGATGAAAGTCCTGTTCCCGCCTTTGGTGAATAGGGCTGAATGGTGTATCCTTTATACAATAATTCTTTGTCATACAACTGCTTCAACAGCCACCATACTGTTTCCATATATTTGGATTTGTAGGTGATATACGGATCCTCAAGATCTACCCAGTACCCGATTTTCTCGGTAAGGTCGTTCCAGACATCCGTATAGCGCATTACCGCTTCACGGCACGCCCTGTTATAGTCTTCAATAGAGATTTTTTTGCCAATATCTTCTTTGGTAATTCCTAATTCCTTTTCTACGCCCAGCTCCACAGGAAGTCCATGTGTATCCCAGCCCGCTTTACGGAAAACCTGTTTTCCGTTCTGCGTCTGGAAACGACAGAAAATATCCTTTAATGCTCTGGCCATTACGTGGTGAATTCCGGGCATACCGTTTGCTGAAGGCGGACCTTCATAAAAAACAAACTCGGGATTGCCCTCGCGAATCTCAACACTTTTACTAAACGTTTTATTCTGTTTCCAAAATTCCGCTACATTGTCGGCTACGTCAATAAGGTTGAGGTTTTTGTATTCTTTAAATTGGCTCATTGTAAATATCTCAATATCGTTGATTAATTAAGTCTGCAAATTTAGTGAATTTTGTCGGTTTATAAGATATGTTTTATTTAGGTAATTTCTATTAAAAACTTCAATCTCAGAAATATAAATGCAGAGAATGCTAAAAAGTGAATGGTGAATGGTGAATGAGTGAGTTTTAACACTGTTGTTCACAAACAAATTGGGGTTCTTTTATTCAATAGCAATGAGCTTTAGCCCGCTTGAAAAATAAAAACCAGCTTAGTTTACGGCAATAAAATAGCACGATCATTGCTTGAATACCCGTATATTTAATGTAGACCTAAAAAACCAGATGCAGTATGAAAATCTTTTCCAAATTGATGCTTATTATTGGTTTTATCCACACTATCATCATTCAGGGCCAGAATAATTATCCCCAAAACTATTTCAGAAACCCTCTGAATATTCCCATGCAGCTTGCCGCCAATTTTGGTGCGGTTCGTACCAATCACTTTCATATGGGACTGGATCTGAGAACGAACAGTCAGGAAAATTTATCCGTGGTTGCTGCTGCGGATGGTTATGTAAGCAGGATTAAAGTTGAAAGATATGGTTTTGGAAATGCGGTGTACATTACCCATCCGAATGGTTATACAACAGTGTATGCCCACTTAAACAAATATTATGATAAGTTGGATGAATACCTCAAAGAAAAACAGTACAAAGATGAAACATGGGAGCAGGATATTACTTTCCAGCCCGGACAGTTTCCTGTAGCAAAAGGACAGTTGATCGCTTTAAGCGGAAATACAGGAGGTTCGGCGGGCCCACATCTCCACTTTGAAATACGGGATACCAAAACAGAAGAATGCCTGAATCCTTTACTGTTTGGCTTTAACATTCCTGATCATTTAGCTCCTATAATCAGCGGATTGTATTGGTATAACAGGCGTTTCAGTATCTATGAGCCGGGAGCTAACGGCGTTACTGTTAAAAAATCAGGAAATAATTACACTGCTGATGTAATGAAAGTTAATTCCCCAATAATAAGTTTGGGAATTAAAGCTGTAGATAAAGCCAATCAGGGGTTCAATTTGGGAATTTATCAGGCAGAGTTATTTATGGACGGAAAGCTCATCTATGGTTTTTCTATCGACAAAGTAAGTTACGATGATACCCGCTACCTTAATGGCTGTATAGATTACACTAAATTTATGAGAGATAAAACGGCGATCCAGCATTTATCTTCCTTGCCGGGTATGAAACTTCAGAATTACAGCCGTCCCAATTTATCAGGAATTATTAATCTTCAGGATGAAGAAATCCACAATATTGAAATTATTCTGAAAGATGTGAATGGAAATACAAGCCGTTTGACAACAAAAGTTCAGTTAAGTAAAGTTAATGATAAAGTTTTTTCTACGGATAAAGCTGTGATACCTGATCAGGAAAAAACAATCTCCTCTGAAAATGCAGAACTCAGGTTGGGGAAAAATGAGATTTATGATGCTGTAAATTTCAACATGTCCGAAAAACCGGATGTAGGAACTGGTTCGGTTTCCAATACTATTATTCTTCACAATCCATATATTCCGGTTCACGATGATTATACATTGAAAATAAAACCTAGCAGAAAACTAAACAAGGAAGAAAAAGAGAAAGTAATTATCCTGCTGGATTATGGAAGTGATACAAAAGCTATAAAAGGAGGCTGGGACGGAGACTGGATTGAAGGAAAGTTTAACAGACTGGGTACAGCAAAGTTGGTTCTGGATAACAGCCTGCCTTCTGTTTCTCCCGGTTGGAAAGATGGCGTATTGATTAATGGAGGATCCTTGAGGTTAAAAGGAAGCACAAAAGTCGGGGACATTGTTTCATTTCGTGCAGAACTGGATGGGAAATGGCTCCGGTTTGCCCGTGTGAAGGATGATTTTGTTTATACTTTTGATGAAAAATGCTCCAAAGGTTCAGGATTGCATACTTTAAAAGTGACAACAATCAATACAGCCGGAAATACAAATACACAAACTTTTACTTTTCAAAGATAATAATAGACAAATTTTTATCAGCTAGACTTTATTAGGATGGATGATAGCTGATAAAGGTTTGTGTAAGCTTACGGTTGAAAATCACTCATACATTTTACCTGAATACATGCTACAATTTAATAAATTTGTCCAAAATTAAAATCATTGGACTTTCATCCGGCTATAGAGAAATCAGACATTCAGGGGATAAAAAAGTTTCAGGAGCAGAAGCTTCAGGAACTTATGGCTTATCTTGAAGTACATTCACCTTTTTATCAGAAACTATTCAGAGAACACAATATCAATCCTGCGGAGATCCGGACATTGGAAGATCTTCGGAAAATTCCGACGACTACCAAAAATGACCTGCAGCAGAATAACGATGATTTTTTCTGTATTCCTCAGACCCAGATTGTTGATTACAGCACTACATCGGGAACCTTAGGAGATCCTGTGACTTTTGGATTGTCTGACAGCGATCTGGAAAGACTGGCCTACAATGAAGCCATTTCTTTTGCCTGTGCAGGAATTCAGAAAGGAGACGTTGTGCAGATGATTACAACAATTGATAAACGATTCATGGCTGGTCTTGCCTACTTTTTAGGCCTGAGAAAAATGGGGGCCAGCGTAGTGAGAATGGGGCCGGGTATTCCTGAACTGCAATGGGATTCTATTTTCAGGTATAAGCCTAAATATCTGATTACGGTTCCTTCGTTCCTTCTGAAAATGATTGATTATGCCGAAAAACATGGTCTCGATTATAAAAATTCCAGTGTATACGGCGCGGTTTGTATAGGAGAAAGCATCAAAAATCAGGATTTTACAGATAATATTCTTTCCCAGAAGATTAAAGAAAAATGGAATATCAAACTGTTCTCTACGTATGCATCAACGGAAATGAGCACGGCTTTTACAGAATGTGAATACCAGATCGGGGGACACCATCATCCGGAACTCATTATCACAGAGATTTTAGATGATCATGAAGAGCCCGTAAAGGAAGGTGAAAACGGGGAATTAACCATTACTACACTGGGGGTAGAAGCTATTCCTCTGCTTAGATTCAAGACAGGGGATATTGTGAAAGCGCATTATGAACCGTGTCAATGCGGAAGAAATACCATGAGATTGGGGCCGGTTGTGGGAAGAAAACAGCAGATGATCAAATATAAAGGGACAACGCTGTATCCACCTGCAATGAATGATATTTTAAATGATTTCAATACTATTTTATGCTATCAGATCGTTATTCAGTCTAATGAGATCGGGTTGGATGAAATTATTATCAAGCTGAGTACAGAGAACGATCATGAAAATTTTGTGAATGAAGTAAGAGACCATTTCCGTGCAAAACTAAGGGTAAGCCCGAAAATTGAAATGATTGATTTCGAAATCTTGTCTAAAACAGTTTTTCATCCCAACAGCAGAAAGCCGATTACATTTATAGATTTAAGATAAACTAATAACCAATACACATAACCATGAAAAATTTTTTTGCCTTTCTCCTGCTTGTATTTTCAGCGGCATTAACGGCACAGAGAGTAAAAGTTATTTCCGGAGATTATAATTTCTTAAAAGGTGAAAAATTCTTAAAAGTAGTTTTCAAATTTGAAGGAGTAACTTTTGAAAGAAAGAATTTTACAGAAAATGAGTTTATAACCAAAAGAATGAACGAAATTGAGGCCTCTAAAGGAAAAGAAGAAGCTGAAAAATGGAAAACAGACTGGGAGCTGACCAAAACACAAACCTTTCCTGAAAAGTTTTTAACATCGTGGAATAAAAATACCAGAATTGAAGCCTCAACCCATTTCGAGAAAACCAAATATACCCTTATCGTTGAACCCAAATGGATTCATATGGGGGCATTCATGCCTCTTGCAAGTGATCCCTCATTACTCAACAGCACAATGACTTTTGTAGAAACAGAAAATCCAGATCATGTTTTAATGGTTGTTGAGGGAATAAAAGCTACCGGAGACAACGGTTTCGGAGTTCCCAATAATAACGACAGAATGGCTGAGTGTTACGCAAAGACAGCCAAAATGCTTGCCCTGAAAGTAGAGCATTATACCAAAAAATAATGGAGGGTTTCAATAAAAACAGCTTTTAATTTATAACCTAAAAAAATTATCAACTATGAAAAAATTATTATCATTAGTACTCGCTATGACTATATCAGTTACAGCGATGGCTCAGAGAATGAAAATCCAGAGTGGAGATCTTAAATTCTTAAAAGGAGTTGAAACGGTAAATGTTGTTTTCGATTACTCTGAAATGAAACTATTAAAAGAAAACTTCACCGAAGCAGAATATATTCCCAGAAGAATTGAAGAACTGAATAAAAAAACAGAAGGCTCCGGTGAACTGTGGAAAAAGCAATGGGAAAGAAGTAAAGAAGAACTTTGGAATCCCAAATTTATTATGATATTCAACAAAGTTCTTTCTAAAGAAAATATCAACACTAAACTGAAAGAAAATGCTGGAGGACCATACACCTTGATGGTAAAAGTAAAATGGGTTTATCCGGGATGGGATGCAGGGATCATGAAGCAGCCGGCAAAAGTAACAACACAACTTACTTTTGTTGACAGTACAACGAAAAAAGTACTGTGTGATATAGAAAGTATAGAAGCGCCGGGAGATCAGTGGGGAAGTAACTTCAACAACGAAACAAGAGTAGGAGAAGGTTTTGCCAAAACAGGGAAGACACTCGCCCAGAAAATTGAAAGAGAAGTAAAATAATCATAAAAAAGACTGCCAACAGCAGTCTTTTTTATTGTTCTTAATGAAAGAACAACAGGTTTTAGGTGGAACGAAATAAAATTTAACATTTCTGCAAAAGGAACTTTTCATCTATATTTACTATTTTAAAAACATTATCAATAACCATGAAGAAATTACTAATGCTGTTATTTGCGGCTATTACAACAATGACTTTTGCCCAGAATAAAATAAATTATGAATGGGGTAATTTTGATTTCTTAAAAGGTCAGACAGAAGTGAATGTTCAGCTGAAATTCAATAATGTGGTTTTCCATGAAAAGAACTTAACGGAAGCAGAATACCTTGAAAACAGGAAAGCAGATATTACAGCCAAAAAAGGAGAAGCCGCCTGGGGAAACTGGGCTGTTCAATGGGGAAAATTTAAAGAGTCTGGCTATCTGGAGCACTTTTTAAATGGGATTAATAATAAGTCGAAGAAAATAGTCTTTAAAAGTAATGCTGCAACAACATACACTCTAATCATTGATACAAAATGGGTCTACGCGGGCTGGTATGGCGGATTTATCGGTTCTCAGGAAGGTAAACTGACTTCAGAGCTGGCTTTTGTCGAGACTGATAATCCCTCAAAAATAATCATGAAATTACAAGGTGATAAAATTTTAGGGAAAAAGATGAACAGTGAATTTTCTTGGGAATACGGACGAATCGCTGCGGCTTATGAAGCTACCGGTAAGCTCTTAGGAAAAGCTATCAGTAAAGAAATTAAATAAAAATGAAAAGCGGTCTGAATGAATGTTCAGACCGCTTTTTTATGATGGTTCCTGCTGCTCTTTTTCAAGTTTGATGAGGCTGGCAAGATTCTTAATCACAGTGTCGTGTTTCTTTACAAAAGGATTGTCTTTGTTCCAGACATATCCGGCCAGTACGGCACATATCTTTTTCTTCACATCAGGGTTTTCAGGCTGATGAAAGAACAGCTCCTGAAGATTTCCGGTATACCACTCCTTTACATAGGTGGTAAAGACATCTACTCCGTATAATATATAATCGGTGTATTCCTTCTGCCAGTCGATTTTCTCACCGTTAAGCTGTCTTACAGCCAGTTTTGCGGCAAGCATTCCTGATTCCGTAGCAAAAGCCATTCCTGATGAAAAAACAGGATCCAGGAATTCTGAAGCATTCCCGGTTAACGCGAATCCGTCACCGTACAGCTTTTTCACAGAGCATGAATAATCTTTCAGGTGTCTCGGCTCAAAAAGAAATTCCACATCACCAAAACGTTTGATATAATAGTCAGAAAGAGAAATGGCCTTTCTCAGTGCTTCCGCTGGATCTCCGTTTTCAGAAAGCTTTTCAATATATTCCGTAGGGCCTACAATTCCTAAACTTGTATTTCCGTTAGAGAAAGGGATTACCCAAAGCCATACTTCCGTTTCTATAATGTCAAAAGAAATCAGTGTTCCTTCTTCGCCTTCTTCACGATTGATATCTTTTACGTGAGAGAAAATAGCAGAGTGTGGAGATAATTTGGAAGGTTTCTCAAGGTCTAACAGGCGTGGAAGTACACGGCCATATCCGCTCGAGTCAATCACAAACTTAGCATGTATTTCTTTCGTTTCCCCGTCTTTGGTTCTTACAGTAGTCACAGAATCCGTTCCGTTGAACTCAATCCCGATGACTTCCGTTTCAAATTCAAGGTCAATACCTTTGTTGATTACTTCCTGGGCCAAAGTATTATCAAAATCAGCTCTCGGAACCTGCCAGGTCCAGTCCCAGCCTTCTCCGAACTTATTGCTGAAATCAAAAATGCAGACTTCATCGCCGCGAAGAAAACGTGCACCCAGCTTTTTCTCGAACCCCATTTTATCTAAAGCAGGAAAGAGCCCGGCCTCATCAAAATGATCCATTACCCTCGGGATCAGACTTTCTCCGACTACCAGCCTTGGAAATCTTGTTTTTTCGACAACTTTTACGCTGATATTGTTCTTCTTTAAGTATGAAGAAGATACGCATCCGGAAGGTCCAGCACCGATTACGAGAACATCAACAAATTCTTTGCTCATCTTTGATTTTTTATTTTAATAATAACTTTTATCTTTGCCGCAAAATTAGTGACAAATAATTAATATTTTACAAAATTATCAACTATTACTTTTAATTGATGAAAATAAATAACTTTTTACAACTGAAGGATTTTCAAAAGATCATTATTGAAAACGAAAAAATAGAACTGGACGGAACACTTTTAGACAGAGTGGAGACGAGTTTTCAGTTTTTAAAGGAATTTTCAAAGAATAAAGTAATATATGGTGTGAATACAGGTTTTGGCCCAATGGCACAGTTCAAGATCAGTGATGAAGATACCCACCAGCTTCAGTATAACCTGATCAGAAGCCACTCTTCGGGAATCGGTAACCCTTTGCCTGCGCAGGAAGTAAAAGCCTGTATGCTGGCGAGGCTGAATACTCTTTCACTTGGAAATTCAGGAGTACACCAATCTGTTGTACATCTGCTTACAGAATTAATCAATAGAGATATTACACCATTGATCTTTGAACACGGAGGCGTGGGAGCCAGTGGCGATCTTGTACAACTTGCCCATCTTGCCTTAGTTCTTATCGGAGAAGGGGAAGTTTTTTATAAAGGGGAAAGAAAGCTGACCAAAGAAGTTTTTGAAGCAGAAGGACTGGAGCCTATAAAAGTAGAAATCCGTGAAGGACTTGCTTTAATGAACGGAACTTCCGTGATGTCCGGGATTGGGATTGTGAATGCCTATAAAGCCAATCAATTGACGGAGATCTCCATCAGGCTTTCCTGTGCTATTAATGAAATTGTACAGGCCTATGATGATCACCTTTCTGAAGCACTGAACGGTACCAAAAAACACTATGGACAGCAGAAAGTGGCTGAAAGAATGAGAGCCCATCTTGCTGACAGTAAATTAATCAGAAAAAGAGAAGATCACCTATACACTCATTTTGAAGAACAGGAAAAAGTATTTAAAGAAAAAGTACAGGAATATTATTCATTGAGATGTGTTCCGCAGATTTTAGGTCCGGTTCTGGATACACTGGAATATACGGAGAATGTTCTCGAAAATGAGATCAACTCAGCGAATGATAATCCAATTATCAATGTAGAAGATCAGCACGTTTACCACGGAGGAAACTTCCACGGGGATTATATCTCTTTGGAAATGGATAAATTAAAGATCGTTGTTACCAAACTGACGATGCTTGCCGAAAGGCAGTTGAACTACCTTTTGAATGCAAAGATCAACGAAATTTTGCCTCCTTTTGTAAATTTAGGTAAATTAGGCTTCAATTTCGGGATGCAGGGCGTTCAGTTCACGGCAACATCTACCACGGCAGAAAGCCAGATGCTGTCGAACTCCATGTATGTACACAGTATTCCTAATAATAATGACAATCAGGATATTGTAAGTATGGGAACCAATGCAGCCGTAATTTGTAGAAAAGTAATAGAGAATGCATTTGAAGTATTGGCTATTGAAGCGATTACCATCATTCAGGCTATTGAATATCTTGATTTTCAGGATAAAATTTCGTCTTCTACCAAAGAGCTTTATGACGAAATCAGAAAGATTATTCCTGCATTCTCCAGCGATATGGTGATGTATCCGTATCTGGAGGAAGTTAAAAAATATTTAAAGACCATGTAACTATTAATACGGTTGGATTGTCAATAAACTAGGGATTTAAAAGTTAACTTAAAAAAACTAAAACTAAACAGCTAACACATGAAATGTGCAATTATAACGGGCGGCTCCAGAGGTATTGGAAGAGCTGTCTGTCTGAAACTGGCAGAAGAAAAAAATTATCATATACTGATTAACTACGCTTCCAATGAAGCTGCAGCAAGAGAAACACTGGCTAAAGTACAGGAACTTGGTGCTACAGGAGAAATTCTTAAGTTCGATGTAGCCAATGCCGAAGAAACTCAAAATATTCTTACAGCATGGCAGGACAATAACCCGGATGCTTTGGTAGAAGTAATAGTCAATAATGCCGGAATTACCAGAGACGGATTGTTCATGTGGATGAAGAATGAAGATTGGACAAGCGTAATCAATACCAGTCTGAACGGGTTCTTCAATGTAACCAACTTTTTTATTCAGAAGCTGCTTCGTAACAAATACGGAAGAGTCATCAATATGGTTTCAGTTTCCGGAGTAAAAGGAACAGCAGGACAAACCAATTATTCTGCTGCAAAAGGAGCTTTGGTAGGAGCCACAAAAGCACTTGCCCAGGAAGTTGCCAAAAGAAATATTACCGTAAATGCAGTGGCTCCGGGATTTATCAGAACAGATATGACCCAGGATTTTAACGAAGAAGAGCTTAAAGCAATGATTCCTGCCAACAGATTTGGCGAAGCGGAAGAAGTTGCCGATCTGGTTGCTTTCTTAGCATCAAGAAAAGCTTCTTATATTACTGGTGAAGTGGTGAATATTAACGGGGGAATTTACTCATAAATAGAACAATATACCAATGTATCAGTCCACTGTTGATTGATCTCAATGAAAATATTGTTACATTGCTAGACTGATACATTGTTAAATTCAATATAAATAAATGGAAAATAGGGTTGTAATTACCGGAATGGGAATTTATTCTTGCATCGGGACCTCTTTGGAAGAAGTCAAAGAATCCCTATATCAAGGAAAATCCGGTATTGCTTTAGTGCAGGAAAGAAAAGAATTTGGTTTCAGATCAGGACTTACCGGAGTAGTTCCGAAACCGGATCTTAAAAATCTCCTTAACAGACGCCAGCGCGTAAGTATGGGGGAGGAAAGCGAGTATGCTTACCTGGCTACCACAGACGCATTAAAGCAGGCAGGCATAGACCAGGAATTTCTGGATGCCCATGAAGTAGGTATTTTATATGGAAACGACAGTGTTTCTCAGGCAGTGGTGGAGTCCATAGATATTGCAAGAGAAAAGAAAGATACAACATTGATGGGATCGGGAGCGATCTTTAAATCAATGAATTCTACCGTAACGATGAATCTTTCAACGATATTCAAGCTGAAAGGAATCAATCTTACCATCAGCGCAGCCTGTGCCAGTGGATCGCATTCCTTAGGATTAGCCTATATGATGATTAAAAATGGTTTTCAGGATATGATCATCTGCGGAGGAGCACAGGAAACCAATAAATATTCTATGGCCAGTTTTGACGGCTTAGGTGTGTTCTCGGTAAGAGAAGAGGAGCCTACAAAAGCCTCAAGACCTTTTGATTCAGGAAGAGATGGCCTTATACCAAGCGGAGGAGCTGCTTCCCTTGTGGTAGAAAGCTTGGAGTCAGCGCAAAGAAGAGGTGCTCCAATCATTGCAGAGATCATCGGGTATGGGTTCTCGTCCAATGGCGGGCACATTTCAACACCAAATGTAGACGGGCCGGCTTTAGCAATGGACAGAGCTTTGAAGCAATCCGGATTAAAGCCTGAAGATATCGATTATATTAACGCACACGCAACATCTACTCCGATTGGAGATGCCAATGAAGCAAAAGCTATTTTTGAGATATTTGGAGGAGAAGTTCCGGTAAGTTCTACCAAGTCAATGACCGGACATGAGTGCTGGATGGCGGGGGCAAGTGAGGTTATTTACTCAATTCTGATGATGCAGAATGATTTCGTGGCACCGAATATTAACCTGGAAAATCCTGATAATGAAGCTCAAAGGATAAATTTAGTCCCAAAAACGAAAAATCAAAAAATTGATGTATTTTTGTCGAATTCTTTCGGATTTGGGGGAACCAACTCCGCATTAATTGTTAAAAAATTTGATTAGAAAAACATGGAAAGGGAAAAAATTGTTGCCATCGTTAATGATTTCTTAGTAAACGAATTCGAAGTGGATGGTGATGAGATCAGCAATGATGCCAATCTTAAAAGCACTCTGGGCTTAGACAGTCTGGATTATATAGATATGGTGGTAATCATTGAATCTAATTTCGGGGTGAAATTAGGAGAAGCAGACTTTAAGAAAATGATCACGTTTGACGATTTTTATACAACTATTGAAAATAAGATCGCAGAAAAAAACGCCTAATTATAGATTGAATCTTTATTCTTTTAAAAAATGTACCAATGTAATAATGTAGCAGTGTACCAATGAAAGATATTGTTGCATTGGTATACTGTTACATTGGTAAATTATATATATGAACAAGTGGAAAGGTAAATCTAAAGGAACCATAACAGGATACAAAATATTCGTCTGGTGTATTAGAAATATCGGAATCAGGAGTTCCTATTTTGTTCTTTATTTTGTTGCTTCCTACTATTTTTTGTTTCTGAACCGAAGCAACCGCTATATCTTTTATTATTTCCGAAAAAGACTTAATTACGGCTATTGGAAGGCCAAAATTTCAGTTTTTAAAAGTTATTTCACCTTTGGAAAGGTTTTGATCGATAAAACAGCTATTTCTGCAGGACTGCGGGAAAAATATACTTATGAATTTGACGGGATTGAAAATCTGAGAAACCTTCTCGCCCAGAAAAAAGGAGGAGTCCTGATCAGTGCCCACATCGGAAACTTTGAAATTGCAGAACATTTCTTTGCCGATATTGACTTTGACTGCCAGATCAACCTGGTAACCACAGATCAGGAAGTAACCGTTATTAAAGAATATCTTGAAACAGTAGCCGTAAAAAAGAGCAATATCAAATTCATTTACGTAAAAGAGGATATGTCGCATATTTTCGACATCAATAAAGCTTTATCAGACAATGAACTGATCTGTTTTACCGGAGACCGCTATTTTGAAGGTTCCAAATATCTGGAGGCAGATCTGCTGGGGAAAAGTGCAAAATTTCCTGCAGGTCCTTTCCTTATTGCTTCCCGCCTTGGGGTACCTGTAGTCTATGTATATGTGATGAAAGAAAAAAATCTTCATTATCACTTATATGCCAGGGTTGCTCAGAATATTAAAAACCGTGATTCTCAGGGACTTCTTAATTCCTATGTACAGAATCTTGAATCGATGATTAAAAAATATCCGCTTCAGTGGTTCAATTATTTTGATTTTTGGGATGATATGGATTAATTTTTCTAATTTTATCCCGAAAACTAAATAACAGACTCAAATCATTTGGAAAATTAGGATTGTAGAAAGAATAAGCATTTAAAATCCCTTATTTTCTGAATTTTTTAATTAAAAACACTCAACTTTCTCCTTTTGAAAAAAGAATACGACATACTTGTGATCGGCAGCGGATTGGGAGGCCTTGTTTCGGCTCTTATTTTGGCGAAAGAAGGCCTGAAAGTATGCGTTCTGGAGAAAAATAACCAATACGGCGGAAATCTGCAGACCTTTTCAAGGGATAAGCTGATTTTTGATACTGGAGTTCACTATCTGGGAGGGCTTTCAAAAGGACAGAATCTCCATCAGTTTTTCTCTTATCTTGAGATCATGGATGAGCTGGAACTTCATCAAATGGATGAAGACGGTTATGATAAAATAAGTTTTGAAGATGAGAATATTGAATATCCTCACGCACAGGGATATGAAAACTTCATTGAACAGCTCACCGCTTATTTTCCCGGAGAAAAGCAAAACCTGGAAAACTACTGCGAAGAAATTCAGTATGTCTGCGGACAGTTTCCAAGATATCATGTCGTAGGAAAAGATAATTATAATGAAGAGATCCTGCATCTCAACACCAAAAGATTTATAGAATCCGTTACCCAGAATAAAAAGCTACAGGCTGTATTGCTGGGATCTAATTTTCTATACGCCGGAGATTCTGAAAATATACCGTTCTATGTACACGCACTAACTGTAAACTCTTATATTCAGAGCGCATACAAATGCGTAAAAGGAGGAAGCCAGATTTCAAAACTGCTCATCAGGAAGCTTCGGCAATATGGAGCAGAAGTTCATAAACATTCCGAGGTTTCTGAATTCATTTTTAATGAAAATGATGTTTTAACTTCCGTAAAAACCAGTGACGGAAAAGAATATACAGCGAAAAAATTTATTTCCAATATAGAAATCCGTTCAGCAATAAAACTCATCGGAGAGGAAAGGCTGAAAAAGTCTTTTTTGAACAGAGTACTAAGCTGGAAACCCGTTTCTTCATGCTTCAGTGTCTATCTGGTTTTGAAACCACATTCAGTTCCGAACTTCAATTATAACCTGTACCACTATCAATCGGAAGAACAGGTGTGGAATGCTTATCAGTATACCAAGGAAAATTGGCCCGTAACCTATATGCTTTCTTCCACTCCGTCCAAGCATCATCCGGAATATGCAGAAAGCCTCACGGCCATTTCCTATATGGATTTCGAAGAAGTGAGAATCTGGGAGACAACAGTCAATACTGTTGCAGAGGAACACGAACGGGGGGCGGCTTATGAAAAATTCAAGCTGGAAAAAGCGGAAAGAATGATTGAAGCTCTGGAAAAGAAAATTCCGGGACTAAGAAATTCTATTAAAAGTGTTTATACTTCATCACCGCTTTCTTACCGGGATTATATCGGCAGTTTAGAGGGAAATATGTATGGATATATGAAGAGTTCGGATAACCCTTTAAAGACAATGGTTTCACCAAGAACGAAGATTGATAACCTGTTTCTTACCGGACAGTCTGTGAATATGCACGGAATTCTCGGGGTAACGATAGGCGCTTTTAATACCTGTGCGGAAATCTTAGGAAAAGAACATATTGATGCCCGCCTGACCCAAATGATCAAGAATAATGAAAAACTATAACAGGCTGTTTTCCGGAAGCAGGAGAGCTTATTTTATCCTTCTTTTTATGCTCGCTTCCTGCGGGGTTTCAAAATCTGTCCGTCATATTCCGGAGATCAGTCAATATAAGTTGGAAACTCCGAATGTTAAAAAGATTAATGATTCAACATTCAGCTTCAACAGGAATTATTTAACAAAAAACAAACAGCAGCTGTGGGAATTGTATATCAAAGGCAATCCTCTGCAGCTTGGATATAACAACGGTGCCCTTACCCAGAACCTGATGCAGCATCAGGAAGAGATCTTCTTTTCCAAAGTGGAGGGATTTGTACCGTCAAAATTTAAGCAGAAACTGCTGCGTGGATTTCTTAAATGGTACAACCGGAAGATGTACCTCAATGTAAGAGAAGATTACCAGGCAGAACTATACGGTTTATCTCAATATTCATCTGATAAATACAATTTTATTGCTCCAAAATACCTGAGAAGCCTCTATCTTCACGGAGCCCATGACATTGGCCATGCCTTGCAGGATCTTGCTATGGTTGGCTGTTCTTCGCTTGCTGTATGGAATGAAAATACAGAAGACGGAGACCTTCTCATCGGAAGGAATTTTGATTTCTATGTTGGAGAAGATTTTGCTAAAAATAAGCTGATAGAATTTGTAGAGCCTGAAAACGGAATTCCCTACATATCTGTAAGCTGGCCGGGAATGACGGGGGTTGTTTCCGGGATGAACAAAGAAGGCATTACCGTGACGATCAATGCCGGAAAATCTAAAATTCCGCTGACCGCTAAAACTCCGATTTCCTTTGTGACAAGAGAAATTCTTCAGTATGCAAAAAATATTGATGAAGCTATTGCCATCGCTAAAAAAAGAAAAGTATTTGTATCCGAATCTATTTTGGTAGGTAGTGCTCATGATAAGAATGCAGTGATTATTGAAGTTTCACCGAAAAATTTCGGTGTGTATAAAGTACAGAATACAAGCCAGCTTATTTGTACCAACCACTTCCAGTCTGATGCTTATAGAGAAGATAAGAGGAATCAGAAACATATTGCGGAAAGTCATTCCGAGTACCGCTATGAAAAATTGCAGGAATTGTTGCAGGAAAATAAAAAGCTGAACCCTGAAAAAATGGCGGCTATTTTAAGAGACCGTTCCGGATTGAAGCATGAGAAAATAGGCTATGGAAACGAAAAAGCGCTTAACCAGCTGCTCGCTCATCATGCCGTGATCTTTTCGCCGGAGAAAAAACTGGTGTGGGTTTCTTCAAATCCTTATCAGCTGGGAGAATTTGTCTGCTATGATCTTAATGAGATCTTTTCAGACAAAAATACTGCGGAAAGCCTGAAAGCAAGAACCGGACTAAACATCGCCAGAGATCCGTTTGCAGATTCTGAAGACTTTGAAAAATATGAACAGTATAAATTGATGAGTACCGAGGTTAATAATGCTGCCGACATTGAAGATATAGTGCTTACAGAAGATTTCATCCCTTACTATGAATCTCTGAATCCCGATTTTTGGCTTGTATATTATCAGTCAGGAAAATATTACTTCAATAAAAAAGAATATTCAAAAGCTAAAACTGCCTTTGAAACAGCCCTTACCAAAGAAATTACTACAGTTCCGGACCGGAAAAATGTAGAAAAATACCTGAAGAAAACGCTAAAAAAATTAAAATGATCTCTAAAAATATCAAGCTTCTCTTTTGCATCCCTTTTGTGATCATTATTTGTTACACGGTGTATCTGTTCACTATATACACTTCTGTTCCGGATATTATCCCGATTCATGGATACGGAGGAAAGAATGACGGTTTTGGAAGTAAGCTGTTTCTTTTTGCTCCCATTCTGCTGAATCTGGCTATTCTTGTATTTATCTGGCGAATTATCAGAAATCCGGAAAAGATCAAGTATTCTTTCGAGGTTAAAGAAGAGGATCTGCAGAAAACCCATAATACAATACAGATCGTTCTGGTTATTATCGCAATATTTGTTACCATTGTGATGAGTCCGTTATCATTTTCGGATGTCGTTTATAAATAAATTACCATGAAAAAAACATTCATCTTATTTTTGATTTTAGTATCATTAGTCTCATTTGCCCAGGAGAGGAAAGATCTGGGAAATACTTTTATTAAAACCCTTCTGGTGGATAAAAATACAGAAAAGGCCCATGCCTCTTTTGATGCTTCCATAGCGGGAGAGATTCCTGTAACAGACCTTAAAAGTGTTGTAGATCAGATTTTAGGTAATCTGGGAGCATTTAAAAATGTTGTGGAAGTTAATCAGGAAAATGATAAATACTACTATTATTCAGAATTTGAAAAATCAAAACTGGATATCCTGATCACCTTTAATGAGCAGAACAAGATCATCGGTTTCCTGTTGGTGCCTCATAAGATTTTTGATAAAGCGGATGATAAAACCGCTTTGAAAATTAAAAGCGGAGATATTGAGTTAAAAGGAACACTGCTGGTGCCTGAACAGAATTCAAAGAAGAAGTTGGTTGTTTTTGTTCACGGCTCTGGGCCTCAGGATAGGGATGAAGCGATTGGAGATAACAGGCCTTTTAAAGATATAGCTGACGATCTTTTCAAAAATGGAATAGCTTCATACCGTTATGATAAGCGTACCAATTCTAATCCGGAAACCTTCAGCGAACAGTCTACAGCAGCGGATGAAACTATTAATGATGCTGTCAATGTGGTAAACTATTTTAAAACTAACGCAGATTATAAAGATTACCAGATTATTGTTCTGGGACATAGTCTGGGTGCTTATCTGATGCCGAGAATAGCCGGGAAAGCCAAAGCTTCAAAATATATTTTTATGGCAGGAAATGCAAGACCTATGCAGGATCTGATCCTGGATCAGTATGAGTATATTCATAAAGTAAATCCTGCCGGACTGCCGCAGACAGAAGTGGAAAATATCAAAAAGCAGGTAGCATTTTTGAATTCGGGGAAATTTACTGCAGATACACCATCGTCTGAACTTCCCTTAGGTCTTTCGGGTGCTTACTGGAAATATTTACAGACTTATAAACCGCTTGATGAGGTAAAGACGATCCAATCACCGATGTTCTTTGCTCAGGGAGGCAGAGACTATCAGGTTACGGAAAAAGATTTCAGTCTTTGGAAAAATGCTCTTAAAAATGATAAAACAGCTGTTTTCAAATGGTATCCGTCCCTAAGCCACATATTTATCAAAGGTACCGGAACTCCTTCTCCAAAAGACTACGGAATTAAAGGAAATGTGGATCAGGAATTTTTAAATGATCTTATACAGTTTATTTTAAAATAAATTGAATATCAGTTTTTTAACAAGTTATCGATAGCTTGCTAATACGTTACTAACAAGTTATCCACAATTGAAAATAGAAGATTAATGCCCTATAAGTCTTCGATAATAACCTCATTAAGCTTAATTTATTGACTTAATGAGGTTATTTTTTTCTGCCACTAATGCACGAATTATTTATTAGTGGCAAGAAGATTTTCACATAATTATGCTATTGATTTTTAAAAAAGCAAATTCGTCACTGACTAAGTGGATGGTTAAAATGCCCGCTTCATCGAATCAACGGAGTTGATTAAGCGGTATAGAATGAAACCCTTTGCGATAAAAAAACAAACATTGTATAATGGACAATTTCGATTCTAGAAAAGTAAATTCCCTCCTAATCATTCTCAGGATTGAGTTTATTCAGGAAAAGAAAAACGGCAATTCCAGAAATAGAAGATAAAGCTGTACTCAGGATAAAACTTCCGATAACATATTGCAGCAGATTATTTTTTACCAGTTCGAAATTGAGGTCCTGGCCCAGGATATTACTGTCACCCTGCACAAACGGAGCTCCTAAAAAAAGAGAAGCTGCTATGATAAAAGGAATAAAAGGGGGCAGACTTACATTGGAAGACACAAATGCCAGTACTTTATTCAGTTTAAAAAGAACAGATAGGCTGATCACCAGAAGGGTTTGAAATCCCCAGAAAGGAGAAAGCCCTATGAAGACCCCCAACGCAATGGAAAAAGCCTTGATACGGTTGCTTCCGTCGCTTTCCAGAACATCTTCTTTTATGAATCTTTTAAAACTTTTTTTTTTGAAGTTATTCACGAAGTTTCTCGGAATAATATAAAAAAGGGTAATGATTACCAGGATGGTGTTCAGGATGCTGATTCGTGTAAAATCTTTGAGCGGCCTGAAGTGGGAAACCCTCTCTGCCGGATCATATAATACTTTTATCGGAACGTTCTTTACCGGAACATGCCTCCAGGCAGTCCTTACAATAATTTCGATCTCAAATTCAAATTTTGGGGTGAAATATTTCTTCGGAATTTTAAGAAGGGGATATAATCTGTACCCGGATTGGGTATCTTCCAGCTTGATTCCGGTTTCGAACCAGAACCAGAAATTGGAAAAACGGTTCCCAAAACTGCTTTTTTTCGGAATTCCATCCTGAGACATATTACGGTTCCCGATCAGGAGAACATCCTCTTTTTCCTGAAGAAGAGTCTCTACAAAAACAGGAATATCATCCGGATAATGCTGTCCATCTGAATCAATCGTTATGGCATAATGATAGCCGAGTTCTTTAGCTTTTCTAAAGCCGGTTTTCAGACCATTTCCTTTTCCCTGGTTCTCTGCCAGCGTAATAACCGTAATATGTGGATATTGGGCCAGAATATCAGGTGTAGCATCTGTAGAGCCGTCATTTACCGCAATAATATTTTCAGTGTAATCTAAAACACCGTCTATCACTCTTTTCAGAGTTTTTTCATTATTGTAGGTAGGTATTAAAATGCAAATCTTTTTTTCGGAGATTACATTCTGTACTTCAGGAAGGGTCATGGTTTTATTTTAAAGATGCTTTTTCAGTATCTGAGAAAGACTTGGACTGCATGGCAAACTTTTTAACATAGTTTTTAAGCGTTGTATTCTGCTTACTGTAATTGTCGATAAGGAAAGCTTTATCATCTTTGATGCTGCCGCGGTAGCCTACAATTTTAGGAATATTTTCCTGTACGCTTAATCGGATCAGGCGGAGTTCAATATTATTCGGATTGTTCTTGATAATGCTTTCAAGACTGGTTGCTCCGTTTTTTACGAGTGCTTTCCTGTTCTTTTTGGCAATTTTAGCTTCCATAATCTGAGCAGCAGCTTTATAACCGGAAGTAACCGCATCAGAACCGGACTGCTTCTCTGCCAGGTTGATGAATGATTCTGTATTGGTGTTGGATGAGTTAGCCTTTGCATAGCTGTTTCTTAAAGCTTCAAGATCAGTCTGAAAGAATAGAATAAAGGCTGTTATTAAAGAGAATATAAGTTTCATGACATTAATTTTTTATAGCTTACCGTCATTTTTAATGCAATAGTCTCGCCAAAAGAGGTGATGTTTTTTACTTTAACATCTGTTTCGTCTTCGGTAATATCCAGCTGCAGCTTCAGATCCGGTGTCTCAAAAGGATTGATAATTGCCATGAACTTTACATTCGACGCCGTTTTTAAAAATAATTCTGAGCCGGTGAATTTTTCAGCCAGTTCCTTTACGATCTGCATCATACAGACTCCCGGAGTCACCGGATTTCCCGGAAAATGCCCTTTGAAAATATCATGTTCCTTGTGCAGGCTGATATGGGCTGTAAAACTTCCGTTTTCCCCTTTTTCATAGGATTCTAAAGTATAAAAGTCTGTAAGTAGCGTCTGCATGATTTTATTTTTTCAGATTAAATGTATAGTAGAGTCCGGTCTGGAAAACTACATTATAGTGGTTGTTATTATAGCCTTCTACAGGAATAAATCCTTTTTTTACGCGGGCTTCAATACCCAGATTGGGCGTAATATCATATCCTGCACCAGCAGTTATCCCAAGATCGACTTTATTTTGAGGTTCAAAATTCTTATTGTCAAGTACAAATTCCACAGTTGGGCCTGCATGGACATTAAACTTATTGAAATAAAACTTATTGACAAGCTGAAATCCTAAATACGATACAGAAAGTTTTGTTCCGTTCCAGTTATTCACATTGGTATCTATTTTGGCACCCTGTCTGGAATAATTAATTTCAGGCTGAAGCGCATAAAATTTTGTAAAACGGATGTTTCCTAAAAATCCGATATAAAAATCGGTTTTCGTTTTAAAATCCAGATAAGGTTTGGCCGCATTGGGAAACTCTTCTGCATAATAATAGTTATACTGCTCAGTGTTGGAAAAATGTGAAAAATTAGCACCTGCTCTGATTCCCGGGCTGAAAGTAACCTGTGCAAAAGACAAGGCTGATATCAGTACGAATGATAAAATAATAAGTTTTTTCATGGCTAGTTAGTTTCAGTTTCTGTTATTTGGTATAGTTTTATATTGATCTTGAAATCCTTATGCTGAAGGTTCAGACTATCTGCGAAGATATGTTTTTTTGCATCAAAAGTAAAATCGATTTTTTCCTTATTGTTCTTTGTATACACGATCTGTTTCAACAGTCCGTTTTCTTTTCCGAAAAACAGATAATAGGTTTTGTTATCCATTTTAGACAGGAATATTTTCGAATGACCATTCTCAAAAGTTTCATTCACCGGATATTGTTTACGCAGAAGTTCCCGGAAATCATTCTTTAAGAAATTAATGACGATTTTTTTATCCAAATCAGGAAGAACGTAATTCAGTTTAAAATCATTTTCAGAGATCTCGAAATCAATTAATTTATTTCCGAAGTCTGAAGTCATCGCAACACGGTGTGTTATTTCATTCAGTTTCTTGATGATCAGAATTCCGCTTACGTGATTCTTGTAAATATCCATCTGGCATTTGTAGACATAATCTTCACCGGAAGAGAAATACAGATTTTCAACAGTCTTTTCAGAGTATGAAACAGGTTTTGCCCCTGTAAGCTGATACGTTTTACAGGAAATAAGCAGGATGAAGACCAGACTATAGACTAAACTCTGACGCAGCAATGGCAGCATTGATCTTGGTATTTTTGAAAACAATATTGGTGGTATCGCCTGAAGGCTCTGTCATATTCACCTGTGAAACCGTAGATTGGTTTTTAGGAAAGTGAAGTTCAATCTGCTTGATATATTTCAGCAATTGGGCGGATTTTGGAGTAAACCGGGCAATATTAAAGTTTCCGTTCTTGAAATAAGCCACTGTAAATTCCGGGTCATTGAACATTTTTCCGTTTGAACTTCCCACAATCAGCTTATTGATCTTCTCAAATGTTTTGCTTTTGGCATCTACAGAAGATTTTTTCCCCTGATCATTGATGAAGATCTTGTTGTCTTTAAAAACAATGCTGTACTGATACGGTTTGGTATATCTCCAGCTTAGCGTATTGGGCGTCTTCAGGGACATTTTGCCGTAAGTAACGATGCTTTTGTCCAGAAAATCCATTTTTTTTGTCTGGGTAAAATCACTCTGCAGGGTTTTGATTTCCTGGGTTTCTGATGAAACCTTTGTAACAAATGCTTTGGCTTCTGTGGCAGACATGGAAGTATTCTGTGCAGAAAATAACGCAGAAACTAATAAAAACGCTCCAAAAGCAATATTTTTAATCATTTTTCTTTGATTTTATAAGAGTATCAACGGTAAACGTTGAGTATTTTTTATCCTTCAAAAATAACAATAAATCAGCCAATACCCGATACGTTTTTTCAGAAGTGTCGTGAAGAAGGATTATACTGCCTTTCTTCAGGCCTTGAGTTACCCTTTTGTAAATTTTCTTTTCGTCATCAATAATGGTATCCAATGAACGGACATTCCAGCCGATGCTTGTCTTGTTTGTTTTTCTGATGGCTTTGACGATATTCGGATTGGTAACGCCAAAAGGAGGTCTGTACAGATCCGTTTTAATATTTCCGATCTTCATCATGACCTCATCGCATTTTTCAATCTCTTCTGTCATTTTTGATGTTGATAGGAAGCCGGTTGAATTGGAATGGGATAATGTATGGTTTCCAATGGTATGTCCTTCTGCTATAATTCTTTTGAAAATTTCAGGATACTTTTCAATTTGTTTCCCGATGCAGAAGAAAGTAGCTTTTACTTCATGTTCTTTCAGAAGATCCAGAAATTTAGGAGTGAATTCGGTTGGCCCGTCGTCAAAAGTCAATGCTGTTTCTTTGATCCTTGTTCTTTTATGGGTGATACTGTTGACAAAATATCCCAGTTCAATATCGAAAGAACCCCATACTACCACCGCAGAAAAAGCCAGAAATCCAGCCAGATACACCCAAAAGCTTCCATGAAACGCATAGATCATCACGTTGCAGAAAAGATAAAATAGTATAAATGGATAGTGTTTCACGGGCAAATCATTAATTGTTTTTAAGTTTCAGCATCAAAGTTCCTGAACGTTAAATTAACCTTACAGTTTATAGATCTTAATGGTTTAAAATCAAAATCTAAGCCCTTTCCAAAAGTACCAGACTGTGATCTTCTCCCGCCAGATGATTATAAAGTAGAATATTTCTGACCTCTCCTTTTTTCACATCATTGATCATCATCACATCCGGAATTTGCTGATCTTTCAGAATATGGCAGGCCATAAACGTTGAAAAACCGCTTGCCGTATTAAATTCTCCACTCAGATGTTTATAATACAACAGGGTAGAAGCCGGAAAAAGTTCCGCAGCTTTGGTATAATACAGGTCTGACTTTGCATCTCCGCTGAATCCAAGGATCACAGCATCAATGTCTTCATTTTTTACATTATTTTGAGCTAAAAACCCATCAATAAAATCCTGGGTTTCATCCAAATCTACTTTACTGCTGATCTGAATGTTTTTAAGCTGGGCATAAGAATTATTTGTTTTATTCTTTCCAAGTACGAAGAAAGCTGCCCCTTCGCCCCAAATTACTCCATTAGTTTCCGAATGCAGATAATCAGCAGGAAGATCTTCCTCTTTTTTAATGGTGTTATTTAAACAGTATAATTCCATTGTTCTGCCCGTCTGCTCGTCTGTAGAGCCAACAAGAACGTTGTCTGCTTCCCCGTCATTAATCTGAAGCTTGGCATCCAGAAATGAAAATTCCAGAGAAGAAGAGGTGTTGACATACGTGAAATTATAAGCGTGACACTGCAGCCCCAGAGCAATTTGCCCGGCTACGGTATTGTGTGTTGATTGGATGAAGAATGTAGGGGTAAGGAATTCTTCATGATTATCGATTACATTTTTCAGAAACTTCTCAGAATCCTGGGAACACCCCATTCCGGTACCAACGATAATGGCGTCCGGCTGCTCAATTCCGGCTTCTTTCAACGCATAATGAGAAGCAACGGAACTCATTTTTACCGTTTTGGACATTCTCCTGATCATGGCAGGAGGAATAAATTCTTTATAATTCGGATCAATTGCCTTTAAGGTCTGAACCGAATTTTCGGGGTTGAGATTTTGAAAAAAGTCCTCTTTTAAAGTATCCTGAACTGAGATGCAGGATGCACTGTTGATGTATACGGCACTCATGATTTTGAAAAAATTAAAGTAGAACAATTTCCTCCAAATCCGAATGAATTGGAAAGGACATGATGGATGCTTTTCTGTTTCAACTCAGTGATTGGTGTAAGGTCGAACTCTTCCATTTTCGTTTTAAAATTCAGGTTCGGGAAAATAACTCCATGCTGCATGGCCAGAATAGAATACACTGCTTCAATACCTGCCGCTGCTGCCAGCGTATGCCCGGTAAATGCTTTGGTAGAGCTGAACTCAGGAACCTGTCCTTCACCAAATATCCTGATCATGGCAATTCCTTCAGAAAGGTCATTATTAGGTGTTGCTGTTCCATGAACGTTGATATAGTCGATGTTTTCTTTGTTCAGTCCTGATACTTTCAGAGCCTGCTGCATGGCAAGGAAAGCCCCCTGTCCGTTTTCCGAAGAAGCGGTCTGGTGGTGGGCATCATTGGCATTACCATATCCGGAAAGATAAGCGAGAACCTTTTTGTTTTCTTTTTTTACCACCTCATCAGATTCAAGAACGATATAAGCGGCTGCTTCTCCCAGATTCAGACCTTTTCTGTCGTTATCGAAAGGGGTATTGTAAGAATCAGTGAGGATCATCAGCGTGTTGAATCCGTTCAGGGTAAATTTGGAAAGAGAATCCGTTCCGCCAACAATGACGCGGTCCAGCACTCCGTTTCTGATGAGTTTTGCCCCCATCATAATGGCATTGGCTGCCGATGAACAGGCGGTACTGATGGTAGAAACCATTCCTTTCAAACCTAGATAATCAGCAATGGCCAGTGAGGAATTTCCCGCATCATGAGCATCGATGTATTTTTGCTTTTCAGGAAAGTCTTCGTAAGAGTAGAAGTATTTTTCAGTAACATCCATTCCGCCTACGCTGGTGGAAGAAATCAGCCCGGTTCTGTATCCGTTGATATCTGAGATTCCGGCACTTTCTACTGCTTCTTTAGCGGCAACCATACCCAATAAAGAAGTTCTTGTAATATTGTTGTCTTCAGAAAGCTGAAGCTGCTGTACAAGTTCTTCATTAGATTTTTTTATTTCACCGGTTTTGAATATTCCTGCGTGACGGGTTTCAAACATCTGAATGTCTGAAATACCATGTCTCCCGGTTTTCAGTGAAACAAAATTTTCCTCCACGTTGTTTCCGATGGAAGAAATGATGCCCATTCCTGTTATGGCAATTTTCTGACTCATTTTAAATAATGTAACAATGCATGAATGTAACAGTTTACCAATGATGGATAGGTTGATACACTGTTACATTGTTATATTTACTTCGTTCTGTTCTCTTCAATGAATTTCGCCATAGTGTCAATAGACTGGAAAATTTCCTTTCCTTTTTTAGGATCAGATAATTTAATTCCGTAGTCTTTATCCAAAAGAACGATCAGTTCAAGAGCGTCGATAGAATCAAGTCCTAATCCTCCTCCGAATAAAGGATCTGTATCTTTAATTTCTTCTGCGGAAACATCTTCAAGGTTAAGAACTTCAATGATTTTGTGCTTTAATTCAGTTTTTAAGTTTTCCATAAAATAGTTTAATAATGTACCAATTCAACAATGTATCCGTATATCAATCCTTACAATTCAAAATGGTACATTGTATTTATAGTGTTTAATTTTTTATAAGGTCAGCAAATATACAAAAGCTTTGTAATTATCCTGATAAAGTTCTGTCCATCCGCAGAGAACTTTTTCTGCTTTTCCGGATAAAAGAAGCTGCTCGGCATAATCGTTTAAGAATTGCTCATCAAATTCTTCCAGAACAAAGAAGGCATTTTCAGTCTGCATTTTGTGTCTGATGCTGATTTCCCCTACACAAATATTGGGAAGGGTATATACAAATACGGCGGGGCTCGGAAAATAATTTTCCTGCGAATTGATGGTTTCCTGGTATTTATGATCGGTATCCAGACTGGAAGAACAGTTGGCAAAAACCAGAGCGGTACGGCTATGGTCTTCATCCTTTAAAAGCGTTTCAGCGGCAAGAAAAGCCAGCTTGCTCAGGTTATCCATTTTATGAAATTTAGGATAGCTGAGTTCTAAACTTTTATAAGCTTCTTTTGCAAATTCCTGAAAAGAGGTACTGTGACTTTCAAAAATAAGGTTTTCATCAACGGTTATTTTTGAATGTTCTATGATGCAGCGGGTTGTTTTCTTCATGGTCAGCAACATTGCTTTTTTTTACAAATATAAAATAATTTGAAATGATAACTGTTGGGTATTGGTTTATAACGGAAAGTTGTTACATACAGAATAAGGGATAAATTATTTTTTAAAAAATCACCTAATTGGGAAAAATTAATTATATTTAATCCGCTAGAAAACAAAATGTATGAGAGAAAAATTAAATGTAAGACAGCTGCTTCTGGTTCTCCTGGCAGCATTCTCTATCTATTCATGTGCCCGCGAAGATTTTCTTCAGCAGGAAACCTCAAAAGAGGCAGTATCTGCTTCTTCAGCTAAATATGCTTCCAGAAGCTTATGGAAAGAAGATGATGTATATATCGGGAAAGTACAGCAGGTTTTCCTGAAACATGCCAATCTGGAACGTTTCAATACCACGTATGGTGAACTGTATTGGAATTATGCGATGAGCTTTGGTCAGTTTGGTGAAAAATACCTGCTGGTTCCTATTGTGAAAAAAGACAAGGTTGTCCTTTTGATGGAAGCGGTAAGAAAAGGAGACAGGCTATATTTCTACGAAAAGAACGATGCTGATCTTTTAGCCTTCTTCCAACATGTACTTTATTCTAATATCGTCAGCCACAGCGAAGTGATAGACGGTAACAAGGCTGCTAAAGCAAAATACGTATGCTCTACAAGAACCATCATCATTGGCTGTCTGAATGGACAAACAGACTGTGAACCAGTAAGCTATTCTCATATGGTCTGCGAGTGGCAAGAAGACAGTGGCGGAGGTGTTCCTCCTAAAAGCTTTCCCCCATTGGGAGATCCGTTTGGAGGCGGTGGTGGAGGTGGAGGAGCTGATGGATATGAATATCCTGATCCGCCGGAGGAAAATCCTAATCAGGATATAATCAATCAATTAACAGATTATCCTTGTGCTCAAAGTCTTCTGGAGCAATTACCTAATATGAATAATGAGTTAGCAAGAGTATTAAAAGATATTTTCCAAAATAATGACGACTATAGAATTACATTTAAAGGTAAAAGCGGTTTAGGAGATAAAGATGGAATTACAAGTACTGTTTCTAAACCAGATAGTAATAAATTTTTCGCTACTATTTTTCTAAATGATAATGTGTTAAAAAATGCAACAAAGGAATATATTTTGATAACCATGTATCATGAAGTAGCACATGCTTATTTAGACTTTGAACTTAAACGTCTAGGACAAGCACAATTTGATGAAACATATCCTGTTTATGTAACAGGTGCAGATTATGCGCCAGATGGAACTATTGTGAATAGATTTGGGTTTAAGGAAGGGCATCAAAATGTTGGATTCTTTTTAAGTACACTTGAAAATATTTTATCCGCTTATAACCCTAATCTACCTCCAGAAACAGTAAAAGCAATGGCTAAAGCTGGAATAACTACAATGACTGAAGAAGAGAAAGTCCTTAATGCAAATGAAAGAGATACAACTCTTGGAAAACAAAAGGGTACAAAATGTCCGTAACTTAAGCCAGATACTATGAAAAATATCATACAAACTTTTATATTGTTCTCTTTTACCATTGTTATTTCTTTGAAACTACACGGACAAGAAAAGAAGTTACAAGATACCTGGATCTCAAAGAATAATGATGTTATCGTAATAAAAGAGAAAGGCAATAGGTTTAATATTTTAAGTACGCTGGAAGAAGAAGAGCAGCTCCCTTTAAATATTACGGGTGACAGCCTCAATTTTTATTCTGAGTATACAAAAGTTGGATCAAATAAACAATATTTGAACAAATATGATTTTTTTATCAAAAGCCTAAGCAAAAAAAAATTAATACTTCGCCCTGTATCTGATTTATCAAAAGAATATTTTGGAAATAGGGAAGAGGTAACTTTTATCAGGCAGAAGTATAATATAGATCCATCAATTTCATTTGAAAAAATAGTGTATCATACAACCGGTTGCCTTGGAACTTGTTCGGTAATTGACTTAGAAATCGATAAAAACCGGAACATTTATTGGGATGGGGAAGTCTTGAATAATAAAGATCGATCAGGACAGTTTAAAGGACAGCTATCAGAGGCCTTATATGATGAATTGATCAATATTTTGAAAAGCTCCAACCTAAAAAGCTGGTCATTTCCTGAAAAAGAAGGGCATGACGGAGCGGTAACCACCTTGATCCTCTACTATAATGGAGAAAGAAAGTATTTTAAATCAATGTTTCCGCCAACTATTGCACAGCAGTTAATTGATTTTTTGTACGGACTGGATCAAAAAGTAAACCTTATCCGTACAGATAAGAAAAAAGTATTAGAAAGATAGGATATTTTTAATTCATTATACTCATAGCTAATAAACTTCATTACTGTTTTTGAATAAGGCCTTTCTTCAATAATTGAAGCAAAAAATGAAAAATATAATTTATTTACTAACTATAATATTCTGTGTAATCTTTACTAACTGTTCTGCTCAAAGCAATTACCACAGACTAGATCCCAATGCTGACAAGTTTGCAGGAACATGGAAATGGGGAGATACCAATAATGGTTTCCTATTAATCATGAAGAAAGAAAATAATATAAAAATTATTGAAACAAGTTCTGATAGGTTAGATCTAATTATTGGTTTTCACAAAATTTATAAAAATGGGCAAATAACAGAGGATAACACAATGTTTAGCAATACCGATTTTAGCGATAAAAAAAGATCAATTAAAGCATTGACAGAAGATAATCATCCTAATCTATTAACTGTATTTATGCCGCATAAAAATAAAGGTATAATGATGAAGATATCTTATATAGATTCTACTCACATCAAGATAATAGAAGTTGAAAATCAGGAGGGTGTAAGATTTATTCTTCCTGGTCAAAGCCCTACAGATTGGTCTATTGATATACCTAATAATATTGTTCTGACAAAACAGTAAGTTCTATTCTAAAATAATTTTATCATAAAAATACCCTTTCAAAAATCCTGAAAGGGTATTATTTTATTTTTTCTCCAAAACAACCGCCGCATTACATCCGCCAAAGCCTGATGCCGTTTTTAAAATATACTTAATCTCTGCCTGCTGGTTTTCCCTGATGATATTCAGTGGCTCTGAAACACCTATTTCCTCAAAGTTTTTTGAAGGAATTAATGTTCCGTGAAGGGCACTTTCCATTGAAATAATGCTTTCAAGAAGACCGGATGCGCCCAGGCAGTGGCCGTAATAGCCTTTCATACTGTTGAGGGGAACATGCTGAAGATTCATTCTGCTGAAAGCGATAGATTCCATCTCATCATTGTAAAGGGTGGCGGTTCCGTGGGCAGAGATAAAATCGATTTGTTCTGCTGTTATTTCAGCCTCAGCCATCGCATTTCTGATGCTGGCATACAGACCGTCTCCCGTTCTGGAAGGCCCGGAAATATGATTCGCGTCATTCACTGCCGAGTCTCCTAATATTTTAAACCTTAATTTTTCATTTTCAGAGGGGGAAGAGGTGATATAAACAGCTGCCGCAGCTTCACCGATATTGATTCCGTTTCTGTTTTTATCATAAGGCTTGCACGGCCCGTCTCCAATGGCCTGAAATGAATTGAACCCTGAGATCACAAATTCAGAAAGTTCATCACCCGCAATCACAAAAGCATCTTTATATTTTCCGGCCTGAATCATATTTTTGGCAACAGCAATAGCCATCACCCCTGAAACGCAGGCATTGGAAACTACAATAGGTTTTGTGGTAAAACCAAAATAATCCGCGATTTTTTGAGCCAGTTTGGATAGATAAACGTCTTCCGGAAGCTTAGATTGATTCTTTAAAAGACTAATGTTTCCTTTGGTTGTGGATAAAATGAAAGCTGTTTCCTCAGAAACCTGATGCCTTTTCATCAAAGGTTCCATGCTTAGGAGAAACATTTTTTCAAGCCTTGTAAAATGAGTGTCCTCAAAACGGCTGTGGAATTCTTCTTCCAGTTTTTCAGAATCGATCATTGAAGCATAAAAAGCCTCCTGACTATCTATGATCTTGTGTAGTGCTACACCGGATTTTCCTTCCACAAGAGCGTTCCAGTTGGAAGAAATATCAAATCCTAAGGGAGTGACGCAGTTATAGTCTGTAATGTAGGTTTCCTTCTTCATGATAATCCCATTTTATCTTTCCATGCCTGAAAAAAATCAGGATTGTATAAGCATAAACCTCCATTATTGTCTAAGAATACCTGGATGGTTTCTCCGCTGCACACCAGCTGGTCATCCTGGTTGAAAAGTTCATACCTGTAGATCAGCTTAGCAGAAACAGAATTGATGAAAGTAGTGACGATTCTGAAAGTTTCCCCATATTTCAACGGGAGAAAGTGTTCACACGTACTTTTTACAATAGGTGTTACAAATCCGGCCTTCTGAATATCAAGATAAGTCAGTCCGTGTTCCCTTCCGAAAGCTTCCCTTCCGTCTTCAAAATAAACGATATAATGTCCGTGCCAGACAATGCCCAGCGGATCTGTTTCATTGAACCTTACCCTTACTTCTTCCGTACAGGTTAATCTGTTTTCTTTAGACTGCATTTTGTTTTTATGATTACCGGAAATCCCGGAAATTTTAATGATGAAATATATTAAATATTATGACGTTTTCTTTCGTAAAAAATGGAAACAGAAACCATCACCACATAAAATGCCAGCAATAACGCCAGCTCTTTGGCTATTCCTGCAATACCACTATTTCTCAGAATAATATCATAATAGGCATTCAGCCCCCAGTTCATAGGGGAGAATTTGGCTACGGTCTGCATAAATTCCGGCATCAGGAAAACCGGAACCCAGATTCCTCCGATCGCTGCCAGAACGACTACTGAAGTAGCGCCAAACGGTGCCGACTGTTCCTGAGTATCTGCCAGAGTTCCCAGTAAAACGCCAAATCCGATGGCCGCTAATCCTGAAAACAGGGTGACAGTCATCAGCTGGAACATTTTTCCGCTCACATCAAAAGCAGGAAGATCCATATACGGGAAAAGGTAAACGCCTACTGCTACCATCAGCAGAAACTGAATCATACAAATGATCAGATACGTACATGTTTTTCCTAAAATATGAACAAAGTATGGGGTCGGGCTGATCCTTGCCCTTACGCTCGTTCCCTGGCTCTTCTCTTTGACCAGATTAATGGAGAGCGGAACCACAATAAAGAAGATGGCAAACAAAGTCCACGCAGGAACATTATGCTGAACAGAATTCGGCATTACATCCATAGCTCCCTTTTTCGGCGTAATTTCTTTAAAGCTGATGAGGTTTTTGTTTTCCTCAAGATTCTCTTCCGTACCCAGCTGGTCCTGGAAAGCTTTGTAGATCTTTTTATTTTCGATCTCAAACACCATTTTATTCACGGAATTCATCACCGAGTTTTTAAATCCTACATTGGTTGCCGGATCAAAGTAAAGGTGGATTTCCTTGGCTTTTGGAGCTGGTTTCGGTGTTTTTGCAGAATCTCCTTCCAGTCCGAACGAACTTACGATCGTCTGAACTTTAGAGTCAATATTTGAATTTAAATCTTTCGTTAAGTTTTCAGGAATGACGATGGCCATCTGGTATTCACCGGAAAACACGGCTTCCTGGGCAGATTTCTCATTATAGTTGGTCAGCAGCTGGAATGTTTTACTGCTTTCCAGCTCATTTTTTATATTTTTTGAAACCTCAGATTGATCGTTATCAATAAAAATAATCGGGATCTTTGAGCCTTCAAGGTTTTTGAAAGTGGAATCCTGAATCAGGGTAATGGTTACAATCAGAAGAAGCGGCATGACGAAAATAATGACGATTCCCCCGATATCTCTTTTCAACAGAAGGATTTCTTTAATAAAGCTTCTCCACAGTTTATACAACAACATCTCTTAATTCTTTTCCGGTTAATGAAATGAAAACATCTTCTAAGTTTTCGGCATTAGCGATCTGGGCAACAAGCTCTTCCGGTGTTCCCACAGCATGAATTCTTCCTTTATCTATAATTGCAATTTTGGTACAGAATTCCTCTGCTTCAGAAAGGTGATGCGAAGTATAAATAATGCAGGTTCCGTTCTTGTTCAGCTCCTGTAGAAAGTCGATGATCACTTTTTTAGACTGTACGTCAACTCCAACAGTAGGTTCATCCAAAAATAATACTTTCGGATTGTGAAGAGTTCCCGCGATGAGGTTGCATCGGCGTTTCATTCCTCCTGAGAACTGTTCTACCTTTTTATCAGCAAACTTTGAAAGTCCCATGATCTCTAAGGCCTCCTCAATCGCTTTGGTTAAATATTTATGCTTTAAACCGTACAGACTTCCGAAGAACATCAGATTTTCTCTGGCCGTAAGAGTAGGATAGAGCGCATATTCCTGAGGAACAATTCCGATGATCTGCTTTATTTTGAAACTGTCTTTCTGAGGAGACAGGCCGTTGATCTTAAACTGTCCTGAAGTAGGCTTGATTAATCCCGAAAGCATAGAAATCAACGTAGTTTTTCCTGCTCCGTTAGGTCCTAAAATTCCATAGACTTCATTCCTGTCGATATTCAGGGAAATATCATTCACTGAAAACTCATCGGCGTTTTTGTACTTTTTATAAAGATTTTTGATCTCAATTATATTCTCCGCCATATCAGATCGCTTTTCTCAGTTTTTTATAGAAAGCTTCTTCCAGATCAGCAATATGAAGCATGGATTTAGAAAGTTCGTTATAAATATTGCTCTTAGAGTTCCTGTTTTTGTAAACACGGGCAATATCAACGGCAAAATCCCTCCAAAGATCACCAATAGCTGTAATTTCTTTGGAAAGCTCCTTTAGCTCATCATTTTTAAGAATCACTGAGGCTTCCTGAAGAAAGGCTCCGTAAATAAACCTGAAGCCGCCGCCTCCGGTTCCTATCTCTTCCTGCATTCTGATCAGCTGTCCCAGATAATGGTTGGTGACTTTAGTTCCTTTCTTTTCTGCCCATTTCGGAATGCTTCTCGCCACCCATCTCATCGCTTTTACACCAATAAGGGGAACGGGAGCAAGCATATTTTTGCAGGTATCTTTAATTCCTTTTCTGATAGCTTCTTCCAGATTTACATTTTCCGGAATATAAGTTGGATAATACATATGGCCTTTCGGAGGCAGAGCTCCTTTGGCGTATCTTACTTTTTCAAGTTCCGCTTCGGTAAGAGAGGTTGTATAATCCATCACAGGATCACTGATCAGGAATTTTCCGTCTTCTTTTCCGTATACCACAAGATTGTGGGCATTGAAGTGGAATTTATATTCTTCAGGGAAATAGGCAAGGTTAAAAACACCTACCTGAAGTCCCGTAGGGATATTCTGTTCTAAATTTCGTTCCAGTGCTTTCTGGGCATCTCCGGGATTCGAAAATTTTTCTCTTTTGATTTTGATTCCCAGTCTTTTAGCTGCTTTGCTGAAAATAGCGCCGGGCATCGGACGATAGCTGAAGCCGGGAGCAAAGTTTACTTTCAGAAAAGGTAAATAGACAAAAAACAATCCGGAACCAATCCCGAAGATCATAGGTTCACTTAGTTTTAAGCCTTTGTTAAGCAGTAGATTGGAGGCGACACCGTTTTCGCAATGGGCGGTCTGATGGTGTTCAAAGTTTAGTTTCATTTTTTTCAGCTATTGTCTTTTTCATAGTCAAATGAATGGGTATCGGATTGATACCGGGATTCATTTTATTTTCCGTTGAAGTTTTTTAATTCCTCTGTTGAAATCCCAAATGCATCCGCATATTTTTTCAATACAGATTCGCTTAGAGATTTAAATACTTTAGGTTTAGCATGTCTTTTCACTCTCCATTGCCACATTTCCACATAAGCGGCAAGTACAGCAAGGTCCATTTTATTCAGTTCCATAAAATAGATAATCGGACTTACTTTCCCGTTAGCCACGTCTTGTTTTGCTTCTTCAATTCTCTCATGAATAAGCTCCATAGATTCGTCCAGGGCGGCTTTTTTAGCATCCCATCCCGTGCTGTTGGCGGTTGTGTAATTGTCGTTTTCGTCCGTCACATACAAGACTTCGGTCATGTTGGCAGACTTCAGATTGCTTTCGTCCTGAGGCAGGTCTTGTTTTTTCATGCAAACAGTATTATTTTTTAGATTTCAGATGGAATAAGGTTCCCTTTTTTTGATTCTTTTAATCAGGTGGCTAAAATAGTGAAAATACATAATATGTAAATCATGTTAAAAATCAACAGTGTCCAAGGGCGCTGGCTGTGAAAAAGGCCTATTTTTGCGTAAAAGTCTTTAGGTCAAAACACGTAATAATTTCATTGTAACAACTGTATTGGTTATAGAGACTAATCCCAATTAGAAATTTAGATTAAAAATAAATAACTGTTATGAAGAAATTTTTTATTTCTGTTTCAGTTTTCTGTATGCTGAATGCTATGGCACAGAAATTTGATACACAGAAGGTAACGGACAGCCAGGGATATTCCTACGAGACTGTGAAAAATGATCAGACCGGGGTAAGGGTATACACTCTGAAAAACGGACTGAAGGTTTATCTGGCAAAAAATGATGACGCGCCAAGAATCCAGACTTATATTCCGGTAAGAACAGGGTCTAACAATGATCCAAGTGACAATACGGGATTAGCTCACTATCTGGAGCACATGGTTTTTAAAGGGACTTCACATCTTGGAACTCAGGACTGGGCAAAGGAAAAGGTTCTGCTTCAGCAGATCTCTGATCTTTATGAACAGCACAAAGCGGAAAAAGATCCGGCAAAGAAGAGAGAGCTGTATAAAAAAATTGATGAAGTTTCCCAGGAAGCTTCCAAGTATGCTATTGCGAATGAATATGACAAAGCTATTTCTTCATTGGGAGCTACGGGAACCAATGCCCATACTTCTCTTGATGAAACGGTTTACAAAAATAATATTCCATCCAATGAGCTTGAAAAATGGCTGAAAGTAGAAAAAGAACGTTTCTCGGAACTGGTTCTGCGTCTTTTCCACACAGAATTGGAAGCGGTGTATGAGGAATACAACAGAGCCCAGGATAATGACGGCCGTCTGGTAAATTATGCGATGCTGGAAGCTCTTTTCCCTAAGCACCCGAACGGGCAGCAGACAACAATCGGAACTTCCGAGCATCTGAAAAGCCCGTCTATGGTAGCCATCCATAAATATTTTGATACATATTATGTTCCTAATAATATGGCGGTTGTATTGGTAGGTGATCTTGATTATGATAAAACGATCAAATTAGTTGACCAATATTTCGGTTCCTTTAAATATAAAGAGCTTCCAATGAAGAAAATGGTAAGCGAGGAACCAATGACCCAGATTGTAACCAGAACAGTAAAAAGTCCTACTACGCCTAGAATGACCTTGGCATGGAGAACAGATTCTTACGGTACTCAGGAAGCAAGACTGGCGGATGTTGTTTCTAAAATCCTAAGCAACAGAGGTGATGCCGGACTTATTGACCTTAATATCAGCCAAAAACAGAAAACTTTAGGAGCCGGTGCTTACGAATCACCTTATAAAACATACGGTGCTTTTGTAATGGTAGTGGTTCCGAAAGAAGGGCAAAGCTTTGATGAAGCTAAAAAACTTCTTCTTGAGCAGCTGGATCTTGTGAAAAAAGGACAGTTCCCTGAATGGATGCTGAAGGCTATCGTAAACGAGAAGAAAGTGCAGCGTATGAAGACTTGGGAAACTGCGGACGGACTGGCAACAGATCTTTATGATTCCTATATCAATGAAAGAAGCTGGCAGCAGGAACTGGATGAGATCAACGAATATGAAAAGATCACCAAAGCAGATGTGGTAAAATTCGCGAACAATTTCTTTAAAGATAATTATGTAGTAATCAATAAGGAAAAAGGAGTGAATGATAAACTTGTCCGTGTGGAAAACCCGGGAATTACTCCGATCAAGCTGAACAGAGAAGCTCAATCACCTTTCCTTAAAAATATTTTAAGTACAAAAGTAGCAGAGATCAAACCTGAGTTTATTGATTACAATGCAGCCATCCAAACAACTCAGATCAAAGACAAGAAAGTAAGCTTTGTGAACAACAAATATAATGATGTTGCCCAGGTAAGCTATATCTTCCCTTTCGGAACGGATAATGATAAAGAGCTTCCTATCGCTTTAACACTTTTCGAATATCTTGGAACGGATAAATATACTCCGGAGCAGTTAAAAGAAGAGTTCTATAAATTAGGAATTACCAACAGCTTCAGAGCTTCCAATGATCAGATCATTGTTACGCTGAGCGGTCTAGAAAGCAATATGAAGAAAGGAGTAGAGCTTATGAACCACTGGATAACGAATGTGAAAGCGGATAAGGATATTTATAGCAAAACGGTTAAAACAATGCTGGAGTCAAGAGCGGTTGCTAAAAAAGATAAAACCAGAATCATGGCAGCTCTTTCCAACTATGCTAAATACGGAAAGAATTCCAGAATGACAGACATCGTTTCCAAAGAACGTCTTGAAAGTATGGATGCAACTGAGCTTACGAAGAAGGTTAAAGCGTTAACTCAATATCCTTATGAGATTTTCCTTTACGGAAAAGAACAGTCAGGGTTGGAAAGAGCGGTGAAACCTTACATCACAACAGCCAGCCTTCAGCCAGCAAAAGCTAAAGAATATCCTGAACCGGCTACTGAAGGAAAAGTGTACTTCACCAACTATGACATGGTACAGATGGAGATGTCTAAAGTAGCAAAAGGAAATACCGTAAACCTTGGAAACTTCGGAAAAGCGAACGTATTCAATGAATATTTCGGAAGAGGTCTTTCTTCCATCGTATTCCAGGAGATCAGAGAAAGTAAATCATTAGCATATACTGCTTATGTTTCTTACGGAACAGCATCTGAAAAAGGGCATCCTAACTATATCACGAATTATATCGGTACACAGTCAAACAAACTTCCTCTGGCGGTTAATGCGATGAATGATCTTATGGTTTCCCTGCCACAGATTCCGGTACAGTTTGAAAACGCGAGAGGTTCTGCATTGAAGCAGATTGCGTCCAACAGAATCAACAGAACGAATATCTACTTCAATCAATTGGCACTTAAAAAGCTAGGGGTTAACTATGACATCAGAAAAGATATTTATTCTGAAATCCAGGGGCTTACATTACCGCAGCTTACAAACTTCTATAACACAGAAGTAAAACCGGTGAAATACAACACGGCTATTATCGGTAAGAAGGAAAACCTGAACATGGAATCCATCAACAAAATGGGACAGTTCGAGGAAGTTTCTCTTGAAGAGATCTTCGGATACTAATCCTTTTGGTTTAAATAATTGTAAAAGCGGAGCAGAAATGTTCCGCTTTTTTGCTGTATGAAATAATCCTTCCCTGATTATGAAGGTTTCACAGAGGTGACAATGTTTCACGTGAAATAGAGGACCAGAAATTGGTGTTTTTTATCGGTTGGTAATGATAATAATTATAGAAAACATACATGTCAGATGATGAGTATAAATAAGTGTAAAGCTATACATATTCAATAGAGGCGGGCTTTAGCCCGCCTTACAATTAACCAAACCATCCATTGGCTTTATCCCAAACCTATTGCCCATAATAAAACAAAAAAACCGCACAATCATGTACGGTTTTGTATCGGTTGAATTTATTTTTAAGATTTCACCTCCTGAATAAAAAGGTTGATCTCTGCCCTGATCAGTATTTCATCACGGTGAAAAGTTTCACAGAAAATATTGCAGATATTCTCATACTGTGATATAAGTGAAGCTTTGGAAATAATCTTATCTCCAACTTTGGGAAGAGCGAAGATTTCTATCTTCTTGATGTTGGTAATAAAACCAATCACTTTGGTATCTGCTTCAGGATTTTCGAAGAAGCTTTGTCCCATGATGGAGGAACAGGTCTGGGCAAGGTTTTCAATCAGGCCGCATTCTGCAAATTTATTATTGTGGACAAAGACATTGTCTTCTTTTATTTCAAAGGAAGTTACAACCTTTTCTTCGGTCAATTCCAGGATATAATCTGCCATCAGCATCGGTGTGCGGTGCGGCAGAAAGTTGTGTATATTGATGAGTTGGTCTTCCTTAATTTCCATTCCCTGTTATTTTACTGCAGTTTTCATTTGAGACTTTGCAATGATCTCATTATTCAGTCTGGTAACGATGTCTACCAATGTTACGCCCATTACTTCGTTGAGGATCGTTACTTCCGAAATCAGCTGGTCTCCTGTTTTGGGAAGAGCACCTGCTTCGAAAGATTTGATGGCTCCGATATATCCGGTAGGTGCTTCTTTTCCCAATAAATAATATTTGTATCCGGTATGTAAAGCAACACTCTGTGCCTGATGCTCAATCAGTCCGGATGCCTGGAAAATACCGTTCTGAACAAAAATATTATCTTCTTTGATTTCAAATCCTGAAATCAGGCGGTCTTCAGAAAATTCAGCCAGCTCATGAACCATTACAAAAGGATAACGCTGCGGAATAAGGCTTTCCACAAAGTCCTTGTCGGTTGTAGGCAGTCTGTTTTCCATTAGCAAACCGTTAATAATGAACAAGAATAGGCAAATCTTCCGCTTTCAGGAACGCACAGAAGAACTTTTTCCCCTTTTTTCAGTTTTCCGGAATTCATAAGATCTTTCAGTGCTACAAAGATAGATCCTGCCCCAATATTTCCGATGTCAGAAAGGTTGTAAAACCATTTTTCTGCAGGGAAATCCATTCCTTTTTTGGCAAATTCATCCTTCAGCCCCTCTTTAAAGTAGCCGGACGAAATGTGAGCCAGAACGTGATCAATCTTTTCAGGATCAAGGTTATGTTTATCGAAAGAAGATCTTAAACTTTCAGCACCTTTTACCAGAATGTATTTATCAAGGATCTTTGTATCCTGTTTGATGGCGAAAATAGACTGCTTCAGCCATTCATCTGAAGGATAATCGGCCCATGATTTAAGGCTTCCGTCTTCCTGCTTATCGCATCCTGCATACATACAGGCTTCAATTTCGTGAGCATAAGAGTAGAAATCTATAAATTCAATCTTTAAAGAAATACTGTTCTCTCTAGGTTTATTTTCCAGTAAAAAAGATCCTGCACCATCAGAAAGCATCCATCTCAGGAATTCTCTTTTGAAAGCGATAATAGGTCTTTCTTCCAGTAGTTTTAAATTTTCAGCTTCATGGTTGAATTTATCTGCAGTCATCCAGGCAGACATTCTCTCGGAACCTGCACATACCGCATTTTCGTGTACACCAGCTTTTACTGAAAGGAACCCGTAGTTAAGCGCATTCATTCCGGAGTTGCACAGGCCTGTTGCGGTATTAATTTCAATAGATTTTCCGATGTTCAGTTCGCCGTGAACCATAGAAGCGTGTGAAGGCTGGATCTGGTCAGGAGAGGTAGTTCCTACCGATAGCAGCTTCATGTCTTCTTTTTTGAAATTTTCGTCGAACAGTCCTTTAATAGCATTTGCCGTAAGCTGTGCATTAGTGTGGGTAGGATTTCCTTCTTTATCTAAAGCATAGTATCTTGTCGTAATTTTATTATTTCTTAAGATCAGTGATCTCGCTTTAGAAGGAGCATCATTAATCAAACCTAAATAGGCCTCCATTTCATCATTCGATACCGGGTTATTCGGTAAATATGCTGATGCTTTTGTTATAAATACGTCGTACATTCTATTTTAAATTAATTCCTTGTAAATATCTTTTTTGTTTTTGTCTTTTAAACCAGAAAATAGGGGTTGTCAGTAAGTGTAAAACCAGAACGACCGGTGAAATAATCCAAATCGCCGCCATCAAATATACCTTAAAGAATTTTATCAGCAATGGACGTTTTTCTTTTTTCTTGATAATCAGGTTCGACCATACGGTGAAAATCTTGTTTCCTACTTTTTCTACCCGTACCAGGAAAGGGCGGATTTCTATGGCTCCGTTCTTTACCAGCTCAGGCTGAAGGTTCTGTAAACTATTGTTACTGAAATGTTTTTCTATAATCCGGCCATACTTTACAGACCCTGAAATTTCTTCATCCGAAACTCCTGCTGCAGGAAGCATTCCTGATTTTTCTTTCTGCCCCGTAGTCAGCCATCGAAGGATCGTTAGTACACTGGTGTAATTGTCATGACGGTCTACTAAAGCAATATTTCCTACCAGATTTGCCCTCAGGTCCCTTAAATATACCTTCAGTTTTTCCTGGGAAAGCATCCACATATTGCGGGTTCCGGAAATGGTAACCACATCTGTGTCTTTCAGGATCTTCTCTGCAAATCCGCTTTTCAGGAAAGAGATGATCGGAATAGACGGGGTAAGATACCAAACCTGGTAACCGAACAGGATGAGGTCATATTTTTTATTCAGAATCTCATCAGAAGGGGGTAAGATCTCTTTCGGGATCTGAAGGTAAGATTCCGGAAAAGTATCGAAAAAAACATCTTCCGGCCATGGAAAAGGGAAATCTTCTTTCAGGCGAATATTGTAATACGTGACATCATACTCCTCCTTTTTAGCTTCAAAAGGCAGAGCCATGTTTTTCACAATATCTTCCAGTTGCCCGGTTTGTGAGTAATATATAACGAGTATATTTTTTTTCATTAATATTCTTTAGCGGTTACAAAAATATGCTTTTCATATTTATTTAGTGTTTTTTGAATATTTTTATTGCTTCAGAGCTGAATTCTTCATGATAATCCGAATGGTTCAGGGGCGAAGATTCCTGGTTCAGGTAAATAATGGTCCCGGGAATATGCTGAAGCGAGCTGATATCAAAATTCTTATCCGAAATCAGAAGCACATCGATACTTTTAGTCACTTCAGAAACATTCTTTATATAATGAAGTTTTCTTCTTTTTACGAGATAATTATGAGCTGCAATGGCTCTCCTCTCGTCATCCTGAATCAGAGAAAAGATTTTTCTTTCGGCCTGATAAAGGGTAAGGAGAACATCTTTTTGTCCGAAATCATCAGCTATATGCAGGATATTGGCTTCTTTCGGAATGTGTTTATTCAATTCAAAGTAAACAGATTTGTTGGCTTTAAAGTCAGCTTTTACCTCGTTTACTACCTCACTTTCTTTGTATAAATAACTTAAGAACAGTTTTTTCTTAAAGTAATTTTCATCTTCAATTTCATTTCTGAGCTCTGCAAACTTCTGTCTGAAATAGGCATTGATCTTTTTCGTTCTTTCAGAATAGTTTTTTCCGAAACTCATATCATCTTTGCTGATCCTTTCACCAACTTTCACCGTGATGCTTCCGTCATAGATGATGAAATCTCCTTTGGGAAGTACCTCAGAATTTCCGTGGATGTATAGCGGGAGAATATCCAATCCGAATTCTTCAGCCAGATAAAATGCTCCTTTGTGAAATCTTTTAACATCGTTGGTATAGGAACGTTCTGCCTCCGGGAAAACCACCAGAGAATACCCCTGATTAATCTTTTCTTTCAGCTTTTCCTTTCCATTTTCTATTCCTTGTGAAACCGGATAGAAGCCCAACGCTTTTACCAGTCTTCCGAAAACCGGGGAGTCATATACCCAGTCATTGACAAGATATATAATTTTATGGGTAGCCATAGCAATGGCAAGAGTATCGAGGAAAGAAGTATGGTTGGCAATGATCACAGCCGGTTTACTGAAATCTTCTGCCGGATTTTTAATGACCTTTTTCTTTACGAGAGGGGTCGTGTGCAATACGGAGGATAAAAATTTAGCCAAAACCAATTTGATGATATCCAGAGTTCTGCCTTGTGCTCTTCTGATGAAAATACTTCCGATCAGTGAAAATACAAACCCTCCCAGTCCGTAATACAAAAATGAAAATACAGACCGCAGGAATAATCTGAAAGTGATGGGGGAAAGTCCTTTTTTCGCTCTGTTGGTAATCAGCAGCCTGAACCAGAACGGATATAATGTGGAAGTAATAACAATTACCGAGAACATTCCAATCAGGGCAACCAAAGCCAGAGAATGAAGGGCGGGGTGTTTAGCAAAGATCAGGGAGCCAATGGATAAAATAGTAGTGAATACAGCCAGAATAATTGAAGTTCTGTATGTAGGAAGCTCATTTTTTCCTGTAGTGTGCTCCTTCTGCATAGCCTTGGTAAGGAAGATGCTGAAATCATCACCGACTCCGAAGACAAGAGTACATACCACAGTACTGAAAATATTCAGTTCCAGACCCAGAAAATATAAGATACCTGCTGTTACCACTCCGGTCAGAACGATAGGGAACATGGTAAGGACGGTCAGTTCAAAATTTCTGAAGAAAACAATGATCGTCAGAATAATAGCCAGTAAAGAATAATTGATCAGGGTACTGAAGTCTCTTTTCAGAAGTCCCAAAAAGTTTTCATTCATCTGCTGGCGGTCGATAGCCAGAGCTTCATGTTGTTTCTCAATATCTTTAATAAAAGCATCTCTTTTCTTTTCATCCACTTTTACCACATTGGAAACGGTGTAAAATCCTTTTTCACTGCTTAGGAATTCAGAGATCTGCAGGGCTTTTACCTTTTCGTAATCTTTCAGGCTTAATATCGGATACTCTTTATTTAAAACATCATTGAAGCCGGTAAATGCACTGCTGTTGAAGCCTAGCTTATTCCCATTGTTCACTAATTCCAAAATGGTTCTGTTCTTTTTGTCTCCATCCCAGAACTTTTTCCAGTTTTCTATTCTCTGCTGCTGGTCTTTTTCGGAAAGAACAACACTTCCCAGTGAGTTGTAGCTTAAAATTTTTCCCTGTTGCTTTTCTTTTTCAAGGAAATGAGCCAGCTGGGAGTTTCTGGTGAGAGCTTCATTTTCAGAATCTCCGTAAGAAATGGTATAAATAGATTTAGACGTAATATCAGAAAGCTTCTGAAGTTTTGCCTCACTTATTTTTAATTCTTTGGGAATATAGTTCAGGTCACCAATATCCTCATTGAATCCAACATGCCGGAATCCGAACAGACACGCAATAATGAGAAGAGAGCAGCCAATAATCAGCGGTTTATTTCTCTCATAAGGATAAGACCCGATCTTGTCGATGAAATTGATGCTGGGTTTCCCTTCTTTTATTTTTGGTTTGTAAAGCTGGGGGACGATGATCAGCGCCGTTATTGAAGAAAGAATTACCGTGATGGCAGCAAAAATTCCAAGATCTTTTAAGGCTTCAGAACGTACAAAAACCAGACATAGGAAAGATACGGAAGTTGTGGCACTGCTCAGTATAATTGGCTGGGTAATCTCTTTGTAAAGTTCTTCAATATTGTTATTATGTTTATAGTGGGTAAGAATATGCAGGGCATAATCAATAGTAATCCCAATAAGTATAGCTCCTACACTTAGAGAGATGGCAGAGATTTTATCTTTAATGAAGTAAAGAATCAGCAGGGCTAATAATACAGAAAAGACGGTGGGAAGAAATACAATAATTGGAGTGAAAAAGTTCCTGAAATAATAGATCAGAAGCACCAGAAGTACCGTCATAGAGATCATTACGGTATTCTGAATATCTTTTTTGATCTGTTTGGCATTGGCAACTGCGATTACCGGAGAGCCAAAATAGCTGAGCTCTGTTTTTCCTTTGAATTCTTTGTTGATACTATCCTTTACTGTATTAAGCTGGTCAATAAAAGCCTCATTGTTTTTCGTGTCGTTGCTTTTGTTCTTAGGTTCAATAAAAAGCAGGAGACTCTTTCCGTCTTTGGTGACGATGTAATTGTCTTCAAGCCTGAAATCCTGGCTGATATTTAAAGCGTTTAATTTTTTAATTCCCAGATAGGTAATTCCCAGAGGGTCTTTTTTGATGAATTCTTTTGTGACAAGACTTGTAGGAGAAGCCAGAGCAATATAATTATTTTCTACCTGTTGGGCAATGCTGTCTTTCTGAAGCTTTCGTTCAATTTCCTTATAATCATTTTTATCAAGGAACAGTGGCAGATTCTGGTTGACAAAATCAAAGGTTTCGGAAATTTCATTGTCATTTACTTTTCCCTGTACAGCACCAATGTATTTTTTCAGAGGCTCAATCTTGCTCATGAAAGTATCTGCAGTCTCAGAAAGATGATAGCTATCCTCATTAGACTTGTTCTCTATGATGACAATAATCTTATCCGAGAAATTAAGCTGCTTAAGGACTTTAGCGGTAAGATCAGATTTTTCGTTCTTAGGGATTATCTGGTTAATATCTTCTTCAAAATTTATTTTTGAAGCAAAAAATCCACATATCAAAGCAATTCCCACAGCAGCAGCCACAGAAAGAATTTTGTTTTTTGAGATCAGATAATATAAAAATATAAAGAAATGATGCATTACCTTGTAAAATCGAGTCTGCAAATTTAAATTTTTCAGTATTAGTTCAAAACATTTAGACGATAAGTTTTGTCTGAAAATCAATAAAATATTCTAGGAAGAATAAAAAAATATTCTACTTTTGCAAAAGTTCCCTTTAATGAAATGTATTTTAAACCTCAATTATTATTAAAAAAATAAGAATCTGTTTTAGATATGTTGAAAAAGAATGATGAAAAAATAAACGGATTTCTATTTGTAATAGTACTCCCCCTTCTTTTGTTTGCCATGTCTTACTATGGATTTGAATCGTCCTATACCAGACTGAAGACATCAGAAAAAACGCCATCTTATTTATTTACTTCCGTATATGCATACAGGGTAATCCCGAATTATCTCAGTGTGCAGATGACCGATCTGATGTACACTCTGATTAACGGCCCTCTTATTTTCTTTAAAGAGTTTCTTTCCAAGAACGGAACCCCTTTCTATCACGGACTTTTTTTGATGAACAGCATTTTCTTTTTATTATGCTCTGTGCTGTTGAATGTTTTGTACAAGCTTAGTTCTGTAAGCTGCTTTCAGAATATCAATGCAAGAAGAGTTGTTCACCTGCTGTCCATTTTCTTTATTGTCATTACGCAATATGCACCTACCAATTGTGATACCATCGCATTGTGCTGCTATCTGACGGGAATGCTTTTGACATTAAAATATTTGCATACACAAAACCCCATATATTTTTATCTTTTAATTGTACTTACAGCGCTGTCTACCTTTGTAAGAGAAACAGCCTGCCTGAATATTGCATTTTTTGCAGCAGTATTTGTGAATATAAAAGAGATAAAGTCTGGGAATTATAAAATAGTCTGGAAGATTATTCCATTGGTTCTGGCTTTCATTATTCCTTATTTAATCCTGAGAATGATCGTAGGAAAGGAAACCGTGACTTTTGTAGAAGGAATTTATATCGATAGAAATTTTTCAAGCCCCTTTAATCTGGCAGGATTAATTTTTACCGTGATAGTGCTTTATTTTATATACAAACTATGCACAAGCAAGGAAAACAGGGCTGTTTTTGAAAAATATCTTTTTTTTTCCACTCCCTATCTTCTTATGATAACCATGGTAGGACTTTACTGGGAAGTAAGGCTTTTCCTGCCACTGTTTCTTACAGGAATCATTGTTGCCTATTATCAGTTTAATAATTCTTCAGAATCAGCATGAGTTTACTGCATCCATATTTTATCATTGCAATGATCTATATGCTGTTTTTCAGCATCCAGGAAGTTTTTGGGAAAAAAGTAGAAAAGAAATGGTTCTGGTATCTGGGGATCTACTTAATCATTCTTGTAGGATTCAGAGATAATGTGGGACCGGATTATGGTAGTTATAAAGGGCTGTATATCTACTCAGATATGAAAAGTTACCAGAGTATCTTTATGAAGATGCTCCATATGGAAGGCCCTGACCACCTCGATGTGGAATGGCTCTATACTTTGATCAATAAAATCCTGCTGAACATCTTTAATGCTCCCTTTTATATGCTTACCCTGGTTATTGCTATCATTGCGATAATCTTTAAGATAGAATATACCGAGGATAATACCTTTTATCCCTTTACATTTACGCTGTTTATGTTTATTCCTAACTTTTTTGTTGGGGAAAGTGGCCAGATCAGGCAGAATCTGGGAACTTTCATTGTCTATTTTGCGATACGGTATATTAAAGAGCAGAAATTCTGGCATTACCTCTTCTTTATATTTCTCGGAGCGGGAATTCACAGTGTCTGCTATATGTTCCTTCCCATGTACTGGCTTGCGCGGATACCGTTGAATAAACCCATAATGCTTGTTTTAATCATTACCTCTGTGTTTCTGTCACCATTTGAGGTGTACAGGGCATTTGGTAGCTTTTTGAATGATATGGCATCAGATAATCTGCTTGTAGAAGGTTTCAGCGGATATATGGAAGAATCTGTTCAGAGGCTGAATGGTGGTTTCGGAATTCCGGAAGGAATGATGGTTATCCTCACATTTTTCCTGTTTGCTTTTGATACCAAAATGAAAGAGCTTTACCCTTATTACGAGTATCATAGAAATTATGCAGTAATTGGGATTTGTTTCTATTTTATCTTCAGGAACAATCCTATATTTTCTTCAAGGCTTGCAGGAACATTTATAGCATTTTCATATATCATCATCATCAATTCCATGTATGTGGTTTCAGATGGAATGAAAAAAGCGATCTATGCATTCATTATCTCTCTTGTTGTCTTCAATTTTGTAGTTTTCGGATTCTTTAATAATATTAAGATCGGACGATTTACAGTAGAACTCTACAGAAATCATGTGCTTCCATAATCAGATCGATTTTTTAAATCTAAAATAGTAAAAAGACAGCTTTAGGCTGTCTTTTTTGTTGTATTGCTTTTTCTGAACAATCTAATCCTGATATTGTTTATTGTTGTAAATGAATGATTGTATTGATAATTATTTAATATTATTTCATTTTTAATATAATATTAATATTATTTCGTTGTTAATACAATATTAGAGTTATTTTCTTTGAGGCTTAAAAATTGCATTTTCTATTTTAATACACACACAAATCCAAGGATATGAAAAAACTGGTTAAAACTTTGGTGGCAATATATTGCCTCGTGTCGACGAGTATCTATGCCCAAAACAGTATAGAAGTAAAAGAAAGTTCTTCCTTTGTAGAAGATACAAACGGAAAGGATATATCTAAAAGAAATGAACTGGATGGAACTGCTCCTAATCGGTTTCGGGAAGCAGAAGCTCCTGACTGGACAAAAGCTCCGAATAGCTATATTTTTGACCCGTCCCTTGCCGCAGAAGGACTAATTATTCCGGTGAAAAAAGCTTTTGCCATGTGGACCGATGGCGGTTATCTTAAAGGTAGCGGAATTCCATCCGGGAAGATGACAGCGGAAATATTGTGGGAAGACGCTCATGGACTGATCAGATCCAACCCCGGTTACTCATTAGAAATTCTTGATTCCGGAGAAAATGCGAAAATAAAAGTTCCCATTAATAAAACAAAAAAAGGAAATGCAGTTATAGCGCTTAAAATAAACAAGGATATTTACTGGAGCTGGCATGTCTGGGTGACAGATGATCCTACTAATGGATCTACTTATAAAAGTTTTAATGAAATTAAAAGATTAAGATCAGACGGAACAATAGAGCCAATTCCTGATGCTGATTGGGGATGGATGGACCGTAATCTCGGGGCATTAAGCAGCTCCATCACCTCCTCAGACTGGAATCGTAGTATTGGATTACTGTATCAGTGGGGAAGAAAAGATCCTATTCCTCCTTTAATCACAAGAGCGAATGATTTTTATGAAGTATCAGGATCTATAGGAAGAGTAAGGCACAGAGGAGCCAAGAATCTTACCAATGCCGTCAATATTGATGCTCTTACAAAAACTGTTTTGCTCTCAAATGCAGAAGTCGGTAAAAATATTATGCTTTCAGTGAAAAATCCGTTAAGTCTCATCTATATTAATAAAGATGATAACAGTGGCCAGGCCTATTATAATAACAATGCCAATTTGCCGGTCAACTGGTTCGGAAGACTTGCCGGAATGGCAGACAGCGAACTGTCAGAGCTGAATTTGTGGTCTGACAATTCACAGGGGAAAATCAAAACAGACTATAACAACGACAGTAGTGCGCAGCCTTACAGGGATAAATCTCCTTATGATCCCTGTCCCAATGGTTGGCGGATCCCGTCTATGCTGGTGGCCAATCTTGCTTCTCAATCTTATACCGATGATATCAGAATTGATTTTTCACCTTTCGGAGTAAGAACCAATATGCCCAAAAATGTTTTTGAAGCCAACAGATATCATATTATCAAGCCTGCCGATATGGGAACTCCTGCATTTATGACAGGCTTCAAAGTATATCCAAATTTAGGGTTCGATCTTTCAAACGTAGGCGGGTTAAATATGGGAGTATTTCCAGGATCCGGACAGCTGATCCGGAATGCTCATCTTGGGCAATATAGTGACCAGCATCACACTGCGCTGTGGACAGCAACACTTGCCAGACATTTTGATGCTTCGCCGGCTGTAAGTGTAAGAGGGCTGACGATGATTCCGGATAAGGGACAGCCTGATATCCCTGATCCGGGTTACCCTAATATTAAAGGAAGATTTTTTTATATGCCGGCGTCCGGAATGTATACCTCGGATGCTAATGGATGCAGATGTATAAAAGACCCTCTGTATACTGTCAATAGCTACGATTTTCCGACACAATACCTGGCTTCTTCGGTAGAGTACAAAGAAGGAATTGATGATCCGAATACCTACCAGGCAGTCAAAAGTGCACAGCCTTCCACCATTGAAATTCCTGTGAATAAAGCATTCTCAATACAAAGCCAGATGCTGAATAATCCGGATATCCTCAATCCGTCAAGTTTTAACAGCTTAAAAGCGAATGTACTATGGACTACAAACACAGGCTTGATTAGCAAGGTTTCTATGATTAATGCTTCTCCCTCGTCACTTCAGGATCTCGGTAATTCCCGGATAGCGGTGGAGATTAATCCTAATCAGAGTGGAAATGCAGTAGTAACCCTGCATAACGGAAGTATCTCGGCTCCGGTTTATTGGAGCTGGCATATCTGGATTACCGATACAGGATTAGGCTCCTACACCTATACTACAGAAATTCCTGCGCTGGAGGCTACGAACTATGTGAATTACGTCAACAAAGCAGATGTCGTACTCAAAACAGAGTTTATGGATAGAAACCTGGGGGCTGCAGAAGCTTTTCCGATTGTAGCTAATCCTCTTACTCCTAATACAGCTGAACTTGCGAAGATTAGAGCGTCTGCCGGAATGCATTATCAATGGGGGCGGAAAGACCCGATTCCTGTTTTTCAGAATGCAGATAACAGAAGTTCCTATAACATCTATCTGGGCACCGCAACCGTTGCCGGAACCATAGCCTATACTACGCTTACTCCCGCTGCATACAATAATCTGGCAGGAAGTTATATTATCCCTTTTAATACCTATGCTGCTGCCTCCAACATACAGGATTCAGATCAATCTGCAGATAAAGTAGCTAAAATATTATCCTATTCTGTGAAGAATCCTCTGGTATATATGGTCCCGAGTGCTTTTGCACCTTTTAACAGCGGAAACCCCAATTATACCAACGGCACAGACTGGCTTGCCAGCGAACCGAATATGGCACCGGACAGATGGGGGCATGGTGGTAAAAAATCACCTTTTGATCCATGTCCTGAAGGTTGGAGAATCCCGGATCTTACCAGTGTTTCGCTCGTCTCATTTCAGGATTTCGGACAAACCCCGTGGTACAAGAAAGATAAAAATATAGCCACATCTTATAGTGCCATTACAGATTATGCCGGGGCAAGAGTCAGAAACCCTTCTACAACTTCTACTATTGGGTATATGTTTATCAATGCCTCTTATGTGACAGGAAATTATCCGAATTCAGGATCACGGGGATTCAGGAGTGTTATGGGAAATCAGACTCCGCAGGGAACATTCAATGTCATTAACTATCAGTATCCGGGAGTATGGACAGGAGCTTTAAACTCCAATTACATAGGTAGGGCCGTCAATATTTTATTTAATACAGCCTCTACGGCGAATCGTTTCATTGCTTTCCATGATAATAATGATCCTTATTTCGGGATGAGCTGCCGATGTGTAAAAATAAAGTATAATGCAGAAGGAAAAGAAGAGGGACCTATTCTGGGTTCTCAGATTATGTCGCTTTCATTGAATAAGCTTCCTGATGTTCTGAATGTTTCTGATGTGAAAGAAATGAAAGAGACAAAGATCACTTTATTTCCAAGTCCGGTTAAGGATGTGCTCTATATTAATGCAGAAGAGGGTAAGGACTATTATTATCAGATGTACAACGCATCGGGCCAGCTTGTAAAATCCGGGAAATTTGAAAATGGAAAAATAAATGTCTCTTCTTTAATTTCCGGAGTGTACCTGATAAGAATAAATAATTCCAAAACAGGAGTGAAAGTCATTAAACAATAAGGTTATCATCAGAATTAAACAAAAAGCAGGATGGGTTTTCCGTCCTGCTTTTTTATATGCATATACTTTACATCTATCACCATTGATGAAAAATTCTATTTCCTTGCTTATTTTTAACCTAACTGGTACTGTATAAATAACTTGATACCTCTGGAGGTGCTTTCTGGAATGCCCATTAAACCTATCTAATTGTCAAATTAAACAGACAGAACAAAATGTATATAATAAAAAAGCTTTACTTTTGCAAAAATTTCTAGAATGTCGAAAAATTTAGTAATCGTAGAGTCCCCGGCAAAAGCAAAAACTATTCAGAAGTATTTAGGAAAGGATTTTGAAGTGAAATCCAGCTTCGGACACATCCGTGATCTGCCTAAAAAAGGAATGGGAATAGACCTTGCCACCTTTGATCCGGATTACGAGGTTTCTGCAGACAAAAAGAAATTGGTTACTGAGCTGAAAGCAGCTGTAAAGAAAGCAGAAATGGTATGGCTGGCTTCCGATGAAGACCGCGAAGGAGAAGCTATTGCATGGCACCTTGCGGATGAATTAAAGTTAAAACCTGAAAACAGGAAAAGAATTGTTTTCCACGAGATTACTAAAAATGCCATTCTGAAAGCTATTGAAAATCCAAGAGATATTGATCAGAATCTTGTAAATGCCCAGCAGGCAAGAAGAGTACTGGACAGAATTGTTGGTTTTGAAATGTCTCCGGTGCTTTGGAAAAAAGTAAAGCCGGGATTATCTGCCGGAAGAGTTCAGTCGGTAGCCGTAAGATTAATCGTTGAAAGAGAAAAAGAAATCCGTGAGTTTGTGCCGAAAGCAAGCTTTAAGCTGGATGGAATCTTTTTAAATAAAACAGAGCAGGAAATTGCAGCTAAACTGAAAAAAGACTTCGAAAAAGAAGAAGAGGCTGAAAAATTCCTTGAGCAGGCTAAAACAACAGAATTCAAAGTTCTGAATGTTGAAACAAGACCGGGAACCCGTTCTGCATCTGCTCCTTTTACTACATCAACGCTACAGCAGGAAGCTTCTTCAAGACTGGGATATAATGTAACAAATACCATGCGTCTGGCACAAAGACTGTATGAAGAAGGATACATTACCTATATGAGAACAGACTCTGTAAACCTTTCTCAGGAGGCCATTGAAGGAGCCAAGAAGCAAATCATCTCAGAATACGGAACAGAATATTCAGCACCAAGAAATTATACTACCAAGTCCGCTTCTGCACAGGAGGCTCACGAAGCGATCCGTCCTACAGATTTCGGAGTAAAGAGTATCGGCGATGCTCAGCTGAACAAATTATACCAATTAATTTACAGAAGAACACTGGCTTCTCAGATGGCCAATGCCAAGATTGAGAAGACCGTAATTGAAATAGGAAACGCTTCCCTGCCGCAGAATTTTGAAGCACAGGGAGAGGTGATCATTTTCGATGGTTTCTTAAAAGCTTACGGAATTGTAAAAACAGAAGATGATGATGAGGAAAACAACGAAAAATTACTGCCGAAAGTTAAGGTAGGAGAGATTTTAAGTTATAAAACAATCACAGCATCTGAAAAATTTACCAAACCAAGTGCAAGATATACCGAAGCAGGACTGGTAAGAAAGCTTGAAGAATTGGGAATTGGCCGCCCGTCTACGTATGCGCCGACTATTCAGACCATTCAGAACAGAGAGTATGTGGATAAGCGTGAAATTGAACCACAGATCCGGGAAGTGATCAAAATGTCTTTAACCAAAGATAAGATCAAAAAAGCGGTTCTTGAAGAAAAATTTGGCGGTGATAAAAATAAATTTATTCCTACAGATATAGGCGAGGTTGTTAATGACTTCCTTACCGATAATTTTAAAGAAATTCTGGATTACGGATTTACAGCAAGAGTAGAAGAAGGTTTCGATGAGATTGCCAATGGTGATCAGAAATGGAAGGAAATGATGACGAATTTCTACTCCAAATTCCATCCGAGAATTGAAGATGTAGAAGAGAATGCAGACCGTGCTACAGGAGACAGGCTGTTAGGGGTGGACCCGAAAACCGGTAAGAATGTTCATGCAAGAATCGGAAGATTTGGAGCGATGATTCAGATTGGGGAAACGGATGATGAGGAAAAACCGGTATTTGCATCACTTATGACAGGTCAGAATATTGCAACCATTACTTTTGAAGAAGCTTTAGAGTTGTTCAAGCTTCCTTTTGATCTGAATGATTTTGAAGGGCAGACGGTTTCAGTAGGCGTTGGAAGATTTGGTCCTTACGTAAAGTGGGGTGAAACATTTATCAGCATTCCGAAAGGAGAAGATCCGTTATCCGTTGATCAGACCCGTGCAGAGGAAATTATTCATGAAAAGAAAAAGGCAGATGCACCCATTGCAACTTATAAAGGTGATCCGGTAACAAAAGGTACAGGAAGATTTGGTCCGTTCATCAAATACAAAGATATTTTTGTAAACGTTCCTAAAAAATATAATTTTGAAAACCTTTCCCAGAGTGACATCAACGAATTAATTGATGCTAAACTGGAAAAAGAAGCCAACCGTTATATCCAGCAGTGGGAAAAAGAAAAAATTTCCATTGAAAACGGAAGATGGGGACCATTTGTGAAATTCGGAAAAGCAATGTTCAAAATTCCGAAGAAAAAAGATGATACCAAATACGATGCTGAAGAACTGAAAGACGTTTCTTTAGATGAGGTTAAAAAGTGGATTACCGACCAGGATAAAAATGCTTTTGCAGAAAAGAAAAAACCTGCCGCTAAAAAAGCAGCAACCGCCAAGAAAACTACAGCTGCAAAAAAACCGGCAGCCAAAAAGAAGTAATCAGAAAAATAATTATACCAAGCCGTTAACAGTAGTGTTGACGGCTTTTTTTTCAATAAAAAATCCGGAGTAATACAGACTTGCACTGGTTTTTTTGTATGTTTGCTCAATTAATACAGTATTATTTCTCCCAATTTTTGAATTAAAATATGGATTTTGAAGATTTTATCATTTCGCCAAGAAATTTCAAAACGGAAAGCTGGCAGATAGGCAGCAGAATCACGAAAAATATAAAAGAAGACAGCATTGTCCTTCTCTTTGTATCAGATTACAGAGGGGCGGACGGTGATGCGGAAGTACAGGATTTTACGGCCATCAGAAAAGAATTTTACAGACTTTCACAGCTGGATTTTGAAATTCCGGTAGTCGATCTTGGAGATTTGGTATCAGGGAAATCAGTTCAGGATACGCACTATATTTTACAGGAGGTCTTGTCTGCCTGTCATTACAAAAGAGCACTTCCGGTCATCATCGGAGGATCTAACGATTTTGCCTTTTCACTTTTCTCGGCTCTGAACTTTCATCAGAAAAATATCAATTATACCCAGATCAGCAATATTATTTCTCTTCAGCAGGGCGAAAAAATTAATGAGTATACCTTTTTAGGGAAGATACTGGGCTCCAAAAACTTTTCAATTAAAAATTATCATCACTTAGGTTACCAGAAGCATCTCAATGAAGCAGATTCTGTAAAACTGATCAAAGAAGTACAGTTTGATATCATCCGCCTGGCAGAAATGATGAATTCCACTGAAAAAACAGAACCTTTCTTCAGAAAAGCAGATCTGGTAACTGTCAACTGCGATGCCATTGAAAGCTTTAGTGAACCCTTTTCCGTAAATCCACAGGTAAATGGACTAAACAGAAGAGAAATCTGCGCCTATATGAAAGAAATAGGACTGAGCAGTAATCTGAAATCTGTAGGAATTTTTAACTATAATATTTATACAGAAAGCCAATTGAACCATCAACTGCTGGCACAAATGATCTGGTATCTTATTGAAGGGATCAATATTCAGAGGTCACATCCGAAAGAAAGGCAGTATGAACTGTTTTATGTTTTGATTGGTGAAGATCAGTATGCGTTTAAGAGGGATACATTCAGTAATTTGTGGTATTTCGGAGATGATGAGAATATAGAAAACTGTACTCCCTGTTCAAAAAAAGATTTTGAAGAAGCTAAAAGAGGAATGCTTAATCCCAGGCTTACCTTTTAACACAATACACACAAATGAAAAAAAAGATACTTATAACCGTTGTGCTACTGATAGGCGTATTCTGCACAGCCTATTTCTGGAATAAATACTCCTATGCCAATCAGGGAAAATATTTTGCTTCCCAGACTAAGCCACATGAGGGACTTCAGATTGGAATTATCGGAGACAGTTGGGTAGTTCGTCAGAATCTGGATTCTCTTCTTAAAACCAAACTTCTGGAGCAGGGACTTCATGCCGAAATTTATTCATCGGGAAATCCGGGAGCCAAGACCAAACGTATTTATGAAAATCTGTTTAAGAGTGAAAAGGAGGACTTTTCTTCCAAAGAAATAATTGAAAAGAAGCCGGATTACTGTATTATCATTGCCGGAGTAAATGATGCGGCTACCCATGTGGGCCCTGATTTTTATACTCATCATATGCTAATGATCATTAATACATTGTTACATTACGGTATTCAACCCGTTGTCATTCCTCTTCCTGAATTTGGTCTCGAAGAAGATTCTGAAAGAAAAAATATCCTGAGCAGCCTAAGTAATAAAGGCGGAGAATTAGTTCTGAACAATGGAAAAAGATTTGAAATAAAGGACTATAGAAACACACTTCTGAAAGAATTGGAGCATGAGGGTCTGGATAAGAAGATCATCCTTTTGAATTTTGATGAAGTAAGTTCTGATTTCGATAAAGACCGGAAACTCTATGCAGATCCGCTTCATCTGAACGAACAGGGATATCAGAAATTCAGCAGTTTTTTAGTTAAAAGCATTATCAACCTACACAACAGCAGATGAAAGTTTCTATCATTGTTCCCATATACAACGTTGAAAATTATCTGGCAAAATGCCTTGATTCTTTAGTTAGCCAAAGTCTTCAGGATATTGAAATTCTGGCTGTTAATGATGGCAGTACCGATGGTTCGGAGCAGATTATTCAGGAATATGCTGAAAAATTTCCCCAAAAAATAAAAGCTTTTACCAAAGAAAACGGAGGTCTGAGCGATGCCCGGAATTTCGGAATAGAAAAGGCTTCAGGAGAATATCTCGGCTTCGTAGACAGTGATGATTATGTAAAGGAGGCGATGTTTGAAGAGATGCTGCAGCTGGCAGAGAAGCATGATGCTAAAATAGTAATCTGCAATATTCAGAAGGTAGACCAGAACGGAAATATCACCCAAAAGCTGACGCAGCTTCCGGATATGCCTGAAAAGATTATATTGGAAGATTATTTCTCCGTATTCTCAGATCTTAGCTATTTTGCTTGTAATAAACTCTTTAAAAAAGAACTTTTTGAGCATAAAAGATTTAAAAAAGGAGCTCATTTTGAAGATATTCAGCTGATTCCGCAACTGTTATTGGAATGCAGTACAATTGCACAGACCCAAAACTTTCATTACCAATATCTGGAACGTACAGATTCCATCACAAAAACTCATACCGAAAGAGGGCTGGATATTCTGAAAGCAGTAAAAGATGTGGAATTGGTTTTTGAAAAATCCGGCTATTCCCATAAAAGAAAAGAATTGAAAAATTTTCAGATCTTTGAAGGGGTTTATTCTTTTCTTGCCTATCTGGCGTATGTGAAAAACGAAACAGATTTTTATAAAATGGCTGATGATCTGACAGTTTTCATGAAAGAAAGAGGAATAAAAAATCAAGATATATTGAAGTATAGTCGTTTTGGTAAGAATTATCTTTTATCTTTGCCATTGAAAAAAAAGATTTTTTATCTGTTGTTTTTTGCAGGACAGAAAAAATTGATAAGAAAATTGATATAAACACAAATGCAAGTACAATTGTTTCGGACAGTAAAACTTTAGCGAACGGATTTTGTAATCTCTTGTCATTGTTTTCATTAGAGACGATAGGTGCTTTGATAAGGAAAAAAATGAAGAATTTTGAATTGTTCTTAAGCGAATCAGGAATTTCTATTTTTTATGTGAAAATAGGATTAGGTTTCGTGTTCTCTTTTTTAATTACCTTTTTTTCAATCCCTACCATTATTAAAATCTCCAGAAGGAAGAACCTGATGGATGAGCCGGGAGTAAGGAGTTCCCATCTCAGAAAGATTCCTAATCTGGGCGGAATTGCTATTTTTTACTCTATTGGAATCTGTGCCTCAATCTTTGCTTACGAACTTTTTGACCTCTATAAATTTCTGTTTGCATCACTTATCATTCTCCTGTATATAGGTGTGATGGATGATATTGTGGTGATGAGAGCCTATAAAAAGCTTGTTGCCCAGATCATTGTATCGTCACTTGTTGTGATTGGTTCAGATATCAGGATCAGAAGCTTATTCGGAATATTCGGGATTTATGAGCTGGAATATGTGATAAGTGTGATCTTCAGCATTATTACCTTTATTGTACTCATTAATGCCTTTAATCTCATTGATGGTATTGATGGACTTGCCGGAGGATATTCGGTAATCTGCAGTGCTTTGTTTGGCATCAGTTATTACAGACTTGGAGAGTACAATTATCCGCTGGTTGTTTTATCAGTCGTGATCATTGGAACTGTTCTGGCGTTTCTTTATTATAATCTGTCCAATTACAGAACCAATAAAATATTTATGGGAGATACAGGCTCTATGCTTCTCGGTTTCCTTCTGGCATTTACCTCCATCTGCTTTATTGATATTTTTATAGATAAAGAACTTCCTAATATTCCAAGATACCACCTTCAGTCGGCTCCGGTTGTTGCAGTCGCCATCCTTATCTTGCCAATTGTAGATACGCTTAACGTGATTATTGTAAGGATTTGCAATAAGAAATCCCCTTTTGATGCAGATAAGAACCATATCCATCATAAATTGCTGAAACTGGACCTTACCCATAGAAGGGCCACATTTTATATCATTGTGTATTACCTTCTGATTGTGGCAGTAGCTTATTATTTAAGACATATCAATATCAACTTGTTGCTGCTGATCATTATTATGCTTGGTTTTTTAGGAGCTTATCTGCCGGATCTGATCTATCGTTTACGAAATAACAAGAAAATATCAATATAATTTTTACTTTTGCATACAATATTCAAATATGATGAAGAACTTTAAGTATTTATTTTTAATATTACCCTTTTTTATTACATCCTGCATCACTAAAAAAGATGTAAGATACATGCAGCCCAGCGAAAGCCTTGTGATTAATGAAGAAGGTCTTATTCCCTACAATATTCCCGTTTACAGAATTACCAAAAATGATATTCTTAATCTTAATATTGTAACCACTCCCAAAGGAGATGCAGCACAGTTTTACTCCACCTTCAATACTTCCGGAGGAACCGGAACCGGGGCAGGAGTCAATACTATGGCAACAAGGTTCGGGGGAGCTACCTCCACCAACAGCGGAGGAAATATGAACTTCTATTTTAACGGGCTGAAAGTGGATTCCAAAGGTGATATTAATGTATTTGGAATTGGATATATTAAAGCAGAAGGAAGAACACTTGAAGATGTTACCAAAGAACTTCAGGATAAAGTAAATGAAAATTTTCAGGAAGGAAAAGCTGAAGTAAGGCTGAATACGGATGGAATCACTTACTACATCTTAGGAGATGTAGAAACAACAGGACTTTCAGGAGAAAAAGTAGCCCATAAAAATACATTAACCATTACAGAAGCATTGGCAATTAATGGAGGATTGAACAGAACCGTAGACCGTAAAAATATTGTTATTCACAGAAAACTTCCGGAAGGAATTAAAAAAGCTCAAATTGATCTTACCCGTGAAGATATTATGAATTCTCCTTACTATTATATACAAAACGGGGATGAAATTTATCTGAATACCAGAGGAAAGAGTCTTAATGGATTCGGAAAAGATCCAATACAGACTTTAACGACCGGAGTATCGGTAATTACTACCGCATTGTCAATTTATCTTCTTCTTAAAAACCTTTAATCATGATTCCAGGTAAAGACGAAAAAATAGGGAAGAACGAGCCCCAGAAGGAGAAGTACGGATCGTTTGCGTTGTTTGATATTGAACATTTTCTCAGACGGATACTCAGAAACTGGTATTGGTTTATTTTCATGCTGTTCTTAGGGTATATCATCTCGTGGGTATATAGTAAATATTATGCTCAGAATGTTTTTGCTTCAGATCTCTCTCTGAGTATATCCAATAATACCTCCAGTTATTTTACACCCAATCAGTCAATTAACTTTATTTGGGGACAAAGTGGAAATCAGGACGGAATTTATCTTAAAAAGATGCTGTTGTCCAGATCTCACAACGAATTTTTGGTAAAAGAGCTGGATTTGTTTGTTAATTATTCTACCAAAGGACTAATCAAGTCAACCTATATTGATAGAACAGATTCACCAATTTTCCTGCAGATTGATAAGAAACATCTTCAGCAGATTAATTATCCTATTACCCTGATCCCGAAAGGAGGTGATTCTTATGAAGTGATTCTTCCTGAAGAAGGGCAGTCTTCCTCTTTGTACAGTTATGAAACTGAGGGTTTGCAGTCTATTAATGAATATGCCAGACCTGCCAATAAAATCATTAAGATTAATGAATGGTATAATGCCCCAAACCTTAGATTCAGATTGCTTAAAAACCCGGTCTCCCCTAAGATTAAGGTAGATAATATCATTGTAAACCTGACCTCTATAAATCAGAGTGTTAACGAAATTGTGTCCACAATTGGAGTAGATTTTGACAGGGAGATCAACACCATCATGTTCATTACCAAAAAAGGGTATAATCTCAACAGTACGGTAAACTTCCTGAATAAATCGGTTGCTGAACTTCAGAAAAAAAGATTAGCGGATAAAAATATCGTTAATAAAAATACAGAACTTTATTTGCAGGGCAATCTGGATAATATTCGCAAAAAACTAGATTCAAGTGCCGCTGTTCTTAACTTTCTGAAGACATCCGAAAAGCTTTATAATATTAAAGACAGGGATGAGAAATCCTTAGAAAAAATTAAAGATCTTGAAGCGAAGAAAGCAGACCTTGTAAGCAAAATTAGTTCGCTGAACAACATTAAAAATACGCTTCAATCCCAGGATTTTGAAAAAATGATAAGTACCAATGCTGCCGGTTTTGAAGACGGATTTTTCTCTGCTTCCGTGTCTGAGCTGAAAGCACTCTATACCAAAAGGAGAGAAATGGCAACGATCTATAAGCCTAATTCTGAGCCGATGAAAGAGATTAACAGGCTTATCAATGAAGCAAGAGCAGGATCTTCCGGAAGTCTGAGAAATTACTATACCAGATATTATGATGAAATCAATAAAATAGACAGACAGGTTGCTGAAGCGAATACCGATCTCATCTCCTATCCTGAAAAAGAAAGGAAATATCTGGATGCCGAAAGAGGATATAATATGATTGAGGCTACTTACAACAGTCTTTTGGGACGACAGAATGAAGCCCAGATGAAAGTGGCTACCAATCAGTCGGATATTACGGTAATTGACCCGGCCAAAAATCTTGGACAGGCTCCGATAGGTCCGAATGTAAAAGGAATAAAAATGGCTATTATGCTGGGGTTATTACTGCTTCCGCTAACATTTATCCTGATTGGTGAAGTGCTGGATAACAAGATCCGTAACATTAAAGAACTGTTGAGTGCAACCAAAATTCCTCTTCTGGGAGTAATCGGAAACAACAGTAATGAGAACATGCTTACCGTTCTTGAGCAGCCTAAATCATCTGTTTCAGAAGCATTCAGGGGTATCAGGGCCAGTATGAGATTCCTGATGGAAGGCAACGAAAGCGGAAAAGGAAAAATCATCCTAGTAACTTCATCCATCGGAGGCGAAGGAAAAACATATGTGTCCATCAACCTGGCTTCTGTAATAGGATTAAGTGATAAAAAGACTATTCTTTTAGGAATGGACCTTAGAAAACCTAAGATTTTCGGAGACTTTAATATTGATAACAAATATGGTATTTCAAACTACCTTACAGGAGAGGTTGGAATAGATCAGATTATCAATAAAACCAAGATCCCGAATCTGGATGTTGCTACATCAGGGCCTATTCCGCCTAACCCGTCAGAACTTTTGATGAGTGAAAGTAATATCAGGTTTATAGAAGAACTGAAAGAAAGATATGATTTTATCATCATCGATTCTCCACCGGTAGGTCTTGTTGCGGATTCATATGAATTAATGAAGTATTCAGATGCCAACATCTATGTTGTACGTCATGAATATACCGAAAAATATATGCTGAAGATGATTACCGAAAAATACCATGCTAATGAAATCAATCACTTGGGGCTTATCTATAATGATTACACCACCAAGCAGGGTTATGGTTACGGATATGGCTACGGATATGGCTATGGCTACGGGTATTTTGATGAAGATAAAAACTATAAAGAACCTCTATTGATAAAAATAAGGAATAAGGTACAGGCAATATTTAATAAAAAATAAAGTTATAAACCCTCATCCATTGGGGGTTTCTTTATATTTTAAGTAATTGAATTCTGTGAAAAAAAGAATATTTTCGTTACTTTGCCGTTTACTTTATAACAAATTATGTTTTTTTGTTTATTTTTAACTAAACATTAAGAATATCATTAATATAAAAATGTTTTATATTTGCAAAAATTAAATTTTAAAATAACCATAAATCCATATTCTTTTATGAATAAAAAATTATTGTTTAGCTTTCTTGCCTTCCTTGGAATGGTAAGTGTTAAAGCACAAAGAAATGAATTGGGAGTTCGCCTGGGGATGAGTAATCTTGTGGGGGACGTAGGGAGAACCAATTATATCTTACAAAAGCCATTGGATTTAGACAGAGCGTCAGAATGGGGCTTCCCGTTTTATGGAGGCATATTATACAGATTTAATTTTAACCCGCATCAGACTGTACGATTGGATTTAGGCTATAACCAGATTCAGTTCAGCGATAAAGCGGCAAAAGAAGAATACAGAGTGAAAAGAAACTCATACGGAAAAAATAACGTATATGAGGCAAGCTTAATGTTTGAATACAACTTTTTTCCGGTAAATAACGAGCAGATAAGCATGGTAAGCCCATACATCTTCGGTGGTGTAGGTGCTTTAATGTTTGATGCCCCTAAAGCAAATCTGGTGAATGACTTCAGAAGAGATGCCGATGGTGTGGCGCAGGCTCCTATCAACGAATCAGACTTCAAAACTACTGAAGAATATTCATTGGGGAAAAAAGTGACAATGCATATTCCTTTTGGAGTAGGATTGAAATACAAGTTTAACCATAACTGGGCTATCTTTGCAGAAGCTACATTCAGATATACGCTGACTGATCAGCTGGATCACAGCAAAATATTATCTGAAGATGTAAAATCTTCTTTTAATGCAGATATATTAGATCCTGCTACAGGCGGTTCGCTGCTGCAGTCTGGAAATTATTATGCAGTTTCCAAAGAAAGAGAGCAAGAGTTTATCGGAAGAAGAAATATTGGTGATGGAAGATCCAAAGACTGGATGAATACTTTCAGCTTAGGACTGACTTACTCTTTCGGAAGACCTCCATGTTATTGTGATTAATGAATATGTCGTTGATTAAAGATAAAATAAATTCTGAGAATTTACCAAAACACGTAGCCATCATTATGGATGGTAATGGAAGATGGGCAAAATCCCGTGGCGAAGAAAGATCTTTCGGTCACAAGAATGCCATTAATGCTGTAAGAAGTGCCATTAATGCTTGTAATGAGATCAATATACCCTATTTAACACTTTACACATTTTCATCCGAAAATTGGAGCCGTCCCGCAGAAGAAGTCAGTACCCTGATGAATCTGTTGGTAGAAACCTTATTGCTGGAAGCCGAAGAAATTTTCAGCAAAGGATTGAGAATGCATGTGATCGGGAATCTTGAGAAACTGCCTTCCATTGTGAGAGAACAGCTTGAACGTGTAGTAGAGCTTACCAAAGAAAACACAAAAGGAAATTTAGTATTGGCAATTAGCTACGGCTCTCAAAATGAAATTTTGGAAGCCGTGAAAAATATAAGTTCTGATGTGAAAGAAGGAAAAGTAGAAGCAGAGAATATTGATGAAAAACTATTTGAAAGCTATCTCTACACCAAAAATTTTCCTCCTGTAGACCTGCTGATAAGAACCAGTGGAGAAATAAGAATAAGCAATTTTCTCCTTTGGCAGATTGCCTACGCAGAACTACAATTTTTAAATGTCCTATGGCCGGACTTTACCAAAGATATTTTCTTCCAATGTATTGTAGATTATCAAAACAAAGAAAGAAGATACGGTCTCACCGGCGATCAGATAAAAGCCCAATAAATTTAAAGAAAAGAAAGACTCGATAAAATGAAGTTTAGACTATTACCCATCATAATGTTTGCTGCTTCTGCACATTTTTATGGACAAGTAACTCCTCAGGACAGTACAAAAGTAAATAGTGCTGTACATGCAGAAAATGAAGCAGGAACTTACACACTTAAGGACATTGTTGTAGATGGGGTCAAAAAATATACACCCGCTCAGATCTTACGATTTACAGGTCTAAGCAAAGGAGAAGTTGTGGACATCCCGGGACAGAAAATCAGCAATGCTGTTAAAAAACTATGGGATACCCAATCTTTTTCAGAAGTAGAGGTGTATGTTCAGAGTATTGAAGGACAAACTGTCGTTCTGAGATTCTACCTGGAAGACCTTAAAGACCTTGGAGAAGTAAAATTCAAAGGGAAAGGGATTGGTAAATCCAAAAATGAAAAGCTTATAAAAGATAATAACCTGAAGCCAGGTACTAAGATTACACAGAACCTTATATCAAGTCTTAAAACTAAAATACCTAAAGACTACATAAAAAAAGGTTTTGCTGATGCTAAGATTACCATTCAGGATAAAGTAAATGCAAACGATCCGTCTATGGTAGACTGGACCATCAATGTAGATAAAGGGAAAAGAATCAAAATTGACCATATCGAATTTGAAGGCAACCAAAGCGTTTCCGATGCTAAACTTAGAAAGAAAGCTTTCAAAGAAACCAAACAAAAGAGATTCGGAATTGGTGGTATTCTTAAATCTTCAAAATTTATTGAAGATAAGTATCAGGAAGACAAACAAAGTCTTATCAGCTACTATAACTCGTTAGGGTATAGAGATGCGGTAATCGTTTCAGATTCTGTATGGAGAAACAAAAGAAATAATTACGAAATCAATGTAAAACTGAAAGAGGGTAAAAAATATTATATCGGAGATATTACATTCACCGGAAATACCGTATACCCTACAGAACAATTACAGAGATTATTAGGATATAAAAAAGGAGATATCTACGATGCCGTAGGTTTCAACAAAAAAGTAGGCGAAGACGGAGGAAAAGAAGATGATTCAGATATCAAATCTGTTTATATGAACAATGGGTACCTTTTCTCCAATGTTACTCCGGTAGAAAAATCCGTATCGGGTGATGCCGTAAATCTTGAGATCAGAATTAATGAAGGAGAACAGGCTACCTGGAATAAAGTAACATGGCAGGGGAATACAACAACCCATGACCACGTTGTATTAAGAGCTTTAAGAACAAAGCCGGGAGAACTTTTCAAAAAAACAGAGATCAAGAGAACCTACTTTGATTTAGCAGGGATGTCTTTCTTTGATCCTCAGCAGGTAGGGCAGGATATCCAGCCAAACCAGCAGGATAATACAGTAGATATCAATTGGAAACTTGTTGAAAAAGGATCTTCTCAGGTTCAGTTGCAGGCAGGTTACGGTGGTAACAGCTTTATCGGAACATTAGGACTTACGTTCAGTAACTTCTCACTAAGAAACTTCCTTAAGTTTAAAGACTTTAAACCGGTACCTCAGGGAGATGGGCAAACCTTATCCATTCAGGCACAGGCAGGACAGTACTTCCAGAACTACGGAATCTCATTTACTGAGCCATGGTTGTTCGGAACAAAGCAAACAGCGCTTTCTGTAAGTGTGAACAATTCCAGAGTAAAATATAATGATACTTATGGAAATGCCCAGAAATTGAACATTTTCTCTGCATCAGCAGGTCTGAACAGACTATTGAACTGGCCGGATGATTATTTCTCTTTATATACAGGAATTCAGTTTCAGAAGTATAACTTCAAAAACTATCCGTTCCAGTTTGGAGATACAACAGAATATAATGGAGATGCCAATAACCTCAGTATCAACTTAGGTTTAAGCAGAAACTCAGCCGGAATTGACCCGATTTTCCCAACAATGGGTTCTAATATCGAACTTTCTGCAAAACTAACCCCTCCATATTCACTGTTCAGTAATAAAGATTACTCTACAATGAGCCCTATCAACAAATATAAGTGGATGGAATTCTACAAAATCAAGTTCAAGGCTGACGTATACAACGAAATTGCTGGAAAACTGGTGTTGAGATCCTCTGCCGAAATGGGATTCATGGATGGATATAACAAGCAGCTTGGAGCTCCGCCTTTCGAAAGATTCTATGTAGGAGGAACCGGACTTTTCGGAGGTAGATATGACGGTCGTGAACTAATTCCTTTGAGAGGATATGAAAATGCATCTACTTACGGTGGAGAAACAGAAGATATTACTCAGAAAGGAGGTGGAACCATCTATAACAGATTTACATTAGAATTAAGATACCCAATCTCAATGAGCCAGACGGCAAAAATCTATGCACTAACTTTTGCAGAAGGTGGTAACGTTTGGAACTCATGGAGCACTTACAATCCTTTCCAGTTGAAAAGATCAGTCGGAGTAGGGGTAAGAGTTTATATGGGAGCATTTGGTTTGATCGGGTTCGACTTCGCATATGGATTTGATAAAACAATTTCCGGAACAGAACCATCTGGATGGAAGACCCACTTCTTGATGAATCAATCACTATAATTCATAAGATATGAAAAACTTTAAAATAACTTTCACATTTGTATTATTACTGCTTGCCGGGATTTTTAGCGCCCAGAAAGTAGGCGTGGTGGATACCAATGAAATTTTAAGTAAAATGCCTCAGTACAAAGAAGCAGAAGCAAGACTTAACGCCCAGATTGATACCTGGCAGTCTGAACTTCAAAACCTGCAGTCTGAGTACGAAAGAAAAAAGGCAGCATTTGAAAGTGAAAAAGTTTTACTGATCGGCGACCAGCTGAAGCTTAGAGAAAAAGAAGTAATGGATCTTGATAAAAGCATCAAAACAACAACAAGTTTAAGATTCGGTGCCAATGGAGAGATCACAAAGCTTAGAACCAATCTGGTTTTACCTTTCCAGGATCAGATCTGGGGGGCCATTAAAACGATGGCAGAGAAAAACGGATTGGGCACGGTTCTTGATAAAACAAGTAACAATGTGCTTTTTCTTCAAAAAAGGTATGATTATACCGAGAAAGTTCTTGACATTCTGTTGAAAGGAACCGAAAAAAAAGAAAAAAGTAACAGCAAAAGTAAAAAATAATACAAATTAACTTTTGCACACATTTGAAATCTAACAAACAAATTAAATTATTTATTAACCAGTTATGAAAAAATTAAGTGTATTATTTGCAGCGGTGATGATGGTTGTATCAGTAGGTATGGCAAAAGCTCAGAAAATGGCTACTTTAGATGTATCTGCAGTTCTTAATGCAATGCCTGAAAAGAAAAAAGCTGATGCTGAACTAAAAACATTCCTAGATACAAAACAAGCCGAAATTAAGAAAAGAGTAGACGCAGGTGAAGCTAAACTAAAGCAGTATACTGAAGAAGCCCCTAAGAAAACGGCTGATGAAAACAAAGCCAGAGAAGCAGAATTAACTAAAATCCGTGAAGAAATCGGACAAATGCAGGAGAAAGCTCAAAAAGATCTTGGGGTAAAGCAAGATGCGATCTTCGGACCAATTGAAAAGAAATTGAACGATGCTGTAGAAAAAGTTGCTAAAGCAAACGGATATGACTACATCATGGATTCAAACTCTCAGGCATTCATTTACAAAGGAGGTATCGATGCTACCGCCGCTGTAAAGAAAGAACTAGGAGTTAACTAAGAAATTAACAAAGTTTTATAAATTCAACCGCCCCCTTTAGAGGCGGTTTTTTTTGTATTTTTGCACCATGGAAAAAGAAGTATCAACCACGGTAAAAGTCCGTTTCAGCGATTGTGATCCAATAGGACATCTGAATAATGTAAAATATCTGGACTATATGTTCAATGCAAGGGAAGATCATGTAGAGACATTTTACGGATTTACATACGAAGAATATACTAAACAGACCGGCTGTACGTGGATTGCCATTCAGAATGAGATCGCTTACTTAAAAGAAGTACGATACAACACTCAGGTAGTCATCAGCAGTAAGACGATTGAAATACAAGACAGAACTGCAAAAGTGGAAATACTAATGAAAAGCCTGGATGAAAAAACAGTTCATGCCGTTTTATGGGTTACCGTGATTTACTTTAATATTAAGACAAGAAGATCCGAGGTTCATCCTGAAGATATTAAAGAAACCTTTCACAAGTTCTATGTAGATCTGGAACAAAAGGACTTTCAGCCAAGAGTTAAATTCTTAAGATCACAGAACGCAAAAAATTCATAACGAATAACCAATAGGAGTATTCCTAATTTACAACCATACATATAAAGTTACAGATGAAAAAAATAGCAGTAATAGGCAGCAACGGACAATTGGGAAACTGCATTAGGAAAATAGCCCCTGATTTTGAAAATGCCTACGAATTTATATTTACCGACTCAAAAAACCTGGATGTCACGAACGAAGATCAGGTTAACGACTTCTTTTATGATAACAAACCTGATTACTGCATCAATGCTTCAGCTTACACAGCCGTTGATCTTGCAGAAAAAGAAACTGAAAAAGCATTTGCCGTAAATGCAGATGGGGTAGCTCATCTGGCTCAGGCATGTACAGAAAATAAAAGTATCCTGATTCATGTTTCAACAGATTATGTTTTTGATGGAGATACCAATCTTCCTTATTCAGAAGATGATTTTACCAACCCAACAGGAGTATACGGAGAGTCAAAAAGAAAAGGAGAGGAACTGGCGTTGGAAATTAATCCCCAAACCATTATTTTGAGAACATCATGGCTGTATTCAGAGTTCAATAAAAACTTCGTTAAAACAATGCTGAATCTGTTTTCTCAAAAAGATGAACTGGGAATCGTTGCCGATCAGTTTGGCCAGCCTACCAATGCGAACGATTTGGCTGAAGCGATTATGAATATTATTGAAGCGCCGGTTAAAACTTTTGGAATTTTCCACTTCTCCAATTATCCTGAGGCTACCTGGTTCGATTTCGCCAAAAAGATTGCTGAATTCTCCAAATCTTCGGTAAAGCTGAACGCTCTCACTACAGAACAGTATCCCACTCCGGCAAAAAGACCGGCAAGAAGCACCATGTCATTAGATAAAATAGAAGAGACCTATAAAATAGAACCAAAACATTGGGAGAACAGTCTGGAAGAATGTGTCAAAATCCTGGTACCATAATAGAATTGATATGAAAAATCTAACATTGGCCTTTTCTGTTTTGTGTACTCAGCTATTTTGTGCACAGAACATATATCTTACAAAAGTTGAGAAAATCAATGAGAACACAGATAAATTTTTATACAGAAAATTTGATGCCGTAACAGATGCACAATATCTCGGTGTAATTGATGTGCAGGGATTTTCAAAAGAGGATGCTGCCGTTTTTTCGGTAGTTTATAAGAAGGCAAAAGAAATTGGAGCCAATTCAATTGCTTTAAAACCCTTTGAAAATGTAGATGGGGCTCCACAGCCATTCAATCCTTCCAACTATAGGCTGGCATTATATTATACACCAAAAGAAAAGTTGATAACCGAGAAAGGAATGCTGTATATATTTGCATCCTCAGAAAAAGATCAGAAAATAAATATCAATAAAAAAGATTATACACTCTCGCCAAGATCTTTTATTACATTGGAGATTATTCCCGGCGAAGTTTATACGATGTCAACAAAAAAACTGCTAGGCTCCACAATTAAGATCCAGCCTAAAACAGCTGATGAGAATTTATATTTTCAGATTTCATCACTAAAAGTTAAATCCGATACCTCTGGAATAGGCGGTTTAAATCTTAAATCAGGAGATATTATAGGACTGGAAAAATCGTATGCTGATTTTTTAAGCCTGATTTATCAACAACAAAAACAATAAAACTCATTTGATGTAAGATTTTGGTGAATAATTAAACAATAGTTTGAAATTTTTCTCCCTGCATTACAGCCGTTTATGTCCTTTTTATTAAATGAAGATGAATTTTATGTTAAGTAAGTTTGTTTTATGACGGTATAAGTTGTTATCTTTGCCGCACTGAAAACGAGAGATTATCAGTAAGCGCAGAAGAATAAAAAACACTCTAAGTATTCATTTAAGGAGACCGAAAAAACTTTATAAAATAAGTTTTGTGGAATTAAAAAAAATGTTTACCTTTGCAGTCCGGTTTGCCGGGAAGCGCAGGAGTTAAGGATTGAGTTTTAGAGAGGGGTTAAGGTTACTAAAAAAACTTTAAAATTTTCTTTCAAAACATTTGGTCATTAAGAAATAAGTTATTACTTTTGCAACCGCAAATAAGGAACAGAACGACAGAGAGAGTTCTTTATGAAAGCGGAAAGATATAAAGATCATTGACATACAATATAACAACCAAGTAAGGAAAAACTAAAGCGTTAAGAAACTTTGAGTGAGCTCGGGACAAACATACAATGGAGAGTTTGATCCTGGCTCAGGATGAACGCTAGCGGGAGGCCTAACACATGCAAGCCGAGCGGTATTTGTCTTTCGGGACAGAGAGAGCGGCGTACGGGTGCGGAACACGTGTGCAACCTGCCTTTATCTGGGGGATAGCCTTTCGAAAGGAAGATTAATACCCCATAATATATTGACTGGCATCAGTTGATATTGAAAACTCCGGTGGATAGAGATGGGCACGCGCAAGATTAGATAGTTGGTGAGGTAACGGCTCACCAAGTCTACGATCTTTAGGGGGCCTGAGAGGGTGATCCCCCACACTGGTACTGAGACACGGACCAGACTCCTACGGGAGGCAGCAGTGAGGAATATTGGACAATGGGTGCAAGCCTGATCCAGCCATCCCGCGTGAAGGATGACGGCCCTATGGGTTGTAAACTTCTTTTGTATAGGGATAAACCTAGATACGTGTATCTAGCTGAAGGTACTATACGAATAAGCACCGGCTAACTCCGTGCCAGCAGCCGCGGTAATACGGAGGGTGCAAGCGTTATCCGGATTTATTGGGTTTAAAGGGTCCGTAGGCTGATGTGTAAGTCAGTGGTGAAATCTCACAGCTTAACTGTGAAACTGCCATTGATACTGCATGTCTTGAGTGTTGTTGAAGTAGCTGGAATAAGTAGTGTAGCGGTGAAATGCATAGATATTACTTAGAACACCAATTGCGAAGGCAGGTTACTAAGCAACAACTGACGCTGATGGACGAAAGCGTGGGGAGCGAACAGGATTAGATACCCTGGTAGTCCACGCCGTAAACGATGCTAACTCGTTTTTGGATTTTCGGATTCAGAGACTAAGCGAAAGTGATAAGTTAGCCACCTGGGGAGTACGTTCGCAAGAATGAAACTCAAAGGAATTGACGGGGGCCCGCACAAGCGGTGGATTATGTGGTTTAATTCGATGATACGCGAGGAACCTTACCAAGGCTTAAATGGGAAATGACAGGTTTAGAAATAGACTTTTCTTCGGACATTTTTCAAGGTGCTGCATGGTTGTCGTCAGCTCGTGCCGTGAGGTGTTAGGTTAAGTCCTGCAACGAGCGCAACCCCTGTCACTAGTTGCCATCATTAAGTTGGGGACTCTAGTGAGACTGCCTACGCAAGTAGAGAGGAAGGTGGGGATGACGTCAAATCATCACGGCCCTTACGCCTTGGGCCACACACGTAATACAATGGCCGGTACAGAGGGCAGCTACACAGCGATGTGATGCAAATCTCGAAAGCCGGTCTCAGTTCGGATTGGAGTCTGCAACTCGACTCTATGAAGCTGGAATCGCTAGTAATCGCGCATCAGCCATGGCGCGGTGAATACGTTCCCGGGCCTTGTACACACCGCCCGTCAAGCCATGGAAGTCTGGGGTACCTGAAGTCGGTGACCGTAACAGGAGCTGCCTAGGGTAAAACAGGTAACTAGGGCTAAGTCGTAACAAGGTAGCCGTACCGGAAGGTGCGGCTGGAACATCTCATTTTAGAGCGTTGAAGAACGTTAAACAAAATTAAGTATCGTAAGATACACACGAACTTACTTAAAGTTCAGCTTTAGTTTTTTATTTGGTTGATATATAAAACAATACAACACCCACTAGAAATTAGTAAAAGGGATTGAGACGAGAGGAAAGATAAAAGAAAAAGCTAAGTCTGGTATCTATTATCTGAAATCTGTTAGTCTAACAGACAGTCTCGTAGCTCAGCTGGTTAGAGCGCTACACTGATAATGTAGAGGTCGGCAGTTCGAGCCTGCCCGAGACTACTAATTAAAGCGGTAAGCAATAAGCATTAAGCTGGAGGCATTAAGCCTTGGTTTTATAGCGTAAAGCCTACAGCACCTAGAGGGGGAATTAGCTCAGCTGGCTAGAGCGCCTGCCTTGCACGCAGGAGGTCAAGGGTTCGACTCCCTTATTCTCCACATAGTGGATGTTTTAATCTTAAAAAAGCAAATAGAGCCAAAAACAATATTTGCGGGTTAAAGCAGAAATAGCATTAAAGATCATTGACATTAACGGTAAAGACATCACAAAGAGAAAACCGAGCGCATAAAAGCGCTTGAGTAACCTAAAAATAGGAAAGAAATCGTTAAGGGCGTATGGCGGATGCCTAGGCTTTCAGAGGCGAAGAAGGACGTGGTAAGCTGCGAAAAGCTGCGGGGATCGGCACACACGAATAGATCCGCAGATGTCCGAATGGGGCAACCCGGCATGTTGAAGACATGTCATCCCTTAGGGGAAGCAAACCCGGAGAACTGAAACATCTAAGTACCCGGAGGAAAAGAAATCGAAGAGATTCCGTAAGTAGTGGCGAGCGAAAGCGGATTAGCCCAAAAGCTGATATATGTTTAATAGAATGTTCTGGAAAGAACAGCCGTAGAGGGTGATAGCCCCGTATATGAAAGGCATATTTGAGTGATAAATGAGTAGGGCGGGACACGTGAAATCCTGTCTGAATATGGGGGGACCATCCTCCAAGGCTAAATACTCCTGAAAGACCGATAGTGAACAAGTACTGTGAAGGAAAGGTGAAAAGCACTTCGAATAGAAGGGTGAAATAGAACCTGAAACCGTACGCCTACAAGCGGTCGGAGCAGCATTAAGCTGTGACGGCGTGCCTTTTGCATAATGAGCCTACGAGTTAATTTTACTAGCGAGGTTAAGGTATTAAGTACCGGAGCCGGAGCGAAAGCGAGTCTGAATAGGGCGGTTAGTTAGTAGGATTAGACGCGAAACCTTGTGATCTACCCATGGGCAGGTTGAAGCTCTGGTAACACAGAGTGGAGGACCGAACCGGTTGACGTTGAAAAGTCTTCGGATGACCTGTGGGTAGGGGTGAAAGGCCAATCAAACTGGGAGATAGCTCGTACTCTCCGAAATGCATTTAGGTGCAGCGTCGATGTTAAGTTTATTAGAGGTAGAGCTACTGATTGGATGCGGGGGTTTCACCACCTACCAATTCCTGACAAACTCCGAATGCTAATAAATGTTCGTCGGCAGTGAGGGCATGGGTGCTAAGGTCCATGTCCGAGAGGGAAAGAACCCAGACCAACAGCTAAGGTCCCCAAATATATGTTAAGTTGAAGCAACGCGGTTGGACTGCATTGACAGCTAGGATGTTGGCTTGGAAGCAGCCATTCATTTAAAGAGTGCGTAACAGCTCACTAGTCGAGCGGTCCGGCATGGATAATAATCGGGCATAAACATATTACCGAAGCTATGGATTTATACCTTAGGGGTATATCTGGTAGGAGAGCATTCTATTTGCGCCGAAGCAGTACTGTGAGGTATTGTGGAGCGGATAGAAAAGAAAATGTAGGCATAAGTAACGATAAAGGGGGCGAGAAACCCCCTCACCGAAAGACTAAGGTTTCCTCAGCCATGCTAATCAGCTGAGGGTTAGTCGGGACCTAACGCGAACCCGAAAGGGGTAGTGGATGGACAATGGGTTAATATTCCCATACTTGCTCAAGAATAAAGGGGACGGTTGGATGTAGCTGCTGGAGACTGACGGAATAGTCAAGGCCTAGCCTTCGGGCGAAGCTGCTGTAGTGTAATCTGATCCAAGAAAAGCCGAATTGAAGCAACCCGTACCAAAACCGACACAGGTAGTCGAGGAGAGAATCCTAAGGTGCTCGAGTGAGTCGTGGCTAAGGAACTAGGCAAAATAGTCTCGTAACTTCGGAAGAAGAGACGCCATCAGCAATGGTGGCCGCAGTGAAGAGGCCCAGGCGACTGTTTATCAAAAACACAGGACTCTGCTAAATCGAAAGATGCTGTATAGGGTCTGACACCTGCCCGGTGCTGGAAGGTTAAGGAAGGTGCTTAGGGTTAAACCGAAGGCATTAACTGAAGCCCCAGTAAACGGCGGCCGTAACTATAACGGTCCTAAGGTAGCGAAATTCCTTGTCGGGTAAGTTCCGACCTGCACGAATGGTGTAACGATCTGGGCACTGTCTCAGCCACGAGCTCGGTGAAATTGTAGTATCGGTGAAGATGCCGATTACCCGCAATGGGACGAAAAGACCCTGTGAACCTTTACTATAACTTCGTATTGACTTTGAGTAAGTAATGTGTAGGATAGGTGGGAGGCTTTGAAGCCGGCACGCTAGTGTTGGTGGAGCCAACGTTGAAATACCACCCTTTACTTACTTGGAGCCTAACTTCTGAATTGAAGGACATTGCGTGGTGGGTAGTTTGACTGGGGTGGTCGCCTCCAAAAGAGTAACGGAGGCTTTCAAAGGTACCCTCAGCACGCTTGGTAACCGTGCGTAGAGTGTAATGGCATAAGGGTGCTTGACTGTGAGACCAACAAGTCGATCAGGTGCGAAAGCAGGACATAGTGATCCGGTGGTTCCGTATGGAAGGGCCATCGCTCATAGGATAAAAGGTACTCCGGGGATAACAGGCTAGTCTCCCCCAAGAGCTCACATCGACGGGGAGGTTCGGCACCTCGATGTCGGCTCGTCACATCCTGGGGCTGGAGAAGGTCCCAAGGGTTGGGCTGTTCGCCCATTAAAGTGGCACGCGAGCTGGGTTCAGAACGTCGTGAGACAGTTCGGTCTCTATCTATTGCGGGCGTTAGATGTTTGAGAGGGCTTGATTCTAGTACGAGAGGACCGAATTGAACAAACCTCTGGTGTATCAGTTGTACCGCCAGGTGCACCGCTGAGTAGCTACGTTTGGAAGAGATAAGCACTGAAAGCATATAAGTGCGAAACTCGCCTCAAGATGAGACATCTTTTAAGGGTCGTGGGAGATGACCACGTTGATAGGCTATAGGTGTAAAGGCAGTAATGTCATAGCCGAGTAGTACTAATTACCCGTAGATTTATAGCCTATAGGTTGCTATAACAAATATAATTTAAATTATACAAGCCTTTTATGCGCAGTTAAGGTTTTGTCTTTGTGAAAGTTTTTATCGATAAAAAAGCAGTATGCTTTACGCTGTAAGCTTGAAGCTTATAGCCTACTGCCTACAGCTATATACCTTCTTTAGGGTGGTTTTAGCGGTGGGGCTCACCTGTTCCCATTCCGAACACAGAAGTTAAGCCCACCAGCGCCGATGGTACTGCGACAAGCGGGAGAGTAGGCCGCCGCCAGTTTTTATATTATTAGAAAGTCTCATACAGTTTTGTATGAGACTTTTTTTTGTTGTATACTGCACCCATTATTTTTGAGCTATAAGCTATAAGCTATAAGCTATAAGCTATAAGCTATAAGCTATAAGCTATAAGCAGTACGCTGGTAAGCTCCGTAGGAGCGCCCTGTTAATAGCATAGATTCATATTATGTTTTGGATTTGCTAGTCCTGTAAGGGCGGCCTGTAGCTATAATATCTGATTAATCAAAATAAAGAATACAAAATCCCGTACAAAATAATGTACGGGATTTTTTTGTCTTAAACTTTTAGAAACATTTAATTGATAAACAATATATTCAATAGAAGCGGGCTAAAGCCTGCTTACAGCAAAGCAGAACAGAAAAGCTTTAGCCAAAATCTAGATTCCAATATTTTTAACAATATTTTTTAATATCTGTAAAATAAAGATCTGCTCAATCCGCCTGATTAGCGAGAATTATTAAACATGAAGTTCCGTGCTGCCTGTGGGATTTGTTTGAAAATAATCTTTCCAGTTCTTAAATATTGTTTTCTATAATAATACTTCCTTTTATATCCAGTCCGTTTTCCACATGTTTCCTCTAATATTTTCCTTACACTAAACCTAGCTTATCCTCCAGACTTTGAAGTTTTTTTTCCTGGCTTTATTCCTGGTCTCCATCTTGTTTTCCAGTATTTTGAGGATCTCTCCACAACTATTAACTAATAATCTGTTATTGTGGATAAGTCTACTATTCCATTAACGTATTCAAAAATAGAATCTTATGACAATACTTATCCACAATATAAATATTATATGAATTTTATGTTAAGTAAGTTTGTTTTATGACGGTATAAGTTGTTATCTTTGCCGCACTGAAAACGAGAGATTATCAGTAAGCGCAGAAGAATAAAAAACACTCTAAGTATTCATTTAAGGAGACCGAAAAAACTTTATAAAATAAGTTTTGTGGAATTAAAAAAAATGTTTACCTTTGCAGTCCGGTTTGCCGGGAAGCGCAGGAGTTAAGGATTGAGTTTTAGAGAGGGGTTAAGGTTACTAAAAAAACTTTAAAATTTTCTTTCAAAACATTTGGTCATTAAGAAATAAGTTATTACTTTTGCAACCGCAAATAAGGAACAGAACGACAGAGAGAGTTCTTTATGAAAGCGGAAAGATATAAAGATCATTGACATACAATATAACAACCAAGTAAGGAAAAACTAAAGCGTTAAGAAACTTTGAGTGAGCTCGGGACAAACATACAATGGAGAGTTTGATCCTGGCTCAGGATGAACGCTAGCGGGAGGCCTAACACATGCAAGCCGAGCGGTATTTGTCTTTCGGGACAGAGAGAGCGGCGTACGGGTGCGGAACACGTGTGCAACCTGCCTTTATCTGGGGGATAGCCTTTCGAAAGGAAGATTAATACCCCATAATATATTGACTGGCATCAGTTGATATTGAAAACTCCGGTGGATAGAGATGGGCACGCGCAAGATTAGATAGTTGGTGAGGTAACGGCTCACCAAGTCTACGATCTTTAGGGGGCCTGAGAGGGTGATCCCCCACACTGGTACTGAGACACGGACCAGACTCCTACGGGAGGCAGCAGTGAGGAATATTGGACAATGGGTGCAAGCCTGATCCAGCCATCCCGCGTGAAGGATGACGGCCCTATGGGTTGTAAACTTCTTTTGTATAGGGATAAACCTAGATACGTGTATCTAGCTGAAGGTACTATACGAATAAGCACCGGCTAACTCCGTGCCAGCAGCCGCGGTAATACGGAGGGTGCAAGCGTTATCCGGATTTATTGGGTTTAAAGGGTCCGTAGGCTGATGTGTAAGTCAGTGGTGAAATCTCACAGCTTAACTGTGAAACTGCCATTGATACTGCATGTCTTGAGTGTTGTTGAAGTAGCTGGAATAAGTAGTGTAGCGGTGAAATGCATAGATATTACTTAGAACACCAATTGCGAAGGCAGGTTACTAAGCAACAACTGACGCTGATGGACGAAAGCGTGGGGAGCGAACAGGATTAGATACCCTGGTAGTCCACGCCGTAAACGATGCTAACTCGTTTTTGGATTTTCGGATTCAGAGACTAAGCGAAAGTGATAAGTTAGCCACCTGGGGAGTACGTTCGCAAGAATGAAACTCAAAGGAATTGACGGGGGCCCGCACAAGCGGTGGATTATGTGGTTTAATTCGATGATACGCGAGGAACCTTACCAAGGCTTAAATGGGAAATGACAGGTTTAGAAATAGACTTTTCTTCGGACATTTTTCAAGGTGCTGCATGGTTGTCGTCAGCTCGTGCCGTGAGGTGTTAGGTTAAGTCCTGCAACGAGCGCAACCCCTGTCACTAGTTGCCATCATTAAGTTGGGGACTCTAGTGAGACTGCCTACGCAAGTAGAGAGGAAGGTGGGGATGACGTCAAATCATCACGGCCCTTACGCCTTGGGCCACACACGTAATACAATGGCCGGTACAGAGGGCAGCTACACAGCGATGTGATGCAAATCTCGAAAGCCGGTCTCAGTTCGGATTGGAGTCTGCAACTCGACTCTATGAAGCTGGAATCGCTAGTAATCGCGCATCAGCCATGGCGCGGTGAATACGTTCCCGGGCCTTGTACACACCGCCCGTCAAGCCATGGAAGTCTGGGGTACCTGAAGTCGGTGACCGTAACAGGAGCTGCCTAGGGTAAAACAGGTAACTAGGGCTAAGTCGTAACAAGGTAGCCGTACCGGAAGGTGCGGCTGGAACATCTCATTTTAGAGCGTTGAAGAACGTTAAACAAAATTAAGTATCGTAAGATACACACGAACTTACTTAAAGTTCAGCTTTAGTTTTTTATTTGGTTGATATATAAAACAATACAACACCCACTAGAAATTAGTAAAAGGGATTGAGACGAGAGGAAAGATAAAAGAAAAAGCTAAGTCTGGTATCTATTATCTGAAATCTGTTAGTCTAACAGACAGTCTCGTAGCTCAGCTGGTTAGAGCGCTACACTGATAATGTAGAGGTCGGCAGTTCGAGCCTGCCCGAGACTACTAATTAAAGCGGTAAGCAATAAGCATTAAGCTGGAGGCATTAAGCCTTGGTTTTATAGCGTAAAGCCTACAGCACCTAGAGGGGGAATTAGCTCAGCTGGCTAGAGCGCCTGCCTTGCACGCAGGAGGTCAAGGGTTCGACTCCCTTATTCTCCACATAGTGGATGTTTTAATCTTAAAAAAGCAAATAGAGCCAAAAACAATATTTGCGGGTTAAAGCAGAAATAGCATTAAAGATCATTGACATTAACGGTAAAGACATCACAAAGAGAAAACCGAGCGCATAAAAGCGCTTGAGTAACCTAAAAATAGGAAAGAAATCGTTAAGGGCGTATGGCGGATGCCTAGGCTTTCAGAGGCGAAGAAGGACGTGGTAAGCTGCGAAAAGCTGCGGGGATCGGCACACACGAATAGATCCGCAGATGTCCGAATGGGGCAACCCGGCATGTTGAAGACATGTCATCCCTTAGGGGAAGCAAACCCGGAGAACTGAAACATCTAAGTACCCGGAGGAAAAGAAATCGAAGAGATTCCGTAAGTAGTGGCGAGCGAAAGCGGATTAGCCCAAAAGCTGATATATGTTTAATAGAATGTTCTGGAAAGAACAGCCGTAGAGGGTGATAGCCCCGTATATGAAAGGCATATTTGAGTGATAAATGAGTAGGGCGGGACACGTGAAATCCTGTCTGAATATGGGGGGACCATCCTCCAAGGCTAAATACTCCTGAAAGACCGATAGTGAACAAGTACTGTGAAGGAAAGGTGAAAAGCACTTCGAATAGAAGGGTGAAATAGAACCTGAAACCGTACGCCTACAAGCGGTCGGAGCAGCATTAAGCTGTGACGGCGTGCCTTTTGCATAATGAGCCTACGAGTTAATTTTACTAGCGAGGTTAAGGTATTAAGTACCGGAGCCGGAGCGAAAGCGAGTCTGAATAGGGCGGTTAGTTAGTAGGATTAGACGCGAAACCTTGTGATCTACCCATGGGCAGGTTGAAGCTCTGGTAACACAGAGTGGAGGACCGAACCGGTTGACGTTGAAAAGTCTTCGGATGACCTGTGGGTAGGGGTGAAAGGCCAATCAAACTGGGAGATAGCTCGTACTCTCCGAAATGCATTTAGGTGCAGCGTCGATGTTAAGTTTATTAGAGGTAGAGCTACTGATTGGATGCGGGGGTTTCACCACCTACCAATTCCTGACAAACTCCGAATGCTAATAAATGTTCGTCGGCAGTGAGGGCATGGGTGCTAAGGTCCATGTCCGAGAGGGAAAGAACCCAGACCAACAGCTAAGGTCCCCAAATATATGTTAAGTTGAAGCAACGCGGTTGGACTGCATTGACAGCTAGGATGTTGGCTTGGAAGCAGCCATTCATTTAAAGAGTGCGTAACAGCTCACTAGTCGAGCGGTCCGGCATGGATAATAATCGGGCATAAACATATTACCGAAGCTATGGATTTATACCTTAGGGGTATATCTGGTAGGAGAGCATTCTATTTGCGCCGAAGCAGTACTGTGAGGTATTGTGGAGCGGATAGAAAAGAAAATGTAGGCATAAGTAACGATAAAGGGGGCGAGAAACCCCCTCACCGAAAGACTAAGGTTTCCTCAGCCATGCTAATCAGCTGAGGGTTAGTCGGGACCTAACGCGAACCCGAAAGGGGTAGTGGATGGACAATGGGTTAATATTCCCATACTTGCTCAAGAATAAAGGGGACGGTTGGATGTAGCTGCTGGAGACTGACGGAATAGTCAAGGCCTAGCCTTCGGGCGAAGCTGCTGTAGTGTAATCTGATCCAAGAAAAGCCGAATTGAAGCAACCCGTACCAAAACCGACACAGGTAGTCGAGGAGAGAATCCTAAGGTGCTCGAGTGAGTCGTGGCTAAGGAACTAGGCAAAATAGTCTCGTAACTTCGGAAGAAGAGACGCCATCAGCAATGGTGGCCGCAGTGAAGAGGCCCAGGCGACTGTTTATCAAAAACACAGGACTCTGCTAAATCGAAAGATGCTGTATAGGGTCTGACACCTGCCCGGTGCTGGAAGGTTAAGGAAGGTGCTTAGGGTTAAACCGAAGGCATTAACTGAAGCCCCAGTAAACGGCGGCCGTAACTATAACGGTCCTAAGGTAGCGAAATTCCTTGTCGGGTAAGTTCCGACCTGCACGAATGGTGTAACGATCTGGGCACTGTCTCAGCCACGAGCTCGGTGAAATTGTAGTATCGGTGAAGATGCCGATTACCCGCAATGGGACGAAAAGACCCTGTGAACCTTTACTATAACTTCGTATTGACTTTGAGTAAGTAATGTGTAGGATAGGTGGGAGGCTTTGAAGCCGGCACGCTAGTGTTGGTGGAGCCAACGTTGAAATACCACCCTTTACTTACTTGGAGCCTAACTTCTGAATTGAAGGACATTGCGTGGTGGGTAGTTTGACTGGGGTGGTCGCCTCCAAAAGAGTAACGGAGGCTTTCAAAGGTACCCTCAGCACGCTTGGTAACCGTGCGTAGAGTGTAATGGCATAAGGGTGCTTGACTGTGAGACCAACAAGTCGATCAGGTGCGAAAGCAGGACATAGTGATCCGGTGGTTCCGTATGGAAGGGCCATCGCTCATAGGATAAAAGGTACTCCGGGGATAACAGGCTAGTCTCCCCCAAGAGCTCACATCGACGGGGAGGTTCGGCACCTCGATGTCGGCTCGTCACATCCTGGGGCTGGAGAAGGTCCCAAGGGTTGGGCTGTTCGCCCATTAAAGTGGCACGCGAGCTGGGTTCAGAACGTCGTGAGACAGTTCGGTCTCTATCTATTGCGGGCGTTAGATGTTTGAGAGGGCTTGATTCTAGTACGAGAGGACCGAATTGAACAAACCTCTGGTGTATCAGTTGTACCGCCAGGTGCACCGCTGAGTAGCTACGTTTGGAAGAGATAAGCACTGAAAGCATATAAGTGCGAAACTCGCCTCAAGATGAGACATCTTTTAAGGGTCGTGGGAGATGACCACGTTGATAGGCTATAGGTGTAAAGGCAGTAATGTCATAGCCGAGTAGTACTAATTACCCGTAGATTTATAGCCTATAGGTTGCTATAACAAATATAATTTAAATTATACAAGCCTTTTATGCGCAGTTAAGGTTTTGTCTTTGTGAAAGTTTTTATCGATAAAAAAGCAGTATGCTTTACGCTGTAAGCTTGAAGCTTATAGCCTACTGCCTACAGCTATATACCTTCTTTAGGGTGGTTTTAGCGGTGGGGCTCACCTGTTCCCATTCCGAACACAGAAGTTAAGCCCACCAGCGCCGATGGTACTGCGACAAGCGGGAGAGTAGGCCGCCGCCAGTTTTTATATTATTAGAAAGTCTCATACAGTTTTGTATGAGACTTTTTTTTTGTTGTATACTGCAATAGGGAGAAGGAATTAGGGAATAGGTAATAAGCGATACCTGATCAAATCTTTGTATTTCAAAAATAAGCGAAGCGGCTTTATTTATCTTAAAAACAGTAAGCTGTTACCCATCTTTGTCTGCCATTATCTATTGCTGATAAACCCTAGCCCCGATAGCAACGGTTACCCCGCAACTGGATGGAAAAGAAAGGATTGAGGCAGGGAACAGCTAATGGCGTGAGGAGTATGAGCGGATAGCGGGAAAATGCTCATGAAAACTTTTTACATTAATTTCAGATTTTGAATTTCTTATAGATGCCAAGGAATTCAATTTGGACCTATGGTAAAGACTACTTGTGTACTATATGCAGCAGCAGGAATTGTAACAGAAGCACCGCGTATTTCCAATTGTACACCAATATCAGCATAATTTACACTATTACCAAGACCTAATACGCCGGTAAAGGTTATTGTAGAAAGCGTTGCTGCTGTTGCCTGAGGAATTTCTATATAATTGGTATTTCCTCCATTGATTGTAGCCGTACATAAGATGCAAAGACCATTGATAGTAGTCGTTCCTCCACTTCTTTTTGCAAAGAGGTGCAGATTGCTATTCCATAAAGTAGGAACATAGTGCATACTGATCTTGGCGCCGGCACTTGTGAGAAGGTTCAGGAAAGATCCTGGTAAGGTTCCGGATAATGTCAGTAGGTTAGGATTATCGTATGTTCCGGTATAGTTGGTTCCTGCTTCAGTAATGGTGGGAACGCTTACAGCCCAGTTGCTTCCTGCAATACTTATTGTTTGAGCCTCAAAGCTGCTACCGATCACTAAAGAAATGATGTACAGATATTTTTTTAAGAAAATTTTCCGGAGAAAGCGACTATTGGTTTTCATTTTTCAATTTTATTCTGTAATGGTGTAAATAATGTTAATAACTGTATTAGCCTGAGCCTGTAAATTGGCGTAATTGCCGGGAACTAATGAAATGGTAATCCCATGGCCGTTGTTTGTACCATTGCCTGTATAAGCACCCCCAATACCGCTGATAATAGTAACAGGAGTCGTAGTAAGAGTAACCTGTCCGGAAGAAGTTCCCAATGTTCCTCCTCCGGCTCCGGAAGCAGCAGCAGCCTGTAATCTTATATTCACCCCGTCAATAACTTTATTCACAGATGCTGTAATTCTTCTGGTAAGTCCTCCGGAGACAATTGCAGAAGTATAATTAATCCATTTTGATGTATTGGGGGTTGGATTCACCAGGGCATTTCCAGCCTCGGTAGGTGGCGTAAAATTTAAAGTTATATTTCCTGAAGGTTCAATATCCATTAAAGTTACAACGGGCAGCGTCATGGTAACAGCGATATTGGCAGTCTGAGAATAGAGGCTGCCAGATAAGATAAAAGCTATAGTTGATAATAGGGATCGCATCAGCATTATTTCTTATTTTTTATTTCATTATATCCTACTTTTAAGGACTCCTGCTGGTATTTGATTTCTACCGGCTGCTTAACAACACTAATATTTAATTGTTTTGTTTCTGCTGGCTGTAGGCTCAATTGAAATTGATTTGTTGAAATTTTATACCGTTTATCAAGGCCGTTTCGGTAAACTTTGACTGTCCAGTTACCCGGCCGGAGATACGTGAAATCAAAATCCTCTCCAACAAAACATATTTTACGGTAGGTCTGGTCGTTGCTGCTAGCTTCCACAATAATACTTTCTCTTTTCTTTTTTCCTTTTTTATCAATACCCGTATTTTCTTTTTCTCCTGTTTCCTGGAGCTGAACATGCCCCTTTATACTGGCTGCGGCTGTTAATCCAAAATTGAAAATGTTTTCTTTATTCATAAGAGAAAGAGTAGCAGGGAAAATCTGTGTGGGAATATCATTGATTTCTGTGGTTGAACGGTCTATTTCCAGGAAATAATTACCTGGAATAACATTTTTAAATATATAATTTCCTTCTTTATCTGTAATGGAAATGTAGCTTCCAAGCATCAGTTTTATTCCCTCTGTCTTTTTTATGCCGAGATTGCTGATATTCCCAGATAAAGAAACATACTCTGTCGTTTTCTGCACCGGAATGTTGGGACGCCAGGTATACCGCATGGAAAATATAAAATCTTTCTTTCCTATTTCTCCTCTTTGTAATGAATATCTTCCTGAAAGATCAAGCTCATTCCCCGGAAACAACTGTTGATGAAACAGAAGTTCAAATAGATTTCTGTCTTTAAAATATTCTTCAGGGATATAATTGTTCTGATAAAATATACTTAAACTGGTTTTATCGGAAAATCTATTGAATATTCTTGCTCCATAATAAAGATTTTTCTGATTCTGTAGCTGATATCTTGAAGTGATAGCATAACTTCCGAACACATTAAAAGATGTCCTGAATTTTTGAAATGAAATATTGGCGGAATAAAGGCTGGAATTTCCACTGAATTCCGTAAGGTAATTATCAGTTTTACCCAACTGCCCATCGAGATTGATCTGAAATATTCCGATCTGCTGATTAATACTGATTTTGAAGAATCGTTCATTATAATCAAACTGCTTAGGCTCTAAACGGTCCTGGTACTTTTGATAGGCGTTATTAAGGATGATGAATCCATTAGACAGATATTTGTATTGTACTCCATACTGGAAGTATTTTCTGTAAGGTGCCGCCAGCAATAAATTATCCCGCTGGAAATTTTTGACATCCTGCATATAATTGGCAAAAACGCTAAGCTTTTTGGTAATGTTATAATAAATATTACCGTTGAAGGTATCTGTATTGGTAAAATATCCTGCAAATTTTGGGCTTGTTTTGATATACATTAAGCTTCCGTTGAATTTCTCAAAAATAGCTTCGGTCTGCATCATATAAGCTGTTCCCTCTGTTTTCTCTGTCGTGCTGTAAGCCAATTCCCCGGAAAGGTTGATGTTTCTTGAAAGTTTGAATTTTCCCTTAATATAAGGAAGATGGGCTTCAGAATCTAATCTTCCATCTCCATAATTAATTTCTCTTTTTTCTGGAATTTTGTAAAGATATCCTGTAGAGATTTCTGATTCTTTCCGGATCCTGAAGGTTGAATATATATTAAATTCATCTTTAATATCTTTGAAAAACCTGGGATGGTTGTAGAATCCACCCACTCTTACTTTATTAAAATCATACCGGATTTCCGCCCCGCGCCCATATCTTGCAAACTCTGTTAAATAAGATGAAGAATAAGTTTTATCTCCAAGATGAACGAAAAGATGATCCCGTTTATAGTTGACAAAATATTCTTCATATTGAGTAAATGAACTAAATTCTACAGGATTGCGTGTTACTGCATGAAACTCAATCTGGTTTTTATTGTCTTTGTCCAATGTTCCTTTGCCATACAGCTCACCCTGGAAACCATCCTGGTAAACACCCATATTCTGCATGCCGATGAAAGACAAAGAGGCCGCAATAGGAAGTCTGTGGTAAATGTCATTTTCCAAAGGTTTTACCGATATAACCTGGGTACTTACGTAAACATCTTGATTTTCTTCAGGACTATCTTTTGAATATGCTGATAGATTCAGATTTTGAACCTCATTTTGCCTGAGATCAGGGCTGGTTAGTTTGTGTACGTTGATAACTTTAGATTCATTGGGGCTTAAGACTATTGATGTATCATAATCAATAATGGCATTTTTACTTTCCAGAATAACATTTTCCGTTACATTCCCGTTATTTTTCAGTAAAAATGAAGAATGAATGGTTTCTCCGGCTCTTATAAATTCCGGAGAATTTAATGCCTTAAGGGAAAGTTTCCTGCTCCCGGAAATGGTAATTTGTGAAGTTTTTACAAAGGATATCCCGCTATGGCGGTCTGTAATGTTCAATGTTATTGTATAGAGGCCCTTAGCTGTTTCTGCTGTAATACGTAATGGAAGCAGATATACTGAAGTTTCATGAGGAACCATCTTAAGTTCTCCTTTTGCTAAAATAGGGACGATATTCGGATCTGACGTGGTCGCCGAAATATCATAAACCTTGTTTTCCGCTGAACTATTTTCTAATGTAAAGGGAATAGAAGTAGACGTTCCCGGCATTAGACTATCTCTTTTACTGATCAACGGGCTGGATTGCTGTTGAGAAAAAGAAAATATCGGGAATAATAGGATAATAAATAAAGTCCAAGTTCTAATCATTTTTTACTTCTAATTCCACATTGAGTGCAAAAGCATTCTCTTCTTCGTCTGTGGTCATTATCGTAGCTCTATATTTACCTACAGGTACCTTACTGATATCAATGTAAAATGTTTTAGAGGTATTAGGCAGCAGTCCCATGGTTAAGCTTGAATAGGTTCCAAGCTTTTCACCGGTCTTACTGTTATAGATCTCAATAAATGCTGTTGGTTTACAGTAAAGACTTCCATTATTGGCTATTGCAATTTTTACGGTTTGCCTGCCATCTTGTTTTTCTACTTTTACGCTTTCAAATTTCAGTTCCGGTTTGGCCTTTTCTGCCTCATAATCTGTAATGACCTGGATAGCATACCTTATCACAGAAGTAATGCTTACTCCCGCTTTATTTTCGCTGGGTTTTATGTCATCTACAGGTTCTACAATGATGACGCTCCAATAACTTCCGGGGGCTAGTGTCTGATTAGGAACTGTGATTTCATAGAATATTTCTGTCTTTTCTTTGCCTTTCAGAGTAATCAGATTGGTATTGAGTTTAATCCAGTCTCCATTACTGCGTTTATTGGTATGCAATGATGTGTAATTGATTGTCCCATCCGCATGATAGGCGAAATCCTGTAAAAATAATTTTACATTCTGAGGAGTATTGCTTGTATTTTCAATAGCAATTTTTCCTTTATAAACTTTTCCGTTTTCTACTGAGTAAGAATGCGTAAGCCCGTTGAGAATCACAATACCGGCATGTAAAAAACTGAACTGCAAAATCAGGGTGATTAAAAGAAGAATACGCTTCATCATCATATAAAGTTTAGGGTTAAATCATAAATAATACAAAAACAGGAAGAAACTGAATGACAACTTCTTCTTGTTTTTGAAAGGCAGAATAGAATGGTGTTTAAATTCTAATTATCTGATATCGTATAAGTAACGGTAGCTATGGTAGTGGCGGTTGCCTGTAAATCTGCATAAGCTGCTACACCTCCGGGGCCGCTTCCTGCTGCAAGAGCATACGTAAGATTATGTCCGTTATTGGTACCATTGCCGGTATATGCACTTCCAATGCCGGAGATAATGATCTGGTCGGCACCACTTAATGTAAGCAGTCCTGCAGATGTTCCTAATGTACCTCCTCCGGATCCGGTGGCCGCAGCCGCAGTTACGTGAAGGTCAACCCCTGGAATGATGGCATTCATGCTTACAGTCACATTACGGGTAGGATCTGCAACAGATTTTATGGAAGAATAATTAAGCCACAGCGTAGTGTTTGCTGTACTTGGAATAATGGGATTTCCGGCTTCATCGGGAGCTGTAAATCCCAGGGTAATATTTTTAGTAGCAGCAGGTTCAATATCAACCAGGGCAACTTCCGGGATAGAAATTGTCACGGTATGATTGTCTGTTTTCGTATCCTGTGCACTCAGGTTTCCAGCGAATACTGAAGTAAATAATACTATCGCAAGGGATAAGTTTAATTTTTTCATGGTGTAGGTTGTTTAATGAAGTGAAATTAACAATAATCGAAATAATATGAAAATAATTTTTTATTTTTTGAATATTGTTAATTATTTTTATGTTATATGTTATTACGATTGTGAATTATTAATGCAAATTAGAATAAAAAAATATATTCTCTTATGATTGTAATCATAACAAAAAGCCTTACACCTGAGGGCGTAAGGCTCAATAAGTATATCAATAACTCCTAGATCCAGTGTGGGTCGGTAACAGACATTTTTCCGTTCTCTAGTCTTCCTGCAAAATGCCAGATACAGTCACCGGATATGATTTTTAGATCATACCAGCCTTTGTTTTTTGCCAGATCAACTGTCATTTTTTCTTCAGTTTGCTGCACCGAAATGTTTTTCCGGCTTTTTTCGTAAAGATCTTCCAGTACTAAATTGATATTTCCTTTCTTCTTTTGTCTGAAAATAATTTCAGCCTTATGTTCAGAAGCTCTATTCACAAAAAGTACTTCTGTTTCCGGGATCATGCTGCCTTTGAATTTTCTGAAAAATCCGTTCGGGCCAAAAACTTCATAGTCATAGTTCTGACCGGATATTTCATGTTTCATTTCCTGCTTAGCATACAATGCATATGAATAATAGGAAGCTCCTTTACCGAACATCGCTCTGTCATAAATAATCAGCGGAACACCATTTTCTTTCAGGTTCTCCATATGGATTTTTTTATTTTCCAGATTAACGTGGAAATGGTAAGGAAGTGGATTAGAAGGCTTGATCCCTCTTTCCTGAATATCAAGAAGCCTTTCATTAAGCTCACTTTCAGCATACCATTTCAGGTTTGGAACAGGTTTGCTTTTGGCTGCATTGATCGTCCTTGCATAATCTTTCTGATCAATATAATCCATTTGGGGAGCTTTTACATTAGCTGTATTAAAAGCAGACGTAAGATCTCCGCATACCGCTCTTCTCCAATCACTGATGTTATTTACCGTAACGTCTTTTCCTGTCTTTTTCTTTATGAAATTTTCCAGGAACTGAAGAACAGAAGTATGGTCTGAAACTTCAGAATTCACAAGACCGCCTTTCGTCCATGGCGAAGCAATAATCATTGGCACCCGATAGCCCAGACCTACAGTTCCTTCAATTCTTTCATGATCCTTCAGAGGAAGTGTTTTCATGTATTCCTGAGAACGGTCTACATATTCTGCGCCTTCTTTGCTGTTCATGTCAACTGGTTGGTTGGGATTCAATGGAGGAGTAAAAGGAAGAACATGGTCAAAATAACCGTCATTTTCATCATAATTGATAATGAAGATCGTTTTTTTCCATACTTCAGGATCTTTGGTGAGAATGTTCAGTACTTCTGAAATATACCATGCTCCATACCAGGGCGATCCCGGATGGTCTGAAAAATGCTCAGGGGCAATCAGCCATGAAACCAGCGGAAGCTTTTTTTCTTCAACATCTTTCCGGAACTGAAACAGGACATCTCCTTTCGGGACTACCAGTCTTTGTCCATATTCATCCTGCCCGATTTCAAGGTCCCAATAATTAGGATCATTGCTGTTGGTAGTAAAAGCTTTTTCATGAAGATTCTTTTCCTTCTGCGATAGTTTTGAATAATTTTTAGGATCATATTGAATCTGGTCTTCCTCCAGCTCGCGGATAATCTTGTCAAGTCTTTCTTTCTGCTCCGGCTTCTTTTCAATTTCCTTTTTCAGATGGTTAATCATTTTAGGAATATGCTGATGGTAGCCTTTGGAGAATTTTACATTGAAACTGGAAAACCATTCAATAGGATTATCTGTAAAGTTGCTTAACCAGGCCTCCTGTTCACCGGACATTCCTTTCGGAAGACTGATTTCATTCTGATAGATCCTCCAGGAAACATCCTGTTCCTCCAAAATTTCAGGAAAGCTTTTCCAGCGGGCCTGTCTTGCTTTATCATAATCGATATTTTCATTGTAAACATTAGCCTTTACTTTGCCATTTTGCTGCTCACGAAGTGTTCCGGACCAAAGGAAAAGCCTGTTTGGAGTAGTTCCCGTAAGAGAAGAGCAGAAATATTGATCGAAGATCGTAAATGCATCGGCAAGCTGGTAATAAAACGGAAGATCTTCCCGGTTATAATAACCTAAAGTAAGCGGAATATCTTTATAATCTTTATTGCCTGAAGCTTTTGCCTGCAGCCAGTGATCATATTTTCCCTTGTTTAAAGCTTTCTGCTGGTCAGACCATGAATGGGGCAATGAACTCATCCATGTGGATTTTGTATTTCTAAGATCCAGCCGTGCAGGCGAGGCATATTTTCCGGAATTTCCTTTCTGAAAAAATACAGAATGGCCATCCTCTTTTATGAAAGCTCTTTTGTCTAAAAAGCCTCTTACTCCTTTAAGTGCTCCGAAAGCATGATCAAAGGAACGGTTTTCCTGCATCAGGATCACCACGTGTTCCGCATCATAAAAAGTAGATTGGGCAGCAGGTTCAATGGTAAGGGCTTTTAAAATGGAAGGGTGCAGAACGCTTGAAGTTCCTAATCCTGCCAGCAAAAGACTTGATTTTTCTAAAAATTCTCTTCTGTTCATAATCTGTCGTAATAGAAAGAAACCGCAAGTTAATAGGATTTTCCTGCGGTTTCCTGATTTTTATAAATTATTTGACCTGAATTCGGGATCAGATTATTGTAAGTAATCTCTGGAGATTACCATACGAATAGTCTCTTTCTGTATCCTTCTCTGGCATTCAATCCTTTACTGAAGCCACCAGGGTTTAGAATTAATATTGTCGCTTCCTCCGTATTGTGCATTAAGAGCTGCCTTCAGATTAGTGCTGTTGTAATTATACTCTGATTGTGGATACCTGAATCTGAACGGTGCCGAAACTCCGGTCTGCAAAGGATAATTCGGAAATCCTGTTCTCAGATAATCGTAATAGGAAGTCCATTGAGCCTGATGGAACATCGTCATATATTTCTGAGTCATGATCTTTTCTATACGGTTTTGCAGTGGATCAGAATCATTATAAACCACCATGGATGAAGCCAGATACTGATTGACATCGAATCCTGCAAAATACTGATTCGGGTTTTTCACATACGTCTGATAAAAGTTGAAACTAGCCTTGATGGCGTTATCATAATGGGTTTTTGCTGATCCGGAAATCCATCCGCGGGCTGTTGCCTCTGCTAAAATAAACTCCAGTTCCGAATAGCTTAATACCGAAGATGGCTCATTCGTAGGATCCTTATAAAAACGGTCGTTCACTTTTGATATGTTTTTTGCGGTGATCAGAGCTGCATTGTCAGAATAAGGAGAAGTAGGATTTCCTCCGTTATATCCCGTAAAATCTGTAATAGGTTTTGCGGCTTCCTTAGCTGCGGTAGTCTGCGCGGCAAATGTGAAAAGCCTCGGATCATGTCTGTCTTTGAACATATTAATGAAATAATCAGCCATATATAAACTCGATCCATAACCGCTGTTGTTGAACATGGTGTAGCGGCTGTCTGCGGCATCTACAAATTTCAGTTCACCATTATCTCCGATAGATGTCATCAGAGGCTGGTTACCTGCTATAGAAGCAAATTCTCCGGCCACATTGTAGCTTCCCAGAGTGGTCTTTTTAGATAGGGTTATCAAGATTTTCAATCGGAATGAATTGATCAGCTTTTTCCATTTGGAGGCATCACCGTTGTAGATAATATCACCTTCAATCTTGTCTGTAGAATTAATAAGGTCGTTGGCTTCTTTCAGTTCTGTAAGAATACCTGCCATCACTGCTTCCTGGCTGTCATATTTCGGCTGGATAATTTTAGATTCTCCTTTTACTGCTTCAGAATAAGGAATACTTCCTAATTTCATGCTTAGATTAAAGAAATGATAGGCTCTGTAGAATTTACCAATTGCGAGATAATTTTTATTGCCGGTTTTTTCTGCTTCCTGCATCATTTTTGTGGTGTTCAAAAGAGCTTTGGTGTACACTTCAAAAGAAGCTTCATTCCATTTCATATACTGATAGGTATTTTCACCGTCTGTCCCGATCATCATTCTTGAAGCGTACATATTCTCACCGTTTACCTGAAAAGTATTCATAGATACATAGGTTAAAAGGACTTTCGGGTCTACGCTGGACTGGTCGTTAGGGTTTTCATTGATGGTATCAAGACTGGATTCACATGAAGCCATCATGAGAATTCCTGCTGCAAATAATGATTTTATAGCAGCACTTTTCAGCTTTGTTAAATTGAGAATTATATTATTTTTCATTGTACTGAAGTGTTGTTGAATTAAAATTTAAGATTAAACCCGATTCCGAACCATCTGCTGGAAGGGTCCTGAATATCATTGGAGTCTTTGGCTTTAAGCTGGAAATCCGGATCCGAGTAAAGGTTTTTAGACTTTTTCCACATCGCCAGGTTATACGCTGAAACATTCACCGTTAAATTCTTCACCATTCCTTTAGGATTAAGAAGGGAAGAGAAATCATATTCTAAAATAACCGATCTCAGTTTGATGAAAGTCCGGTCAAAAACATTGGCGAATAATTTACTTTCATCCTCCGTAACCCTTGCCTGGTACGGATAATTCTGTGCCCAGTCCTGGAAGCTTATCGGTTTGGTATGCGGTGTGTATGTTCCTGTAGCTGCATTGTAATTAACACCATCCGGCACAAAATAATACGTTCCCGGATTAGCATATTCAAGATCTCTGTATGCGGTAGAATTCGGATGCTTTCCTCCCCACCACATTTTTTCTACAACCTGAGATCTCATCACTCCGCCAATACTTCCGTCAATCCCAATATTTAAAGAAAGCTTTTTATATTTGAAGGTATTGTTGAAGCCGAAGGTCCAATCCGGGTTGAAATGACCTAAATTGCTCGGAGTATTGGCTCTGGTAGGCATTCCTGTATTGGCATTCAGAATAACTTTTCCGTCCGGTGATTTCTGCCAGGTATAATCGTAGAAGCTGTCCATTCTTTCGCCGAGTTTGATGTTGTTGTAGTTCGGCATATTGTCGTAAATAGAAGTCAGCTTTTGCTCATAAGTACTCCAGTTGATTAAAGATCTCCATGTGAAATTGGCTGTTTTTATTGGAACCAATCCTAGTGAAATCTCAAAACCTTTGGTCGTATACTCATTCCCGTTTACATATTGTGACGTAAATCCCGACGATTGTGCTGTCGGGAATTCAAGAATGTTATTGTAATCCAGTGTTCTGAAATACGTGGCATCCAATGTAACTCGGTTGTTGAATAAACCTGCGCTTAATCCCAGTTCATAAGACTTGGTCTGTTCCGGTTTCAAAGAATTTTCAACATTTAGGATGGTAGGATAGTAATTGGTAGGATTTCCATTGAATGTAATTCCTTTATTGTTCAGATAATAATTCCTGATAGAATAGGGCTGGAAGTCGTAGGCTACTTTTGCCCATGAAGCGGAAAGTTTCAGCATATTCACGGCTTTCGGCATCGTGAACAGGTTGGAAATAACGGCACTTACCGATGCAGAAGGATAGAAGTAAGATCTGTTGGCTTTCGGAAGGGTGGAAGACCAGTCGTTACGTCCTGAAATATTCACGAAAAAAGCATTGTATAATCCGATATCAATCGTTGAATATGCACTGTAGATCAGCTTTTCTTTTAGGTAGTCGTAATATTTTAAAGCTCCGATGGAGTTTTCCAGCGTATAACGTTCAGGAATTTTCAGTCCGTCTGTCGATGCGTTGTCGATATCATTTTTGTAGTAAAACGTCGAGGCTCCTGCATTTACTGTAAAATCGAAATTGTCAGATATTTTCTTCTTGTAAGTGGCCAGTACATCATAGTTGAGATTCCATGTTTTAGAGTCGTTCAGAATATATCCACCGCTTCTAGGAGCATCATAGTTGAAATAGGAATATGGACTTGATATTTCCTGCTTATTGTGATTTTCTACAATAGATATTTTGCCTTTTACTGAGAAATCCTGAGTGGCTTTATACTCAAGGCCGGTTTGTGCATTAATAACGTTGGTTCGGTTTTTATTTTTATAATATTCAGCTCCAAACCATGGATTATTGTACCATGCATAATTCCAGTTGGCCTGTGCCGTTCCTTCTTTTCCCGGAATCCACATGTGATTTTTAAGGTCCCTTCCGTCTACATCGGCTCCCATCCAGATCAGGATGGTGTACATATGCCCGCTTGGGTTGTAATTGTAATTGGGAATATTCGGGGTAAAGGTCTGATTGAAATTAAGCTTAGTATCAAAGATCAGTTTTTCTCCCAAATGATTTTCCGAAGAGAAATTGACTCCGTAACGCTGTAGGTATGAATTGGGAATCCGGTCATCATAATTCATGAAATTCCCGGAAAGACGGTAGATATCTTTATTATTTTTATAACTTACAGAGAAACTGTTGTTATTGATGACTGCCGGTTTCAGGAATGTGCTTAAATTATCATGATACTGCCAGTCGATCGGAACTCTTTCATATCTTGATTTATCATTATATTGTGTGCCGTTTACTGCTCCATACCATGGAATGACCTGACCTGTTACCTTATCCCGGATCGGGCTGTTCCACTGGGCGATTTTCAGACCGGGTGTGAATTTTGGCCCCCAGATCATGTCTCCGTCATTAACTCCTCCGTCTGCTCCGTCCCAGAATTCATATTTTCCGTGAGAGCCGTTTCCATATTCGGTCTGGGTTCTGGGAAGATTGGTAAAACCTCCCGTAACCATGGTGTTCTGGGAGAATTCAACAGAGAAGCCTTTCTTTTTCGCTGATTTTGTGGTGATCAGAACTGCTCCGTATCTTCCTCTGGAACCATATAAAGCGGAGGCTGTTGCTCCTTTCAGAACGTTGATGTTTTCAATATTGTTTGGATCTAAATTCTGGAAAACCTCTTTCTCTACAATTACTCCATCAATCACAAAAACCAGATTTGAGTTTCCTCTCAACGTAAATTGGGGAGCCTGCTGCATTCCTGTGGGATTGGAAACGTTCAGTCCGGCAACCTGTCCGGAAAATAAATTACCAATGCTTGGTGTGGTAATGGTTTCAAACTGTTTCGTACCGACTTCCTGAGTGGCATAGCCAATCTTTTCTTTCTTTTTGGCAATTCCCAAAGCGGTTATTACAACACCTTCAATCTGTTTTTCCTGTGGTTTTCTCAATACCACGGAATATTCTCTCTTGGAAGAAACCTCTACGGTGAAAAGTGAAAAATCAGGAGCATAAAACTCAAGGATGTCTTTCGGGTTGGCTGAAATGGTAAAATTTCCATTTTCATCGGTAATTGCGGTCTTTCCGGTGTTTTTGTCGGTGACGCTGACTCCGGAGATTTGGGAGCCGTTCTCGGATTTTACATTTCCGGAAATGTTAATTTCTTGGGCAGTAAGATAAAGGGGAAGTAAAAAAACTGCAAAGGAAGCTAGAGTCTTCTTCATTTTTTTTGAGGGCAAATTTAGCCCCACAGTATTACCTGAAGTTTACGACCGTATTAAAATAAAAATATGATTTTAATATTTTTTAACAGTTATAATTAACATTTTGATAAAACGAAATTTTCCTTTTATATAGCAGTTTTTGCTTTATTATATTATTTATTGATGAAGCTGTTTATACTTTTTATTAAACCACAAACCGAAGGTTCGGCGTAGTCAAAAGTCACAAAAGTTTTATTTTAAACACTTTAGTGATTTTTATTCTTTAGAGAACTTTTATGATATCATGTCATCTGTAAAAATAACTTTTGTAGTTAAGTTTAAACAAACTTATTTTATACTTGTCCTGTAAGAAAAGTTTAATATTCCCCTTTTAGAATCTGCTCAGAATTCCCCAATGGATTTTAATATCATTGAATTTAAAAGGATTTCCAAACTCATTACCATTGGAAAGCTGGAAACTCATCAGCCCGATCGGAATAAAGAAATTAAACCCGAGCCCGACACTGTAGAGCTTCGGCTTGACGTTGAGCGATTTATTATTGAGCTGACCGTACTGTCCAAAAAGATCAAAAAATGCCTGGCTGCCTATCAGATAGCGGTATTCCAGCCCTCCGTAATAATAGAAATCGGCAGCGAGAGATTTTTCATTGAATCCCCGCATGGAATTCCAGCCTCCGAAACGGTATAATTCGTTGGCGGAGAACTCTATTTTAGAATCCATCATGGCACCTTCCGCTTTGATGTTGAGGAAGTGGTTTCCGGAAATATGATAATTATGCTCTCCGAAGAAATAGAATTGGTTCTGATTGGCTTTGATATTATCTTTCGTATACGTTGTGGTCAGGTAGTCATAACCGGCATTGATTCTTGTTTTATAAAGGAAAAGATCAATATCTGTAGGTTCCGTCATTTCAAACCAGATCCCGATCCCTTTTTTGTTGTAATCTTTTCCCTGAACATACAGCGTATCAATAATGCTCGATGTTTCAAGGGTTCCTCTGAGCCCGATTTTATTACGGTTATTGATGTTATAATAAAAAGCAGGAAGGAACTTTACATTGGCAAAAGTAGAGTCTTGTCTGAAAATATTGACTTTCAGGTTCATACCCACATTCGATTTAAGAAGATAAGGAATATCGGCCTGAAGATCAAAAGTCTGCCCTTTATCAGGGTTTCTCTGCCAGTAAAGGTTGACGGTTTCAAAACCGTTGAACATATTCCTGAAATTCACATTCAGGGTTCCGTTCAGGGTAAACTTTTCCGTTTTATCATTTCCGAAACCGATGACCCCGTCAAAAGTATTGGTCTTTTTCTTTTCCATGAATAAATAAATATTCGTGGAATCTTTCGTAAACAAAGTTTGAGGTGGCCGTTCCAGCGTAACGAAAGCATGGCTCTGGAAATTTTTGCTGATGGCCAGAAGGTTTTTATCGTCGTAGGTTTTTCCTTTGAATTCCTTTTCAATATTTTTCATAAACCTTTTAGGAACTCTTTCGTAGCCTTTTACCACAAAACCGTCAATGGTTCGCTTATCATTTTTGTTAATATCAAGCTCAATGACGGGATACCCGTTTTTCTGGCCTTTATATTTTGATTTGATCCGGCTAAAAGAATAACCGTCATCAATATATTTTTTATTAATGCTTTTCTTGGTAGAATCTAAATTTTTAGTAAAAAAATCCTTCTGAATTTTCAGTTTATCAACAATCACATCCGAAAGGTCCACATAGGTTTCGTTGTAGTTTTTTCCTTTATCAAAGAAGATTTCCGTACTGTCGCCTTTTACTTTTACCTCTTTCAGCTGGGTAAAGAAATAATTATTCTGTGAAAGAGAGTCCAGGAACTTTACCGCAGAAGCAGAATCTTTTACCTTTTTCCGGATATTGGTTTCCGTATCAATAAGCCAGTACTGTTTGGTCTGCGCTTTAAAGAAAGTGCAGAATAAGAAAAGCAATATGGTGAATAAACGGATCAAATAATGATTTTTACTTTGCTATATATTCTTTTCCGGATTCATCAATGTAGAACTCTTTTCCGTCTCTTCCAACCAGCATCATTCCATCTGTAAACCAGGAAAATTTATCATATGTTTTATCATTGATGTACTTTCGGGCAGGCAAGTTGTATATTTTCCTCTTGCCATTTTTATCAGCAACAATGGTTAATTTTCCAAACTGATGAATTGAGGAATAGCGCTGATAATTTTCTAAAAATATTTTGCCATCTTTAGTAAAGTACTGATGTACTCCGGTGCTGGTATATGTCCCGGCGATGATATAGGGTTCAAATTTACCTGGTGATGTCTCATAACCATGTGCTTCAATATAATCGTAATCAGCAGGGATTATTAATTTTCCGGTATTGTTGATGATTCCGCTTTTACCATTCTTTTTTACCAGGAACAGAGGTGTTGATTTTGCAAAAACATCAATTCTCTCATATTGTTCCTGGATATCTTTAGGAAGCTGGCTGATGATGTCCTGCTTTTCATTTTCGGCTTTTCTCTCCATTGTTTTTACTTCCGTTTCTGTAGCTGACGTAAAATCATCCGTCACCTCTGAAGGATCTTCAAGTTTTTTACAGTCTATTTCAGTATTGTTTTCTGCAATACATTTAGATTGGTTATTGAGGCGGACATGGGCAGACATCACATGAGTATAGTTCTTGCTCTGAGGATTGTATACTTTATATTCTTTAAAAGGATAGGCAAGATCATATTGGGGTGCAATCACCAATTTATTATTCTGATCAACAAAACCCCATTGATCTCCTTTTTTTGCAGGAAATAAGGTGGCTTTCTGGCCAAAGACAAATGATGAAAGCAGTAAAAAAATAATATTCTTCATGGCTGATACCGTATATTTAAACTGAAATTAGTCCAGTTTATTATATTTTTTCATCAGATTTTCATAGGTTCCCTGTGGAAGAATCCACTTTAAAGGAACTCCGATCTTCTGTCCGAACTTACCAAAATAATAATGGGCTTTCCATTTCTTTTTCCCCAACAGGTTTTCAACATAAGCGGCTACTTCCAAAGGTTCTGTTCCTTCACCTACATGAGCGTTCATCAAGGCATATACTTTATTGAAAATATTTTTATAAGGTTCAGAAACTTTCGTTTTTACCCGGTTTTCTGCAATATTGGTTTTGATGTCCCCTAAATGTAAAGAACATACATCGATATTCCAGGGATATACTTCATACCTTATGGCTTCTGTTACTTTGTCCAGAGCAGATTTTGAAGCAGAATAAAAACCACGGAAAGGAAGTCCCATTTCGCTTCCGATGCTTGAAACATTAATGATTTTTCCGAATTGATGTTTACGCATTGCAGGAAGAACAGCACTCATCATCTGAACAGCACCCACAAGATTCAGGTTAAAAAGTTTTAAAATATCTTCTTTCGTAGAATCTTCTACAGCTCCTACCATTCCCATTCCTGCATTATTGATCAGAACATCAATCCTGGATTCCGTTTTCAGAACTTCTTCAATGGCACTTTGTACGGCATTATTATCGGTAACATCTGTAGGGATAGACCTGAAATACTGGCTTTCTGTATGCTTTCGGCTTAAACCGTATACTTTATGGCCATTTTTCCCAAAATATTCTGCCAGTACGAAACCGATTCCTGATGAGGTTCCTGTGATGATGATGGTCATTTATTGATATATGAATTTTAGACTTGTATTGATTCTTTTCCGGTTCCTGATCTTTCTCAGAATCCTGAACCGTATTTCCAGCAAATGTAAAAAAAGAAAAGTGAATCTGCTATTTATTATAATGTAAACATGAATTTTAGTAATGGCGGGTACTGTTTTTTAATGAAAACATAAAAATACCTTAACCCACCGGAGAACGTACTGTTCTATTTTTGCACATTCTATTATTAAAAATAAATTTCTTGAACATGATGACCTCTGTGATAAAGCTTTCAAAAAAGATCAGCATTTTCCTGATGCTGGCCATTTTTTCAAAAAACCAGGCACAAAATTACCTGAGATACCATGTAAATAATGCCCACTCTCATAATGATTATTTACAGGAAATCCCGTTTTGGGAAGCCTATTATGCAGGATTCGGGTCAATAGAAGCGGACGTTTTTCCTGTGAAAGGAAAACTTCTGGTAGCGCATACCGAAAAAGAGCTGTCTCCGGAAAGAACGTTGGAGACCCTTTATCTGAATAACATTTCAAAACAGATCAAACAGAATAAAGGAAATATTTATCCTGAAGCTGATAAAAAGCTCCAGCTCCTGATTGATATTAAAAACGATTATAAAACGACTTTGAAAATATTGACGGCCAGCTTAAAAAAATATCCTGAGATTACCAGCTGTCCTGGAATTAAAATTGTGATAACAGGAGGAAGGCCGCAGCCTGAAGATTTTAAAAGTTATCCGGATTATCTTTATTTTGATGGTGACCTTGATAAAAGCTATAGGGAGGACCAATTGAAAAGGATAGGAATATTCAGTGCAGATTTGAAAGATCTGATACAATGGAATGGAAAAGGAATTCCCCGGGATGAGGAAACGGAGAAAATAAAAGATGCGGTAGAAAAGGCACATCGTCAACAGAAGCAGATCCGTTTTTACGGAGCTCCGGATTTCCCGAATGCCTGGGTAAATCTTATGAACAGCAATGTGGATTTTATCAATACCGATCATATTCCTGATCTTAAGAAATTTCTGAATGCTGCCCCAAAGAATTTTTATAAGAATACAAAAGACTATCCTGTGTATACTCCTTCCTATAAATCAGACGGAATCAGTAAAAAATTGAAAAACGTTATTCTTCTGATTCCGGACGGAACTTCTCTTTCCCAATATTATGCTGCATTTACAGCCAATAAAGGAAAATTGAATGTCTTTAATATGAAGTCAACCGGGCTGTCCAAAACCAGTTCATACAATGCTTATATCACAGATTCGGCACCGGGATCAACAGCTTTTGCCACGGGAGTGAAAACTAAAAATACATTTGTTGGAGTAGATGCTATGGGGAAAGCACTTGCTCAGATCCCTGATATTGTTGCCGCAAAAGGGTTGGTTTCCGGACTTATTTCTACGGGAGACATAACAGATGCTACACCGGCGGATTTTTATGCTCATTCAGATAATAGAAACAACTCGGGAAATATTATGATGGATTTTATTAATTCTAAAACTAAGATTTTAGTTGGAGGTCCATCTGGTGGATTATCAATAGAATACAGGCAGAAATTCAAAGAGGCTGCAGTTGAGATTTATGATGATTTGAAATCGGTCAATAAAATCAACGGACGTATGATTATTGCAGATCCTCTGGCTTCAAAAAGAGTAACCGAAGGAAGAGGAAACTGGCTGGCTGATGCTTTCGATATGGTATTGAATGACCTGAAGGATAATAGAAAAGGATTTTTCATGATGGTAGAAGCTTCACAAACCGATGGAGGAGGGCACAGTAACAACCTGGAGCAGTTGATGACTGAATTACTGGATTTTGACCAAGTAGTGGGAAAAGCCATGAAGTTTGCCGACGAAAATAAAGAAACACTGGTGATTGTTGTCGGAGATCATGAAACCGGAGGATTGACCCTTCTTGACGGAAGCCTTAAAGATGGTTGGGTATTCGGGAATTTCAGCACGAATGATCATACGGCTGTTCCTTCCAGTGTGTTTGCTTATGGACCCAATTCAAGGGAATTTACCGGTATATACGAAAATACGGAGATCTTTAATAAGATTATGGAAGCGTACGGAATCAGGAAATAAAGAAGTTGTGGATAACAATGTGTATAAATGTCAGTCGAGGAAGGATATAATCGTTTTGAAATTAAAAATTGTATTTTAATAAATGAGCAATTTGCCTTATTTACAGGCGGTTTAATTGTTTTTGTTGTTTGGCTATTGATAAACAGTAATTCATTTCATGGTTTATTCCAGTTGTGGATAACTCTGTGGATAAGTATAAAGTTAACCTTAGTCCGGGATAAGAATTTTTGATTTATCGAGCTTGGAAGCTGGGAGATGGAAGAGGGAGGTCTGAAGGTTATCAATAATAGGTTGGCATCTTTTTTAGCTAATTTGATAAGGTTAAAGGAAATAAAGGGTGATGAAATATGTTGATCCAATCAGGAAATCCTCTGCTATTATTTATCCTTGTGGTTAATAAAATTCTATTTCTTTAATGTGGATAACTTTGTGGATAAGTATGTGGATAACCTGAAGGTCTCTGTATTTAAAGGGGGATAGGGAATGGTTGAAATGGAAATCAGCCAGGTATTCTAAAAGTATAAATACTCATCCGAGCCGGGAACTTTGATTTTATTTTCTCCAATTCTGAAATCATTCATCCTGATCAGTGGTTTAAACGGATGGATAAATTCTTTATAGTAATCATCAGGAATTTTGACATCATCGTCACAGGACGAATATTTCTTATCAATAACGGCTTTGCCTGTGGAGAAATTAATTTCATTCAGGAATTCAAAGTCGCAGGTATCATTAAACTCATCACGGGAACCGATGAGGTAAAAATCTCCGTTCTGGAATCTGAAAATATGGCGGTAAGTCTGAGTGTGTCGTGAATTGGTAGAAAACTGTTGCTCCACAATAAGAGTATTGCTTTTAATTTCAATGTTCAGCGAATTGTCCTTGGGATAAAATCCTGTTCCACTGGAAAAAAGAAGTGTTTTATTCTCTTTCCAGACCTGAGATTTTCCGTTATTATCTTTTATAATATACAAGGCTCTCACGACACCGTTATTGTTATCAAACTGAGAATTGCTTTTTATATTGGTATTGAAAACGAATATTGTTTCATCTTTCCCGTCTTTATCCAGATCTCCTTTAATCTCTGTTATTTTCTGATAGCCTTTGGGGATATTGAAATCTTTCAGGTTCTGTGCCTGAAAACTTACACTGAGCAGAAGGGCAGTAAAGAAAGGGATTCTCATTATGGACAGGGTTTGAAGTTATAGACCGAAATCTTCTTTTTTGATCAGCTTGTTATCTTCCAGGCTGTTGAGACGTCCTTTCACTGTTTTATAGCTGCCGGCAATATCAGTTTCCTTGTCTTTGCTGTCTGTAATGATGATTCCGGCAGAAAATGATTCGTCTTCTGCCTGATAGGTTCTGTAAAGTTTGTAGCTGTAGTCGTTGTTGGTAAATAAGAGATAATTAAGTTCCATTCCGGCATTTTGCTTTCCTCCGCCTCTGTAATAGGAATTATAAGTGAATTTTTTCCAGCTTTCTTTGTTTCTTTCCGCGGGAAATTCCATTTCAATCTTGTTTTTACTTCCAAACCGGTATTGGATATACTCATTTTGTTTATCCTTTACCAAAGTCATTTTCTTCCCGTTTTTAGTTTCAAAGGAATAGACAATTTCTTCGTTAGGCCGTAAGTATTGTGCCCAAAGAAGTGCAGGAAACAATGTGAATAAGATCAGGTATTTCATGATTGGAATTATGTATAAAAATACGGTAATTCGAAATAATATGACATAGCATTTTCAAATGACCGTATTTTCAATTTTAAATTAACGGGTAACTACACTTTCAAGGTCTTCCCAGAACAACGGATACGATTTTTCCACCACCTCTTCATCTTCAATATTCAGTTCTTTGATCAGGCAGAACGGGGCAAAACTCATAGCCATTCTGTGATCCTGATACGTTTTAATGGAAATGTTTTCTTCCGGTTCTCCGAAGCTGACTGATTTGATTGTCAGATCTGTGATTTCCGTCTCAGTCCCCAGTTTTTTCAGCTCATTGTATAAAGCTAAAAGTCTGTCGGTTTCCTTCACTCTTAAAGTTCCCAGTCCGGAAATATCGAATGGGATTTTTAAAGCAGCAGCAGTTACACAAAGGGTTTGTGCAATATCCGGACAGTTGTTCATATCCAGAACGATTTTTTCAGGGAAAGTAAAATTGGGTTCCGGCTGAAGGGTGATTTTATGTTCATCTTCGGTAAAAATGGTTTTAATTCCGAAAAATTTCTCATAAATTCCGGCAATAGCAGAATCTCCCTGAGTAGATTCTTTGTAGAAGCTTTTCAGATGGATGGTTTTTCTTCCCAATGCACAGATAGAGTAGAAGTAAGAAGCCGAGCTCCAGTCGCTTTCCACTTCATAGTCAGCAGTTTTTGCCTCTCCATCGAAACGTTCTACCTTTATTGTATTTCCTTCAAAGCTGTTCTTGATTCCGAATCTTGTCAGGATATCAAGGGTCATTTCAATATAAGATCTTGAAGTAACCTGCCCGACAAGATGAATTTCCAATCCGTTTTCCAGTTTCCCGGCAATCAGAAGAAGGGAAGTGATGAACTGGCTGGAAATGTCAGCAGGAACATTCACTTTATTCTGAGTGATCTTTTTTCCGGTGATCTTTAATGGGGGGAAACCTTCATTTTCTAAATAATCAATTTCTGCTCCCAGATCTTTGAGGGCGCTCACCAGGTTTTTGATCGGTCTTTCTTTCATTCTCTTGGATCCGGTAAGAACTGTAGTCTTTCCTTCCATAATAGAATAATAAGAGGTAAGGAAACGCATGGCTGTTCCGGCGTGGTGAATATCCACTGTTTCTGTATTTTCAGATAAGGCCTTTTTTAAAAGCTGAGTGTCCTGCGAGTTGGAAAGGTTTCCGATTTTTATGTTTTTAAATAAACTTTCCAAAATCAACAAACGATTCGAAATACTTTTCGAACCGCTGATCTGTATGGTTTTATCTCCTATTAATTTTGATTTTTCTAACTTCATTTTGATTGTTGCTTCATTGTTTATAAAATTTTACCCCATCCTGATCGGCATAACAGAATAAATTTCCGTTCTGATCATACAGTTCAATGAGGTGAAAGCCATCTTTACCGTAATTTTTTTTTCTCCAGAAGCGGCAGATTGTGCTCATCATCTGAATGATCTCTTCATATTATTTCAGCTTCTCGTTGTTCTGATGTCTTTCTTTATCCCGGTCGGTCTTGATCTTCATTTTTTTATCAAAAGCTTCCTGAAGATTCACTCCGGTTTGGTTGGCTAAACATAAAGTAACAAACAGTACATCTGCAAGTTCTTCTCCCAGATCTTTGCTTTTATCACTTTCTTTTTCGCTCTGTTCACCATATCTTCTGGCAATGATCCTTGCGACTTCGCCTACTTCTTCGGTAAGCATAGCCATATTGGTCAGTTCATTAAAATAACGGACCCCGATGGTTTTGATCCATTCATCTACCTGCTGCTGCAGCTGTGTAATTTCCATTATTGATAAGCTCCTAAAGTAGGGTTGGTTGTTCTTGATACATTCACAATGTCGAGTGGTACTGTTCCTGCCACGGTGGTATTTCCTTTTCCTCTTGCCGGAGAAGCAGGCTTAACGCGCAGATTCATTTTTGCTGCAAAATAATTCAGGAACTGAGGATCTTCATTTTTAAAGCTCTGCACCACATTCATATTATTATCAAACGCGAAACCGGCTTCTGATACTCCGGAATATTTTATGGATGTGTTCTGAAGCAGGTATTCAAACTGCTGCCCGGGAGTTGGTTCAAAATTAACGGAATTATCTCGGTCTGAAAAAATAATAGAGTTTTTGATATCAAGACGCTGAAGCGCTCCCTGCTCCATTTGTCCGGAAGCATTCTTCCATTCATTGGTAGCAAAGATTCCAAGCCTGTTGAAACTGCCCATGGTTTTAGAATAATTGGCAATCGTAGAATGAATATAGCTGTGGTTTCCCCCTCTGAAAATTCCGATGCAGGATTCTCCACAATTGTTCATCACCAGGTTTTTTGCATTTACGGTAGAACCTACAGCATAAATTCCGTATTCAAGAAAGGTGTGAATAAAGGAATTGCTGATATTGGCATTGGCCTGTTTCATATCGATTCCTCTTGTCCCTCCGAAAAGTCTTGCAAAATTCATATTAAGATTGGCCGTAGCTTCCATTCTGATAGAGTTCCAGTTTTTAGGAATGGTATCATAATACGGATCATTTCTGTCACCACGAAGGATAACTTCATTGTTTAGTGCCCCGTTGATATTCAGAGAGGCTCCTGCTGAAACTTTCATTCCACTGTTCTTATGGAAATAAACTTTTGTTCCGGCCTGGATATCCAGAGTGATATTGGGATCAATTGTCAGATCACCATAGATGATCTTCGCTTTATTATTATTCCAGGTTGTATGATTGGAAATGACATTAGGGTTGGTAGGAGTCTGGATGAAAAATTCAGCATCCTGAACAACTGAAAATAAAGTGACATGCTGCTGCCCGGCACCACTGTTGAAAACAATTTTGTCTTCAGCAATAGCTTCCGGCCCCGTAGCCTCGGGAGCAATTTCGACAAATATATACATACTGTCTTTCTTTCTCAACGGAACATCTTTAAAATCATATCCCGGTTTTCCGTCTACATTGATTCTGTATAAAGACGAAGCCCCTTTCTCCAGATTAATTCTTGGGATCAGAACGTCTTTATCTTCATTATTATATACTTTTACAGCATAGGTTTCAGAACGCACCTGATGGTAAACCGTATCACAGAATACCGTGTCTTTTGAAAAACTTAACAGCTGTGAAGGAGCATCAAACGTAATATCGTCTTTATTACATGATACCGTTACTAGAAGCATCCAGAAAGAAAAAGCCAGTAATAATTTGAATTTCATCGAAATTAAAGTTTAAATAGATTCCAAATTTAACGAAAATACTTTGAATTTCTTATCAAGAAAAAAAAATGAATAGGGTATTTGGAATTTAGAAAAAATATTGTACTTTTGCAACCTAAAATTAGCAGAGAAATATCCATTACTATTTCGAAAGCAAACTTTAATTTTTTTAAAAATTGTATTATGAAAAACGGAATTCACCCAGAAAATTATAGACTTGTTGTTTTCAAAGATATGAGTAACGACGAGGTGTTTCTTTGCAAGTCCACTGCAGAAACAAAAGACACTATCGAGTACGAAGGACAGGAGTATCCTCTAATCAAGATGGAAATCTCTTCAACTTCTCACCCTTTCTACACTGGTAAAGTGAAGTTAGTTGACACTGCAGGTAGAGTTGATAAGTTCATGAACAAATACAAAAAATTCGCTAAGTAATTTTTTGAATCTAAAAATAGTAAAGTCTTCCAGTTTTGGGAGACTTTTTTTGTGGATAAAAGCCGATCTTTTTTGTAAAACCTACAAATATGAATAAGGCTGAAGATATTCAATTGGAAAAGGCTTTAGCCTGTTAAAAAAAATAAATAAAAATTCATTGGCTTTAGCCAAAACCTATAACATCACGGATAAACTCAATGATATAAAATATTTTATATTCCTGTGTTTTCGTATTTTTGCTTTGGCAGAAGTAGAAACTGAATATTGGTCCCGAAATACAAAATGTATCCGGCATCTTTCAGTACTTGCTTCTGATCACTAACTTTTAACATCCAAACAATGCAATTAGTATTTTCAGACGCGCAATACTGGGAAGATTTTCTTCCGCTTACCTTTACCCGTCCCATTGCTGCCATGCGGTGTGGTATCCTTACTTTTTCTGAAAGATGGCAAAAGATCCTCGAAAATACCGAAGTTTCCTACTTTACAGAAACCTACCTTCAGCATAAATTCAAAGAGCCGGAAGATAAGGAAAGCCTTTTCCTTGTTACCAATTTCTTGCCGACTGAAACCGTGATTCAGCAGATCAAAGAGCTCAAGCAGGGGGAAGCTCTGGTGTATGAAGATGAATTAGTCGCTGCCAGAATTAATATGAAAGGATTTTCTTTGAACCAGATTGAAAAAATGACAGATATTAAGGAAGAACTGATTTTTTTCAAAAGACCAGCCGACCTTTTTACCTATAACCATCATGCCATCGATTTTGATTTTGATCTTCTTACCAAAGGACGAATTTCCCAAGAGCTTTCTTCAACCAACGGCTTTTTAGGAGATAAAAAAGATCTTTTTATTGAAGAAGGAGCCCAGATAGAATTTTCAACGTTAAATACCAAAACAGGAAAGATTTATATCGGGAAAAATGCTGAGGTGATGGAAGGGTGTAATCTCCGCGGTCCTATTGCATTGGGAGAGGATTCTAAATTCAATCTGGGATCTAAAATTTACGGTGCCACTACTATAGGACCACATTGTAAAGTGGGTGGTGAGGTGAATAACATTATTATCTTTGGTTATTCAAGTAAAGGCCATGAAGGTTTTATAGGAAACTCAGTAATCGGGGAATGGTGTAATTTCGGGGCAGATACTAATTCTTCCAACCTTAAAAACAACTATAGTCAGGTGAAGCTCTGGAACTATCGTACGAAAGCATTTGAAGATACAGGGCTGCAGTTTGCCGGACTTATTGTAGGAGATCATTCTAAAACCGCTATTAATACCCAATTAAATACCGGAACTGTGATTGGAGTGGCTTCTAATATCTTCAAACCTGGCTTCCCGCCGAATCTTGTAGAAAACTTTTCATGGGGCGGACTGAAAGATGATGAGAGGTTCAGGCTGGACAAAGTTTATGAAGTGGCTGAAAGAGCCATGGCCAGAAGAAAAGTTCCTTTGACAGACGATGACAAAGCTATTTTAAAGCATATTTTTGATACCTATTAAAAACAGAACCTCCGGTATTTTCCGGAGGTTTTTTAAACATAAGGCTTGCTAATAACAAGGTTTATGATGAAATTATTTTGAATTTAACTTATTGTTTTGTTAGAGTGATATTTTTAGGAAAATTGAAAGGCCAATCTTTTCCTTCTATCATAATTTGATTGTAATACTGGCAGGATTCGTTTATTCCAAGAGGGTTGTATTGGAAACTCAAGTTCATTTGTGTTTTTTGAGCATCTGTAAAAGAAATATTTACATTGGCTGTTTTGTTACACATATCTTTAGGTTGAAATAGTAAGTACTTTTGCGCGAAATTTTTATATTGACCGAAGATGCCATAAAATTCAGGTGCGCTCTGATCAAAATTAGTAATTCTGTCAACTTCTATAGCACCATTTGAAGATATTATTTTACGTTCACCTACTATTTGATCAGAGTCATAGTAGCTTCCGTCATTTGCTGTAGATCTGTCTTTGATTTTCTTCAACTGTAGATATAAAGTTTTTCCTTCCCAAGTTCCTTTCCAGATTCCAATATAAGGATTAAGTTCTCCTTCTAAATCTTTATAATAAGCTCCATTAGGAATATTAATTTTTGGAGTGTTTATTGGAAAAACTTGTTGTGCAGAAATAGAGTTTAGACTTGTTATTAATAAAATGGCTAATATTTTTTTCATTTTTTTATTTTTAAATTATGGACAATTAGATGTTGTGAAATTTCCACCAGTGATTTGCAATTGTTTACTGCTTCCGTCACTATTTGTTTCATAAAGTTTAGCTCCATCAATATTCATATTTTTTTCCATAAACTCCAAAAAACCTTTCTGTAAACCTTCTGTCGAAATATTAGGATTTCCTATCATTTTTGAATATTCTATATTTAAAGCTTCAATCTGAGCAGAAGAATACAAGCTTAAACCATCAACATTAACATCATCTCCTCTCAATTGATATGTTCCCTGGCTGGTAACTACAGATAAAAAAACTTCACTTAAAGGTATATTATTCGCTTTGGCGTTCTTAAGCAATTGTATAAATAAATTAATGTCACCAGGAGAAAATATTGGTATTAAACCATCGTAATGAGAGTGCATGACTCCATAAGTAGTATTGAAAATTTTGAAATCAAGATCTGTAGTTCCAGGTTTATTACTTAATTCTTGGTATTGTGCTCCTGTTTGTCCAGATCCAGGTGCTGGATTTCCAACTCTGAAGCCGCTTTCATAAGAATTACTTGTCTTTGATTTTAGATATTCTGTTTTAGCTTTAAAGTTAGAGTCATTATTTTGAGCTTTTACTTTACCGCAAAGATCTTGATCCGGTGGGTCAGGATATTCATATCCATCACTACCACCACCTCCCCCACCACCTCCAAACGGATCTCCCAATGGAGGAAAGCTTTTAGGTGGAACACCTCCGCCGCTGTCTTCTTGCCATTCGCAAACCATGTGAGAATAGCTTACCGGTTCGCAGTCTGTTTGTCCATTCAGGCAGCCTATCACGATAGTTCTTGTAGAGCATACATATTTTGCTTTAGCAGCAACCTGATTACCATCTATTACTTCGCTGTGGCTAATGATGTTGGAATATAATACGTGCTGGAAGAAGGTCAAAAGATCCGTATCGTTCTTTTCATAGAAATATAGCCTGTCCCCTTTTCTTACCGCTTCCATCAAAAGGACAACCTTATCTTTTTTCACAATAGGAACCAGCAGATATTTTTCACCAAACTGGCCAAAGCTCATCGCATAATTCCAGTATAGTTCACCATATGCCGTATTAAAGCGTTCCAGATTGGCATGCTTCAGGAAAACCTTCTGTACTTTCCCGATATATACATCATCTTCTTTCCATAAACTTCGGGAAGCATATTTGGCTGAAGAAACAGATGCAGTTTCTTTTGGATTTTCCTGCTGAAGAAGATCTTCACGGGAACATGAACAGATAAAGAATGCTGCCAAGAACAAGGAGCAATCTTTTTAGATTTAATTTTTTTCTCATACACATTTGAATTTTAGTGAACTAAATATAATTGTTTTTTTATTACCTCACAAACTTATGAAATAAACATAAATAAAATATAGTTAGAAATTACTGATTTCCGTATTATTTTTCTAAAGGAAAAAATATGTAATTTTGGTAAAAATACATTGTGTTATGACTCTAGGAGAAAAACTGAAAAAGGCAAGGATCAGCAAAAATTTAACTCAGGAATATCTGGCAGAGGTGCTGAATGTTTCTCAGAAGACTTATTCTAATTTTGAAAATGATAAGAGTAAGCCCGCTTTTTCTCAGGTAGAGGATATTGCAAAAGTTTTAGAAGTAAGCGTTCTGGATTTCCTGAGTAATGATGGACTCTCTTTTCATTATGATAATGTACATGGAGGAAATAATGGTTTTATTTATCAAAATCAACTTCCTGAAAAACTGATAGAACAGTACGAGCAAAGGCTTAAAGATAAAGATGCTGAGATCATTTATCTCCGGCAACTTCTCGATAAAAAATAAAAACTTCAAAAAATGAAGTTTTTTTTATTTTATGATGTAATAAAAATAAAAAGGCAGTTGTCTTACCTATAGAAACAAAACTCATGACCCAAGAAACTTTTAAGAATACGGTGTTTATTCTCAAAGACGAGATGTATCGTTTTGCGAAAAGATTCGTGATGAGCAGTGATGAGGCCGAAGACGTAGTACAGGACCTGATGATGAAGTTCTGGCAGAAAAAAGATGAACTGGAGCATTTTGGAAATTTCCGCTCCTATGCTTTGAAATCTGTACGGAATGAGTGCCTGAACCGCCTAAAGCATCATGATGTGAAGCTGGGATTTGCAGATTTGCAACTTCACAGATCAGAATTGTACAGCATGGATATTAATAACCTGAAGGAGTATATTGTTGGTTTTATCAATCAGCTTCCTGAAAAACAGAAAATGGTAATCCATCTGAAAGACGTAGAAGAATATGAGGTATCCGAAATTTCCGAAATGCTGGAAATGGAAGAAAATGCGGTAAGAGTAAATCTTATGCGTGCCAGGCAAAAAGTAAAAGAACAAATTTCACAACTGATGAGCTATGAGCAAAGATCAATTTCAAAATAAATACGACGAAATCTTCCGGGAAATAAAAGAAGAAAAAATGGACTGGAGTTTCGATGATTTCCTTCAGCAGACAGAAGAAGGAACTCCCGAAACAAAAGAAGCTCCGGTCATTCCGCTGGAGAAGAAACCTTCTTTTCCGAAATGGGGCTGGCTGGCTGCCGGACTGCTTATCCTGCTCAGCATTGGTTTTGTCTTTAACGGATTGAATTCCAGTGTTCAGGATAAAGAAAAGCTGGTGAAAGATGAGGTGCTGAAACAGAAATCAGGATTTATCGAAGAGAATAATGATCATCAGGAGCAGGTAGCAGTAAACCATACAGATTCTATTTCCGGAGCTAAAAAAGATTCTATTTTTCAGGATAATCCAGTGGCAGAGAAAGATGTTATGGATGAGATCCTTCCAAAAAGAGGACGCCTGAAAAAGGAATCAAAACCAAGGTATGTAAGCAATTCTACCGTCCAAAAAGCTGAAGATGTAAATGATTCTACACAATATGATGATTCCTACGTGATTGTCAACGGAAAAAGAATCACCAGTGAAAAAGAAGCAATAGATGTTGCTAAATATTCCTTTATGAAATTGGGAAATGAGTTTAAAAAAACAGTAGCCACTTCCCAGAAAAATGAAAGCATTGACAATGAATACTAAACCCCAATCAATCCCATGAAAAAGATATTATATATATTAACCATTTTTTTAAGCAGTTTTGTGACTTTTTCCGCACAGACTGAACAGCTCAACCAGCTTTTCCAGAATTTTGAGAAGAGCGGTGGTGTAACGTCCATCAATATTAAGAAACCCATGTTCAAATTACTGAATACCCTTGATATTAACGACGAATATGTTGGCAAGATCAAACCCATTCTGAATGAGGTAGACGGCCTTAAGCTCCTGATTATTCCTAAAATTACATTTCCTGATCATCTGAAAGATGAAAACCTGGAACATATCAAACTGAATGAACAGCAGACCAATAAAGTAAACAGGGCATTAAACAGCCTTAAATTCAATGAGCTGATGTCTATGAACAGTGATGGTGTTTCTATGAAATTCCTGGCTGAAACTGAAAAAGACAATTATCTGGAAAATCTGGTCTTCAACGTAGATTCCAAAGAAGAGAATATTATTTTTATTCTCAACGGTAAAATGAAATTGTCTGATGTGAATAAAATCATCAATTCCAGCGAAACAACCGTAAGTTCTTCACAATCTTCTACAAAAAACTCTTTTGCTTCAGACAATGCCTCGTCTTACCTTAATGGTGACAGCAGAAATGTTGGAGAATTCTCTAAAATTGATGCCAGTCTGGGAGTAAACGTAATTTATAAGCAGGAAAATACAAGAAGTGTAAAAGTGCTTGCTGATGCAGATAAGCTCCAATACGTCATCACCAAAGTTGAAGACGGAGTTCTAAGGATTTATGTAGATAACAAAGGAGTACGAAACCTGAGATTTAAAAATCTTAACGTCAACGTATCTGCGCCCCATATTAATGAAATAACGACTTCTACCGGAGCTATTTTTACAGCGGTTAATCTTGTAACAGAAAACAAATTAAAGATTAATGGGTCATCGGGTGGGGTTATTAAAGGTAAATTTAATGCCAGAGAAACAGCCAATATAGATGTTAATTCTGGAGCCAGTGCGAGTGTGGATATTAACACCCCAAAATTAGCATTGGACACTTCAAGTGGAGCAAGTGCTGTTTTATCTGGTGAGGCAGGATCTGCTACCATTGATATTAGCAGTGGTGCTTCCTGTAAGGCTGATGATCTTAAAATTGGTACCGCTACAGCAGAATCCACATCAGGAGCAAGCCTTTCCCTGTTTGTTACAGATAAACTAAAGGTAAGAGCTTCTTCTGGGGCTGCAGTAAGATTAAAAGGAAATCCTGAGCTGGATGTTAAGGTTGATAAAGTTTCCGGAGGCAGTTTCAGACAAGTTAAATAAAGAACTAAAACCATGAAAACTCTTAAAAACATTTTTTGTGCTATTCTGGCTATCATCATGCTTCAGTCATGTGCAGTATCCGGAAAACCGAATATGGCTTTCTTTAAAGATAAAGATTATGATTTTGAAGGAGCCCGGTTTCTAAGTGTGAATGTTCCTATGTTTCTTGCCAAGCCTTACATTAAAAAAGCATTGAGAGAAGATGGTGAAAATGAAGACGTAATCAACCTGGTTAAAAAGATTTCCAAGATAAAGGTGATGACGGTTGAAAATGGCAGCAGTTCAATGCTGAAAGACTATGCTGATTACCTGAACCGGAATAATTATGAAGAATGGGCCACCATCAAACATGACGGCGATAATGTAAATATCCGGGTAAAACAAAACGGTGATGCCATTAAGAATATGCTGATTACGGTCAACTCAGCTAAAGATCTGGTCTTTGTAGATGTTAAAGGAAACTTTACGCCTGACGATATTTCAAAGATGATCAATGCTGCTTCTGATAAATAATTATTCATACCAACCAAACACTTTTAATATGGAAAAATTAATCAGAGAAGTGCGTATCCTTAAAATTTATGCAGTATCTCTCACTATAGTATGTATCCTATTTTTCTTTCTGGCATTTAAGGATCAGAATTCAAAACAACGCTTTGAAGAAATAGATGTGGAACGGATCAATATTGTTGAAAAAGACGGGAAGCTGAAAATGGTACTCAGCAACCAGAAACGCCAGCATCCCGGAATGGTCAATAATAAAAGTATGGAACCAAGAGAAAGAAATGCCGGTATCATTTTCTTCAATGAATTGGGCTATGAGTGTGGCGGGCTTGTATACGGAGCAGATGAAAACGGATCCGGGATGGTATATTCTGTAGATCAGAAAAAAACAGATCAGATCATGCAGCTTCAGTATTCGGAAGGAACAGGAGATAAAAAAAATCGAACCTATGGCCTGAAATTATGGGATCGTCCGGATGATTTCCCGTTAGAAGAGATTATAAAATTTGAAGATTCATTAAAACGTCTCAATGACCCTGCTGCTTCTAAAAGAGCCTATGCAAAATTAAGAACAGAAGGAAAGTTGACTACAGAGCGGTTTTTTGCAGGAAAAGCTGCCAACGGAGATGTAGGACTTTTTATAAAAGATACCAATGGCCGTATACGCCTTAAAGTATATATTGATAAGAATAATCAGACGCACATTGACAAGCTGGATGAAAGCGGACAGGTTGTAAAATAATAATAAACTTAAACAAGTAGTTTCATATAATACTAATTTTATTTTGTACAAAAAGACCGTTCACATAAGAACGGTTTTTTGATTTAAGTTATTGATTATTAAATTTTATTTAAACTATCAAAAAGGATTTTCATATCTCATCAAAATAACCTAATTTTGCAAAGAAAGTAAAGATGTCTATTCATAACAAAATTGTAGAGACAGCCATCACTTTCGATGACGTTCTTCTAGTCCCTGCTTATTCAGAAGTTTTACCTAACCAGGTATCATTAAAATCAAGACTTACCGACAAAATTACGCTGAATGTTCCGATCGTTTCCGCTGCAATGGACACCGTTACAGAAGCTGATCTTGCTATTGCTCTAGCAAGAGTGGGAGGGTTAGGATTTATCCATAAAAATATGCCGATTGCCGAGCAGGCAGCACAGGTAAACAGAGTAAAACGCTCCGAAAACGGGATGATCTCAGATCCAGTAACCCTTTCTAAAGATCATACTCTTGGCCAGGCCAAAGAGATGATGGCGAAGTTCAAAATTTCAGGTCTTCCGGTGGTAGATACAGATAATGTTCTTATCGGTATCATCACCAACAGAGATGTAAAATATCAGGAGAATCTTGATATGAAAGTAGAAGAGATCATGACCAAAGATAATCTGATCACTTCTGATAAAGATACCAACCTTGAGAAAGCAAAAGAAATCCTTCTTAAGAACAGAGTGGAAAAGCTTCCGATTGTTGATAAAGACAATAAACTGGTAGGCCTAATTACCATCAAAGATATTGATAATCAACTTGAATACCCGAATGCAAACAAAGATAACAACGGTCGTCTTATTGTAGGTGCCGGTGTAGGAGTAGGAGAAGATACTCTGGACAGAATTGCAGCTCTGGTTCAGGCAGGTGTTGATATTATCGGTATTGATTCTGCTCACGGACATTCAAAAGGAGTTTTGGATAAAATCTCAGAAATCAGAAAAGCATATCCGGATCTGGATATTGTAGGTGGAAATATTGTAACAGCTGAAGCTGCAGAAGATCTGATTAAAGCAGGAGCCAATGTTTTAAAAGTAGGAGTAGGCCCTGGCTCTATTTGTACAACGAGAGTTGTGGCAGGAGTAGGAGTACCTCAGTTATCTGCCATCTATAACGTTTACGAATATGCTAAAACTAAAAATGTAGCAGTAATCGCAGACGGAGGAATTAAACTTTCCGGAGATATTGTAAAAGCTATTGCAAGTGGAGCAGGAGCAGTAATGCTAGGATCACTGTTAGCAGGAACCGACGAAGCACCGGGTGAAGAAATTATTTTCCAGGGAAGAAAATTCAAAACATACCAGGGAATGGGAAGTCTTTCCGCAATGAAGAGAGGAGGAAAAGAAAGGTATTTCCAGAGTGAAGCTAAAAAATTCGTTCCGGAAGGAATTGAAGGAAGAGTTCCAAGCAAAGGAAAGCTGGAAGATGTAATTTTCCAACTGACAGGAGGCTTAAGAGCCGGTATGGGATACTGTGGTGCTAAAGATGTTGAAGCGTTACAGAAAGATACCAAAATGGTGATGATCACAGGAAGCGGATTAAAAGAATCCCACCCTCATGACGTGATTATCACGCAGGAAGCTCCGAATTATTCTTTATAAGATAAAATTTTCAGCATAATCAAAAAAACCACACTATCACATGTGGTTTTTTTGATGATATCTATTATATCCGTGGCTTAATCTTTTTACTAGAAAAATATTTCTTTAATTGTATTTTTAATTTTAATAAAAAAAGAGATAATTCATTTTTAAAATCATAAATAACATAATAATGTGGTAAAAAAATAATGTTATTTATGTAACAAAAGTATATTTTTCTCTACTAACTATATTGATCTTTTAAAATAGATTCTTTTTAAGAGTTGATAACAGACACTTAAACAATCTATTATTAAATAACTTAAAAACTAAAAATATTTGTAAAATGAAGAAAACTTTCCTTTATGGAGCTATGCTGTTTTCACTTTCTCTATCTGCACAACAGAAACAGAGAATATGTGGATTTGAAGAAACTTTAAAATCTCAGGATAGAGAAAATCCTGGAATGAGAAAGGTTTTTGACCAGTTGGTTAAAAAGATTCAGGCAGAAAGAAAAGCAAATCCTCTATCTGTATCTGCTAAAAAAGTGAATGATGTTTATGAAATTCCAGTAGTTGTTCACGTGATTGAGGGGAATGATCCTCAGTTTGCAAGAACTGATGCTCAGATTCAGACCTGGATAGAGAATGCTAATAAGATGTATGCTGGTACCCATCCTTGGCCAGCTCCTGGAACACCTGGTGCACCAGCTGCTGATTTTGGTACTCCCGCAGTATTTCCTATTAAATTAGTTTTGGCAAAAAGAAGTCCGAACTGTACTGCTACAACAGGTATTGTAAGATATAACGCAACTTCTCTTCCTGGGTACAATGCATCCGGAATGGCATACCAAACAACTACTGGAGCATCCAGGAATGCTATTAAAGGATTAGCTCCCCACTGGCCGGAAGCCTCTTATTTTAATATTTATCTGATTACTCAGTTTAATGGAGATCCTAGCCCTAACGAGGGTTTAATGGGATTTGCAGCCTTCCCGAACAATTTGGATAGTAACTATGAGTCTTTTATGAAGGCAGGAGTAGTAACTAATGCTTATGATACAACGTTTGCTCATGAATTTGGTCATGCAATGGGATTATATCATACTTTTCAAGGAGGTACTTATGATGCTATACCAGGAGATCCAGATTATTGTCCTCCAACAACAACAAACTGTGAAAGTGATGATGATGGAGTGTGTGACACTGAAAGATCAGGAAGTGGTTATTGGGCGTGGCCGGTTCCTACTAATTCTGCAACGAATACATGTACTGGGGCAAACTATCAGGGTGTACAATATAATATGATGAATTATTCTAACTCAACTGCTCAGAAATTTACAGCTGGACAAGGGGAGAGAATACAGGATTTATTCATGTTGATCAGAAGCAGCTTAACAACCTCTAAGGGAGGAACAGCACTTCCTGCTACATCTGTTTCTACTGCACCTATTGCAGCTACATGTAACCCTACAGGTGTTACTAATCCTAGTAATGGAGGGGCTTCAGGAGATGATATTTTCTTGGCAGGTCCAACATCTGTAAAATTAGGACAGATTAATAATGCATCTGCTCCTACCTGGCCAGGTGATATCAGATATTATATAGATTATTCTCAAGGTTGTCTTGCAAATGGTTATACTCCTTTATTAGTGGGACAACAGCAGACCATTGAGGTAGGATTTATACAAGGACTTAGCGTAAGCCAGTCAATCAGAGTTTGGATTGATTATAACAATAATGGAACTTTCGAAGCTACTGAGTTAGTTGCTACGGGTAATAATGTTCCAACCAATGCTGATTTTGAGGGAACTTTTACAGCTAACTTTACCCCTCCGGCAACTGCAACAATGAACACGCCGCTTCGTATGAGAGTTTTAGCTGATGTAAATGGTTCTTATACTCCTTGTGGACAGCTAAACTATGGACAGATTGAAGATTATTCTGTAAAATTGGTAACAACCCTTGGAACAAGCGAAGTAAAAGCTGATAATGATGACCTAGTGATTTATCCTAATCCGGTAGCTACAGGAGATAAGGTATTCATTAAAGCTAAAAATGGCAAGAATCTGAAAATTTCAATCTCTGATATGTCAGGAAGACTTGTTGCAAGTCCATCTGTAACTGAAGAAAGAAACGGAATCTACAAAATTGACCAGCAACTTGAAAAAGGAGTTTATATGGTACAGATTTCCAATGGAAAAGAAAGCAAAACTTCCAAACTGATCATTAAATAATTTTTTTCAATATACCCTGAAATGCCTCCATTTATTTGGAGGCATTTTTTATTGATGTAATTTCAGTTTGCTTTTTTAGTATACCTGAATCTGGGCTTTATTACAGTATTCAAGAACTTCCCTTTAGATTTTGCAGCGCTGAATTTATTATAAATAGAGAACGGAACTTTAAAATAATCATATACAGCTCCTGACTGATATATAATTCTCAATATTTCAGTTTCCGGGAAATAAATAAAACTATTGACAACACTTGAGGGCATAGGATATTTCCATCAAAAACCATTCCTTACGGATAACAAAACAGCCTTCAGAAAAATCTAAAGGCTGTTTGATAATCATGAATGCTGTAAAGCTTCCTGTTTCTATTTCTTTACAAATTTGAATTCAAGTTTTTCGAAATTTTTAGTAGTAACAACTAAAAGATAGGTTCCTGTAGAAAGCTTTGAGACATTAATTTTTTCAGCAAATCCTTCTGAGTTTACAAGCCTTCCGTCTATATTATAGATTTGTATGGCTTTACCATCGTTAATTCCGGAAATATAGATCACATCTGAAGTCGGGTTCGGGAAAATTCGGATTTTCGTGGCTGTAAGTTCTGAAGTTCCCAATGAGGTACTGTGTACATCACCCGTCATTGTGGAATTGGTTCCGTTGAGATTTCCTCCGCATTGTCCACTGGTAATGGCAGTGTTTTCAACCCACAATCCAAATGTATTACTTGGCGGTCTCGGACTGGTATTGTTCCCGGTAGAATTATAGTAGATCAGATTAGGAGTTGCAAAATCTCCGTCACCGTCATCCGCAAGGAATTCCCATCTTGATAAAGAATTATTCCATTGAATTTTAAATTCGCAGGAGCCTAATCCTCCGCAAGGTTGTCCATCCACCGGTGTTGTGATGTAGATATTCTTATTTTGGGCATCAACTCCGGTTTTAGTGAATACGAAATTCTGATTGTCAAACAAATTATGACAGCCATTGAAAGTAATCGTCTGTGCAGAGACTGAGCCACCCAGAACCAGGGCTAATAAGTATAAACTTTTCATCATTTATTAATTAAAAGATGGATAAATTCCCTGTAATGCTATAAGGCATCTTATGGCAAGGAAAGGCGATCGGTTTTCATGAGGCAGGTTGCCTCCCGTAGGGTTTACCATGGTGGCTTTCATGGTAGTATTGGCATTCGCGCTGGAGTATTCCTTATCCAGAATTTTAGTGTCTGCCGGAAGATTACCAGTAGGGGTATTCTCGTTACCTTCTGAAGTTACTGCATTGATAGTGTGTGAGTGGGCAGGCATCTGAGAAGATAATAAGGTTACGGACTCTGAGCCTCCATTTTGCCCTACAACATAATTACTGAGCCCTGGTCCCTGGCCTTGCCCAATCATGGATCTTCCCCTCATATCAGGTAAAGCAAAAGTATTAACCCCGTCACCCCCGAAAGTAGTTCCTAACAGAGAAAAAAGTGCCGTATTCTGACTAATGGACATCAGTTGGCCGTTGCATTCAGCCCATCCATTCGGAACCCTGCTGTAAGGAACAAAAATAATTTGTCCTAAATAAGGTTCAACCTGAGCTTTTAAAGTAGAATTAAATGCACTGCAGATTAGCAGTGTACATGCAATAATAAAGTTTTTCATGACAAACAGTTTAGTGATAGTAAAGTTATAGAATATTCTGCAATAAATTAATTATATAGAAAAAACCTTTTAGAATTAACTAAAAGGTAATGTTTTATTAATGTATATCTATTAAACTGTAGATTTTTTATAGAGAGTCAAGCATTGCGTTATAATTCGTAATATGAAGATAACCTTCCTCTCTTATTCTGATGTCCAGATTGTATTTTTTAGCTGTATCATAAATTTCTTTAGGCTGCATGCTTCCCTTCTGGCTGAGCTCTCGGCTCATTTCTTTTAAAAGATCAAGATGAATGAGAAGGTCCTCCCTTGTTTTTTGTACAAGTTCCTGCATCAGCTTTTCAATTTTTGCATCAGTGAGATGTTGTTGCATGCGATGCGGATAATCTTCAAGACTATAACATGCCTGGTATTCTTCATCAAAACCATATTTTCGGATATAATCTGCAGCAAGGGCTGTTGCCTGTTCTCGATCATGGCTTCTTCCTATACTGGCATTTTTCTCCCCAAAAATAATTTCTTCTGCAATTCCTCCTGCCAGATAAATTTTTATCCTGTTCAAAATACTTTCTTTAGTATCGTGAATCTGGTGTGGAAAAGTAAATCCGGCCGCATAGCTGCTGGCCACCTTACTTTTGAGCTGTAACGGAGCAAAACCGGTATACAAAATATAGGAAACAGCATGACCACATTCATGCACGCTGATGTTAGCCACTGTATCCGGCTGATTAGACTGGCGAATACTGTCAATTCTTCCTGTATAGGGAATTTCGATGATTTTGCTTCCAACCTTTCCGGCAATAGCTTTCTGCTGATCCAGATAATTAATTTCTATGGTTTTGTCATCATGGGTAATCGCTTCAAAAAGGAATTTGCTGAGGTTGGTATCCAGAATATCAACAACACTGCTGAAAACGGGACGCACACCCTGTACCGGGAATACTCCGTTTCTGTAGATAAGGGCATTGATACTTTTGTTTATTTTTAAACTGATTCCAAACTTTGACTTTGTTTTTTGTTTGAGATTATTGATTTCTCTTTGGATTAGCTTCTGAAAATCTTCTGTTCGTAAAGAAAAATAGATCAGGTGAATATTTCCAAATCTTGCCACCTGCTCAGGACGAAACTTTCTGGATAATGCATTTTTAATATCCACTACGGTTATTTTCTTAGTGAAAGCATGGAAAATGTTAGCATCTATATCTGCTTCACTGGTTTCACGGGACATTTGAAAAGCTTCATCAAGATTTCCGCTGATAATGATCAGCATTTTACTGTAATCTACAGGTTCGTAAATCTTTTTCTCTTTCTGCTTTTTTAGGATCAGCTTAATCATATCTTCCTCTTTCATATCGATGATGCTCATCACATCATCTTCCATGCTGAGGTATTTTTTAAGCTCTTTGGCGTCCCATAGATTCAGATATGGATTTTCTTCCACTTCTGTTTCTCCGTTTCCTTTCCGCCGTTCATTTTCCTTTTTACGGAGAAGGTAGGAAAACAGATAATGCTCCAGATCGTCGCGTTCTCTTTTGCTCAGGCGCCCGTCACTCAGAAGTTCCCAGAAATCAGTGTATCGTGTTTGGGGAACAGGGGTTCCGTCGGCTTCAATGGTGTTGAAACGCTGGATCTCATCAAAGAGTACAATGCTTGGTTTTTCATCACTGAGGCGGTTGCTCTGGAAAATATCAGAAACGCTTTTGCTCCAGGAAGTTTCATCATTATTGCTAAGCTCAATCTCCACAAAACGGTTCTGAAATCCAAGATAACTTACGGTTTTTCTCACCAGATCTGTTTTTCCAACTCCGGTCATACCCCATAGATTGATCACAACAGGGCGTGTAAGGATTTCCGGAATCAGATACCAGATCTGGATATATTCCATTAAATCATCAATAATTTTGTCTATCCCGATGAATTCTTTTTTCAGGAATGTTTTGCAGTCGTCCAGCTTTTTCTTTTTCTTCTGAATCTCTTCTTTATCAATAATCATGAATGAAAAATACGTTATTTTTTTAAATTATCTTTAAAATCATCAATGCGGAAATCGGTAAGGGCGTTTCCTTTTTCAATTTTTTCCCTGGCATATAACCTGAAATCATTTTCTGTTTTTTCCAGAAGGTGATCATAAGGTCCTACATGGGAAATTAGTTTTACCAGAACCGGGGAGATCTCAAGACAGATGAAGAGCCCCATGATAAAGGCAGCTGCCAGTCCGATAATGGCTGAATTTTTCCCAAGTTCATCCAATGCCTGAAGCCTGGCTGCAAACCCGTTGAATTTATCCTCGAAAGTTTCTGTAGACTTTCTTTCTGTTTCCAGATTGGTATAGACTTTTGAAATTTCTTTGTCTAAATATTCCAGTCTTGGAGCCGTTTGTTTTTGGAAGTTTTCAAGGTCCTGCTTTCTTTGTTCTTTCAGTTCCTGTTTACGCTTGGCATTCGGCCCGTATCCTTCTTTTCCACTGGTTAGCCCGGATTGTTTTCCCAGAATTTCTTTTTCAAGCTCTACAGCAGCAGAGTCGTATGCTTTCTGGTATTGTGCTGTTTTTTCTGCAATCTGTTTTTTCTCTGTTTCAAAAGGTCCGCTTTGCTGGAGGATTCTTCCGCTCATCTCACCCTGAAGCTGTTTTTTGTTTCTCTGAATGATGGTATTCAGCTGTTTGTTGACCTCTTTTTCAAAAATTTTAAGTTCAAGTGGCTTGGAAATAATAATTCCTAAAAAAGTAGCTAGGATCAGACGGGGAATAGACATTAAAATCTGATTCCACCATGTTCCTGTTTTTTTAATGGAAGAAACGATATACCTGTCTAGGTTGAAAATCATCAGCCCCCAGAGTATTCCAAAACCCACCGAAGTCCAGAGGTTATCGAACACCGTATACATAGCATATCCTGCCGATAAAGTCGCAAATACGGCGGTGAAAAGAACAATCCCCCCAATGCCTGAGAACTTATTCCACTCGCTTGGTGTTTTTCTTAAAATATGAATGTTTCCTCCGGAACATACCATCAGAAACTTCTGGAACCAGTTTATTGAGTGATTCGCTTGATTTATAGTTTGTTGGTTTGTTTTCATAATTGAAAATTTATACAAATGTAGTACTAAAAACCATACCAATGTAAAAGATAGTATTATGTTTTGCCAAGTAATTCGGGTGTTTGATTTAAAATATTGATTGTCAGTTTATTTTATTTGTTTATTCCGGGTTTGATGATTTGTTGTTTTTTTACTGGTAAAGTTTCAAAAATTATCTGTAGATTGAAATCTGATATTATCAGATGATTAAATCTCAGGTCAATTGATGAGCTTCATAAAAACTAATATTCGTGAAATTGTAAAATCACGCAGAAACTTATCAATATTTCAGGTCTTATTCTGTTTGGCCTGGCGGTTGGCTGTTTTTTCCTTTATCAAGAATACCAAAAGAAAGAGTCTGAAAACAGAAAAGCACAAAATGTAAATGATTATTTTTCAGGAAAATAGACCGTATTTAAAGAGATTATTCAAATCATGGAGTTATCGTTTTAATGCTTGACAATGGGAAAAGATTAGAATTCAATATGTATGAATATCATCAGTTTCGAAAGGGAGGCAGCATTGTCAAACGTAAAGGTAGAGACCATGTCTATCTATATAGAAACGGAAATGTAAAATCTTATGAATATTGAAAATCAATTGAATCTTTATATTTCCTATCCTACTTCAATCTATCCGGATTCTTCTTCAAAAAGCTTTCCCATCCACTATATGATTTAGTATCCGTCAAAGTTCCGGAGTTAAAATGGTGGCATACGGCAACGGCAAGACCGTCGGAAGCATCGAGGTATTTGGTGGGGAATTCTTTTAATTTCAGGAGATTCTGCAGCATTCCTGCTACCTGCTCTTTGCTGGCATTTCCGTTTCCGGTGATCGCCATTTTAATCTTTTTAGGAGAATATTCGGTGATGGGAATATTTCGGTAAAGGCTTGCGGCCATGGCAACGCCCTGTGCACGGCCCAGTTTCAGCATACTCTGTACATTTTTCCCGTAGAAAGGAGCTTCAAGGGCTACTTCATCGGGGTGGTATTCATCAATCAGCGCTAATGTTTTATCAAAAATATACTTCAGTTTTGTTTCGTGATTGGGGTATTTTTTGAGGATAAGTTCGTGTATGGAGACCAGTTCCATTTTGCCTTTTTTAATGGAAATAATACCGAAGCCCATGATGGCAGTTCCCGGATCAATACCTAAAATTATTTTCTCTGAAATCATTGGTTCAAAGATAGGGTTTTACAGGGAATTTTTTGCTCAGATCCGGAAATTGAGAAAACAGTTACATTTATTTTTCACTCAGATACTTTTCAGCAACCGGCGTCCATTTTCCATCATGTCGGAGTAACAGAATTTTATCAACTAAAAAACTAGTTTTGTATTCCTTGTCTTGGTATATTTCCCATGCTTTTAGGTAATTTTCAAAGGTCAGATCCCTGTATCCTACTGTCATATGTGGTGAAAAAGAATATTTATTAAAGCTGAACTGCCGGATAACATGCTGATGAAGCTGATTTAAATTCTCGTTGAATTCCGGTTTTACATATAAAACAGGATTTTTAGGATTCGGGAAACTTCCGAAACCGTTTAACATGATTTCAAAAGGGGGAATATGGGTGTCAATCTTCTGAAAAGCCGTATGAATATCACTTTCCAGTTCCAGATCTCTTGAGAAAGGGGGGAATAAAGTAATATGGGCATCATTGTTCAGTGCCTTTGAGTTCCCGTAATCAAGAGCAAGATCTGTTTTAAAGACCTTGACCTCATCAATGATCTCCTGAGGTGGATAAACAGCTATGAAATACATTTTTTGCATGAAGCAAGATAAAATTTTTTACATAAAATCTATATGCATAAGAAAATTATGCATAGATTTGTAAGGTATAAAACGACAATCATTGAAAAAAAACAGTTTATATAAAGGAACGTTACAGAACATTATTTTGAAGCTGCTTTCAAAAGAGGTGAAAATGTACGGCTATCAGATCACTCAAAGAGCAAAGGAGCTTACCCAGGGCGAGCTGGAAATGACGGAAGGAGCACTTTATCCACTGCTTCACAAACTGGAAAGTGATGGAATTATCACTTCAGAAGTCCAGAAAATAAACGGAAGAGACCGTAAATATTATCTGCTGACAGAAAAAGGGAAAAAACAGCAGGCTGTTTATGAAGATGAAATGAAAAACTATCTGCTCAACCTCAACACCATCTTTAATATATGATGACTGAAAGACAGGAGATTCTGGTAATGGAGTATCTGATTTCCCAAAAGCTCCCTCTTGATGTTTTACTGGAGATCAAAGACCACGTGATCACCCAGATTCAGGATATCCAGCTCAATGAAAATTTAAGTTTTGAAAGTGCTTTCTCAAAGGCAAAAGAATCCTGGAAGGGAGAATTTGAAACAGTGAACTACCGGATGTTCTTCCCTGTAAAAATTCCTATGATCGCCAAAAGAATAATAAAGGAAAAATATAATGGCTTCCTGAAAAAATCATTACTTATCGGGCTGATCTTTTTTGGGATTAATCTGATGCTGGTCTATCTGTCAAGAAATCAGGAAGAATACGGCATACTTTTCAGAGTATTGAACGGAATGTTCCTTCTGGTCATGGGATGTGTATGGCTTTTGAACATTAGGATTTGGAAATACATGAGAACAGATTTCAAATACAAAGGGAAATGTTTTTACACGATGTACCAGCAAAATATGGGGCTGATGATTACCTGTATGATTGCGATGGTACAGATTACAGGGAAAAACGGACATTATGCCTATCAGTTTTTCAGAGAGCACACTACTTCTGATGTTTTCATGCTTCTGATAACTTTAATCATTCCTTTCCTGGTACAAACAGGCTGTATTTTTGCCCTTTTCAGTTTTTTTGAGCATAAGAAAACGTTAAACAGGATAAAGAGCTTTTTAGAATCCCCAGCAGAAGCTTGAAGTAATAGCGGAACATTCGGAACAATAAAAAATAAAAACTAATCTTAATACATGATCAACATTATAGAGGAGAATGAGATCGTACGATATCTCACATCAAAAAAATTAAGCTACGGACTGCTTTTAGAAATTAAAGACCATTTCATGCTTCAGATTTCAGATCTGATGGAAGAAAAGAATATCGGATTTCAGGAAGCTTTTCTTACAACCAAAATGAATTGGCAGCATGAGCTGGAAATGGTAAGAGCAGATAGATTTTCATTCAGGAAAATAGCCAGAATTGAAAAGATTGCTGTTCAGGCAAGGTTCAGGAATATTGCAGTAAATGCAGTGATTGCCTCATTTCTACTTTCTGCATTGTTCTATTTCAGTACAGATGCTTTTATCTATCTGCAGATGACATTGTGGATGGTAACAGTCGGCCTTTTGCTTTACAATTTTATCTGGAGAAAAATGACCCTTTACCACTACCTTCAGTTTAGTTTTCATCCGCTGGTGTTGAGAAATACCTTTATCGGGGCAATAGTCTGTGCCGGTGTATATTTCTTTTTTAACCGGTTTACCCTTTATGACACGGCGTCTTTATTCAATTCAGATGTGATGAGAACGTTCTTCATCTATGGGATGCTGACCAATATCCAGCTTTTATATAACAGCGCCCGAAGAATTAATGTTTTGATTTAAGCAAAGATTTTCTGTTATTTTTACATTGATGACGTTAGTATTTGTTTTGATTAAAAAGCCCTTGCAAAATACAGGACTTCCTGGAAACTTCAGGAGAATAAAACGATTAACTAAATTTTTGCAGTATCACGCTTCATCTTTACCACCGAATTTTCAAGAGCATCTGTCAATTTTTTAATTTCAATATGAGGTCTGAAGGTTGAGCCTTTTCCTTTCTCTTCGTCCGCCGTATTAGACAGAATAAGTACAGAAGTTTTAGTCTGTGGATAATAGATATTCAGGGAAGGAGAACCTTTTACATAACCGCTGTGAAAATAACTTTCAGGTTGCCCGATATTCAGCATAATTCCATAACCATAACCCATTTTTCCAAAAATCTGATGCCGTCTTTCTGCGCTTTTGGAAACAAACTGTTTAAGCGTTTCTGTTTTCAGAATCTTACCGCTGTAAAGGGCGTTATTCCAGATATGGAGATCATCGATGGTAGAAAGGATACCTCCCGCAGGTGTTCCTATGTCTTTTCCTGCCAGTCTTTTTGGCATATTAGGAACTTCTTCAAATGTTTTTCCGCTGCCCAGATAAGCGCTGGCAAAATTATTTCCTTTAAAAACAGCTCCTGTTGAAGAATGTTTCATTCCCGCTTTTTGAAAAAGTTCCCGGGCATTCTCATCAAAAGATTTTCCGGTTACGGCTTCAACAATCTTTCCCAATGCATTAAATCCGTCATTGGAATAGAAGAAATCAGAACCGCTTTTAAACATTAATTTTCCGCCGAAAGTATTCAGCCCGGAAGTATGGTTCAAAAGCTGCTGGATCGTAATGTTTTCATATTCTTTAAGCTGGAATTCCTTCAGATATTTTGAGGCTTTATCATGAATGTTCAGTTTTCCCTGCTCCATCTGAAGAAGAATAAGAACTGCCGTGAACTGCTTGCTTACAGAACCGATGGCGAATACCGTCCCGCTGTCAATCTTAGCTTTGGTTTTAAAATTCGAATAGCCATTGGCCTTTCTGTACAGCTGCAGAGAATCTTTAAATACTGCAACACTTCCATTAAAATGATACTTTTTAAAAACAGAATCAATCTGCTGTTCAAGAATTATTTTCTGAAAAACGGCAATGGTAGAGTCGATAACTAACTTTTTATCAACCGGCTTTTCGATGGGTTCGGAAGAACTCTTACAGGCTGTTATAAAAATAGTAAGAAATAATACGGAAAAAAGAGAATTGAAAATTTTCGGCATTTGTATTGAAGTTTAGGCTAAAAATAATCAAAAAGAATAGAAAAGAAAAATCAAAACCGTGGATAAAACTTTCACAGAACTTCCGGTTTATCAAAGAAGTGGTTTTATGGATAAAGATTATCTACGGCCTGCAATTCTGGCGTATCGGATTGTCACAAAAAAAGAATTTTTAAGAAAAGATCATTACCTGAGAAAAATTTTAAGAAAGAGCTTCCTTTCTCATTTCAAATCACAGAACCAGAAAACATATTCTCCTTCTTCTTCAGAGTCTGTTTTGGGTTTGGGATACGTTTTCTTTACCGTTTCCCCGATTTCAAAAAGAATCGGTTTCTTAAAAATCGGACCATCGAAAGTGAATGTATGAAACTCTCCGTTTTCGCCACAGGGATCAACATTTTCAGGAAGATCATCAAGAAACTGCTGATTTATAATCCGTCCTGCGAAACTTTTGTCCAGATAAGTTCCGTTGACACAGGTTACAATGGTTTTAAAGCCAAGGTTCAGAAATTCATGGATAAGCTCAGCGGTGTTCTGTTTCCAAAGCGGAAAGACTGCTTCCATTCCGATAGCGTTCAGTTGGTCTTCACGGTATTGGCGAAGATCTTCCAGAAAAATATCTCCGAAAATAGAAGCGGTAACTCCCATAGATTTTACGCGTGACATGGTCTTATCCATAATAGCGCTGTATTCCTCCATGGAAGGTTCTTTGGGAAGTTCCATTTTAATTAAAGGAAATCCTAAACTTTCTGCCTGCTTTTCTAATAGAGATACATGAACACCATGCATGGAAATACGCTGAAACTCCTTATTAATGCTTGTTAATAAAGCGGTTACTTCATATTTGTTTTCCTGAATAATTTTAAATAACGCAAGGCCGGAGTCTTTTCCGCTGCTCCAGTTGAAAATGGCTTTGGGATTCATACAGGCTGATTCTGTTTTACCCTGCAATTTTATGATAAAAAATAGAATATTCTGTTGATTTACAGAGTTTATTTTTGATTAGAAGATGTAATTGTTTTAAATTTAACAGAACTAAAATTAAGAACACATGAAAAACCTGCTCATTGGGACCGCGGTCTTGTTTTTTACGGGAATGGTAAATCCCGTATTTTCACAAAAAGGAGAAACTCCAAAATTCATAAGCAATACAGAAGGGGTAAAAGAGTATACCCTCATTAACGGAATGAAAGTTCTTTTGATTCCAGACCCTTCCCAGAGTAATATGGTGGTAAATATTGTTTATAATGTCGGGTCCAAACATGAAGGATACGGAGAAAAAGGAATGGCCCATTTGCTTGAGCATATGTTATTTAAAAGCACTAAAAAATTAGGTGATATAAAAAAACAGCTGTCTGATAAAGGAGGTGACGCCAATGGGACCACCTGGTATGACCGAACAAATTATTACGAAATCTTTCCATCCAGTGATGCCAACTTGAAATGGGCCCTGGAAATGGAAGCGGACAGGATGGTGAACGCTACGATTCTGCAGACTGATCTGGACAAAGAGTTCTCCGTAGTAAGGAACGAATTCGAGATAGGAGAAAACAGACCCGGAGATGTTCTGATGGAAAGGATTGTATCAACGGCCTACCTGTGGCATAATTACGGAAACAGCACCATCGGGAGCAAAGAAGATATTGAAAGAGTAAAAGCTCCAACATTGAGGCGGTTCTATGAAAAACATTATCAGCCTGATAATGCCACTCTTATTGTAGCCGGTAAATTTGATGAAAAGCAGGCTCTGAACTATATTTCTCAATATTTTTCGGTGATTCCGAGACCTTCCAGAGTTTTAGATCAGACTTATACGGTTGAGCCGGCACAGGATGGAGAGCGTTTTGTAGAATTGAAACGTTCGGGAGACAGTAAAATTGTAGGAGCTCTATACCATACAGCACCTTATGCAGATAAAGATTATGCAGCATTGGATGCGTTGTCAGAAATCTTGACAGCAGACCCTTCCGGCTACTTGTATAAAGCGATGATTGATTCTCATAAAGCAGCTTCAGTATATTCTTACCAGCCAACCGTGAGAGATGCTGCTTTTATGTATTTCGGCCTGGAAGTTCCGGCAGATAAAGATGTGAAGACGGTGGAAAGTGATTTCAGAGCTGAACTGGATAAAGTGGCTGCCATTAAATATACAGAACAGGATGTCAACAGGGCAAAAGCCAAAATTTTAAAGCAAATTGAGAATAATAAAAACAATACCATCAATTTTGCAATTGGTTTAACGGAGATTGTAGGAGCGGGAAGCTACAAATTGGGAATGCTGTACCGTGATAATATTGAGAAACTTACCTTGGCAGATATCCAGAAGGTGGCGAATAAATATTTTAAAACCAATAACCGGACTGTAGGGGTATTCATCCCAACCAAAGACGAAGTAAGGGTTAAAAATCTGGAATATTCTGATGATCAGATCGCCACACTGACGAAAGATTATAAAGGCAAAGCTCTTGAAAAAGAAGTGGCTCCTTTTGAAGCCAGTATTAAAAACCTGAAGGCTAATCTTTCTGAAGGAAAATTAAGCAACGGAATGAAATACGGCGTTATTAAGAAAGAAATTAAGGGCGGAAAAGTAGCCGCAAGCTTCCGCTTCCCGGTAAGTAACGCCAAAGATCTGAGTGGAAAATCCCAGATTGGTGCTTTAATGGCGCAGGTCATGAAAACAGGAACAAAATCTCATACAAAAGAACAGATTCAGGATATGCTCGATCAGTGGAAATCCAGCATCAATTTTTCATTTGGAGGACAGACTTTATATGCTAATGTGAATACGTATAAAGAGTATCTGCCAAAAGTAATGGGATTAATGAAAGAAATTCTTACAGAATCCAGCTTCCCTGAAGCAGAGCTCGTTAAAACAGTCAATGAATATAATACTTATCTGGAAGGCTCTTTAAATGATCCTCAGGCTCTGGCATTCACCGAAATTGAAAAAATTACAGCAAGCTATCCTAAAGAAAGCATTTTCTATACCCCGTCTTTCAAAGAGCAGATTGAAACCAATAAAACCATTAAAAGACAGGAACTTGTAGATTTTTATAATAAGATTTTAGGAAGCAATAATGGAGTAGGGACTGTGATTGGAGACCTGGATTCCAAGACGGTATCTTCGTTACTTGAAAGTACGTTTGCAAAATGGAATTCAAAATCCAATTATGAGCAAATCAAACCTGAACTCTTTGCCACTAAAAAACAGGATAAGGAATATTTGACTCCGGATAAAGAGAACGGAGCGGCTGTAGGAAAAATCAGCTTCTCTATGGATAGAAAAAGCCCTGACTATCCGGCGTTAATCATTGCTAATGAAATGTTGGGCAGCGGAGGATTCCTTACCTCCAGAATTCCTACAAGACTTCGTGAAAAAGAAGGGATCAGTTACGGAGCCGGATCTTATATGAATGTACCTTCGGATAATAACGTTTCATCCTGGGGATGGTACGCATTCTTTAATCCTACGAAAAAAGATGCAGTAAACAAGGCTCTGAAAGAAGAAGTTAATAAGGCTGTAAAAGAAGGTTTTAGCGAAGAAGAACTGAAATCGAATCTGAATTCCTGGTTAACCTCAAGAAAAACAGGATTAGGAAATGACAATACTTTAATGGGGCTTGTTAACAGCCAGCTTCAATACGGTATTCCTTTGGAGGATTATGATACTTTAGAAGCAAAAGTATCTGCCTTGAAAGTAAGCCAGGTAAATGATGTACTTAGAAAATATATCAGCGAAGATAAGCTTACATCTGTGTTTGCAGGAGATTTTAACAAGAAATAAATTGCATACTTAAATTCAGAAATAAACCCGCATATCATGTTTGCGGGTTTTTCTTATATGGAAAATTAGCAGAATTTGACAAGTCATATTTTTTCCCGCATATTACCTTTGAGAATAAAATAAATCATTATGAAATCTCAGAATTTTTGGAAATCCACACCGGCGAAAATATTGCTGGGGATTATGATCGTAGCAGCAGCATTGTTTATTTTTAGAAAAGGGTTCAGTTTCGGTCAGTGGCTGCAGAGTTTCTAAACGTTGAACCATAAACCATGAATCTTGAATTTTAATCTGAACACTATGAGAAAAATATGCATTTTACTGTTATTGTTGAGCTTTTCCTGGTTTTACAGCCAGGGGAAATCTTCTTTAAGTAGCCGTATCTACGGGAAAAACGGGCAGCCGATGTCTAATGTCACAGTGATGCTTATGAAAGCGGATCGGGATGAGGTGCTGAAAACAACAATTACCGATCAGAACGGAAATTTTGAATTTGAAGATTTCGTTTCAGAACCGGTGAAGCTGGTGATTGAACAAACGGGGTATGAAAAATTTATTTCCGAAACACTTATTTCCTCTGAAGGAAAGATAACTTTTCCCGAAATTCGCCTCAACCCGGGGACAAAAGAAATAGAAGGAGTGACAATTACATCCAAAAAACCTTTTGTTACTCAAAAAATAGACAGGATTGTAGTGAATCCCGATGCGCTAATCAGCAACGCCGGAACAACAGCCCTAGAAGTTCTGGAAAAAACACCATCCGTAAGTGTAGATATGAACGGTAATATTTCGATGAAAAGCAAATCCGGAGTACAGGTTTTTATTGATGATAAACCTTCTTACCTTTCTGCTTCAGATCTAGCTGATTATTTGCGTTCCATCCCGTCTTCCAGTATAGAAACCATTGAAGTGATTGCCAATCCCCCTGCAAAATATGATGCCGCAGGAAATGCCGGAATTATCAATATCAGGCTTAAGAAAAATGCTGCAAGAGGGTTTAACGGCGGGATAAATCTTGCCTATGGACAAGGAAAACACATGAGGACCAACAACAGCGCCAATTTCAATTATCGAATCAAAAAATGGAATTTTTTCTCCAATTTCAGCCTGAATAAAAATGAAACCTACCAGGACCTCACCATTACAAGAGAATATTTTACCCCTAATGGAGACAGAAGTTCAACATTTACCCAGAATTCCTATATCACACCGAGTAGCAGAACCCATTCCGCAAAAGTCGGAGCTGATTTCTATGCAACTCCCAAAACTACCCTCGGAATTGTATTGAGCGGCTTTATCAATCCGTCAGACCGGAATATTGCGAACAATGCAGTTATTCAGAATGCGGATTATGAAACGGTAAGTCTGGTAGAAGCCCAAAATCCGATGAAAATCCGGTTTAAAAATGATGCCATCAACCTCAATATGAACCATAAGTTCACAGATAAACAGGAATTGAGTGTGAATTTCGACCATATTAATTACCACTCCAGGGTTTCCCAGAACCTGTACAATGCCATATTGAATCCGGACAGAAGTGTCATAGAGCAGACCCAAATGGATTCTGAGCTCCCTTCAGATATCAGAATCAAAGCGATCAAAGCAGACTATAGTGGAGTAGAAGCATTAGGAGGTAATTTAGGCTTCGGAGCAAAATCAAGTTTTGTGAAAACGAATAATGTGGCAGATTTCAGAGATGTGATGAACGGGATTAAAATACCCAACTATCAGTTTTCTAATGATTTTACCTATAAAGAGAACATTCATGCCGTATATACCAACTATTCAAAAGACTTTAGTAAGTTTTCTGTTCAGGCCGGGCTGCGTATGGAATATTCTGATATTAAAGGATACCAGAAAGGAAATCCAATGGTCAGGGATTCCGCGTTCAGTAAAAAATACACAAGCCTTTTCCCTACATTTTATGTGCAGTACAGAGCAGATTCCCTGCAGAATCATGTATTCGGGCTTTCATTGGGAAGAAGAATAGACCGTCCGAATTATAAGGATCTGAATCCGTTTACTTACCCTATGGATAAATTTACGTTCTATGGAGGAAATCCGTTTCTGGAACCTACATTTTCTTACAATGCAGAATTCAATTACACATGGAATAAAAAATATATTTTCGGACTGAACTACAGCTATATTGATAATCTGATCTCGGAAACCAATGAGCAGCGAAACAATATTTATTACAGCCGTCCCGGAAATTTTGCTAAACAGATTTCTTACGGAATATCATTCAACGGAACTGTTTCTGTTACAAAATGGTGGACATTGCAGTGTTACACCGCACTTTCTTCCAACCGTTTCAGCAGCCAGGTATATACCGAAAGCCTGAATGATTCCAAATGGAACTGGGTGATCATGCCTACCAATCAGTTTGCAATCAGTAAAAAATGGACCGCAGAGTTATCAGGACAGTACCAGTCTGCAGCATTATCCGGACAGTTCCTGATTTCTCCGGTAGGTTCAGTAAGAGCAGGGATATCTACCAAAATTCTGAAGGATAAAGGAACATTAAAGCTGAATGTGTCTGATATTTTTTATACCAATCAGATTAAAGGGCAGATCCGGAATATTCAGAATGCTAATGCGTCATGGTACAGCACCTTTGATTCGCGGGTGATCTCATTATCGTTCAGCTACCGTTTCAGTAAAGGAGAAAACCTGAAAGTACGTGAAAGTGGAGGTTCGGAAACAGAACAAGAACGTGTGAAAATTTAAATTTTAAAACCAGATAACAAAGCCGGGCATTCATGTCCGGCTTTTATTTTGAGATCTTATAAAAAAATCAAAAAATCAACTCAATCTGTAGAGTCTGAGAGCGATTGAAAAATAAAAAAATTGTGTATTAGTGGCAAAGAATAAGACAGTAGGAATAGATAAAGGAACTGTAACTTTTCTAATATACCATCCGACTTATTCTGAACAAAAACACATGATATGTTCAACCGTCTTTCAGAGGATAATTTTAGGAAGCTTAAACTGCCTAGGGAAAGCAGCCTGGTCAACTTTTCATCTTTTCGTGAGCTGAAGACGGATGTCCTGTTCCGGAGTTTCAGTCTGAAATTTGTAACGGAAGGCTGTGAGCAGTACCTGATTGACGGAAACCTGTTTAAAGTATCTAAGGGAGAGTTTCTTGTAGGGAATCATTTTTCTAACGGAAAACTGCTGATTCAAAGTGATAAAGCAGTTAAAGGATTGTGTATCGATATTGCCCCGGAGATCATGTCGGATGTGGCTAACGGCTTCCGCTGTCCGGAAATAACAGAGCAAGATCCGGAGCTGGTTACTTTTTTTACTTCGGAGAGCTTTGTGGAAAATAAAAGCCATTTTTCTAATAATAGTATCGGAAGGCAGCTGCAGCAGATTTCAGGACAGATCTCCTATCAGACAGACCATCAGTTTGAATTTAACAAAGAGTTTTACTATCTGCTGGCGGAAAATCTTGTTTCCGTTTATGCTCCTGATTTTTACAAGGTGCAAAAGCTGAATGTTTCTAAAATACAGACCCGGAAAATGCTTTACCGGAAAATGCTTGCTGCCAGAAATTATATAGATGAACATTTCATTTCGATAGAAAATATTGAAGAAGTAGCAAGAGCATCTTCAGTTTCGGAGTATCATTTTTTCCGTTTGTTCAGGCAGCTTTTCAACGAAAGCCCTTATCAGTACATCACCCGGAAAAAACTGAACCTGGCGCTCCAACTGTTAAAAGATAAAGGATTTTCCCTTACTGATATTGCTGTTGCCTGTGGCTTTGCAGATCTTTCATCATTCAGCAAGAATTTTAAAAAACAGTTTGGGGTTTCTCCCAGAGGGTTTACGGCATAAAAAAAGACCTCATACAATGATGAGGTCTTAAAATTATTTTTACAGAGGTCTGTTACATATTTCTTCTGTATTTACCCCCAACTTCAAATAAAGCGTTGGTAATCTGTCCCAGAGAACAGTATTTTACAGCATCCATCATCACTCCGAATAAGTTCTGCTGGTTAATCGCTGCGTGCTGAAGTTGTTTTAATGCCTCTTCAGATCTATCATCATTCGCTTTCTGGAAGTTATGAAGCGATTCAATCTGAGCCTGCTTTTCTTCTTCAGTGGAACGGATCACCTCTCCCGGAAGCACCGTTGGTGAACCATCTTTTCCAAGGAAAGTATTCACCCCGATAATTGGATATTCACCTGTATGTTTCAGCCATTCGTAATGCATGGATTCTTCCTGAATTTTAGAACGCTGGTACATAGTTTCCATAGCTCCCAGCACACCGCCTCTTTCTGTGATTCTGTCGAATTCAGCATAAACAGCTTCTTCCACAAGATCAGTCAGCTCTTCAATGATGAATGACCCCTGAAGCGGGTTTTCATTTTTCGCTAAACCTAATTCTTTGTTGATAATCAACTGAATAGCCATTGCTCTTCTTACGGATTGCTCGGTAGGTGTGGTAATGGCCTCGTCATACGCATTCGTGTGAAGAGAGTTACAGTTATCGTAGATCGCATATAATGCCTGAAGCGTTGTTCTGATATCGTTGAAATCAATTTCCTGAGCGTGAAGCGAACGTCCGGAAGTCTGGATGTGATATTTCAGCATCTGGCTTCTTTCATCTGCTCCGTATTTCAGTTTCATGGCTTTTGCCCAGATTCTTCTGGCCACACGTCCGATCACTGAATATTCAGGATCAATACCATTGGAGAAGAAGAAGGATAAGTTCGGTGCAAAATCATTGATATCCATTCCACGGCTCAGGTAATATTCCACATACGTGAAACCGTTAGCCAGTGTAAATGCCAGCTGGGAAACCGGATTGGCACCTGCTTCTGCAATGTGGTATCCTGAAATGGAAACAGAGTAGAAGTTTCTTACTTTTTCCGTGATGAAATATTCCTGAACGTCACCCATTAATCTTAGGGCAAATTCAGTAGAGAAAATGCAAGTATTCTGAGCCTGATCTTCTTTTAAAATATCAGCCTGAACAGTTCCACGAACAGTAGCAATTGTTTTGGCTTTAATTTCAGCATAAACTTCTGCAGGAATTACTTCATCTCCTGTTAAGCCTAAGAGTTTAAGCCCCAGTCCATTATTGGATGGTGGAAGCTCTCCGTTATATTGAGGTCTTTCTAAACCTTTATCGTCAAACTTTTCCTTAAGCTTAGCTTCTACTTTAGCTTCTAAGCCATTCTCTTTGATGTACTTTTCAACATTCTGGTCAATGGCAGCATTCATAAAGAACGCAAGCAGCATTGGAGCAGGTCCGTTGATCGTCATGGATACAGAAGTCAGCGCATTCACAAGGTCAAACCCTGAATACAGTTTTTTTGCATCATCCAACGTGGCAATAGATACTCCCGCGTTACCGATTTTTCCATAAATATCCGGTGGTAGAGCAGGGTCCTGGCCATATAAAGTTACTGAGTCGAAAGCTGTAGATAAACGTTTTGCAGGCATTTCCGCAGATACATAATGGAATCTTCTGTTGGTTCTTTCCGGACCTCCTTCTCCCGCAAACATTCTCGTAGGGTCTTCACCGGTTCTTTTGAATGGGTAAATTCCTGCAGTGTAAGGGAAACTTCCCGGAAGATTTTCCTGGCCTTTCCATTGAATGAGATCTCCCCAGTCATTGTATTTCGGAAGGGCAATTTTCGGAATTCTTAAATGGGATAAAGATTCTGTTGAGGTTTCCACCTTAATTTCTTTTCCACGAACATAATAGGAATAAAACTCCTCATGAAAAGCCTTTTTTGTATCTTCCCATGTCTTCAGGAAGTCAATATTTTCCTGCTGAAGGTCTTTTTCTGCCTTTTGATATTCCGCTTCCAGAACTTCATTGGAAAGGAAGCTTTTCACTCCCTCGATATGATACATTTTTCTGGCAAGCTCAGCCTGCTTTTCGATTACAGCATCATATTGTTTGTTATTTTCTACGATTTCCGAAAGATAACGTACTCTTTTTGGAGGAATGATCGTTACTTCTTCAGTAACTTCCTGTTCAACGAAATTTTTCAGATCAAGTCCTGCAAATTTATCATTCACTTTTGAAACCAGTCTATTGTAAAGTTCTGTTGTTCCGTGATCATTGAACTGGGATGCTTTGGTAGCATAAACCGGCATATCTTCCAATGGACTTTCCCATAGAAGGTGGTTTCTCTGGAACTGCTTTCTTACAGCCTGAAGGGCGTCCAGAGCTCCGCGCTTGTCGGATTTATTTAAAGCCACAAGATCTGCATAATCTAGCATGTCGATCTTTTCAAGCTGGGTAGAAGCTCCATATTCAGGAGTCATTACATACATGGATACATCTGCAAAATCAGATACTTCTGAACCGGATTGCCCGATACCGGAAGTTTCAAGAATAATGACATCAGGGTGTGCCAGTTTCAGAACATTCAATGCAGAATGGATGAATGGCGATACCGAAACGTTGTTTTCTCTCGTCGCCATGGATCTCATGTAAACTCTCGGATCGTTGATGGCATTCATACGGATTCTGTCACCCAGTAATGCTCCACCCGTTTTCTTTTTCGAAGGGTCAATTGAGATAATGGCAATTTTTTTATCGGTATTGGAACGTAAGAAGCGTCTTACCAGTTCGTCTGTTAAAGATGATTTTCCGGCTCCTCCGGTTCCTGTAATCCCGATAATCGGAATAATAAGATCTTTGGATTTCTCGTCAATAGCTTTTACTAATTCTGGTTTTTCTTCTGAGAAGTTTTCAACAGCAGAGATGATCTGGGCAATACTCGTAGGGTTTTCAAAGCTGATGGTTTCAAGATCTGCCGCTGTAACCTCTTTTCCGGTAGCAAAATCAGATCTCTGAACAAGATCGTCAATCATTCCCTGAAGACCAAGTTCACGGCCGTCATCCGGTGAATAGATTCTGTCGATTCCGTAAGACATCAGATCTTTGATTTCTTCCGGGAGGATAACTCCACCGCCGCCGCCAAAAATTTTGATCTGCGGTGAATTCTTTTCTCTTAAAAGATCGTAGATATATTTAAAATATTCATTGTGCCCGCCTTGGTAGGATGTTAAGGCAATGGCGTTAGCATCTTCCTGGATGGCTGTATTAACAACTTCCTCTGCAGATTTGTCGTGGCCAAGGTGAATAACTTCGCATCCGGTTCCCTGGATCACACGGCGCATGATATTGATCGCAGCATCGTGGCCGTCAAATAAAGATGCGGCTGTTACGATTCTGACTTTGTTGGTTGGAGTATATTTTTGGGTTTCCATAAAAAAATAGAAAATTTCTGAATTTTCAAATATAATAATAAAATAAGAACCTATGTTTGATTATAGTTTATTGATTTTTAAATTATTAAATAATGCTATTTAATTAATTTTTTCCAAATTAAGGTTTTGGGATCGGAAAAGTGACAGGTATAAGAGCTGGTTATTGGATTCTATTTTCAAAATCACGGTATTTTCATCTTCTCAAAATTAAATTCTCTACTTTTGCACCATATTTTAAGGATATGCAGAAAGCTTTGATTTATTTCGCGTTGGGAACCGTTGTGAGTTTCCTTATTAATTATTTTTTTCTGAGCTCACAGGATATGGCAGTGGACGCTTATTATGCTGTTGCTTTCGGGTGTGCATGGGGGCTTGCTTACTATCTGGATACTCCCGATTTCTCGCTGCCTAAAAAACTGGGATTGTCTTTTGCGGCAATGGGAGTTCTGGTTCTGATAGGAAGTCTGCTCTTTAATCTTCAGCTTGCTATTCCGTCTATTCTGAAATTTTCTACGGTCTTTGTAGTGTATTATTTAATTGCCAGTTTCAGAGGAAGCAAATCGCTTCGCCAGTAAACCTTTGGATTCAGACAAAATATTTTCCTTTTAATGGAGCATCAGGAAGCTGATCAAGGCTAATCCGGTCACTAAAAACAAGAATGCAAACATATTGAGGAAGAATATAATTCCCCCGATGATAATGCTGACAACGCCGTGGGATTTATATACCCGGTGGTGAGCAACAAAGAAATAGGCCCATCCATAAATTATAATTGCGATCATCACTATTCGGATTAATGTAGTCAGAAAAGCATTATCCAATGCATTTGTAATTCTGTTTAAGATGGCAAAAATCAAGATGCTTACCAATAAGAATGAAAAATAGTGCAGGGTAAAAATACCATGATCAAAGTACCACCATTTTTTCTTGCCGTGGAATATCCATAAAAAGAAGGCGAAAACCGGAAGATAGATAAATAAAGCTTTGGGTAGATGATGAAAAGAGGTCTCTGCCAGATTTCTTATAATATCTCCTTTTTTTACCCCCTCTTTTTTCAGGCTGAAAAACTTATGGGCAAAAGCATCATTTATAAAACCGAACGGGCGTTTTTTACCGGCCATTCCTTTATCATATTCTTCCTGGGTCTTGTAGCCCAAAAAGCTGCTGCTATCAGATATTTTCTTGTCTGTATCTATCGTGCTTTCAAGGCCTTCCTGGAAACTCTGTAACTTCAGAGAATCCTTAAGATAGTTTTGTCCTTCAGTAAGCTGGGCAATTTTAGCGGAGTCTTTTTGCTCCCGTTTTTGCGCTTCAATAGCTTTAATAGCTTCCTGCAGGGCCAGTTTTTGAGGCTGGCTTGTCTGGGTTGTTTTATTTTCCTTTTTGTCTTTATCAAAATCTTTGAGATTGAAAGGAGGGAAAATAGCAAACATAAAGAAGGTGACAAAGCTGACAAATATATAAAGCTTTACCGGAGGAACGAATTTTTGTCTTTTTCCTTCGAGATAAGTTGTGGTAAGTTTTCCCGGTTTGAACAGGAGGTTTTTTACGGTACTCCAAAACTGCCCGTCATAATGAGTGAAGTCTTCTATAAAATGAGTAAAAAGATAATAAAAAGGCTGCCGGCTTTCGATGTTCTGCTGTCCGCAGTGTGGGCAGTATCTTTCTTCCACCTGGTTTCCGCAATTCAGGCATGTCTTATCTTCTCTTAGTTTTCCGTGGCTCATAGTTTTGAGTTTGGCGCAAATATAATTATTTCAGGAAATAAATGAATTATATCAGTACGCTTTTACGGATATCTTTAAAGTAAAATTAATTTTAATGAAGCATTACAAAGCTTAGATATGTTAAGATTAAAAACATGAGAAGTAACCCTATGTTGTTGACAAGAAATAGTAGGAAACCTTTGAATATGCTTACTCTTTTCTTCGTTTCATATACCCTGTAATGGGCTACAAAGAAATAAGCCGTCATATAGGCAAGAAGACCTAAGGTTGTTAATGCATCGAGTATGTTTAGTAGTGAATAGTCCGGTAAAAAACTCATAATTCTTTCTATTACTATTAAAATCAGTATTGTCAATAGCAGGAAAGAGAAATAGTGAAGCGTAAATATGCCATGGTCAAAGTACCACCATTTTTTCTTATTATGAAATAGCCAAAGAAAGAATGCAAATACAGGAAGGTAAGCGAAAAGGGCTTTAGGTATTGTATGGATAAAGTTTTTTTTATATTTCTCCCATATCTGTTTTTTGCTGAGTCCTTCCTTCTTTAATTCAAACACCTTTTTTGCAATTGGTCTTATCAGTTTATGGGCGTTTGAGTTGTCTTTAGCGAGAATGGAATCGTATTGTTCTATTGTATAAGCACTCATAATAGATTCCTCTTTGGTATCGAATGTAAGGTGATACATGTCCTTTTTTCCTTCAACATCTTCTATCTTTAATGTGTCGTCTAATGCATTTTGAGTTGCATTGGCCGTCTCATGGGATATAACACCCTCCTTTTGTAATTCACTTACAATGTTTTTTGTGGCAGCTTTCTGTTTTTCTTTTTTTGACTTTGTTTCTACTTCGATAAGATCGGCTTTTTGATTTTCCTCTTTTGGATGAGGTAAGATATTGGGTAGAAAAAATGTGATGAAACTTATAAATATATACAATTTCACAGGAGCTACATAGACCTGTCTTTTACCAGCCAGATATTCCTGGGTAAGTTTTCCGGGGCGGGTAAACAGGTATTGTATGGTTTTCCAGAACTGTCCGTCATAGTGTGTGAAATCCTCAATGAAATGGGTGAAGAGAAAATGAAAAGGTTGTCTGCGTTCAATATTTTCCTGTCCGCAATGTGGGCAAAACCTTTCTTCAACCTGATGTCCGCAGTTCAGGCAGGTTTTGTCTTCTCTTAATTTTCCGTGGCTCATAAAGTGAAATATGGTGGAAACAAATATAATTATTTCAGGGATATAATAATTATATTGATAAGTTTTTGAGGGAATCTTTAAAGAAAAAGCAATAAAAAAGAGTTGAGGGAAGAAACTCTTTGCTTTAAATCTGTGTTTTTAGAATCTTAGGAACATTTTTTCAACGCCCAATCATTTTACAAGATTTATGCCAAAGGTATTTTCTATGATAAAAGCGATTAACATACCGTAAGTTAGGCCACATTATATAGATAAAATAAAATATGTTTTTCTGTTACAAAAATTATTTGTACCTTTGCACACCCTTTTAGGGGTAAATTATGTTTAATCTTTAACTAAAACGTGTGAATACATTAAGTTACAAAACTGTTTCAGCGAACAAAGCTACTGCGAATAAAGAATGGGTTGTGGTAGACGCTGAAGGACAGCCGTTAGGTAGATTAGCTTCTACGGTTGCAAAGATTTTGAGAGGTAAGCACAAAACGAATTTTACACCTCACGTAGATTGTGGTGATAATGTAATCGTTTTGAATGCTGGGAAAATTACACTTTCCGGAAACAAGTGGGCTGATAAGACTTATATCTGGCATACAGGATATCCTGGTGGGCAGAAGTCTATGACTGCGGCTGAACTTCAAAAGAAAGATTCTTTAAAGGTATTAGAGAAGTCTGTAAAAGGTATGTTACCTAAAAACAGATTAGGAGCTGCTATCCTTAAGAACCTTTATTTATATGAAGGAACTGAGCACAAACATGAAGCTCAACAGCCAAAAACAATTAATGTTAACGAATTTAAATAATTAATTATGTCTATAGTTCACAAAATCGGAAGAAGAAAAACTTCTGTAGCAAGAGTTTATGTAAGACCAGGTTCTGGAAACATTACAGTAAACGGTAAAGATGCTAAAGAATATTTCTCTACAGACGTGATGGTTTACAAATTAAACCAACCGTTTATCCTTTCTGAGACTGTTGGTCAGTATGACGTTACCGTAAACGTATTCGGTGGTGGTAATACAGGTCAGGCAGAAGCTATCAGATTAGGTATTTCAAGAGCTTTATGCGAAATCAACGCTGAGTTCAGATTAGCATTAAAGCCAGCTGGTTTACTTACAAGAGACGCAAGAATGGTGGAAAGAAAGAAGCCAGGTCAGAAAAAAGCAAGAAAGAGATTCCAATTCTCAAAACGTTAAGAATTGCGGTAAGCTTAAAGCAATATGCAATAAGCTTTTTGAAAAACTTATTAAAATTTTTAATTCGCTTCAAAGCCTACGGCTTAATGCCTGAAGCTTAAAGCAAAAATTGCCCGTTACGTTTAGCATCCAAACGCTTCTCCCATCTAAAGAAGTTGTTGATTGTTTAAAAGACGGAAAGTAAACTAACAAAAACAGAAAACATGGCAAAAGCAAATGTAAAAGACCTTTTAGAGGCTGGCGTACACTTCGGTCACATGACCAGAAAGTGGAACCCAAATATGGCTCCATACATTTTTATGGAGAAAAACGGTATTCACATTGTAGACTTACATAAAACAGCAGTTAAATTGGATGAAGCTTGTAACGCTTTAGAAAAATTAACTTCTGCAGGTAAAAAAGTTCTTTTCGTAGCAACTAAAAAGCAAGCGAAAGAAGTTGTTGCAAAACACGCTTCTGAACTTAATATGCCTTATATTACAGAAAGATGGCCTGGAGGTATGTTAACGAACTTCGTTACTATCAGAAAGGCGGTAAAGAAGATGAACTCTATCGACAAAATGAAAAAAGACGGTACGTTCGAAACTTTATCTAAAAAAGAAAGATTACAAGTTGACAGACAAAGAGCTAACTTAGAGAAGAACTTAGGATCTATCTCTGACATGGTTAGACTTCCTTCTGCCATTTTTGTAGTTGATATCTTAAGAGAACACATCGCGGTAACTGAAGCTAAGAAACTTGGTATTCCAGTTTTCGGTATCGTTGATACAAACTCTGATCCTAGAAAAGTAGATTTCGTTATCCCAGGAAACGATGATGCTTCTAAATCTATCGATATGATCTTGAGTATTGTTTCTGATTCTATCAAAGAAGGTCAGTCTCAAAGAAAAGCTGATAAAGAAAAATCTAAAGAAGAAGGAGAAAAAGTATCTGCTGATACAGATGCTGATTTTGATGCAGAATAATTAAGGATTTTCTTTAATATAGGAAAAACGCTGGATTTAGGTCCAGCGTTTTTTTTGTTATTTTATTTCTATTAATCTTTTGTAGGGCAAATCAGTACAAAGAAAAACCCACAGAACAATGTGGGCTTATTTTTAGTTGGAAAGCTTTATAGAATAAGAGCTCGTTATGTATTTTGTTGATTGATAAGGCGAATTACACAGCATTCCGGAGAGTTTATAATTCTGATTTTTGGGAACCATTGTATAGCCCATTTTCCCGGAAGCAATGGGGATCTTTTTAAAGAATCCGTTGCTGCTTACGGTAAGTACCATATTACATCGTGAACCATTTTGTACAGAAATTGAAGTTTTAGGATTGGATGGAGAATCTGAATTAAGTAAATCATTCAGAACATCAGCAGTCTCAGGCTTATAGGTCTTGATAAGCTCATTGTATTCTCTTTCGGTATTGGCAGCACTGTTGCTGTTTCCTGACCCTGAAGAAGGATAAGGATTTCGGTTTGGATAGCTGCCGTAATTCACACTGCAGCTGGCAAGGATTATTGAGATTCCGGAAAGTATGAACAGTTTTTTCATGCCGGTTATTTTTTAGATTTTTTCTTTTTTGAAGGTTTAGCCTGGGAGCTTTCCTTAGAGCTTGTTTCCTGATTCTGATTAACTTCAGGCTGGCGTGCCCCCGGATTTTCAATCACTACAAATATACTTTTTTTTATGTCTTTCTGTGAAGTGTATTTTACATCACACACATTACTGTTGAGGCTGTAAGAGCCTTTATTGATAACAATAAAGTTTTCCCCATGTGCAGGAACAGCAAGGTTGTAAAAATCTTTTCCTTCAATTCTGAGGATAATATTGCAGTCTGAATTATTTCTGAAGAGCAATACGGCTTCTTTGCGGGTAATGTCCTCATCAAACATCGCGTTCAGAAGCTTTACTGTTTTTTCCTTGTGCTGATCTGAGGTTTCTGCGATGAGCTTTTTAAATTCTTCGGCATCTGCAGAGCTTGAATTTCTCATAAACCTGTTGGGAATATCCGTAATGACAGGTCTGGCTTCCATAGGTTTGGCATTTTTAGCCCCTTTGGTCCATTCAGAATTCTTTAGTGCAATGAGTTTGGGTTTCAGGACACTTCTTTTTGGATCATCAGGGTGGGCGTTTTTAAGGTACTCTTCTATTTCCTTGATATTTGTGCTTTTGAGGATTTCTTTGCTTTTTTTCTGTGTGTAAGCAAAGCTAGGGATTAGAAATGTGAAGAGAAGGATGGTCAGAAATTTTTTTTTCATCAATGTTTTATTTCATCAGGTTATACGGAATTTTATATAAGTTATTGTTTTACCTTTAGAAGAGAACAATTCTTCATAATAGGTTTTAATATCTCTTAAATGTTCTGTGTTTGGATCGTATTCCGGAGCGCCATAGATGTCATGGTGAGCAGTGATAATCTCATAACCTGCACCTTGCAAATATCCCAATGTATAGCCGTGAAGGAACTCGGAATCAGTTTTTAAATGAATGATTCCTCCCGGTTTTAGGAATTTTTTATAACGGTTAAGAAAATCAGGATGGGTTAGTCTGTGCTTGGTACGCTTGTATTTGATTTGTGGATCGGGAAACGTAATCCAGATTTCGTCTACTTCGTTTTCTGCAAAAAAATGATCTACAAGTTCAATCTGTGATCTTAGGAAGGCTACATTATTCATACCGTTTTCCACAGCCTCCTTAGCGCCGAACCAGAATCTTGCTCCTTTGATATCAATTCCGATAAAGTTTTTTTCAGGAAATGTTCTGGCCAGACCTACTGAATATTCTCCCTTTCCACAGCCAAGCTCCAGAACGATAGGGTTCTCGTTTTTAAAAAAATCATCTCTCCATTTTCCTTTAAGCGGGAAGCCTTCTAAAGCTTCTTCTCTTGTTGGCTGAATAACGTTTGGTAATATTTTGTTTTCTGCGAATCTTGCTAATTTATTTTTGCCCATCGAGTCATTTATAAAATCCTGCAAAAGTAACAAAATTTGCACAGAATACCTTGCCTTTTATCTTTAAAAGACATGCAATGAGCGTATTTAGCCTCAGTTTGGGGTAAGAATATCTGATTGATACAGGTTTGAAGCTGAGAGATGAAAGAAGGAAATTCTGAAGGTTATCAATAATATTTGGTTATCCTTTTTTAGTTAATTTGATTTTACAGTGGTTTTCAGTATCTATAACTAAAAGTAACTTCTATTTTCCAACCTTTATGCTCAAACTTCCTAACCCGAAATCTCAGGTTATTTATAATGATTTTATTGCGTACCTGAGCTTCCTAGTGCCACCATAATCGCTTTCTGAATCGTCTTTTGTGAAGCATATTGTGCCCCGCATACCAAACTGGTGAAGAGATATTGGCCTTTGTCTATAACAATGGAACTTTCACCATGAGCAGGAACAGCAAGCCTGTATTTGGTGTTTCCTACGCCCTCCATTCTCACGATGATATTACAGTCTGATTTATTTTGAATCAGTACAATGCTCTCTTTGCTATTCGGATCATTATCAAATAATGAATTTAATATTTTTACAGTACGGTTCTGATGTTCTACCGGGTTTACGGCCATCAGCATATTGAATTCTTCTGCTTCTGCATTAGGTATGGCAGTATTGGCTGTTGTATTTACCACATACGTATTTTGGGCAGTACTTGGGATATATACCGTTGTCGGCTGTTTGGCGGCAAGTTCAGCTTTATATTTTGCAATCTGTTTCTGCTTGATAATGGCATTCATCTCATCGAAACTGATTTTGGTAGAAGGTCTTCTTCTGAGCAGAGCCAGCATTTCCTGCATATCTTTTACTTTCTGGTCTGCCGGATGAGCGTTTTTAATGTATTCTTTCATCATTTCCATTACCCGCGGCTTCAGAACGGATCTTTTAGGGTCATCAGGGTGAGCATCTCTTAAAAAAGCATTGATTTCATAGATATTTTTGCTTTTTAGAATATCCGCATAGTCTTTTCCCTTTTTCTGGGCAGACAGGTTGATGAAGAGAACCGAACCAAAAAATAAAAGTAATTTTTTCATTAACAAATTTTAAATTTAAAAAAAATGTTTTCCTCTTAATTTGTGTTTGGGGGTAATTAGCTTTTAATATGATAACGAAATAGAATTATGTTTATTTTAAACACATTATCGTGAGATAAAAATAAACATATTTTTGAATATTTAAAAATATATACTATGGATTTTTAAAATGCATAATAATCAGAGGTAGCTAATCCTGGTCAGCCTGCTATCTTCAGATATGGCTTTTGCATTTGAAAAAAATCAATGAAAATATTGAAAAGGCAGGTCATTCCATGGGTGACCTGCCTTATTTTTATTTAACAACTTCCAGAAGATTAGAGTTTTTAAGCCTTTTTTGATAGATCGGAAGGTATTTTTCAATCGGAACTTTTATGGCTTCAAAATTGCCTGCCAGTACATAGCCCTGTATATTTTCAGAGGTATATACAAACTGCAGGAAGTTATCGATCAGGTTTTCCGGAATTTTAAATTTAAGAAAGTATTCTGTTCCCAGGTAATTTTTAATCTGGGTTACAGAACTATTCATCCTTTCATAAGCCATATAACGTTGTTTTTTCTTTCTTTCGCCTGAAAGAAGATCATAGATGCTGCCTAAGCTGAAGGTAAGTCCGCCGTCTCTAAGCCCGGCAACCGGAAGTTCCGGAGAAGTTCCGTCTCCTTTAGGCTCAGGAAGCCCGATCACTTTTTTAAGAGCCAGTCCTTTATCTTCTTTTCTTATTGAATTAACATCATATCTTAGATTTCCCGTAGGTTTGAATCTGCTGATCACAATCTCCTGAATTTCATAATAAGCAATCTTCAGTTCGATGAGATTTTTTTGCTGAAGCATTTGAGAAGTAAGCTTTACATCTTTCCGTTCTGTAACAATAGAAGTAAAACGGATCACATCTCCGGGCGCTGCAGGAATGTTGTAGTTTCCGTTATAATCGGTAAGTACGGTTTTCTGGGTATTCAGATTGGTAACGTAGACCTGGTTGAGATACAGAATCGAGTTATCTTTTAAAAACACCTCTCCGGAGTATATCTGTGCATTGATCTTTACTATAAAAATCAACAGAAAAAGGGTAAATAGCTTATTCATATATGGGGGCAAAATTACGCAGAAATACAGCAATTTATACCTTATAAGATGACGATTACAGGTTAAAGTTATATTAAACTTTTATAGTAAACTGTTAATGAATGTTATAAGCTTTTACAAATGAAGAAATGACTAACAGAAGAAGGTCGGTTTTACCTGCCAGATGCAGAAATTAAGGGTTTGAAGAGGGAAGAAACCCCCATTGAATAGTATCATTTTTAGGATAACTTTCAGAAAGTATATATCCAACAATAATTTCTAATCTTTCTCTTCCTTCTTCCGGTCCGTTCATCTTATTTTCATTATATTGAATGCAGGCTATTTGTGTTTTACCAAAAGCCAGCTTGAATATTTCACCGAAATAGCGGATCCGTATTCTGTCCAGCTGATGAAGTACCAATAGGTAGCCGTAGGTACAGGTCTTCCGCCCAGTTTTCCGTCCCAGATGTACCGGTTGCTTGGAGTTCCTCTGAAGATCTCTGCTCCATACCGGTCGAATATCCTGAATTCCAGATTATCATTGGCCATTAAGGCTGAATAATCAATCTGGTCATTATGACCGTCATAGTTTGGAGTAATTGTATTGATCAGGTTGATCAAGGCGAACTCTTTTTTAACTTCCGCACAGTAGTTGGAATCTTTTACAAAAACAGTGTGGTTGCCTCTCGGTACATTATTGAAAACATTTGAACTCTGCCAGCTAACTCCATCCAGAGAATATTCATAAGGAGGAGTTCCTCCGCTTACGCCTACTGTAACAGTAGATCCGTTAATTTCAATTGAAGTGATCATAGGCAGTGGAGATTCTGACACCGTAACGTTCTGACGGTAAACACAACCATTGAAGCCAAGGTCTACCCAATAACTTCCCGCAGGAACATTGGTAATGGAAGGTGAAGTAGCACCTGTGCTCCACAGATAACTTTCAAATCCGGGGCCTGCATCTAAAGTCGTGGTGGTTTTAGGACAAATGATCTTATCTTTTAAAATATCTGATTTTTTAGGTACTTTAAGAGTAATTCTAATCGAGCCGACTTCAGGGCACACTCCGTTCTTTTCAAACCGGATATAATACGTCTGGGCAGCTGTGGTAACGGTCACCGATGCGGCTATCGGAGAGGTGTTATTCTGTGCATCAGCTAAAGTAGCATAGAAAGTATACGTAACACTTGGGTCTAATGTAAATGACGGAATAAGTGAAGCTAAACTGACTGTTTTTACTCCATCCAGATCGTCATCACAGAGAGTAACAGATGCAGCTGTAGTAATCAGTGGAACCCTTGCTCCGATACTGAATTTTAACGGCTTAATCACTGCAGCACATCCATCGGGAGAATCCACTCTTATATAAATCGTTGTAACAGCGGTGTAGCTCCAGTTATTCGGAAGTGTATTGTTATTTCCCGCATTGGCATCAGTCAATGAAGCATAATACCTTACATTGGTAAAATAGGTCGGGTTATTCAATACAATGGCAGTGATAGCGGATAAGGTGATATTAACTGTTCCATCGAAATTATCATCACAGAAAACCCCTGTATAATTATCCTGAACAATGGCCAGATTATATAATGAAAGAGTGATCTGTGCTATACTTTTACATCCTATCGAATTTTTTACAACGGCATATACAATGGTTCCGTCAGGTGCAGTATAGGTATTAGGTGCTGTAATAAGGGCGGCTGCATTTTCAGTCTGCGCGTCGATAAGAGTTGGATAATAAGTAATGGTTACTGGTGAGTTATTGGTAACATTCGCGGTTGTCAGGTTAAAAGTTCCCTGCCCGTTGATATTACAGGCTCTGAGGGGTACATTGCTAACAGTTAGTGATTCTATATTAATGGTAACCGTTACCGTTTCACAATCTGTAAAAACAGGATCATTGCCGCAGAACGTGTACGTGAAGGTGTCCGTTCCGGAAGCTCCCGGGGTAGGGGTATAGGTAATTGCTCCGGTTGTTGGGTTTATTGTTGCGGTTCCTAGCGCAGGAGCTGTAGTAATAGCAATGGTAGAGACTACAGGAGTTTGTGCCGAGCTGCTGAATGTAGGAGTTATTGTCAGTGGAGTACAGACATTATAAGATACGGTAGTCAGTTTTGTACAATTCTGTACTTTAAATTGTTCTGTAATCAAAGGTGCACAGCTGCCCATCGTTACGGAACAGGTGTAGTATCCTGATTGTGTAGGCGTAATGGATGATCCGGTAGCGCCGGGAATAATCCCACCGTTGACATACCACTGGTAGGAGTCATAAATAATAGGATCTATTGTAAGTACAATACCGGGAACACAATCACCTCCGGATTTGAGAATAACCGGCTGTGTGGGAAAACCAGCAAAAAATCCTCCATATCCCACAGCATCACTTCCTGCTGTAATCCCAGCAGTAATAGCTTTGTCCGAAACAATGGTAATATTTCCTGAAACATTGGGAATGCCATAGGTAACCCAGTTGGTGGTTCCAGTCATGTTGAATGGTCCTGTTGTTGCGGGAGGAACTCCTCCGTTTACTGTAACACTGGCCCCTCTTTCAGTGATAAGGTTCAGTTTGGTAGGAATATTGAGAATACCCAGAGGATTGTTGTTGGAAAGAACATAATTTTCGTTGATGAAACCCAGCTCGTTGATCTGTTTGGGTAGATAGCAGTTCAGAGCCGGAATAAAATTGAAACCTCCGGTAGCTGACTCATTTCCGGTTGTGGAGTCTCCGGCAAGAATCTGATAAACATAAGCATTTTTGGACGTTCTGATATAAAGGTTATAATGGTTGTTTCCCTGGTTTTGGTATTTGGTATCAGGAATAACAAAATACTGCCCGGTATTTAAAGTAGCTACAGGCGGAATTTCATTATTGACATATACTAACGTGTTATCTTCAGTAGCAACAATAATAGCACCTTCCATATTAGCCCCTATACCGCCGTTTCCTTTTACCAAAGCAAATTCACTTCCCAGCCTTTCAACAGGAACCGACTGATCCATTAAAATATCGGAGCTGGTTGTTATATTTCCGGAATATTGACCGTTAAAGTTTCCATTGGTGACATTTACGGGTTTATTAGCAGTAATCTTTGCACCAATAAATCCATCCGTATTTACGGTACCGAGACCATCTATAATATAGGACTGCCCTTTGTTCAGCGTGAAAGTCATCGTAGGATTGGTTGTTCCGGTTGTTCCGTTTGAAAATTGTACTGTAGGTTTATATCCGTTTACTGTAACTGTGGTATTGTCTTCTGTGGCAAGAATACTGGTCATAAAATTCAGTATGGGATTGGAAACGGAGATGGGAGCAGTGGTTACATAGAAGTTTTTTCCCGTAGACGGAATCCCTTTTGAGGTAATGATTTCCGCATGATTATAAACTGAAAACCTTAAATTGACATAAAAAGGAAATTCGGCTTTCAGATAGAGGCCTTTAGAGGTAGGCGTAAACAAATCCGCCTGTTGGGTAGTAATGATGTACGACCTTAATACGTCGAACTTCTGAGGATTATTTTTGCTGATATCTACAGTACCTATCAGGATATTATTATTGTAGATGCTGACTGGAAAAGAGGTAGTTCTGTTTGTTGATAAATAGAGCTTCTGATATCGATCAGGATTACCTGTTCTGTCAACCATAGGGGCAAACCAATGCTCTCTGTCCAGCTGGCCGGAAATAGAGGTGAAAATATAAAATATAAATAAAAAAGATAGAATTTTCTTCATTCAGATTACAGGTTTATCACAAATTTAATAATAAATTGTATTAATGCCTTAAAAAATAATAAAAACCACGATTTTAAGTTCGTGGTTTTGAAAGTTTTACTGTTTATCTGCTATTCCCTGTTTTGGCCAAGCTTCAGCCTGTATATTTTATGGCTGTCTGTTTTTATTATTGAGTTTACATTTAATACATAAAAAAACCACGATTTATAATCGTGGTTGAAATTCATAGTAAAGTTTCGTTTACTCTATATTTTTCACTAAAACCCATCCGGTATACTTAATTGGAGTCTTCTCTTTGTTAGATTCATTCCAGTTGATGTGATACCAGTACGTTCCGGTTAGTATTTTCTTGTCAAAGTGTCTTCCGTTCCATTTGTAGTTGTTGAATTTATCTCCGGTGAATACCTTATTTCCATATCGGTCATAGATCATGAAAGAAAGATTTTCTTTGTAAGATAATTCACTGTAGTCAATATAATCATTTTTATTATCACCGTTTGGCGTAATGGCATTGATCAGGTTCGGAACGGTAATTTCTACAGAAGTAGGATTACAGTTGTAAGCATCTTTTACATAGAATGTATGCTGTCCTCTGGTCAATCCTGTGAATATATTAGAATCCTGCCAGTTGGATTGTCCGTCTACTGCATATTTATAAGGAGCTTTACCTCCGTTGGCTATTACTGTTACAGTGGTATTCGAAATTTCTATCTGAGAGATCACCGGATCTTCAGCTTTTCTAACTCTTACAATCTGTGTTAAGAAACATCCGTTTTTACCCAGTATTACAGAATATTCTCCAACTCCAACACCCTGAATAGATGATGTTGTTGCTCCGGTGTTCCATAAATAGGAATCATATCCAGGACCTGCATCCAGGTTGGTTCTGCTATCGATACAGATATATTGATCTACCAGAATTGGTGATTTTCTGATAGGAAGCGGGGTAAGCGTAATTTTTGAAATGGCCATACATCCTTCAAGAGTTGTTACCTTAACAAAAACGATACCTCCGGTAGCAGGGAAATTATCAGCAGGGGTAATTTCATTGGTTCCGGCATTAAGGTCTGCCATTGTACGATAATACTTTTTAATAGCTAAAGTATAATCTGTGATGTCAGCTTTTGTAAGATCAAAATAAGCATAAGGAGCTACGTCATACCAGCAGGCTTTGATCTCTGCATCTTTTACGACGAACGGAACTACAGTAAGATTTAAAGTGATCTGTTCGCAATCTGTAAATTCAGTATCGTTACCACAGAATTTATAAACAATTTTATCCGGTCCGTTATAATTTGCTGTAGGAGTGTAAGTGATCGTTCCGTTAGGATTAACAACTGCAGTACCATTGGTAGGCGGAGTAACAATCACTACAGTACCAGGCACCGGAGTTTGTGAAGATGCTGTGAATGCAGGAGTAATCACTCTGGTTGCACAAATATTAAGAGCCTGTGTAGTTTCTTTTAAACAGCTGAATACTTTATAAATTGGGGTGGTAAGAGGTGGACATGTTCCCATGCTTACTCTTACAGTATAGTTTCCTGAAAGCGTTGGAGCATATACGTTGGTTGTTGCTCCAACGATGATATTTCCATTTCGGTACCACTGGTATCCTTCATAGCTGTCATCCACTTCCAATATGATTCCCGGGGCACATTCTCCGGAACGTTTTGTAATAACAGGAATTGAAGAGAATCCTGCAAAATAACCTCCATATCCTACAGCTCCACTTCCTGCAGCAATCCCTGCAGTAACGGCTTTTGTAGAAGTAACGGTGACATTTCCGGTAACATTAGGAATGGAGTAAGATACCCATGCTGTAGTTCCGGCTACAGGGAAAGGTCCCTGTGCTGCTGTTGGGTTGGTAGGAGGGGCTCCGTTGGCTGTAACGGTAACGGTAGCTCCCGCTTCAGTCAGGATATTTAATTTTACATTTTTAGCCCCGCTACTGCTGGTTTCCGGAAGTTCTTCTATTTTTCCTATCTCATCAATTCTTCTTGGAAGGAAACAGTTTAACGGTGGAATATAATTGAATCCTACCGTTGCCTCAGTATTGAGAAGCCCGGCAAGCATCTGGTATACGTATACATTTTTTGACGTTTTGATGTGCATATTCAGGTGCCCGCTTCCCTGATCGATATAAGGGTTAACAAATGTGCCGTTTGGACCCTGCCCTGCTCTCATCCACTGTCCTTCATTAAGAACCTGAACAGGAGATGTTGATCCGTTCAGGTAAACTTCGGTGTTATTTTCTGTGGCTACAATAAGTGCGTCTTCTATTCCTTTAGTGGTTCCACCATTTCCAATTACCATGATGAATTCATTTCCTAATCGGTCTGCGGGAACAGACTGGTCCATCACAATATCTGATGAAAGAGCGGAAGTCGCCGGAAGGGCAAACTGACCATTGAAATTTCCGTTGGTGACAGAAATCGGTTTGTTGGATTCTATTTTAGCACCGATAAATCCGGCTGCATTGGTTCCGTTGTTCATCTGTCCTTCAATGATGTAGGACTGCCCTTTATTAAGAGTGATGTTCATCGTGGGAACAGTAGCTCCTGTTGTACCATTGGTAAACTGAACACCCGCATCATATCCTGTAACAGTGATCGTTGTATTGTCATCTGTAGCCATAATCCCTGTCGTAAAATTAAGGTACTGCATCAATGATGATGACGCAAGTACAGGGGCTGTAGCTACATAAAATTTAGTTCCGATACCAGCTTTACCTTTAGAGGTTAATATTTCCCCATGACTGGTTACACTGAATCTGTAATTGGCGAAAAATGGTTTTGTTCCTTTAACATACAGACCCTTGTTTACCGATTTGAAGAGTTCTGTAGAAGTTGAAGTAGTCATTACTGCTGTTGCTACATCATATGTTTTAGGGTCGCCTTTACTGATCGTTCTTGTTGCCAGCAGCTGATAGCCGGTAGCATTTCGGCTGTAGATTTCTACATCAAAAGGAGTGGTAGAATCTGTAGACAGATATAATGCCTGTTTAGCAGACGATAGAGCAAGTGATCTTGCGGCCATAGGAGCAAACCAGTGTTCGGTGTCCCTTTGTGCAAAAACCATATTTACCGTCAAAAAAACCAATACTAAGCTGAGTAGAAATTTTTTCATGTGTATGGGATTAGGATTTCTACAAAATTAAAATAATATTTCAAATAGTGTTAATGAAATGTAAATAAAAGTTAATTTTTATCATCGATTTTTAATTAAAAGCCATCCGGAATAGGAAACTGATAATTTAGTATCAGGTTCTGTCCATCGTATTACATACCAGTAAGTTCCCGTAGGAATACTGCGTCCGCTCACTTTTCCGTCCCAAATATAATTTTTGTCTGCCGAACGGTAAACAGAAGCACCATAGCGGTCAGCTACTTCTATGCTTACATTATCTTTTATTTTCAGCTCAGAATAGTTAAGAACATCATTAATTCCGTCTCCGTTCGGAGTGATGGTATTCACAAGGTTGATCACTAAAAATTCTTTAGAAACAGGAAGACATCCGTCTGCTCCCAGCACATATACTTTATGAATTCCTCTTGACAAGTTCATGAAAACATTAGAAGGCTGGTAGTTGAATCCATCAAGGGAATACTGATAAGGAGGTGTACCTCCGGTTACATATACTGTTGCCGTAGACCCCGCCAGGTCTATTCTGGTAATGGTAGGAGCCTGTGCTGTTGTTACTTTTACATACTGGCGGTATACACATCCGTTGAATCCAAGATCTACATAATAGTTTCCTGCTCCTACCGTAATGGTTGGAGTAGTGGCACCAGTGCTCCATAGATAAGACGTAAATCCGGGACCTGGATTCAGGATTGCTTTATCATTAGAACATACCACCTGATCGTGCAGTGTTTCAGATTTTTTAGGGGTTTTTAAAGTAAGCTTCAGTGTACCGGTATTGGGACATCCTGTAGTACTTTGAAATCTTACATAGAAAGTATGTACAGACGTAATATTCTGATTTGGAGAAATAGCGTTCGTTCCTGCCTGAGCATTGGCCAGTGTAGAATGGAATGACAGAACAATATTAGGATCCAGAGTAAACAGGTTCTTATAGTCATTAAGGTTAACTGCTTCCGATCCGCTAAGATCATTATCACAGATATCAGCCACTGCGTTTGCTGTGATCAGTGGAATTTTGGCTCCTATCGTAAAATTGATCTGTCCAAAAGCTGAAGGGCAGTCGCTTACATTGGAAAATACCCTTACATATACCGTTGTATTGGCAGTGTATGTCCAGTTCGAAGGAAGGTTATTATTGTTTCCTGCGGTAGCATCAGCCTGGGTAAGGTAATATTTTACAGTGAAATTGGCAGAATTAGCTACAATCTGAGGAGTTACGTTATTGAAATTAACATTAATGATCCCATCAAAATCATCATCACAGAAATTCGCGTTGAAATTGGCTGTATTGATATTAGGGGAAAGATTTTGAGTTAAAGTGATTTGTGCTGTTTTGCTACACCCGAATGAAGATGTAACATTAACGTAGATTGTTCCCGCAGGACCTGTATAAGTCGTAGGAATAGTAATCTGACCTGTTAAGTTAGCATTGGTAAAATACGTTGCTGTAGTACCTGTATCCGGAGTAACAACAGCCGTTGTAAGATTATAAGTCCCGTTTCCGGTAGCTCCCGCACAGGATGACATCGTAGCATTTTGCGTCTGAAGAACATCAATATTCATGTTGACTTTGAAATATTCAAAATCAGCAGGATTTCCGTTTCCTGAGATATAATAGGTGAATGTATCCGTTGCATCAGCTGTAAGACCCGGATTAGGAGTGTATGTAATCTGTCCGTTAGCCGGATTTATAGCTACAGTTCCATTGGTTGGCTGTACGATGATGCTGGTTTGGGAAGGATTAATGGTCTGAGTTGAGTTGGTAAATACAGGCGTAATCACTTTCGTATTACACGAACCGATATCATATATTGTGGTTGAGATGGGCGGACATAAAGTATATTCATACTCATAAGTCATTCTGGATTCACAGTTGTTCTTTGTGATGTAACAGGTATAGGTTCCTGCTCCGTATAGCTCAGGATTAATAAAGTATGTGGTGGCTCCGTTAATAGGATTTCCATTAAAATACCATTGGTAAGAATCATAGCTGCTGTCTACTTCAAGACGAACCCCGGTGTAACAGTCTCCGGTTTTGGTAATCGCTGGTACTGAAGAGAATCCGGCAAAATAACCTCCATATCCTACGGCTCCGTCTCCTGCTGCGATACCTGCAGTAACAGGTTTTGTAGAAGTTACCGTTATCGTGTTTGAAACATACGGTATAGAATAAGTTACCCAGTTCGCATTTCCGGCTACAGGATAGGGACCGGTAGAAGCTGCAGGAGTAGCTCCGTTAAAGGCGACTGTTGCACCTGCCTGCGTAATGATATTAAGTTTGGTATCAAAATAATCAACACCAATTCTGTTGATAAACCCTATTTCATTGATCTCTTTAGGAAGAAAACAGCTTAGTGGCGGGATAAAGTTCATTCCTCCTGTTGCATAAACAGTATTTCCTGAAGTTCCTGCAAGAAGCTGATAGACATAAACATTGTTATTGGAGGAAATGCTCATATTATTTCCCTGGGTGCTGTAGTTGGTTCCCGGGATAATTCGGTGTTCTCCGGCGTTCAGGGTAACGGTGTTACCAGGGTTTCCGTTGATGGTAAGGACAGTTCCGTTTACCGTACCGATGACCAATGCGGCTTCCATTCCGGAGGCGGCCGGCCCGTTTCCTTTTACCAGTACAAAATCTTTACCTAATCTTTCTACCGGAACAGCCTGATCCATCAGTACATCAACATTCGTACTGTTCTGAGTAGTATAGATGCTATTGAAATTCCCGTTCGTTACAGAGATCGGTTTTGTTGCTGTGATCTTTGCTCCGATCAGCCCTCTTAAATTGGCTGTGGAGAGTGTACTTTTAGCTTCAATAATATATGATTTACCCTTGTTAAGAGTAAAGGTTCTTGAAGCAGCCGAAACACCGTCAGAGAAAACAACACCAGGGTTGTATCCTGATAAAGTCACTGTAGTATTGTCTTCTGTAGCAGTAATTCCCACCGTTGAGTTAACGTGTTCTTTTGCTGAAGTAACAGGAGCTGTTCCTACGAAAAAGTTTTTTCCGATACCCGCTAGCCCTTTTGATGTAATAATTTCAGCCTGATTAGGAACCGTAAACCTGAAATTGGCAAAGAATTTTTTGTTTCCTTTTACATACAGTCCCATAGAATTGGATGTAAAAAGGTTAGACAGGGTAGAGGAAATCATGTATTGATAAGGAACCGTTACCTGGACCGGATTTCCTTTGCTTACCTGTACGGTAGAAAATACAGTGTTGTTATTATAAACCTGAACCTGGAAAGGTGTAACTTCATTGGTAGACAGATATAAATAACATTTTGGAGTTCCCTGAAGAGAACTTGCGGACATAGGAGCAAACCAGTGCTCTGTATCTAATTGTGCATTGACTAATAAACAGAAAAATGTACAAAAAGCGAGTAGAAATTTTTTCATGCGTTACTATAAGGGCCGCAAATTTAAGCATTAATAATCAATTTTTTATAGAAAAAAATTAAACAATTGATCTTTATTGATGGATTGTCGAATATTTAAAATTTACGTCATATTTTGTTAACACCAATAAATCTTTCTTCGGTGATGAACAATAAAAAAAGAACCCATTTTCAGGGCTCTTTCAATTGATTAATAGCATACTTTCTAGGTTGACGGCAAATCGTGCATTCTTGCTTCCTATTTATCGCCTTATTTTTTCTTCAGTTTTCCTATGATCGCTAAAAGTGATTTCCGGTTTTTAGCTTCATGATAAAACTTGGGAAGTTTTTCAAGAAGTGTAAAATGAGTACGGTCTTTATGTTCCCGGAGATCAGCCGCAATATACTTTTCCAAGTATTCCAGATGGCTGCCGTTATAAGCACAGAATACATCATCTTTAAAAGAATGCTGAAGCCAGAGCTCTGCTCCAAAGTAAACATGAGCGGCTCTTATAATGAGTGTTTTGTATCCGAAAATGCAAGATTCCATGGTGGTTTCTTTGTTATAACCACAACCGGGACAGTACAATCTTGCTTTTTTCTGTTCCTTCTCAGTTTTGGCCAATGCTTTCTGCTCACAAACGGGGCAGACTACCCAGACTTCATCATAGAAATCGGAAATTGTTTTATTCTGATCGGTGAAACGGGTTTTATCAGACATTTTTTGTGGAATATAATGGATTTTGAATTAATCCTGATGGGACTATTATTTTTTACCGGTGATTACAGCACATTGACTTTTCCTTGGGCTGTGACAACATAAATTTTGATGACGTTACCGGATTTTTCATTTTTTATTTCTACTGTACAATAGGTGTTATATGCCTTTTTTGTACCAAGATTTAAGTTTTGAGCGTGTACCAAGGCTTTAAATTTAATATTTTGTGCTCCTTTGTTTAATGTGATCTTAATGTTTTTCACTACAAAATTAGAAGGCGCTTTTTCTAAGGTAGTAACATCAAACGTACATACAGCTCCGGTATTATCAATATTCTTCTGAACACTGTATTTCTTTTCCACAGCATTAGAAAAACCTTCCGGTAGCTGAATGTTTTGATCCATCAGGAGAAAATTGTCAGGAGTTCCTGAAGGTTGACAAGCTGTAAATAAAAGACATAACAGCAGTACAATAAAAGAGGGGGTGATTTTCATGATTTATTTTATTTGTTGGTTATTTAATCATACCAGTGAAGGATGCTGATGGTGTAGCCATCATTTGCAAAAGCTTTCAACAGAGCTTTGCCAAGATATTCATTTTTCAGGGTCTGTCTTATTCCTGTGAAGAACATACTTCCCGTATTCTCATATCCCGGGATGTCCTTATTCTTTCCGGTATAATGTCGTATTGTCTTTACTGCGTCCTGCCGGGTTTTAAATACGACATTAATATCCTTGGCCACTCCGGTGATTTCAGAAAGAAGAACTTCCTGCTTTTCTATATAATGAAAGCTTCCGTTCGTTTCTATTTCTATAGATAAAATGCCGTTATGTAGTTGATAGGGAGCAATTATTTTTAAAGTATCTTCAAAACGATTGGACTTTAACTGCAATTTTAGATCTTTCTTCAGGTAAAGATTCAGGATTTGTACTGTGGCAGCTTTCTGGGAAAAGAAGAATGATCCCGTTAAAATAGACAGTATTAGGATATATCGATGGATAAGATATTTCATGTCTGGCTGTTTATAGCAAATCTACGCCTTCACACCGGTAAAAAAAATACCCCGAAAGAGGTAGGTTTGAAATTAAGAGAAAAAAGGAGGACGTTATAAAGATCAACCTCCATAAATTTTTTATAGCTATAAATAATTAAAAAGACATCAATATTCAATAGAATGGGCTTTAGCCCTATCAGAGGAGTCTAATATTCTATGCAATTAATCTACGATTAAATATAAAAAAGCCCCGAAGCAATGAGCTCCGGGGCATATGTTTTTCTGAATAAGATGAATTAAGCTAAGCTTACTCTTACGAATCCAGTTACTTTAAGGTCTCCGTTTACAGATTTTACATAATCAGCAACTGAGATACTTGGATCTTTAATGAAATCCTGGTGTACCAAAGTATTGTCTTTGTAGAATCTCTGCATTTTACCTTTTAGGATGTTATCGATAATGTTTTCAGGCTTACCTTCTTCAACAAGTTTATGTCTTTCGATTTCTAATTCCTTGTCAATAGTTTCCTGAGAAACAGCATTTTCATCCAAAGCGATTGGGTTCATGGCAGCAATCTGCATAGAAACAGCTTTAGCAGCTTCGTCAGCTCCGTCTACTTTTGCAGAAAGAGAAGTGATTGCAGCAATTTTGTTTCCAGCGTGGATGTAAGCACCTAAGAATGGTCCTTCGATTCTTTCGAAAGTTCCGATCTCGATTTTCTCACCAATAACACCTGTTTGCTCAATTAATTTCTCAGCAACAGTAAGACCGTGGAAATCTGTAGCTAAAAGCTCTTCTTTAGTAGCCGCGAAAATAGCCATTTCAGCTAATTCGTAAGCAAGCTCGATGAACGCTTCGTTTTTAGCAACGAAGTCAGTTTCGCAGTTTAAAGAAATAACAGCACCTAAAGTGTTGTCTTCGTTTACTCTTGCGATTACAGCACCTTCAGAAGACTCTCTGTCAGCTCTGTTAGCAGCTACTTTCTGTCCTTTTTTTCTAAGGATATCTACAGCTTTTTCGAAGTCTCCTTCAGCTTCAACTAGAGCTTTCTTGCAGTCCATCATACCTGCACCTGTTTGGTTTCTTAATTTCGCTACGTCTGCAGCAACTGGTGTATAAGACATAATATCTATTATTTTTTATTTAAGATTAGTATTAATTTTTAGCTTAATTTTAAAGCAGTGCAAAGATAATAATTTTAATGATAAACTAAAAAATGACTTTTCACGTTATTGATATATTTAATACTATTTTAAAGCCTTGATTAATGAAAAAAATCTTTCTACTCATATTTCTATGCATTTTTACCTTAGGTTTCTCGCAAAAAAAGAAAAAAACGAAATCTAAAGCGGTTGTGGAAAAAGAAACGGTGATCATCTATACGGAACAGGAAGCTGAAACGTCAAAAGAGCCGAGAATAATTGCAGGTTTCCTTAAACAGAATCCCGGACATGCCAGAACCGATTTCTTTAAAAGAAAATTGGTGGAGATCATTCTTGCAGATAATTCATCTTCGGAAACGAAACCTGCTATTATGGCGGTGGGAAGAGAAAAAACAGAAAATAGTGCTAAAAATACCGAAGTAAAAAGCGGAAAAACATTAGCATCCAATACTTCTTCACCTGCAAAAACTGAAAGAACCGTAAACTATGCCTCTGCAGGATCATTGAAAAGTGCAGGATCAAGTAAATCTGAACCAAGTGATGAAGCTAAAAGAACAGCTGCCATGCTTACCCATCTTTTTAATAATGATGCGGGAAAAAATGAAGCTTATGTAAATATCAGAAATAAATCCAGCTGTCCACTGGTCATAAAGATCAATGGGAAAAAAGCGTACAGCATGAATGTTCCGGCCAAAGGACAGAATTTTATCCTGATTGATAAAGGAGAATATGTACTGAGTACGTCCATCTGCGATGCGAAATATTCTTCTTCGAAAAAAATTACTCAGGATATTGAGCTGGTACTGAATATAGCAGAATAGAAATAAATTAATAAGAAGAAAACTAAAGTAAAAACGGTTAAGAAATTTTTCTTAACCGTTTTGTTTTTTTATCCTTTAAACTGTCCCATCGCAATGAATTTCTCTTGTCTCTGGGTTTCAAGCTCCTGTCCTGTGAATTTGGAAAAAGCTTTGATATTCTGTAAAATAGAATTTTTCAGGTTTAAATAAGTGGTTTCAGGGTCATAATGAGCACCTCCAAGCGGTTCCTCAATGATTCCGTCAATAAACTTTTCTCTTAAAGCATCTGCAGGAGTAAGGTTCAGTGCATTGGCTGCATCTTCCTTGTGGTCCCAGTTTCTCCATAAAATAGACGAGCAGCTTTCCGGAGCAATTACTGTATACCACGTATTTTCCAACATATATACTTTATTTCCTACGCCAATTCCTAATGCACCGCCACTGGCTCCTTCTCCAATAATATAAGTGAAGATCGGAGTTTTAAGCTGTACCATTTCAAAAATGTTTCTGGCAATAGCTTCTCCCTGGCCTCTTTCTTCAGCTTCTAATCCTGGGTAAGCCCCTGGGGTATCCACTAAAGTAATGACAGGGATATTGAATTTCTCAGCAAGCTTCATCAAACGTAAAGCTTTTCTGTATCCTTCCGGATTCGGCATCCCGAATCTTCTGTGCTGTCTTTCTTTGGTCGTTCTTCCTTTCTGGGTTCCTATGATCATTACTTTCTGACCGTCAAGAGTAGCTAAACCGCCAACCATTGCAGGGTCATCAGCGAAATTTCTGTCTCCGTGAAGTTCTAAGAAGCTGCCTTTGTCTGTCATTCCCTTGATATAGTCCAATGCGTATGGACGATCCGGGTGACGGGACATTTGTACTCTCTGCCATGGAGTGAGGTTGCTGTAGATTTCTTTTTTCTTTTCTAAAATCTTATCCTCAATCTGGCTGCATGCTAATTTTACATCAACACCACTTTCTTCTCCTACTAAAGAACAAGTCTGAAGTTGATCCATTAGTTCTTTGATAGGAAGTTCGAAACTTAAATATTCCATTTCTTGAAGTAAATTAAATCTTTCAAATTTATGAAAAATTATGGGAACCTATTTAAAATTATTGATAGCATTGTTTATTCTGGAGATACTTTCCTCTTTTCCAAGGGTTTCCAGAATGTCCGGAACATCTGGTCCTTTCAGTTCTCCCACTAAAGAGAGGCGTAAAGGCATCATAACTTTCCCCATTCCCAAGCCTTTGCTGTCTGCAAAATCGTGAACAACCTGTTTTAAAGCTTCTGCGTTGAAGGTTTCCGTTCCGTTTAGTGTTTCAGCAAGATCACCTAAAATAGCAGATGTTTCCTCGTTCCATGCTTTTTTGGATGCCTTTTCATCATAAGATACCGGAGCTTCGAAGAAAAATTTTCCGCTTTCATAAATATCTTTAGGGAAAGTGGCTCTCTCTTTCATCAGGCCAATCACTTTTAGTAGCTTCTCATCTGAAGCACCAGACAGATCAAGGTCCGTATTTTTTAAGATCTGAAGAAGCTCTTCATTAGATTTCATCTGCATGTACTGGTGGTTGAACCATTCCGATTTTTCTTTGCTGAATCGTGCACCTGCCTTATGTACTTTATGAAGGTCAAATTCTTTGCACATTTCATCCAGAGATAAGATTTCTTTGTCGTCAGCAGGAGACCACCCAAGAAGGGCAACCATATTGATGAAGGCATCAGGAAGATAACCGTTCTCTCTGTACCCTTTAGACACAATACCTGTTACAGGATCTTTGAAATCTAGTGGAAACACCGGGAACCCGAATTTATCACCGTCTCTTTTACTTAATTTCCCTTTTCCTTCCGGCTTTAGAATTAAAGAAAGGTGAGCAAACTGAGGCGCTTCCCAGCCCATTGCCTCGTATAATAAAGTATGCAGCCCCAGAGAAGGAAGCCATTCTTCCCCACGAATCACGTGGGAGATTTCCATTTCATGGTCATCAATGATGTTGGCAAAATGGTAGGTCGGCATTCCGTCATTTTTTACCAGAACTTTATCGTCAAGGGTATTGGTATTCACAGAGAATTTTCCTCTGATGATATCCTCAAGGTTCAGAATACGGTCTACCGGCATTTTAAATCGTACCACATACGGTGTTTTATCAGCCAATAACTTTTGAAGTTCTTCCTCAGAAAGAGCAAGACTGTTTCTCAGTCTGTTTCTGGTTTTATTGTCATAGGAGAAAACATCACCTTTTGCCTCGTATTCCGCACGGATGGCATCCAGTTCTTCAGGGGTATCGAACGCCAGGTAAGCATAGTCTGTTTTTAAGATCTGCTCGGTATACCGGTCATAGATGTCTCTTCTTTCAGATTGTCTGTAAGGGGCAAATTTTCCTCCTTTTTTAGGACTTTCATCCGGGATAATTCCACACCATTCCAAAGCTTCTTCAATATATTCTTCAGCTCCTTCTACATATCTTGCCGTATCTGTATCTTCAATTCTCAATACAAATTCTCCGCCCTGATTTTTGGCAAAAAGATAATCATATAATGCGGTTCTTACGCCTCCTAAATGCAAAGGTCCTGTTGGACTTGGAGCAAAACGTACTCTTACTTTCTCCATTTCAATTAAAATTTTGGTGCAAATTTACTTAAAATTATGCGTTTTTAAAGATGATTTATAAATTGGTTTCAGGCTTTTTACGGCTTGTGAACATAAAAAAGATGAAGTTAAAAATAACTCTATCCGTTGTATTTAACCTCAGAGTTCGGGATAATAACATCTGATAGATGCAGGTTTGAAGTCGGATGATGGAAGAGGGAGGTTATGAAAGTCATCAAGAGCAAATATTGATCTGTTTTTATTTAACTTTCCGGAGGCTTTCAATACCTATAACTAAAATTAACTTCCAGCCTGCTTCTTCCATCTTCCGGTCTTTTAAATTTAAATTCCTTAACCCGAACTCACGTTATTTATTTTTTTAACATAAGCAGTTTAAAGAACAGAACCGGATTTTTGTATTTGATCCTGTATTTTTCTTTTTTCCATTCCATCTGCAATTTCTTCTTTTCGGATTCTGATTGCGTATCAGAAAGTAAAACCTCATATTTGAAATGAAGCAGCTGGAGTCTGTATTTCTGATCAAGGTCTTTATCGGCTTTGATATAATTCAGGTATTTTCCTGTCACTTTTTTATACGAATCTTCCATCAGTTTCCAGTTTCTCGATAAACTGGTTGAAAGAATTCTGTAATAAAATAATTTTTTATCGATAAACCCTATCTTATAACCTTTGGAAGTAAGTCTCAGATTCATGTCCCAATCTTCGGTATTGATGTTTTCATCAAACGGATATTGTACCAGAAGTTCTCTTTTTACAAAAGTTCCTACATTGGCAGTTCTGTTTTCAGCAACATTTTCGTGAAAAAAATTCTCCATGCTGTCCATTACTCTTTTCTTTTCTTTATGAGTATAGACTTCTGTTATTTTATCCTCATCCTGGTAATATCTATACCCATCTGAAAGGATAAAGTCAACAGTATTTTTTTCGATGAAAGCCACCTTTTCTGCCAGGCTGTCCTCCGTATACCAGTCGTCTCCGGAAAGAAGGGAAACATATTTTCCTGAAGCCTGTGCAACTGCTGTATTGATATTTTTAGCAACCCCAAAACTCTCAGTATTCCTGATCAGCTTATAATGTTGAGTAAACTGCGAAAGTACCCGTTCTGCATTTTCAAATGTTTTGTCTGTGGAGGCATTATCCAAAAGAATGATCTCATAGTTGGGATAAGTCTGTGAAATAGCAGACATACAAGCCTGCTCAATAAACTTTTCATGGTTCATTGTGATGATAACAAGACTTACAAGAGGCGGATTATTCATGAGGCAAAGGTACGAATATGACAGATAGGGAATGAAATGATATTAAAGGCTTAATACTTCTTCCAGCTTTTGAGAAAAAATATCCGGATCCAGTCTGTAATCTTCGTGGAAACCTTCTTCGTCCTGAGGATAGATATAAAAATTCAGATCAAAGTTCATTTCTGCAGCCAGAGTAGAAAAAATAGGAAAATCTCCCCATACGGCACTGTACCAGGAAAGTCCTTTAGCTCCCGGATTGGCAAAGATCAGATTCGTCCATGCCGCACCACTTGGGCCTATGATATATTCTGCATTATTTACCATGTAGATCTGTTCATGAATGTTCAGGTCTTCAAAGAATACTGCCTCAAAGCCATGTTTTTTTGAAACTTCCAGAACTTCTTCTTCATTATATTTTCTGAACTTAGATTTTCGGGCAATAAATATCCTTTTCACAGGCTGTACCTGTACTTTACTCATATCCAGGCCGTCAAAGCAGGTTTTTCTTAGGTATTGAAGAGATTCTTTTGATATTTTAGCAAACCGTGCATCATATTTTTCCCCCGGCATAATATTCGGAACTGCATAATTAATGCTGGTGATGTGCCACAGTTTTTTAAATTGATAATAGTTTTTATCGTGGTTGAGGAATACAATCTTATAATCCTTCAGGAAGAACTGTAAAAGCTCTTTCAGGTTTTCAACTTTTTCCACATCTGAATCTACAACAATCAGCTTACTTTTAGCATCCGGAATATGGTTGAAAAATTCAATTTTTGAAAGAATATCGATCAGGAAATGATAATAGTTGAATGTAAACGTTCCCCCAAGAAAAATGGCTTCCTCATTATAATAGATGTTTTTGTGATTCTTAACCTTAGCCAGTGTCATAGAATGCTGCATCAGATTCACAGTATTATACACATAAATGATCCGGTCATCATCATGCCATCTTTCATAAAAGATCTTCTGTTTTTTGATGTCTAAAAAGTATGTGGAATCAGGAATACATAACACATTCTGCAGTGCAAAGATTTCCACTTCATTTTTAGGTGTTTTTACAGAAACCTGCTGTGACCCGAATGTTTTGGGAAGATAAAGATCTCCCTCATGTTTTTCTTTTATTTTGATTCTTTCTGTACAATATTCAGCAGGAATAGAATCCAGTGGTAAAAAATCAGTGACAAGCCTTTTGGCTTTCCTGAAAAATGATTTGATATAATATTTTCTCCTGAGGGCTTTAAGTTCAACCTCTAGATTCTCAATTTGTTCCTTTGCATTCATATTCTATAACTTGGGATGATCTAAGATTATTGGCTGTTATTTCAGATCTTATGATAGAAAGAAAGTGTACATTTCTACAGAATTTCCTGATAAAAGCTGATCGTTTGATCAACCATTCTGTCAATACCAAAAGCTGATTCTACAGTTTTTCTGGCATTCAATGAGAGACGGTTTCTCAGATCATTGTCTTCAAAAATAAGACTTATTTTTTTGTGAAAGTTTTCTTCATCAGCAATGAGACCGTTCACTGAATCCTGTATGACCTCTTTAAAAGAATCTATAGGGGAGCATACCACAGCTTTTTGCAGGGCCATTACTTCCAGCAAAGATAAGCTAAAATTTTCACCTTTAGATGGGAAACATACTACTTCAGCTTTGCTGATAAGCTCTACAATTTCTTTTCCGTTTCTGTTGCCCAGAAAATGAATGGCATTTCTGATCTCCGGTTCCTGTACATGATCTTTAACGTAATCCGGATAATGGTTGGGTCTTCCTATAAAATGCAGGGAAGTTTCTGGATGCGCTTTTTTAAGTTTGATAAATTCACGGATCATGGTTTCTGCTCCTTTTTCAAAAGTAACATTTCCCAGGAAAAAAACAGATTTAGGTATGATCTGAATGGTTTCATCAGGGCTATAGAATTTTTCATCCACTCCGTTGTAGATCAGTCTCGGATTTTTAATATTGAAAAGGTTGGTATTGATCGTTTCGTTGTACCGGGATATCGTAATGATATGTTCGGATTTTTTAAAAGCTTCTTTCTCACAGAAAATACGTCCTTTATGCGCTTTTTTATAGCCGAAATATTTTTCCAGTACAGACCATGAGCCATGGCATCGTACAGCATAAGGGATATTTTGAGGAATAGAAAGTGCCAGTCCGTCAAAATCATGGGTCTCTGCAACATCAAAATGAAGGTTGTTTTTCCTGATCCAACTGTTGATTTTATCTGATATCGCTTTTTTCTCCGAAAGATAGATCTTAAAATGTAATGGCTCCAGAACTTTCAGTTTTCCGGTAGCGGATCTTAGCAATTCAAGAACGGGGCTAGATTTGAAGATATCTTTAATAGAATGAATAGTCGCGCCATCTTCCTGAATATCGAAAGCGTACTTTGAGATCAGAAAAACATGTACCGAAATACCTCGTTTTACCAGTTCTTCGGATAAGTTTCTGTAAAAAGTACCGGTTCCGCCTACTTTTGGCGTCCGGGAACATTTGTACTCTTTGGTTACAATAAGTACATGTTTGATTTCTTTCATGAATTCAGTTTAAAAACAGTATTCACCCAATGATCCAGGGTATACTTATAATAAACTGCTTCAGGCAGTTTTTCGTATGGCGTTTCAAAAAAATCCTGTCTTACATTGCTGAAGTTTTTATTCAGCAGCAGAATATTATTAGGATTGTAAAAATCGTAACTGGAAATAGTAGGATTATCTGTAATGATCTTTTTTTCCAGGGCCATTGCTTCAAAGATCCTGAAACTAAGCCCGGTCTGATCAGCCCGCATCAGATCCAGAACCACTTTTGTATTCTTATAGTAAGAAGGCAGTGCGTGATGGGGAATCTTTCTTCTTCCAAACTTCAGAATTTCTATATTCTTTTTATCGAAGATCTGGTTCAGTTTATTTTTCCACCCTTTTTTACCCACCATGTATACTTCAAATTTTACTTTCAGAGAACAAAGTCTGTTAATGAGTACATTTAAGGCAGATAATCTTTTTTGGTCATAAGAAGAAATATAGAATAAGTCTAAATTAGGATGCTGTTTTTCTGCCGGAAGATATTCAAGATAATTATAATTAGTAATCTTTTCGAATCCGAAATTTTTTACGTCTTCATCATCAAAAGAAAAAACCGTATCAAAATAGTGCAGAAGATGGGTGGCCGGGTTTCTGGCCATGCTGTCGTAAAGGTAAGCAATGTTGCGGTCAGCATATTCTCTGATCTTCTGATGAATCTCTTCATCAATAGCTTCGGGATTAATCACAAGAATCTGATCTTGTTTTCCAATTTTTTCAAGTGATTCGAGGATGAAATTTTGTCTTTTATGATATTTCGGGTTTTTGCCTAAGAAAATTTTGCTGAAAGTGTTCTTCAGACGCTCTCCCGTATTCTTATGAGTGAAGGATCCTATGTTGATATGGCAAGCCTGAATGCCTCTCTCATTCAGTTTATCCACGATATGCTCATCATAGTGCCAGAAGTCGAAACTAATTAAACAAATTTTCATAGTGCAAAAATAAAAAATTCATATTTAAATTTATATTTTTGGCGAAAAGCCCGATTATAATGAGAAAGAAAATTCTTATCGACGCCGAAAGACTGAAGTACCCGAAGTCGGGAATTGCCAATGTATGCATCTCCCTGATCAGGGGATTGGATGAGAAAGTTTCTGATTTTGAGTATTCTTTTTATGGTCCCAGAAAGAACATGCCAATAACGAAGAGTAAGTTCATTATTCTCGATTGGAAGTTCTGGCAGAAAAAAATTCCTGTCAGTACCGGATCTTTTTCGCTGATCCATACCGCCCACCAGCTTTCTGATTACTTTCATCATATCAAAAGTGGGCAAAAAAAAGTGGTTACTCTTCATGATCTTAATTTTCTGCACGACAACAGTTCCGAAAAGAAAGTCAAAAAGAGTACCAGACTTGTCCAGAAGAATATAGGAAATGCAAATGCCATTGTCTGCATCTCGGATTTTGTAAAGAAAGACTTCCTTAAAAACAAACATCTTTTCATACTGAATAAGGATGTAAGGGTTGAGGTCATATATAACGGACTGATCTTTCCCGAAATTACAGATTTTAATTCTAACAATAAATATAGTTTCATCGGAAAAAAATATATTTTGAATATCGGAGTGCTTTTCCCCAAGAAAAACCAGGAAGTACTGCTGGATCTTCTGACAAAAAACGACCGAGACCTTGTATTGGTAACTTCTTCTGCAAAATCAGCCTATAAAGAGAAGTTTCTGGAGAAAACGAAAGCTTTAGGTTTGGAAAGCAGAGTGCATATTCTGGAAAATATAAATAATGATGAGAAATATTTTCTTCTTCAGCATTGTGAGTCATATTGCCATCCTTCACTGGCAGAAGGTTTTGGAATCCCGCCTGTAGAAGCCATGTATTTTGGGAAGCCTGTTTTTCTGAGCAGACTGACGAGCCTTCCGGAAATAGGAGGGGATCTTGCATTTTATTTTGATGATTTCTCAGCAGAAAATATGCAGCAGGTATACGCGTCAGGAATGCAGACCTATGGAGCGAAAGCCAGCGAATATGCTTTACAGCTGAAAGAAAGAGCTTTGAAATTTGGATATAGAGAGATGGCAGATGCATATGAAAAACTATATGGTGAGCTGCTGAACTAAAGTTTAACTTTTCCAAGTCTCAGTTTCCATTTAAAAAGATCAAAACTGTCGCTCCCTTTTATATCAATCCTTTTGATCTCAAATTTGTTTTTCCACGGAAAATAAGTTATATTATTTCCAATACGTACAGCTGAGGTAATGCCTGTATTTTCCAGCATGGTAAAAAATGCTTTCTTAGCTTCTCCTTTTTTAGGAAACTGGCCGTAAGGGTAAGCCAGAACCTTAGTAAATGGTATTTTTTTCTCCTCAAGAGTGCTGATGTTTTTCTGAAGATCATCTGAAGCTTCCTGAAGCGTTATTTGTGAATAATTTCTGTGAGAATGGCTATGAAGGGCGATTTCTATAAAATTACGGTTTAAAGACCTGATTTCCTCAAAGGTCATCAGGCTGCGCTGCTCACTTGTTTCATCATTCTGAATAAGCTCCGTAGGAATAAAAATAGTAGCCTTCAGCTGATATTTTTCAAGCAAAGGAGCCAGGTATTGCAGGTTATCAAGGTAGCCGTCGTCAAAAGTCAGGATCAGTTTACGTTCTGTAGCTTTGTTGGCTTCCAGTTCGGTGAAAAATAAGGTATTGTAATTGTTTTTAACGTATTGAAGCTGTTCTTCCAGATTTTCCACAGAAACAGCTAATGTATCTTTTCCGGAGATGTTTTTCTCAGGCTGAACTTTATGATACATGAGAATACGGACACTTTCTGCTTTTGAAAATCCAAGTATTCTTTTAAAGAATCTGAACATGGTTATCTGAATTTAAGATCCCGTTATTTTTTATGGAATTCAAAACATATAAAAGTTCCGGAGATCCATATTGTGCTTTTTATTTGACGCAAATAACAATCTGTTATTATACTCCTCAAATTTAATTAAAAATTGAAAGCACTAGCTTAAAAATATATTAAAATAAGGAGTTAAAGGTATAAATATCAGACAGCCGTAGTAAAAATTACGGCTGTCTGATATTTGATATGAAGATCTTTATTTAACTCTAAGAATTTCATTGATCTTAATATATTTAAGGAAGGTATAAAAAGCTCCGGTGACGGAAATATAAAATCCTGCCACTCCATCCATAAAGCCCAGTTTGAAAAAATAGGTTTTCATAAAATCAAAGAAAGGGGAGAATATGATTTTGAATAAGGAAACTTTTTTACCGTTAGCTACCTTTTTTTCCGCCATCAGCTGCGTATAGTTATTAATCTTTTCAATATGGTGGGCAATACTTTTATAGGTATAATGATCTATATTTCCAGGAAGTTTTCCTATTTTATCCTGAGTAATGAAGCTTTCATGAACCAGGTCATCAGAATATTTTCCATGGCCTTTCTTGAAGAACCGCTCTCTCCATACAGTTCCCCAACCTCCGTATCTGATTGTTTTTTTCAGCAGGATATTGTTGAAATGAATGGTATATACTTTATAGGCGGGAGAACTGCTGTTCAGAATATCTTTGATAGCCTGTACAGCCGTAGCATCCGGAACTTCGTCAGAGTCCAGAAAAAGGATCCATTCGCCTGAAGTCTGTGCCAGGGTATAATTTTTCTGGTCGCCGAATCCTTCAAACTTTTTTTTGATAAATTTTACCTTCGGAAACCCAGTACAGATTTCCTCAGTTTTGTCCATGGAAAAAGAATCAACGACAATAATTTCATCAGCAATTTCATAAACGCTTCTGATACTTTTCTCAATGATTCTTTCTCCGTTAAAAATAATATAACAGACTGATAGTTTCATTAACGAAATTCTGTGATCGTTTTTTCAATGATTTTTACGCAATCTAAAAGCTGTTCTTCTGTAATCACCAATGGCGGTGCCAATCTGATGATATTTCCGTGGGTAGGTTTAGCCAGAAGACCATTTTCTTTTAGCTGAAGACAAAGGTTCCATGCTGTGGAACTTTCAGGGGTATCGTTGATCAGGATGGCGTTCAGAAGTCCTTTTCCTCTTACTTTGGTAATAAGATCATTTTTCTCGATGATTTTTTCAATTTCAGCTCTGAAAACCTGTCCCAAATGTTCCGCTCTTTCGGATAGTTTTTCATCAGCTACAACGTCTAATGCCGCTACGGCAACCGCACAGGCAATAGGATTTCCTCCGAAAGTAGATCCGTGCTGTCCTGGCTTAATCACATTCATAATAAAATCGTTTGCTAGAACGGCAGATACAGGATACATTCCTCCGGAAAGTGCTTTTCCTAAGATCAGAATATCCGGCTGTACATTTTCATGATGGCAGGCGATCAGCTTTCCGGTTCTTGCGATTCCGGTTTGAACTTCGTCTGCTATGAAAAGAACGTTGTATTTTTTACATAATTCAGACGCATTTTTCAGGAAGTTTTCATCTGGTACATAAACTCCTGCTTCCCCCTGAATGGGTTCTACTAAGAAAGCAGCAATATTTTCGGCTTCTCTGCTTAAAACTTCTTCTAAAGCAGCAATATCATTATAAGGAATTTTAATAAACCCTGGTGTGAAAGGTCCATAGTTCTGGTTGGCATCGGGATCGTTGGAGAAAGAAACAATAGTTGTCGTTCTTCCGTGGAAATTATTTTCACAAACGATGATCTTTGCTGCATTTTCAGAGATTCCTTTTACTTCATAGCTCCATTTTCTTGCTAATTTTACAGCGGTTTCTACTGCCTCAGCTCCTGAGTTCATCGGAAGAACCTTGTCAAACCCAAATAGGCTAGTGATCTTCTGCTCATATTCTCCCAGTTTGGAGTTGTAAAAAGCTCTTGATGTTAAAGCCAGTTTCTGTGCCTGATCTACCAATGCGCCTACGATCTTTGGATGGGAGTGCCCTTGGTTCACAGCAGAATATGCTGAAAGAAAATCATAATATTTTTTACCTTCCACATCCCATACAAAAACGCCTTCTCCGCGGTCAAGAACTACAGGAAGAGGGTGGTAGTTGTGTGCTCCATGCCTGTCTTCAAGGTCAATAAAATACTGTGAGTTTTTTGTTGTTTCTGCTGTTGACATATTTTTGGTTTTTGACAAATTTAAGCATTATTAATGAGATGCATCAACTAAAATGGAATAGCGCAGAGGCATGGAATTAAAGTGTATTTTAAGGCTGAATGAAGCTGTATCAGAAAATATTTCTTGGTCTGGTCATGCCATGCAGGTATTATATCTTTCCAGACAAGCATTTTTAGCCACAGATATTTTTTATAATGTTGAATTACAGTTCTGGTTTCTTTATTAGCGATTATTGAACTATGAAGATAAAAAAACAGAATGACCATAGCCATTCTGTCTTTGTTAGTTTTTATTATAAAGCGGCATTTTTTAAGATGGCCAGTCTCCGTGGAAAGATGATGTTCCAAGATCAATCTGCTCTGCACTTATGACAAAGCTGATATACATACTGTTGTCATCTATCGCATCGAAGTCTACTTCGTGTTGGATTACATATCCGTTGTTCCACTTTAAAGTGGTAAGTGTACCTTCTTCGTGAGACTTGTTAAAGGTAACTTCTCCTGTTGTTGGCTTATACTTTCCGTTTAATAAGCTTTCAAGGATATCTGATTTTTCAGTCGCTTCTACTGTAATTTTGATAAGAGCGTTGGACGGGTCTGATGCTACACGTCCTGAAACGTCTGTAGATCTAGATACACTATAGTTCAGTTTTAATAGTTTCTGACCGTCTCCTCCGTTGAATTTTAAAATTCCTCTCGAATTTTTTTCTGCCATGATTTGTAAATTTTTATGGATTAATATTCTGTGATTTGATTTCTTATGTCACCAAAAATAGAAGTAATTCCGGTAGAAAAAAATAAAATAGGTATAAATTTTAAAAAGTGTAGTAATAGTGCGACTAACGATTGTTAGGTAAATTGATGTTTGTGAATCAATTATTTATATGATTTGCAGTAGTCTGTATACAGGAATGTTTGATGGATAGAGAGGTTAAGTTAATTTCATCTATCCTGAATTTAGAGTTTAGTAAAAACAAAGAAAGTCATATGATCAATAAATCCGGCTTCAAAATGATGTTCAGGATCTTTATTGATATACTTACTACTCTTCTATAAATAATAAGCAAAAAATTCTCTGAAAACAGAATAAAGGTCTCTTGTTTCAAAATACTTTGGGCTTGAACTTTCAATATTTTTAAAATGATGCTCCCGAAATAATTTTTTTATCCTTGTCTGATGATAAAACTGAGATACCGAAATAAGTGTACTGTATTTTAAACTGTCTGCTGCTTTTATGGTATTGAGGACTGTCTTTTCAGTATTATCCCCAAAGTTATCCACAAGAATAGATGTTGGTGGAATTTTATTTTTAATCAGGTATTTTTTCATTTCTGTGCCTTCCCAGTAGCCTTCTTTACCCAACCCGCCACTTACCAGTATATTTCTGACCTGCTTTTTTTGATACAGTTCAATACTTTTATCAAGCCTTGCTTTCAGCCGGGGTGAAAGTGTTCCGTCTTCATTCACCTTATTCCCGAATACTACAGCAAGATCAGCTTTCTGTCTGGCGTCCGTAAGACCATCATACGTAATATAAAGAGAATGAATAATAAACCAGAAGATACCTGCAATCAGAATATATTTAAAAATTTTTTTCAACATCACTTTCACGATTGAATAAGTACAAAAATAAAAAACTGCCCCAAAAAGAGGCAGCTTAAAGTTTTTATTTTAAATAATCTTAGTGATTATCATATTTTCTATCCATTACAAAATCTTCCATGAATTTTGTAGTATAGTTTCCTGCAAGATAATCCTCATTATCCATCAGTTGTCTGTGGAAAGGAATAGTGGTTTTTACTCCCTCAATATAGAACTCCTCCAAAGCGCGTCTCATTTTAGCAATAGCTTCTTCACGGGTCTGTGCCGTAGTAATAAGCTTTGCAATCATTGAGTCATAGTTGGAAGGGATTGTATATCCTGAATAAACGTGAGTGTCCACTCTGATTCCATGTCCGCCAGGAATGTTTAATCCTGTGATTTTCCCCGGAGAAGGTCTGAAATCTGCGTAAGGGTCCTCAGCGTTGATTCTGCATTCAATAGAGTGTAATTTAGGGTAATAATTGATTCCTGAAATAGGAGTTCCTGCTGCAAGAAGGATTTGTTCTCTGATCAGGTCATAATCAATTACCTGTTCAGTAATAGGGTGTTCTACCTGGATTCTTGTATTCATTTCCATGAAATAGAAATTTCTGTGCTTGTCTACAAGGAATTCAATAGTACCTACACCTTCATATCCAATGAATTCGGCAGCTTTTACAGCCGCGTCGCCCATTTTCTCACGAAGTTCGTCAGTCATGAAAGGAGAAGGAGTTTCTTCAGTCAGTTTCTGGTTTCTTCTCTGTACTGAGCAATCTCTTTCAGAAAGGTGGCAAGCTTTACCGAATTGGTCACCCGCAACCTGAATCTCGATGTGTCTAGGCTCTTCGATCAGTTTTTCCATATACATTCCTCCGTTTCCGAAAGCTGCTACAGCTTCCTGAATGGCAGATTCCCAGTGATCTTTAAGATCTTCGGCTTTCCATACAGCTCTCATTCCTTTACCTCCACCACCTGCAGTAGCTTTGATCATCACTGGATATCCTGTTTCTTCAGCAACTTTTACGGCATGCTCATAAGACTCAATCAATCCGTCAGAACCAGGTACACAAGGAACACCTGCTGCTTTCATGGTTGCTTTGGCATTGGCCTTATCACCCATTTTTTCGATCTGCTCAGGAGAAGCACCAATGAATTTGATGTTGTTTCTCTCACAGATTCTGGAGAAGTTAGCATTTTCAGATAAGAATCCGTAACCAGGGTGGATCGCATCGGCATTGGTGATTTCCGCTGCAGCAATGATGTTAGGGATTTTTAAGTATGAGTCTTTACTCATCGCAGGACCGATACAAACCGCTTCATCAGCAAATCTTACGTGAAGACTGTCTTTATCAGCAGTAGAGTATACTGCAACGGTTTTGATCCCCATTTCTTTACAAGTACGTAAAATACGCATTGCAATTTCGCCACGATTGGCTATTAATATTTTTTTGAACATCTTCTTCAATTTGAAAATTAGATAATTTGAAAATTAGATAATGTTATTTAATGTAGAATTTAGTCTAACATCTAATGTCTAACATCTAAGTTCTCAATTAAGACGGATCTACTAAGAATAGTGGCTGATCATATTCTACCGGAGTAGCATCGTCTACTAAGATCTTAACGATTTTACCGCTGATCTCAGATTCAATCTGGTTGAATAATTTCATTGCTTCAATTACGCAAACCGTTTTTCCGATGGAAACTTCATCACCAACATTTACGAATACATCTTTATCAGGAGATGGCTTTCTGTAGAAAGTACCGATCATTGGAGACTTGATCGCTACATATTTGCTATCATCAGAAGCTGCTTCCGCTTTTTCAGCAGATGCTGCCGGAGTAGCTGCTACCGGTGCCGGAGCTGCTACAGCCTGAGGAGCTGTGTGGTATACAGCAGGCTGTGCATATACTGCATCACTTCCCGCTAATGGAGTTTTAATAGTGATTTCGAAATCTTTAGTTTTGTACTTTACTTCTGATACTTCAGCTTTAGATACAAACTTGATAAGATTTTGTATGTCTTTAATGTCCATAAATTTGATATTTGATTTTGAGCCAAAGATACCAAAAAAACATAAAAAACAACAAAAAACCGTCTAATTTTATCAAAATTGGACGGTTTTTGTATTAAAATGAGGCTTTTTCAGCGAAAAGCGTCTCTTAGTTTTCTTCAGTAGTTGCTACTTCTTTTTCCAATACTACTTTTCCTCTGTAGTATAATTTCCCTTCATGCCAGTGAGCTCTGTGGTAAAGGTGAAGCTCTCCTGTTGTTGCATCTTTAGCTAATTGAGGAACTACAGCTTTGTAGTGAGTTCTTCTCTTATCTCTTCTTGTAGACGACTGTCTTCTCTTTGGATGTGCCATTTTGAATAACTTTTTTAATTGATGAGCGATGAGATTCATCATCTCATCATATTTAAATTATTTTATTTAATTATTGTCTCTTAACTTTTTCAAGGCATCCCATCTGGGATCACTTTCATGTTCTTCCTCTTCTGCTTCCTCAATATCTTTCGGGCTGAACTGATCAAGGAGTTCCAGATCTTCATCACTTACATTGGGTGAAAGTTTTTTCATCGGGATAGAAAGCTGTACGTTTTCGTAAATCAACTGTGCTGCATTAAATGCATGGTCTCCCGCCGGGATGGTGATAACATCTTCCTCGCTGTCATCATATTCTTCTCCGAATTTCACTAAAACCTTGATGTGGTTTTCAATAGGATGGTCGAATTCTTCATTGGTAATATCACAAATCAGTTCTACCGTCCCATGTACTTTGATCTCAAATTCTAAAAAAGTAGTGTGTTTTTCTAAAAGAATATTCACTTCTATTTTAGGATTTGTAAATTCCTGCTCAGTGTCAAATAATTGAAAGAACGTTTTATCTATCTCAAATTTGAACTCGTGCTTTCCGTTTTTAAGTCCTGAAAAGCTTACGTCATAGTTTCTTAACTTGTCCATAAAATGAGTGTGCAAAAATATGCAATTTTTTTATAATAACAAATAAAATCCATAACAAATTAATTTAAAATTTGTTTTAACAAATTATGCTTCAGTTTCATCAGGGAGATCTTCATCTATTCCGTTATCAACATTCAGTTTTCTTGGTTGTAGACGGTTGCTCATCAGATCATTATATTCACTTCTGTTTTTAAAAATTTGAATAGCTGTAAAGATAGCTTCAGTAAAACTCTGCTCATCGGCTATGTTTTGCCCGGCAATATCATAAGCTACTCCATGATCCGGAGAAGTCCTGATGAATGGAAGTGCGGCTGTATAATTTACACCTTCTTCGTAAGCAAGGGTTTTGAAAGGAGCTAATCCCTGGTCGTGATACATTGCTAAGACCGCATCAAAACTTCTGTATTTATTAGGCTGGAAAAAACTATCTGCCGGAAAAGGTCCGAAAGCCAGAATTCCATTGTCTGAAAGTTCTTTTACAGCAGGTACGATGATCTCAATCTCTTCACGTCCTATTACGCCGCCATCTCCTGCATGAGGATTCAGTCCAAGCACAGCAATTTTCGGTTTTTGGATACAGAAATCTTCGATCAGTGTCTGGTTCAGAGCTCTTATCTGTTTTTTGATCTTCTCTTTGGAAATGTTTTCTGCTACTTGAGCAATAGGAATGTGGTGGGTGGAAACAGCCACCTTTAAATCCTCAGTCACCAGGAACATCAGTCCTTTTTTGTTGAATTTTTCTTCAAAATATCCTGTATGGCCGGCATGTTTAAAGCCCATTTTTACCATTTCATCTTTGTTGATCGGAGCAGTCACAAGAACATCAATGTCTCCTTTCATTAGAGCCTCCGTAGCCATTTCCAGGGAATCAATAGCCATCTTGGTGGACTCTTCTGTAGGAACACCCATTTCTACATTCACATTCTCCTTGGTAAGGTTTACCATATTCAGTTTTCCGCCCTGAGCCTGTGATGCTTCATTAATGTAATTGAAGTTCAGGTTAAGCTTGAAAATGTTTTTCTGATACGTGAATAGTTTTCCCGAACCAAAAATCACTGGAGTGAAAAAATCCGTAATGGTTTTGTCTTTCAGAGACTTCATAATGATCTCGGGGCCGATGCCATTGAAATCACCGATTGAAATTCCTACTCGTACTTTATGGTTTTTTGGGCTCATTTTGATTATCTTTGAAGATTATAATTTTACAAATTTAGCAAAAAATAATATGTTCACAGGAATTATTGAGGCAGTCGGTGTAATTGAAAAAATAGAAGAAAAAGGGAGCAACATTGATTTTACCCTTACGTGTCCGTTTACCAATGAGCTGAAAATAGATCAAAGTCTGGCCCATAACGGATGTTGTCTTACCGTTGTAGAGATTAAGGAAAATCATTATGTGGTAACTGCTATCAACGAAACTTTAGAAAAAACCAATCTTGGAAAATGGGAATTGGGAACCGTGGTAAATCTTGAGAGATGCATGAAGATGGATGGAAGACTTGATGGTCATATTGTTCAGGGGCATGTTGATAAGACTGGTGAAGTAATCGGGATAGAAAATAAAGATGGGAGCTATTTTGTGACCATACAATATGAGGATGATGGCAGTTTTGTAACGGTTCCTCAGGGATCAATTACCGTAAACGGAATCAGTCTTACGGTGGCAAAAAGTGAAGAAAAACAGTTTTCTGTAGCGATTATTCCATATACCTGGGAGTTTACCAATATGCAGCATCTCAAAACCGGAGATAAAGTTAATTTAGAATTTGATATTATTGGTAAGTATATTGCTAGGTTAATTAAAAAGTAGGATGCCAATCAATAAATACAAAGGGTATAGTTTAAGAAACCGTGTGTTTTTCGGGTTTCTGCTGGTATGTTTTTTAAGTGTTGTTGCCACATCACTTGTTCCTTATTTTGTACTGAGGAAGAATTCCCAGGAACAGAGTAATATTGAAATGCAGGAGAAGACCAATGCGGTCATGAGATTTCTGGATTATGCAGTCAGCCAGACGCTAGTAAAAACAGAGGATATTTCCAAGGTACTCGGAAACAAGATTTTCGAAATTGCAGATATCAATCAGCATGATATTGTTATTTATGATCTTAAAGGGAATTATATTCTTTCTAATAAAGATGAAACCCAGATTGATCAGAAAACGATCCCCCTCTATATTGTTAATAAAATTCTGGCTACTGAAGCAAGGGTTGATATCAGAGGGTATGACAAGACCAAAGATGCGGGGCTTACTTCTTCTTACCTGCTTTTGAAAAATAATGATCTGGAACCTATCGGAATTGTATATATTCCTTTATATCATAATGAATCAGCTTATTTTGATGTATTGAATCAGTTTGTGAAATACATTCTTCTGGTAGATATTTTCCTGATTCTGTTCAGTATCTGGATAAGCTGGGTTACTTCTAATGGTCTTGCGAAGAATATTACGAAGTTTTCTGATATGATTACAAGGATCACGTTGTTTGAAAATGAAATGCGTCCCATCAGATATTATAAAAATGATGAACTGAATGCTTTGGCAAGAGCTTATAACAGAATGATTCTACAGATTCAGGATCAGAAAGAAAGACTTCGTTTCAAGGCCTCGGAAGAAGCATGGCGGGAGATGGCAAAGCAGGTGGCACACGAAGTAAAGAACCCGCTTACGCCAATGAAGCTTACCATTCAGAATTTTGAAAGAAAATTTGATCCTGAAGATCCGAATATTAGGGAAAGAGTAAAACAGATGAGTAAAACGATGGTAGACCAGATCGATCTGATTGCTACCGTAGCATCGGCATTCTCTGAGTTTGCTAAACTTCCGGAAAAAAATAATGAAGTGATCAACCTGAATACAGAAGTAGAAGATATTCTTCGTGTTTTCAATGATGACAGTATTTTTATGCATTCCAATAAAGGAAATATTATGATCAATATGGACAGGATCTACCTTTCCAGAATTATTACCAACCTTGTTACCAATGCGAAACAGGCTGAAAGTGATGAAAGAAAACTGATTATTAATGTAGATGTGGAACAGCATCAGAGAAGAGTGATGATCTCTGTTCAGGATAACGGAATCGGAATCCCAGAAAATATGTACGAAAGAATCTTTGAACCGAATTTTACCTCGAAAAACAGTGGAATGGGACTTGGTCTTTCTATGGTCAGAAAAATGATTGAAGACTATAAAGGGGAAATTACGGTAAGGTCTGAAGTAGGAAAAGGATCAACATTCATTATTACACTCCCTACTAATCTATAGTGAAATCTTTTACGTTTAAAAATTTTGAAATCCGGCAGGCAAAAGAAGTCTTCCGGGTTGGGACAGATGGTGTGCTGCTTGGTGCTTTGGCTGATGTGGGAAATGCTTCCCGTGTTTTGGAAATCGGAACGGGAACCGGGCTGATCTCATTGATGCTTGCACAAAGAAATACGCATGCATCTTTTCTTGGACTGGATATTAATGCAGCCGCTGTCGCTCTTACAAAAGCTAATTTTGAAAATTCCCCCTATCATTCAAGACTGAATAATTTGCATCAGGATCTAAAGACGTTTGAAACAGAAGAAAAGTTCAACTTTATCGTTTCCAACCCTCCTTATTTTGAAGAATCCGGATCTGAAAAAGACAAGATTGCACGTCAGACTGTTGAACTGAATTTCAGGCAGCTTATAGAGGCTTCTGTGAAGTTTCTGAGTGAAGATGGGATTTTATCTGTTATTATTCCGGTAGAAGCCGGAGGGGTGTTTATCAAGGCTGCTTTTGAAAGTCATCTATTTTTAATAAGAAGAATTAATATTCAGGGGATTGAAAATTCAAAAACCAAAAGGTTGATTCTTGAATTTTCTTTAACTGAAAAATCTCTATCGGAATTTGATTTTGTGATAGAAAAAAGTCCGAGACAATACTCGGACCAATATCTTGAACTCACCAAAGAGTTTCATGTTTTTAAGACAAAAGATTAACGGATTACTTTGTTCCTTTAATTTTCTTATTCAAATAATTCAGTTGTGTCCAGTACAGAAACTTTACCGTCTTCACATCTGATCGCTTCTCCCGGGAAATTCTGAATCATATGATAGTCATGGGTAGCCATTACTACTGCGGCTCCGTTTTCAAGGGCAACCTGCTTTAGTAAGGTCATGATTTCATTGGAGGTTTCCGGGTCAAGGTTTCCCGTAGGCTCATCGGCAAGGATCAGGTCCGGGTGATTCAATAAAGCTCTCGCAATGGCAATACGCTGCTGCTCACCTCCGGAAAGTTCGTGCGGCATTTTGTGCTTTTTGCTTTTCATGTTCACGCTTCCCAATACTTCGTTGATGCGGTCTTCCATTTTTACCTTATCGCTCCAGCCTGTAGCTTCAAGAACGAATCTCAAATTCTTTTCAACGGTTCTGTCGGAAAGAAGCTGGAAGTCCTGGAATACAATTCCCAGTTTTCTTCTCAGATTGGGAATGTCTGAAGGTCTCATTTTAGCAAGATCAAAACCAACTACAGCCCCATGCCCTGCTGCTAACGGAATGTGTCCGTAAAGGGTTTTCAATAGGGAACTTTTTCCGGAACCTGTCTTTCCGATAAGGTAGCAGAATCTTCCTTTTTTAATGTTAAGATTAACATCAGAAAGAACAGTAAAGCTTTTTTGCGCAATCTTTGCGTGTTGTAAACTTATGATATTATCTCCGGAGATATTTGTATGTGGCATAATTCAATTTTAACGTGCTATTTCTAAAATATTTTTTGAGATCTTAAAAATAGACAAAAGAAGCTTAAAGAACCTAAATTTTAGTAAATTTTAACAACAAAAAATGCCTGAAAAACTTCTTTTCAAGCATGATTTGTATATGATAATGTAGAAATTATCTCTTAGCGCGTGCAGCACTTACAGTTAATCTCTTTCTGCCTTTAGCTCTTCTCGCAGCCAAAACTCTTCTTCCATTTGGCGTAGACATTCTTTCTCTGAAACCGTGTTTGTTTCTTTTCTTTCTTTCTGATGGCTGGAATGTTCTTTTACTCATTACTATATATTTAAATCGTAATTATATCTATTAATTTTCAGGTTGCAAAGATATAGAAAAAATTATAAGTTACAAACTTTAACTATCTTTTTTTGAAATTATTTGATCTATTTTTTAATCAATTATTTACAAATCCCGAAGGAAAGGCAAATTCCGGATGCAAAAATAATATTTAAATGATTTATTTAAAAGCTTTATCTTTGAAAACTTAAAATTAAAGAAAAATAAACACCGGATGTTTACACCTGCAGAACTTTTAGAAATCAATACATTACTTACTCCTGAGAACAAAATCGTTATCCTTACCCATTATAATCCGGATGGAGATGCTATTGGTTCCAGTCTGGGGCTGAAACATTTTTTAAAGACAAAAGGAATTCATGCGGAAGTAATTGTACCCAATGATTTTCCGAAATTTCTGAAATGGATGCCGGAAGCTAAGAAAGTGATCATCGGAGAGTACAAAAGAAAACTGGCGTTCGATATGATTAGCGGAGCAGATGTGATTTTCTGTCTTGATTTTAATTCTCCTTCCAGAATAGGCCTTCTAGGGGAGTGGCTGACTAAAGCCTCTGCTAAGAAAATTCTGATTGATCACCATCAGCAGCCTGAAAACTTTGATTTTGTATATTCTGATACCGTAATTCCCGCTACTTCCCAGATGATCTATCATTTCATTGAAGCGCTGAATAAAGAACAGCTGGTGAATCTGGATATTGCAGAATGTCTGTATACCGGAATTATGACAGATACCGGAGGGTTCCGTTTCCGTTCTACAAGTGCTGCTACCCATAGGATTATTGCCAATTTAATAGAAAAGGGAGCAGATCCATCGGTGATTACCTCCAATACCTGGGATACCAACACGGTTTCCCGTCTTCATCTGCTTGCTTTAGTATTGGGAAGAATAGAGGTGGTAAATGACGGAAAGGTTGCTGTTCTGTCTCTTACAAGAAATGAGCTTAAAGAGTTTGGTTTCCAGAAAGGAGATACAGAAGGCTTTGTGAATTATGGTTTAAGTATTGTCGGGGTGAAAATGTCTGCTTTCTTTATGGAAGATCTGTATGAAGATTTTATTAAAATTTCTTTCAGAAGCAAAGATGATGTAGATGTGAACCAGTTCTCAAGAAAATATTTCAATGGAGGAGGGCATATCAATGCTGCCGGAGGGAAATCTGATGAATCATTATGGGATACGATAGAAACATTTAAGAAGAAGGTAGAAGGGGAAGTATTTTAACCCCATAGAAAGATAAAAGTCTATACCTGTTGTTTTGGTTTTAGAAAAGAGCCCCTTGTGTATCCTTTGCTCTCCAGTTCCAGACAAGTGTATTCATATACTTCGCCAAACATTTCATCCAGATTTTTTTTGCTGAATAAGCTGAATTTGGTCATCTTGGGAGGATCCAGGAAGATATCGCAGGATTTGGCTTTAGAATAAACAGATTTGGCGATGGCAAGGTGGAGGATTCTGTCAAATTCTTTCATCAGGCTCATCTTTTTAAGCTCGTCATAGCTTATTGAATTCACATGAGAAGCAATCAGAAAATCACATTTGTCAATAATCGGTTCAATAGGAAGGTTATCCAGAACTCCGCCGTCTACATATATTTTTTCATCAATTTTTACCGGTGGTAAAATAAAAGGAACACTTGATGAAGCGAGAAGCGGTCTGAAAAGTTCACCTTCAGAGAAAAAATCAACAATTCCGTGAGTCATTTCTGTGGCCGTAACATAAACGGGTATTTTCAGGATCTTAAAGTCATCTTCAGGAAAATGATCTTTAAAAAGTTTTAAAATGAAATTCGAGCTGAAAATTCCGTTCTTGGAAAGCTTCAGGTAAGACCGGGAAAAGAAGGTCGTTTGTTTAACGATGTCTATCATCTCATCTGGCGTTTTTCCGAAAGCATAAAAAGCACCGACAATAGAACCTGCACTGGTTCCTGAGATAATATGAGGTTTAAGCCCGTATTCTTCCAAGGCTTTGAGGACTGCAATATGGGCGATTCCCCGCATTCCGCCCCCGGAAAGAGTGAGGCCGATGACCGGCGGTTGCTTTTTTTTGAAGGAGAATAAACCCATTGAAATAATTATTCCCTACTAATATACAAGATTTTTTAATATAGAATTGGTATATCTCTCCAAGCTGATAAAGTCCGTTTACAGGATCAGTTTTTTCGGCAGGTTATGAAGAAGTTCAGTATTGATGATCTCTGCGCAGATGGCTGGTTTTTCCCAATGCCCGTTATGTCCGCAGTCCAGGATATATGATTTTATATTTGTTCTGTCCGGAAGATGTTTAATCATGGCATCCGTTTTTACAGCATTATCATGTTTTCCTGCCAATACTAAAATTTTAGCTTCCAGATTTTCCATGATGTGCTTTTTATCCGTTCTTTCTACCATGCCTTTTACGCAGGCTAAAGCTCCCAGATTATTGGTTGATAAAGCGGTTTCAAGTGCGGTTTCAATTTTTCCTTCCAGAATATCCCTTTCGTTAGGGTTGAACAGATTAGGAATGCCGGCTCTGGCATAATGGGCAAATGCATCTTTGATGATCCTGTAACTTTTGATGCGTTGCTGTTTTTTCTCTTCATCATCCGCAAAGTAAGTAGAAAAGAATAGGGTAAGACTTTTAAGAGAGGCAGGATACTTTTCGGCAAAGGCTAATGCTGTGTAACCACCCATAGAATGCCCTAAAAGGTGTATTTTTTGAAGATTTTCGTGGTCTAAAACTTTTTTCACTTCATTTGCCATCAGTTCCATAGTGTGAACTTCCGCAAAAACCTCAGACTGCCCGTGTCCCGGGAGATCAATTTTTAACAGAGAAAAATCTTTGGAAAGATGAGATTCCATATCATTCCATATTGAAAGATTTTCCATAAAGCCGTGAAGTAGTACCAGGGTTTCTTTTCCGTTTCCTTTTTTCTCAAAATTCAGCATGATTTCAATCGTGTTACAGTTAAAATAAAGTTCGTTACAGTTTCAAATTTAAATAAAAAAAGAGCATTGTAAAAATGCCCTTTGCTTTTATTGAGTTAATTCAGTGTAAACTTTCTTTTCCCAAGGTTTTATATCTGCGATGCCGTATCGCTCTTTTTTAGAGATTGCAACATTGTCGAGAACATCTACGAAGTTTTTGTAATTGGCATCATCTGTTGGTTTGATAATGACCGTGAAATTACTCGGAACCGGAGCTTTTTTAAACGCTTCAGAAATAGTCTTTGAAATGTTTACGCCGTTGAAATCCGTTTCTTTTAAATTAGCTGTATTTAGCTCTTTCTCATTGCTTTGATGATAAAATACCCTATTGTCTTTACCAAGAATAAAAGTAATCTGATTTTTGTCATCAATTACATTAGTAGTGGGAACAGGGCTTTTTGCGGGCAGTCCTAAATCCATTACGTTGGGTTTTGTAAAATTAGTGGTAAACATGAAAAAGGTGATCAATAGAAACCCCAGATCTACCATTGGGGTCATATCTACCCTGATTAATTTTTTCTTTTGTTTTCCGCCTTGTTTTTCCTGAGTGTTTACTTCAGCCATGGTACATAGTTTTTAAATGTTAAACAAATTTTAATAAAGATTGAACTTTTGATCTTTATTTGAAAAAATCCATGCAAAGTTTATACCTTAATTTTTAATTTGGTAGTTGATTTTGTAAAATGATTCAATTTTAACATTTAAAATCGATTAATCTTTTTTTATTTTATAATGATTTATGATATTTTAAGGAGGTTTTTATTATTTACTGATGATTAATTTCTCAGATAAAATTATTTTTCCTTTATGCTGAATCTGAACCAGATATACACCGTTGATGAATGGAGTAACATCTATGGCCGCTTTTGACTCATTGTATTTTCTGCTGAATAATTTTCTTCCGGACATATCAGTAATATTTATTACTGTTTCACCAGGAAGATGGCCTATGTAAACCACATTTTTTGCAGGATTAGGAGAAAATGAGATCTGTAGAGGAGATGTATTCTCGTTTGTTCCCAGTGTGTCAGGTCCCAGCTTTATAATCCGGTAGTCATAATTGCCTTGAGAAACAGAAAAAGAATTAGATACGCCGGCCATAATATAACCCCCGTCCGCAGTCTGCTGTAGAGCGGATGCATAATCATCGTGTGTGCCGCCATATCTTCTCAGCCATTCTGTATCTCCGTTAGCATTTAATTTTATCAGTAAATAATCATTGGAACTGGGGTTGGTTGTATCTGTTGTAGCAGAGTAACCTAAAACAGCAAGCCCTCCGTCATCTGTATTATCAATACCGAAAGCATGATCATACAGGTGATCTCCAAAAGATTTTTGCCATTGCAGATTTCCGAGGGGATCCAATTTGATGACCCAGTAATCATAATTGCCATTACTAGCTGTAATATCTCCATCGCTGGAGTTGGAGCTTCCTGCAATGATATAGCCTCCGTCGGGAGTTTGTTTTAATGAATTGGCGGTATCTGAAGCAGAACCACCGTAATTTTTTGACCATTGGGTGTTCCCTGAAGAATCTACTTTTACGATCCAGTAATTAAAATCGCTGTTGCTCGTGCTTATATTACCAGTCATTACATATCCTCCGTCTGCCGTGAGTTCAAGAGAGCTGAATTCTTCAAAATTGGGCCCTCCAATAGATTTCTGCCATGTGACTCCTCCGTTTTGATCAAGTTTTACAATCCAGCCATCCAGATATCCGTTATTTCCGGTAATGTCTCCATCATTGGATTCTGATTTTCCCGCTACAATATACCCTCCATCAGGTGTCTGGCGGATACACCTAGCGGCATCATTACCGCTTCCGCCTAAGGTTTTCTGCCATTCTATGTTTCCTGTGGAATTCAGCTTTACAATCCAGAAATCTTCCTGACCATGATTGCCGGAAACATCTCCATTAACTGAACGGGTGGAACCGGCTACAATATACCCTCCGTCATTAGTTTGCCGTACAGAGTTGGCTTTATCATCTGCTGTGCCTCCATAGGATCTTTGCCATTCAACAGTTCCTGCAGCGTTCACCTTGATAACCCATTGATCGAAAAAGCCATGGTTGCCCATACCTTCATCAATGGAGTTGGAAGAACCTGCTATGATATACCCTCCGTCATTAGTCTGGTGAATATCCGGAGATTGTTCCATCCGGCTGCCTCCAAATGATTTCTGCCATTCTATGGTATTGTTCTGAGCTGTAAGGCCGGAGGAGATCATAACGGAGAAAAAAATAAATTTAAAATATTTCATAAAGTACTGAATTTGTGTTGATTTTAGGATGATAGTCTTCTTGTTGTTGTTCTATTTGCTGATCAGCAGTTTTTCAGAAACAATTATTTTATCCTCATGCATTACCTGGATGAAATAAGTACCTGTTGTAAATTGTCTGACATTTATGGCTGCCTTTTGGTCATTGTATTTCTGAGCAAATAATTTTCTTCCGGTCATGTCTGTAATGCTGATGGTTGTTTCACCATGCAATGGGCTGATATATACAAAATCTTTTGCCGGATTTGGATAAACAGCGGGTTTATTACCCAGGTGATTTTCTGCAGTGCTTAATTGCTTGGCATTTAATTTTACAATCCAGGCATCACCGTCTCCATGATATCCTGTAATGTCCCCGTCTGCAGAAGCGGTCATGCCTGCGAGTATATATCCTCCATCACTGGTCTGTTGGATGGAATGTGTTTCATCAAATTGACTTCCTCCCAATGATTTCTGCCATTGCATGTTTCCTGAAGAATCTAATTTGATGATCCAATAATCAACAAGTCCATGATTTCCTGTAATATTTCCGTCTAAAGATGCAGCTCCTCCGGCAACAATATATCCTTCGTCAGAAGTTTGCTGGATAGAGTTGGGATAATCGTTGCCACTGCCCCCGAAATATCTTTGCCATAACATATTTCCGTCAGAATCTAATTTGGCTACACGATAATTTGAGATTCCAAACGTTACCGGGATTTCAGAGTTAACAGAGTTGGACCCGCCGGCAACGATGTATCCCCCGTCTGATGTTTGCTGGATAGATTCTGCAAAATCAGCTAGATTGCCTTCCAATGATTTTTCCCACTGTATGTTTCCTGAAGAATCTAATTTTACGATCCAGAAATCTTCCTGACCATGGTTTCCTGTAACGTCTCCATCGGTAGAAAGAGATCCTCCAGCAATAATATATCCTCCGTCAGAGGTCTGTTGGACTGAACGTGCTCTGTCATAAGAACTTCCACCCAATGACTTCTGCCATTGCATGCTTCCTGATGTATCCAGCTTTACAATCCAGTAATCGGAATATCCATGATTTACGGTAACATCTCCGTCGGTAGAATAAGATTCACCAGCAATAATATATCCTCCGTCAGAAGTCTGCTGAATAGAATGGGCTATATCTTCTTTATTTCCACCCAATGATTTCTGCCATTGTATATTTCCTGAAGAATCTAACTTCACAATCCAGTAATCGGAATATCCATGATTTACGGTAACATCTCCATTGGTAGAAGAAGACGCGCCGGCAATAATATATCCTCCGTCAGAGGTCTGTTGAATGGAATTGGCAACGTCATCAAGAGTTCCACCCAGTGATTTTTGCCATTGTATAGCTCCTGAAGTATTTAGCTTGACGATCCAGAAGTCCGCAGCTCCATGATTTATTGTAACATCTCCGTTGGCAGAAGAAGATTCGCCGGCCATGATGTATCCTCCGTCCGAAGTCTGTAGAACAGAATGTGCCTGATCCCAGCTATTTCCACCCAGAGCTTTTTGCCATTGTATAGAAGGAGCTTGTGCAGAAATGCCGGAGGAAATGATAAAGAAGAAGAAAATAGATTTAAAATATTTCATAGATCTTTGTGATTGGTTATCAATGTTCTAAATTATTAAAAAAAATAATACCTGTTGTTATATCAACAGTAAATTAGAAATATTGCTTGATTGGCAACAAAAAAGACTGCTTCAAAATGAAACAGTCTTTTTTATTTATTGTTATTTACTTTTTTTGAAATACTCTACGCCGCATTCGAGGAATTTTTTAAAATCTTCTTTCGGCATGTATCCTGAAACCGGAGTGTTGATTACCTTTCCGTCGGGCGTTATTAAAACATAGTGAGGCTGGGAATTATTATTGAAGTTGACCTGCTGGAATAAGCTCCATCGGTCCCCAATAGTTTTTACCTTTTTGATCTGTCCGTCCCCAAGGTCAATCTTTGTTTTCTGGTCTTCCGGAAGCTCTTCCTTGTCATCAACATATAAAGAAGCCAGAACAACATCGTTTTGAAGCGTTGGTAAAATATCCGGTTCGCTCCATACAAATTCTTCCATTTTACGGCAGTTTTCACATCCATATCCGGTAAAATCAATCAGGATAGGCTTGTTCTCTTTCTTCGCAATTTCAATGGCTTTAAAGAAATCATGTTCAGGATGCATTCCTAAGATGCCGTCTTTTTCGTCATGGAAATAACTTACATTCAGAGGAGGGAGGATTCCGCTTAACAGCTGAAGTTTCGGACGGTCAGAAGGAATTAATCCCTGAATCAGATAAATCACAAAACCCATTCCCAAAGCCCCCAAAATCTTTCTGGTAATGGAGATTTTAGGTTTTTTATCGTCATGCGGGAATCTGATCAGCCCGAACAGATATAAAGCGAGGCCTAATGCAATGATAATCCAGATTGCAATGAAAAGTTCTCTTTTTAAGAAGAATGTTTTGGAAACCAGGTCAGCTTTGGATAAGAATTTTAAAGCCAGTGCCAATTCTACAAAACCTAAGACCACTTTCACGGTATTCATCCATCCTCCGGATTTCGGAAGACTTTGTAAAGCCTGAGGGAATAAAGCCAGTAGCCCAAAAACAATCGCCCATGCCAGTCCGAACCCTGCCAGAGCAAAAGTAAGCAGCATCGGAACGTTGGTAGAGCCTGTTACAGCGCTTCCCAATAAACTTCCCAGAATAGGGCCCGTACATGAGAATGAAACAATCACAAGCGTTAAAGCCATAAAGAAAATACCGATAATTCCTCCTGCTTCCTCAGCCTTTGAAGATTTGTTGGCAATAGAGCTTGGAAGCGTAATATCGTAGTATCCGAAGAAACTACCTGCAAAGAAGATAAATATGATGAAGAACGCAATATTCAGCCATACACTGGTAGAAATTTCGTTGAAAATATTTCCGGCAATTCCATCAATTAGGTGGAACGGAAGACTTAGCAAAACGAAGATTAAAAGGATGAAAAATCCATAGATCAATGCATCTCTTTTCCCCTTTGCCTTGTTCTTGCTTCCTTTAGTAAAGAATGAAACCGTTAGTGGAATCATTGGGAATACACAAGGGGTCAGTAAGGCAATTAATCCTCCGATGAACCCTAAGAACAGATAGGTCCAGTAATTTTCATCCACCTTTGTTGAGGCTGTTCCGCAGTCCGTTAGTGGTTTCTGGAAATCAAGGGTTTCAATTTTCAGTTGTTTTGGGTCCAGTTTAGAAGCCTCTGTAATCGTTACTTCTCCTTTTGCAGGATCTGTAGCAACTGTTTCTGTTACTTTTGCGGAATCTTTGGCTGGTTCAGCCGTTTCGTCAGTCGCTGCTGCTTCCTCAACACCTTTTGGAGTAACTTTTTGGTTGAATTCTAAAGTATTGGGAGCCAGACACACCCTGTCATCACAGGTCTGATAGGTAATTTCAGAAGTAACGTCTGCGGGTTTTGTGGGATCTTTTAATTTGAATTTCTGTTTGAAGCCTGCTGTATTGGAGTAATATACAATAGTTCCTCCGAAAGCCTCAGAAAATTCCTCGTGCTTTTTACCGACTTCGGTGAATTTACCAATCAGTTCAATATTTTTCCCTGAAACCTTATATTCAGTAGGAATCCCGGTATCTTCAGGAAGATCTTTGGAATAAATATGCCATCCGCTTTCCATGGTGGCATTCAAAACAGCTTCATACTGATTGTTCCCTAAGTCATTGACGGTGAACTTAAATTTTACGGGATTTTTAATCTGTGCATTGATTCCTGCCGCTAAAAATAGGAGGACTGCTAAAAACCAGTTTCTAAATTTCATTTTACTTTTCATTAAAAATTTTGAGAACACGCTTCGTTTTCTCACCTTTTGCATATCTTCTGTCCTGTCTTAACGGAATAATTCCGAGAACGGAATTATTGTTGTCACACAGGATCCAAATTTTTTGCCTCGCTAAAATAGATAATTTTTCGTCCCTAAAAAACTTAGAGACTTTCTTTTTACCTGAAAATCCCGAAGGATAAATTTCATCTCCGTCCTGTTGTTTTCTTAAATACACTGGAAATTGAATTCTTTCAGCATCAAAATCCCAGTTGAAATTATTATTAATTCCATCAATATCTTCAATACAATTTTGAAGATTGATAGTCAGCAAAGCTTCACTAAGATCAATATTTTCGGCAACAATGATTTCTTTTTTGATTTCCTGTTTTAAATTCAGGTTAATAAAAATGAATTCATCACGGCTGACGATCAACTGATACTCTTTTGAAAAAAAAGAGCTGCCGTTTTCTGCTTTGAAAATTTTGGGGATTTCATTCTCCTGGTCGAAACCATATTTTTTTAAAATCTCAAACTTCACGAAATCACTTTCCTGATCCAGCTTTTCCTTTGATAAGATTTTATGGTCAGGGTTAAATACGGTGAGCTTATTTTCAATCTCCTGAATCTGTTTTTCAGCAAAATCTTTGGTTTGATTCAGATAGAACATACTTCTTTTGAAATTGTTAAGGAAATGATTATTCGTTTCCAAAAGCTTCGGAACAATCTCATTTCTGATCTTATTTCTCAAATAATCACTTTTTTTATTGGAAAGGTCTTCCCGAAAAGCGATATCGTTTTTCTCAGCAAACTTATAGATCTCGTCTTTTGAAACATGTAAAAGAGGGCGCAGGATGTGGTTGTCATTCGCAGGAATTCCGCTAAGCCCTTTAATTCCGGATGCTTTGGATAAATTGATAAGAAAAGTTTCCAGCTGGTCATTCAAATGATGGGCAGTTACCAGGAATTCAAGTTGTTCCTGTTCTTTAATCTTTCTGAAAAAATCATAACGGAGTTCTCTGGCCCATAGCTGGATAGAGTTTTCAGGTTTTCTGTCTTTTTCTGAAACTTCATAAAGATGAAACGGGATATTATTTTTCTCGCAGAAATCCTGTACCGTTTCTTGATCGAGATCAGAGTCTTTTCCACGCAGTTTATAGTTGATATGGGCAATCTGGATTTTGAATTCTGAATTCTGTATTTCATCTCTGAAATCCCTGAACAGCGAAGCCAGAACCATAGAATCTGCACCTCCGCTCACCGCCAGAAGATAACTGCGTTTTTCCGGATGGCTGACCAGATTTTTTAACTCATTTTTTAAACTTATTTTTTCCAAGACTTAGGTTGGGAATTTCTTTTATGCAAAGATAATCCATATAATTCAATTGAATTTCCCTAACTTTGATTCGTCTAAAAATGATTACTTATGAAGATTTTTAAAATTTTAGCAGTTTCTGCAATGGCGCTGGGATTGACATCTTGTGTCAGTAAAAAACAGTATGACGCTTTGAGCACAAACTATAAGCAGTGTATTGAAAATATTGGAGAAAGACAAAGAGAAATTCAGGATTTAAAGTCTCAGAATTCAGCATTGGCAGGTGAAAACAATCTGTTGAAAAGCCAGCATGATGCTTTAAAATCATCTTTGGATGCATGTTTGTCCAATACAGGGAAAAGTTCGGCTAATATCGATAAACTGGTAGGGGAGATCAATGCGTCTAATTCTTACATCAAACAATTGATTTCTAATAATGCTAAGAACGATAGTCTTAACCTTGCATTATCTAACAAGCTGAAAAGATCTTTGGATAATGTAACGGATGATGATGTACAAGTGAAAGTTCTGAAAGGAGTAGTTATGATTTCGCTTTCAGATAAAATGCTATACAAAACAGGAGATTACAATGTACTGCCTGCAGCTCAGGAAGTGTTAGGGAAAGTGGCGAAAGTAATTAATGATTACGATAAATATTCTGTATTAATTGAAGGTAATACGGATAATGCTCCACTAAGTTCTCCTAATCTGCCAAAAGATAACTGGGATCTTTCTGCATTGAGAGGTACAGCTATTGCAAAAGTGTTACAGACACAATTTGGGGTAGATCCTGCAAGGATCACTGCGGGAGGACGTTCTGAATACAATCCTAAGGCAACTAATATGAGTGTTTCCGGAAGAGCGGAAAACAGAAGAACAGAGATCATCATTATGCCTAAACTTGATGAGTTTATGAAACTGATGGATATTGCTCCTAAGAAGTAATGCAAATAACTTAAAATAAAAAACAGATCCTGAAGAAATTCGGGATCTGTTTTTTTTAATCAAATTAATTCTTCTTTTTTCAATAAGGAAATAATTCGCTGCAAAAATGAGCTGGATATTTCGGTTTTAGTTTTTTTTAACGAAGAAACCGCTCTGCTTGTTGGCTTTGCGGTCTTCTGATTCTCTTGGTTAATTTGTTTTTCAGCCACATTCATTGTTTTTCCTTTAGTGTTTTTACCCTTTGTTCTTTGCAAATGTATCGTTATTATGAATGCCAGGGTATCCGTGTTTTTACGGTATTTTAAATCGTGATCACCGTATATCTTGATGAATAGCCCCGGAATGGAGGGTTTTTCTTATATTTTAAGTACATTTGAATAACAAAAAAATTGCAGCATGAGCTTTTTCGAAGAAAAAAATCCTGAAATGGACCGGTATCTGGAAACCCACGCTTCTTCAGAACCTGAAATTTTGAAAAAATTAAGAAGAGAGACCTATCAGAAAACAACACAGCCTCACATGATCTCCGGATATCAGCAGGGAAGACTTTTGACGATTATTTCCCAAATAATAAGGCCTGAGAATGTTCTTGAGATAGGAACTTTTACAGGATATGCTACTTTATGTCTAGCTGCCGGATTATCTGGTGAAGGAAAAATAACAACACTGGATGTCAATGAAGATCTTGCCTATCTGCCGAAAAAATATTTTGAAAACAGTGAATATGCAGGACAGATCAATTTCAGGCTTCAGGATGCAAAAGAATTTCTGAAAGAAACAGATGAGTTTTTTGATCTCGTGTTTATTGATGCAGATAAAGAAAACTATGCTGAATATTTCAAACTGATAAAACCCAGAACAAAATCAGGCTCTGTTGTAATGTTTGATAATGTTTTGTGGTACGGAAAAGTTCTGGAAGAAAATCCTAAACAAAAATCAACACAGTCCATTAAAGAACTGAACGATTTAATTGCAAAAGATGATGATTTTGAAAATCTTATTTTACCTTTGCGGGACGGAGTAAACTTCCTTCGCAGGAAGTAATTAAAAGATATAGAGATTGAGGGATTTAGGGATGTTATATCTTCTGAACCGTTCAATTTCTTAACTTCTAAATGAATAAAATGAACAAAGGAATTTGTATAGTCACTGTAGCACCGGTACGGGCAGAAGGTTCTGATAAAGCGGAAATTGTTACGGAAATATTGTTTGGAGAAAGCGCAGACATTCTGGAAGTGAATAAAAACTGGACCAGGATAAAAATGCATTATGACGGGTACGAAGGATGGATGGATACCAAACAGCTGAAACCTGTAACGGATGAGGAGCTGGAAAAAAGAAAAGTTACCGTGATCACTGAAGACTTTTCTTCCGTGCTGATGAATGATGGAAAAACACTTCTCTCCATGGGGTCTGAAGTAGAATTTCCTGCAGTGGCTTCAAGAAGAAGCCATGATCTGCGCGAAAGTATTGCTCTGGCTGCCAAAGAATTTCTGAATGTTCCCTATCTGTGGGGAGGTAAAAGTTTTTTTGCTGTAGACTGCTCCGGTTTTACGCAGCTGGTATATAAAATTCATGGGATTAAGCTTCCAAGAGATACTTATCAGCAGGCAGAAGTAGGAGAGCCCCTGACTTTTGTTGAAGAAAGTCAGCCCGGAGATTTAGCATTTTTTGAAAATCCTGAAGGAAAAATTATTCATGTAGGCATCATGCTGGATAACCAGAGAATCATTCATGCTTCAGGAAAAGTAAGAATTGATATTTTAGACTCCACAGGGATCTTTAATAAAGAAATGAATAAACACACTCATAAGCTGAGAGTGATTAAAAATGTGCTTTAAACTTTAAAATCAGCCTGAAATGGAGAATATTCTGTTGACCGCTTTTGATGTTTTAAATTTTGGATTGGTGATCTTCTTCTGGAGATTTACTCTGAAGCAATACAAAACACTTCCGGAGAAAATTCCTGTTCACTTTGATTTTTATGGAAAAGCAGATCATTTCGGAGGCCGGAAGTCCGCCTTTTTGATGCCGGGGGTGGCAGCTGCTTTATTTGTAGTGCTCACTTTTGCGGTAAGGTATGCCAATGCTGTTAATTTTCCGGTAGAAATTACCGAACAGAACAAAGATGCCCAATTTCTGATCATGGAAATTTTTGTCAGATGGATACTTACTTTGGTACTTCTGATTTTCATGAATCTCCAGGATTATATGTTCCGCTATACCTTTGATGAAAACGTAAAGCCACGGGTTCCTTTTGGAGGAGCTATTCTGGCTATTTTCGGAAGCCTGATCACCGTCTTTATTTTTATTGGTTTGTTTAAATGATATCTCCTCAATATCGTCATAAAATTAAATTTAAAAAATAATTCAGATGTCCTTCTTTTATAACCTGTTTGTTAGTCTTCTTATCTTCGGAATGAAGATTTTTTCGTTATTTAATGATAAAACTAAAAAAGGAGTTGACGGGAGAAAAGAATCATTGAAAAAAGTAAAAAACGCTTTTTCACCTTCCGATAAAGTTATTTGGATGCATGCGGCCAGCCTTGGGGAATATGAGCAGGGTCTTCCTGTTTTGGAAAAGTTGAAAGAGAATTATCCGTATCATAAAATTCTGGTAACTTTCTTTTCACCTTCCGGTTATGAAAATGTGATTAAAAAGAAATATAACGCAGATGTGATCTGCTATCTTCCCTTTGATAAGAAAAGTATTGTAAAAGACTTTGTATCACAATTTAATACTGAACTATTTTTTACGGTGAAGTATGATTATTGGTATAACCTTTTGGCTGAGCTTAAAAATAAAGGGACTAAAATCTATGTAGTTTCCGCATTATTTTATGAAAGACAGTCTTTCTTCACATCGTATGGAAAATGGTTTGTAAAGCAGCTTCAGAAAAATGTTGACTGGTTTTTTCATCAGACGCCGTTTTCTATGGCACTTGCCAAAAGTGTAGGACTTACCAATTCTTCGGTAGCGGGTGACACGCGGTTTGATCGTGTAAAACAGCTTAAGAAGCGTGATAATCATGTAGAATATATCAATACATTCATTGACGGTAAACAAACCGTGGTTTTTGGAAGCAGCTGGCAGGCGGAAGAGAAAATAGCGGCAACAGTTTTCAGGAAAAATGCAGATCTGAAATTAATTATAGCACCTCATGATCTGAAAAGAGTAGAGCATCTAAAAAGTATCTTCCCTGATGCTTTGGTATACAGTGAAATTAACAATGCTGAAGCAGCTGTAAAAGAATCTCAGATTTTAATTATAGACAGCATCGGATTATTGTCAAAGCTCTATTTCTATGCAGATATAGCAGTAGTAGGAGGTGGTTTTCATGATGCAGGGCTTCACAATATTCTCGAAGCAGCAACATTTGGAATCCCGGTAGTTTTTGGGAATCACTACAAAAAGAATCCGGAAGCAGATGACCTGATTGCTGCAGAAGGAGGTAAGTCTTTTTCTGAAGAAAATGCCGCCGCAGATTTTATTTTATTCCTTCTCAATAATGAAGAAGAGCTTGAATCAATGTCTCAGAATGCCGGAAAATTTGTAGAAGAAAAACCTAATTCCACAGAACTTATCCTTCAGAAAATTTTATTTTAAAAATCCCTGGCTTTTAATCCCTTTCATGATTTGTTCTATATTTTCCGGAATGCTTTCACAATCGCGGAGCCAGTTCATATCCAGGCCGTTGTTGGTGGATAATTTCAGAAGGTAATGATTTTCTTCTATGCCGGATTGGGTTGTTCTCAGGAAGTCATCAATTTCCAGCCAGTAATCTTCATCCAGCTTTTTCGCAAGTATCAGAGCTTTAAATACTTTATTGATAATATAAAGGTATAATTTATAAACATGATCAAACCTTTGCCTGCTGAGATCGCTATTGTATTCTAAAATTTTGTTGATAAGAAGTAAATTAAGCGAAACATCCCCGAATTTATCGGTAGTTATTTTAACATGTTCTGTAATCTCTGCACTTATTTTCCGGATAACACTCAGAAAATATTGAGAATTGCCGATGTATTTGGAAGCCAGAAGAATTTTTTCTGCAACGTTCTCCTCCATGGCGTTTCTTTTATCGTCCGTAGTTTCCGGATCTATAAGCTCGAAATATAACTTTTTAGACAGGAGCTTGTCTTTCTTCAGCAATCTGAAAATAAGCCTGTCCTTTTCTATATTTGAAAAAGCGCTCAGTGCCGCTTTGAATTCTTTTGAATACTCCATCAGTTGAAAATTTTAGAATACTTAAGGAACCCGTTCACAGCCCAGTTGGCGGTATAATAAAGTGATTTTATAGTAGAGAATTCCATGAAATCTTTATATACAAGATATTGATCTATGATGATATTTTTTTTCTTTCTGGAAACACTATTTTCGCGCATTCTGTATTTTGCCAGGGTCTTTTTTAAGGGCTTGCCTTCCGGGATTACTTTTAAAAGGTTTAGCCACATCACATGATCTTCCCGTTTGCTTTTAATAGGAAAGAAAAATTTACCAACTCTTTTGGTATCATACATTGTAGAAACCGGAGCAAGTCTGCAGGTTTTCAGAAGATTAGAGAACGTAACAATCTTGTCTGCTTCGAAATCTTTAAGAACAGGCTGAAGCTGCTCATTACACCTTGAATAATTACAATATACAAGCTCTGCATGATGTTCCTGCATATAACCTGTCATCGTTTCCAGATATTCTGGGTACCAGTAGTCATCAGAGTCTAGGAACGCAATATATCTTCCCGTGGCTCTTTCAAGGCTTTTGTTTCTGGCGTTTCCTGCTCCTCCGTTTTTCTCTAGGACCTGTAGTTTTATTCTCGGATCGTTGTATTTTCTGATGATTTCAACGGTGTTGTCCCTGGATAGGTCATCAGTAATCAGCCATTCCCAGTTCTGGTAGGTTTGGTTAAGAACAGACTGTATCGTTTCTTCGATAAATTCTGCAGAGTTGTAACATGGAGTAATGATGGAGACGAGGTCTTGCATTTGTGTCGTTATATCGTTCAAAATTATAAAAATTTCTTTTCATACAGATGCCATGAAGCAATTCCTACTCCAATCACCACGAACATGCATACAAAACTCATGAGATATGGATTGTAATCAGCAAAAAGACCCGTTGTTTGAAATGTTCTGATAATAGGGAAATGGAATATATAGATTCCATAGGTGAAATCCCCATACTTGCCGAAATTATTCAGGAATTTAAAAGAGTAGGCGATATACAGCACAATGATGCTGATCATGATGGGGGAGAATAGTTTTATTTTGAAAAACAGATCAATCCATACGGTAATAATAGCGATGATGAAAAGGATGTTCTTGTGTTTGATGAATTGATCAAAATGAAAGTAAATCAACATTCCTCCTATGAAATAACACAGTGATCCCGGCAGCTGCTTGGACATTGAAATTTTCCCAGCCATTTCAAAATAATTGAGATAAATGAGCGAAAGAAAATATAGTACAATCAGACTGGTCGTTCTGTATTTATTATTTTTTCCGAATAATAAAAACATCAGGGGAACAGCAATGTAAAAGCACATTTCTACCTTCATGGTCCAGAGTGCTCCGTTTACAGCCTGATTGCCGAAGACGCCCGGTAGCCAGGGAGCTTTAAAATTCAGGAAAAGAGAATTCCAGAACAAATACTTATAAACCTGCGTATTGCCGAAATATTCCGAAAAAGAAAGTGTACTTACCAGACTGAGCAGGATCGCACAAAGAAATACAACCAACAGGTAAGCGGGAACAATCCTGTTGAATCTTTTCTTTGCATAGCTTTTAAGGCTGGATGATCTGTCATAACTTCGCGCAATTAAAAATCCGCTGACCACAAAAAACGAAAAAACGGCAATTTCTACGGGGCTGTTTTCTAAAACGGCGAGCTCTTTAGAGAAGCTTAATGCTCCCAGATGTCCAACAAAGACAATGAAAGCGAGGAGAACACGGATAAAGTCAAAATTATTTTTCGTTATGTTTTGCATTTTTTTTCTTTGCTACAAAAATAACTTTTTTAATACAATACGGGTGTTTCAGCAGGTTCAATATTTATTAAATAAGACAGATTTTGATCTGTCTTGTGTTAAAATTGGCAGAAATATAGAATTGTAAAATAATTTTTCACAAAAAATAGTAATATAAATCAAAAAAATTATAATTTTAGCGCTTGAAAATTTGAGTATATGAAGAAATTAGCATTACTATTTGCAGGTTTATCATTATTTGTAGCTACAGGATGTAATAACGACAACGATAATGAAATGGAATATCCGTTGGTAGGTGTATGGCAGCCATACAAAGAAGTTGTTACCACTATAGAGACAGGAGAAACTCCGGTTTCAGACGAGATTACTTATACCACTTGTCAGAAAGATTCCAGATGGAGGTTCAATACAGAAACTGTAGGTAAAAGAACAGATTGGGGGGATTCTGCAACTCCGGGGCAGTGTGCTATATCATCAGACCGTAATTTTACGTATACCTATGATAAAAGTGCCAAAACAGTGGTGATCAAATACCAGGGAACTGTAGAGCCTGCAAGTGGGAAGATTGTTACCCTTAATGAAACTACCCTGAATCTTGCTATCAGAGAAAATACAGAAAACCCAAATGTATTTAAGACGAGAACATATACGATGAAGAGAATTCCTCAGCAATAATATATTTTAGCATAAGATAAAGATCTCATCTCCGGATGAGATTTTTTTTTTAATAATGAGTCGAAAATAGGATTGGTCATTTAACTTTTTAAACCATTAAGTGCACTTCACTTTTAGAATGTTTATCTTAAAACTGAAACAGGCTCTAAATGCATCTCCGGCAATTAATTAAAAATTAAATCTCCATTTCCTTTAAAATCATTATTTTTGTGAATCTTGATTTCAGAACTAAACAATACCTGAAATCTGGAGTTTAACATCTAATATCTATAATAAAGTGTTTTACGATCATCAGCAGATAGAAAAAAAGTGGCAGAAATACTGGGAGGAAAATCAAACGTACAAGACTTCCAATAACACAGACAAACCTAAATTTTATGTTCTAGATATGTTTCCGTATCCATCCGGGGCAGGGCTTCACGTGGGGCACCCGCTGGGGTATATTGCATCAGATATTTATGCGAGATATAAAAGACATCAGGGATTTAATGTGCTCCACCCGGTAGGCTATGACAGTTTTGGTCTTCCTGCTGAACAGTATGCCATCCAGACAGGACAGCATCCCGCTGTAACTACTGAGCAGAATATCAACCGATATGAAGAACAGCTGAAAAAAATCGGTTTTTCATTCGACTGGAGCAGAGAAGTGAGAACTTCCGATTCTTCTTATTATAAATGGACCCAGTGGATTTTTATCGAGCTGTACCATTCATGGTATAATAAAGATACAGACAAAGCCGAATCTATTGATACCCTGATCCGTCATTTTGAGGAAAAAGGAACAGAAGGATTAAATGCCAATCAGAACGATGAATTAAATTTCACCGCAGAAGAATGGGAAAAGGCTTCAGAACTGGATAAAGAAGATATCTTATTAAATTACCGTTTGGCTTACAGAGCTGAAACAACGGTAAACTGGTGTCCGGCTTTGGGTACAGTACTGGCTAATGATGAGGTAAAAGACGGGAAATCCGAAAGAGGAGGATTCCCTGTATTCCAGAAAAAAATGATGCAGTGGAGCATGAGAATCTCAGCTTATTCTGAAAGACTGTTACAAGGACTTGCTACTTTGGACTGGCCGCAGCCTTTGAAAGATTCCCAGGAATACTGGATCGGGAAATCTCAGGGAGCTCAGGTGAAGTTTCAGGTAGAAGGACACGATGAGGTTGTTGAAGTGTTCACTACAAGGCCTGATACCATTTTCGGAGCAACATTTATGGTGTTGGCTCCTGAAAATCCTTTAGTGGAAACCATTACTACAGACGCACAAAAAGCAGAAGTAGATACTTATATAGAAGAAACTTCCAAAAAAACAGAAAGAGACAGAATGGCTGACGTGAAAAACGTGAGCGGTGCTTTCACCGGAAGTTATGTAGTCAATCCGTTCAGCGGAGAAAAAATGCCAATTTATATTTCAGATTATGTATTGATGGGCTACGGAACAGGAGCGGTAATGGCTGTTCCTGCACATGATGAACGTGATCACAGATTTGCAAAGAAATTTAATCTGGAAATTAAAAAAGTTGTAGAAACTGAAGAAGATGTTCAGGAGAAATCTTTTGATTCTAAAGATTCGGTTTGTGTGAACTCTGATTTCTTAAACGGAATGAGTTATAACGATGCCAAATCAAAAATAATTTCAGAAATTGAAAACAAAGGAATTGGCCACGGAACGACCAATTACAGACAGCGTGATGCTATTTTCTCAAGACAGCGTTATTGGGGAGAACCGGTTCCTATATATTATAAGGATGGAATGCCTTACACGTTACCAACTTCTGCATTGCCTTTGGAACTTCCGGAAGTTGAAAAATATTTACCAACTGAAGACGGAGATCCGCCATTAGGAAATGCAAAAACTTTTGCATGGGATGAGATAAACCAGAAGGTGGTTGCTACAGATTTAATTGATGACAAAACGGTTTTCCCTTTAGAATTATCCACAATGCCTGGATGGGCAGGAAGTTCATGGTACTTCCTTAGATATATGGATCCGAAAAATGAAGAGGTTTTCACCAATAAAGAACTTTCAGATTACTGGGGACAGGTAGACTTATATATAGGAGGAAGCGAACATGCTACCGGACACTTACTGTATTCCCGTTTCTGGAATATGTTCTTAAAAGACAGAGGATATATCAATCATGATGAGCCTTTCCAGAAACTGATCAACCAAGGGATGATTCTTGGGATGAGTGCTTTTGTCTACAGAATTGACGGAACCAACCAATATGTTTCTAAAAATTTAGCAGGAAATTATTCAACACAACAAATTCACGTTGATGTATCCTTATTAAAAGGAACTTCAGATGAATTAGATACAGAAGCTTTCAAAGCATGGAGACCGGATTATGCCGATGCTGAATTTATTTTAGAGGATGGAAAATACATCACAGACCGTGAAGTAGAAAAAATGTCCAAGTCAAAATATAATGTAGTGAATCCTGATGATATCTGTAATGAATACGGAGCAGACGGGCTAAGACTATATGAAATGTTCTTAGGGCCATTAGAGCAGTCTAAGCCTTGGAACACCCAAGGACTAAGCGGAGTTTACGGTTTCCTTAAAAAATTCTGGAACCTGTATTTCAACGGAGATGTTTTTGAAGTTTCTGATGAAGAGCCTACAAAGGCAGAATACAAAGTTTTACATACCTTAATAAAGAAGGTGGTTTACGATATTGAAAACTTCTCTTTCAATACATCAGTATCATCATTTATGATTGCTGTGAACGAGCTGCAAAAAATAAAATGCAACAAGCGCAATATTTTGGAACCATTAGCCGTTATCATCTCTCCGTATGCTCCGCACATCTGTGAAGAGCTTTGGAGTTTACTGGGACATGACACTTCTATTGAATTTGAAAAGTTCCCGGTATTGAATGAAGAATATCTGATTGAAGATGAAATTGAGTATCCGGTAAGTGTAAATGGTAAAATGAAGTTCAAAATTTCACTTTCAGCTCAATTATCTGCCAAGGAGGTAGAAGATTTGGTGATTGCAGATGAAAAAATGCAACAGATTTTGGAAGGCAAAACCCCTAAAAAAATCATTGTTGTGCCTCACCGTATTGTGAATATCGTAATTTAAAAAAAAATTAACATTGGCAAATTAAAAAAAATGAAGGGCTTATTTTTTTAAATTTTTAACCCAAATGTTAAAATTGGGGAAAATAAATAAAATTTTTAAAAATAATTATTATATCGAAATCGTATTAAATTTTCTTTATCAAAAAAATGCAAAATGTTTATTTAAGACTCTTGCATTTTAATTAATTTTGCCTTTAATTTACACCCTGTAAAAATTTAAAACAATATAATTTAGTTAAATATGGAAATGAATGTTTCAAAAAATGATGAGCAAGTAGTTGCTAGAAAAGCAGGAGGTTTAAATCCAGCTGTTATTATTCCTATTCTATTTGCTATAGGAGTATGTATTTATTTATTCGTTCTTGGAAGCCCAGGAAACTTTAAAGATGCAGACAAACTAGGAAGTGGATCTGTAGCCTTTTCAAGTGTTGAAGGAAAAGACATTCACCCAGAGTCGTTTTTAGGTATTATCTACAAAGGAGGGGTTATCGTACCAATCTTGATTACTTTCATGATTACTGTAATTGTTTTCTCTTTTGAAAGATATTTCGTACTAAGCAAAGCTGCTGGTAAAGGAAACTTAGACAACTTCGTAGTTCAGGTAAGAAGCTTATTGAACAAAAACAAAATTGATGAAGCTTTAGAAGAGTGTGATAGACAACAAGGTTCTGTTGGTAACGTAGTGAAGGAAGGTCTTACTACTTACAAAGCGCTTTCTCATGATACTACTTTAAATAAAGAGCAAAAAATGGTAGCTCTTAACAAAGCTATCGAAGAAGCTACTACTCTTGAGATGCCAATGCTTGAGAAAAACATGATGATCCTTTCTACTTTAGGAACTGTTGCAACGCTAGTAGCACTTCTTGGAACGGTAATCGGGATGATCAAGGCATTCTTCGCGTTAGGTTCAGGTGGTGGTACTCCAGATGCTGCTGCACTTTCTACAGGTATTTCTGAAGCATTGATCAACACGGCTTTAGGTATTGGTACTTCAGCAATCGCTATTATCCTTTACAACTTCTTTACTTCTAAAATTGACGGATTAACTTATAAGATCGACGAGATCGCTATGAGCATCCAGCAGTCTTTCGCTGAATTCAACTAAGAATTAGCAAGGAATTTGCAGTAAGTAAAAAGAAGTTTAATTAAAAATCATTAATAATAATGGCGAGAGTCAAACCAAAAAGACACGGAGTAATTACGGACATGACGGCAATGTGTGACGTTGCGTTCCTACTACTTACGTTCTTTATATTGACCACTCAGTTTAAAAAACCTGACGTGGAGCAGATTAAACCGCCATCTTCAATATCTGAAAAACTTCTTCCTGATGCCAGTCTTATGACTATTAATGCTACACCGGACGGAAAATTCTATTTCCAACCAGTAGAAAACGCATCAGAAAGATTAGCGCTTTTGGAAAAAATGGGTGAAAAGTATAAAATGACTTTTGACAACAAACAAAAAGCTGCTTTCCAGAAAGTACAGGCAATCGGGGTTCCTATGAACCAGCTGAAAGGCTATCTCGATCTGTCTGAAGATGAGCAGAAAAATTATAAGAGTCCTACAGGGATTCCGATGGATAGTACAAATAAGCAGTTAATCGACTGGGTACAACAGAGTTTAAGCGTTAATCCTGATTACAAATTAGCAATCAAAGGTGACGTTACTACCGAATACCCTAAAGTTAAAAGCCTGTTTGAGGGTTTGAGAGATATTGATTTTCTTAAATTTTGGTTGATTACATCACAAGAAGGTAAACCGTAAATCATTAGAAATGGCAGAAGTACAAGTACAGGATAAGGGCGCCAAAGGCGGCAAGGTACGTTCCAAGAAGCAGAGTACCAGAGTTGATATGACTCCGATGGTGGACTTGGGTTTTCTATTGATTACCTTCTTTATGTTCACAACTACATTTAGCAAACCGAATGTTATGGATTTGGGTCTTCCGGCAAAACCGAAAGATGAAACTAAAAAACCACCTCCAACAGAAATTAAACTTTCGAACTCTATCTCAATATTATTAGGTAAAGACAACAAAGTGTTCTGGCATCAGCAGGATAATACATCCCTGAACGATCAGAATCTTAATGAAACTACCTTAGACAGAGCTGGAATCAGAAAAGTTATTGAGCAGGCAAAAGCAAGAGCTGCAGATCAAACCAAATTTACGGTGATCATTAAGCCGACTGACGATGCTGTATATAAAAACTTCGTGGATATTCTTGATGAAATGGCCATTACCAAAAGCGAACAGTACGGGGTAACCGACTTGAAGCCTTGGGAAAAAGCAATTTACGAGAAAAAAATAGGTGGTGCTTCTGCACCGGCTGCCACAAAGTAATTTAACCATAAAATTGTATATCTATGGCAGATGAAAATGTATACGGTCAGAATCTTACTTTAGACGAAATCGTATTTGAAAATAGAAACAAGGAATATGGTGCCTATGACCTTAGACATCAGTATCCTAGACTTTTGACAAAATCTTTTATTGTCGGAACGTCTTTATTCCTACTTATGGCTTTGTCTCCGTTCATCTATCTTACGATCAAGAATCTTACAGCTCCGCCTAAACAGGAAGTAAAGGCAGATCTATTAAATATTATTGAAGAAGATCCGATTATCGAGCAGCCTAAAGAAGAAGAACCACCTCCACCACCTCCACCTCCAAAAGAGGAAGAGAAAATTGAGGTGATCCAGAACGTGGTTCCTGAGCCTGTAAAAGCTCCGAAAATTGAAACTCCTCCACCGCCGATTTCTAAGCAGTTAGAAACGACTACTGGTTTACAAAATCAGGAAGGAGTAAAGGCTCCGGCCTATACACCACCGCCACCACCGCCATCTACAGGTACTAAAGCAAGTACTGCAGAGGTGAAGACGAATAACCCTAACGAGATCTACAAAGATGTAGACCAGTCTGCAGAATATCCTGGAGGTATGGGAGCATTGAGAAAGTTCCTTGGGGAAAACTTTGATACTTCATTAATGGAAGGAGGTGAAGGTACGCTTAAAGCTAAGCTTAAATTCGTTGTAGAAAGAGACGGTACCGTTTCCGGAGTTGTAATTGAAGAGAAATCTCCAAATGGCGACTTCAACAATGAAGCAGTGCGTGTAGTTAAGAAACTGAAAAAATGGACTCCTGCGAAAAGAAACGGGGAGAGCGTTAGATCTTACTATAGCGTTCCGTTCACAATGAACTTTGAATAATAATTCTTATTCAACTTATAAAGAAAAAGAGAAGCATATGCTTCTCTTTTTTATTTTTTTTGGTATTTTTGTTACATGATGTTCAATTGGTTATCCTTAATTACAGGATTGTTTTATATCGTATTGGGAGGTGTAGTTATTGTCTACAAGTTTTTCTTTACGATTCTGGAGCCTGCCGTTGCTTATGCACTGGGAGCAGTGCTTATTCTTTATGGGATTTTTAGAATCTATAGAGCGGTTGCAAAAATTAAAAATTCAGGAAATGAAGAATAGTTGTAAAGCATTGATGCTTTGTGTTTTAAGTGTCATCGCTGTAGGCTGCAAAAAAGAAGAAAAATCTCCGTCTTATCATAAAGGGGATCTTACCATTCTTGCGGATGAATCCTTCAAAAGCGTTACAGAAGCTTTGGCAGAAGGATATATGATTAATTATCCGGATACACACATCAAAGTGGTTACCAAGAAAGAAGACCTGGGTTTTATTGATCTTCTTAATGACAAAGCGAGAATTGCAGTAATGTCCAGAGATCTCACTCCCGAAGAAAAGAAAACTTATGAAGAACAGGTAGATCTGAAGTTTCTTCCCGCTAAATTTGCAGCAGATGCTGTCATTTTTGTTGTCCCTAAAGATTCTCCTAAAGAAAGTATTTCTATGGATGAAATTAAAAATGGGATGGAATCTGATGATAAGAATTTCATTTTTGACGGAACCAATTCCAGTAACCTGAACTTCGTCGCTCAGAAATTAAAAAAACAACCTAAAGATCTTAAATTCTCTATCATTCCGGGAAACCAGAATATTATTGAAGAACTGGGGAAATATCCGGGAAAGATTGGTGTTATTGGGCTTAACACATTCAGTAGACCTTATGATAAAACCTCTCAAAAACTGAGGGAAATGGTAAAAGTCCTTCCGATACAGGATCAAGGAAAGCTATATACCGCTGATTCTGAAGGAATGCGTGAAATGAAGTATCCATTCACCCGTGTCCTGTATTTTTTAACCAATGAAGGCAATTTTAACATAGCCAATGGCTTTATCAGATACTCATGTACCCAGCTGGGGCAGATGATCGTAGAAAAAGAAGGATTACAGCCTTACAACCTCTATAAGAGAGAGGTACAAATGCGTTAATAAATATTAAAATCGTATTTTACCCTTCAGATAAATAACATTTTGGTCTGAAAATTGCGTAGAATATAACTCGAATATAGAAAAATATAAAATGAAAGATATAATGATTATGAATGTAAAGAAGATTGCTTTTGGAGCAGCCGTAGTATTTTTTGCTGGTTTCGCTTCTGCACAGACGCTGCAGGACGGTATTAACAGCATAGACAGTGATAAATTTGCACAGGCAAAAACTAATTTCACGAATATGATCGCGAAAGAGCCTAGTGCTGAGAATTACTTCTACTTAGGAAATACTTATTTAAAGCAAGGAGAGCCTGATTATGCTAAAGCTATCGAAAGTTTCAACAAAGGTCTGGCTGCAGATGGTAAGAGCTTTTTAAACAAAATCGGTCTGGCTACTGTAAAATTAGGTAAAGGTGATAAAAGCGCCATCACTGAAATTCAGAAAATTGTAACTGATTCTAGAGAAAAAGATCCTGAAGTATTGTTCAGAGCTGCTGAAGCATTGACTTTATTTGAAAAAAACAGTGCTCCGGATGCAGCAATCCAATATCTTACAAAAGCAATTGAGAAAGCTGAAAAGAAAGGAGTTCCTGCTCATTTCTACTATACACTGGGGGATGCTTATAGGTTGAAGAGAAACCCGGGAGAAGCAATGTCTGCTTACGACAAAGCACTTCCTTTAGCTAAAAATAAAGCGTCTGTATATACAAGAATGGCGACTTTATGGATGGCTGCACAACAATGGCAGCAGGCTAAACAGAGTATTGATAAAGCTATTGGTGTAGATGCTACTTACGCACCTGCCTACAAAGCTCTGGCATCTTATGACATCAGATACCAGCAGAACGCAAAAGCTACTCAGGACCTTATCAACTATACAAAATATGCTGACGAAGATCCATATACACAATTAGAAATTTCTAAATTATATTTCACTAACGAAGATTATGCAAACTCTAAAACTGTATTAGATAAAATCTTTGATAAAATTGAAGATCCAATCAAATTTAAGTTGAGAGCATATCAGTCTTATGCTGATGGAAACTACGCAGAAGCAAAACAAAATATGGATACTTTTGTTTCTCAGGCAGAGAAAACAAGAATCCAGCCTGCAGACCAGGGGCTTCAGGGACTTATCGCAGCAGGTTTAGCTAAGACAGAAACGGATGCGGCTAAGAAAACAGCTTTAACGAACGAAGCACAGCAGAAAATTGCTATTGCTAAAGCTGCAAAAGATGAAACAATGAAATGGGATGTAGAATTAGCGAATATTGCAGGGGGTGGAGCTTCTCAGGCAGAAGCTGATAAAGGTCCTACTACTCCAGAAATTGAAGCACTTAAGAAAAAAGTAGCTGAAAATTCACAGGATTCAGATTCATTATTCAAGTTAGCAACTGCTTATCAGGACGCTAAAAACTGGAATGGTGCTGTTCTTACATGGCAGAAAATGATTGCCCTTCTTCCGGACTGGGCTCCGGCTTATTACAGTCAGGGATACTCTTACCAGCAGGCAGGAAATAATGATGCAGCAAAACTTGCTTATGAAAAATTCATCAGTACAGTAAAACCAGCTGATAGAGATGCTAATAAGCAAACTCTTGCTTATGCTTACTTTGCTGTAGCTTATATGGTAAAAGACTCTGATGCTGCAAAAGCTAAAGATTATGTTGCTAAATCCTTACAGCTTGATCCAAGTTATCAGGATGCTGTAAAATTAAACGCAGAGATCAATAAATAATTTAAATTATAGATATTAAAACTTCCCATTCGTAATGTTTGGGAAGTTTTTATTTTAAAGCTTATCTTTATACTATGAAAACAGATATACTTGCTTTTGGAGCACATCCTGACGATGTAGAGCTGGGATGTGGCGGAACGATAGCCAAAATGATTTCGGAAGGGAAGACCTGCGTTATTGTAGATCTTACCAAAGGAGAGCTCGGAACAAGAGGAACCGATGAAACAAGAAAAGAAGAAGCCACAGAGGCTGCAAAAATATTGGGGGTTTCAGCAAGAGAGAATCTTGGAATGAAAGACGGCTTTTTAATGAACTCCGAAGAATATCAGATGAGGATTGTAAAAATGATCCGCAGATATAGGCCGGAAATCGTCTTAGCCAATGCTATTGATGACAGACATCCGGACCATGCAAAAGGAGCGAAATTAGTGTCGGATGCGTGCTTTTTGTCCGGACTGAGAAAAATTGAAACAGTTCTGGATGGAGAAAATCAGGAAGTTTGGAGACCAAAGCATATTTTCCATTATATTCAGTGGAAAGATATCAAACCTGAATTCGTTATTGACATCTCTGAGCATCTGGATAAAAAAATTGAGGCCTGCATGGCTTTCAAAACTCAGTTTTATGACCCGGCTTCTAAAGAACCCGTCACTCCGATTGCCACAAAAGACTTTTTTGAGAGCCTGACCTACCGTGCTCAGGATTTAGGTCGATTATCGGGAGTTGCTTATGCTGAGGGCTTTACAACAGAAAAGTTAATTGCTTTGAAAAATTTTGATGGAATTGTTTTGTAATTAAAAAATCTTTCCTATATTTGCACTCACAAAACGGTGATTGTAGCTCAGTTGGTTAGAGCGTCGGATTGTGGTTCCGAAGGTCGTGGGTTCGAGACCCATCATTCACCCAAGAAAAGTACACTTTTATAGTGTACTTTTTTATTTTTATACAACTTCAATTCATAAAAAGAAGATTATTATTTCGTACAACCTTACGATTTGTAAATTACTTTTAAAAGCTTTCTTACCAATTTTGTTGAATTGAGAATATTTGATGATTCGTCAATATCTCCTTTAAAATTGATTCATGAAATTCAGAAATGATATTTCCTTTCTCCGGGCAATATCTGTAGTTGCGTATTGCTATATCATTTTAAATTTTCTTTTTTTAAAGTAGGCTTTACAGGAGTTGATATTTTCTTTGTCATATCTGGCTATTTAATGCCCCGGATTATTCTGACTGGACTTCCAAATAGTAATTTCTCTCTTTTGGACTAGGAAGGAATAGCGATAAAAAATAAAAGAGGCTGTCTCAAAAGTGAGATAGCCTCCATTTATATTTCTATATTTTTATCTATTATTTTCTGATGGTTTTAGTGATCCTGTTTCCATCTTTATAATGAATTTTCACAAAATAGATTCCGGGTTGAAGATGGCTGATGTTAATGCTGTTTTTTGCAGGGGAAGAAGCAGATATCATCTCAATTCCACCAGAGTTAATTACGCTCACCCGGTTTATTTTCCCGTACTGGCTTTCCGGTACAAAGTTGATCATATTGTCAGATACTATTACCGAAAGAGCACTTTCTCTATTTGTAACTCCTGTTGAGCAGGCCGGGCCTTCATTGCAATCACTTATTACTTTCCATACAGGATTTGCTCCCGGAGCTTCCCCAGGATTCGCATACCATTTGTTTTCCCATATCTTACATGCATAGAACACTCTTGTTCCGGCTGCTGGATAAACCTTTATCGAATTATATTCCTGAGATCCGCAATAGGTAACAGGAGGATTAGACATGCAGTTTGGTCCTTCGCTGCATATGTTCACTTCTTCCCAAACCATATCTGTTCCCGGAAGCTCACCTGGATTCGCATACCATTTGTTTTTCCAGATTCTGCAGGAATAGAAGACTTTTGTCCCGGCTGTAGCATATGCATTGGCAGATTTATACTGCTCTGCCCCACAATATATCTGCCCTCCACCCGGGGATGCTGTCTTGGTTCTGATTTTTAATTCATTACTGAATTCAGATAGCTGTTCATTCATGGAAACAGCTCTCACAGTATAACGATATTCTGTATTTTGGGATAAACCTGAACGTAAAAAATGGGTTTGTACAGTTTCTCCAATTTTAATATTATTCTCAAAGATCTGATAGTTTTTGATTCCTTGGGTGTGGCTTGAAGCGGTCCACATTATTGAAACGGAGTTTTCTGTTACTCCCATTGAATGAAGGTTTGTTGGCGCTACAGGCTTTTCCGGAATTCCTTCACTATTTGTTTTTACAGTAAGCGGAGTACTTTTTCCTGATATCAATCCGTTAGAACCTTTTGCCTGTACTTCATAAGTATAAACCGTATTGGCAGACAATCCCTGGTCTTCGAATTGTGCCACACTCACTTGCTGCAAACTTTGGCCGTTTCGGAAAACAGTATAGGACACAGCATCTGCCTGTTGTGTCCAGCTGATTTTAGCTGAAGAACTTGTTACTCCCACTTGAGCAAGACCCGTTGGTACTGCCGGTGGTATGGAAATTCCTGTTCCAGACGTTACATTTACATCAATTACATTATAAAATGCATTTTCGGTATCTGCAACATCCCATACTGCTAAGATAACATGATACCCTGTACGGTTAGCCGGAACTGTAATATGGTGAGGAATATTGTCTTGTGGTGGTGTACCATTATGTGATACCTCTCCTATAAGTTCAAGATCCTGGCGGGTAAGAGGTTTATTTGGATTCCACCCGGGTTTGGTCATATAATAATGCCATTTCGCTGTTGCGTGATAAGCAAGATATTTCCAGATAAAAGTATTCACACCGGCTGTAATATTTGTTTTCTTCCAACGGTCAGCAGTTTGAATGTCCAGCAGAGTGTTTCCTCCTATACTTCCATTTGCTGAAGCAATTTTCCCATCTGCAGGTCCAAGTGCAGGAAAGCCTTTAAGAGCTTCTAAGGATCCAGGTTCATTAATAACTGTTCCATACAACGCCAATGCTGCACCATAACCTATTGTGGCTTTATCCAGACTTCCCTGGTATCCCCGTGAAGCGGGGCTTACCACATATCCGTGAGCTGATAGATTAGCAAAAGAAGGCACAAGTATGGCCAGAATTAATAATACCGGAAAAAAGAATTTACGGTTAATCATATTTATATATTTTAAGTTGGTTTTTTATCAATCTCTGAATTAAATCATAGCTCTTACAACATCTTAAATATCCAAAAGACAATTTCCAAATTTACAGAAACTCTTTAAATTAAATGATTTTCAATAAAAATTAAATAGAATTAAAAGAAATTATAAAAAATACAATATAAAATGTAAAATATAGTATCATAATGTGTTTTATTAAAACATTTAAGTAGAATTTTTTTTCAGCCAAAATCGATAAAAGATCAGTATATATTCCAATTTATTACGAGGAAGAAGCATAAACGAAGAGTAAGTCTTAAGGGAAATTGTTGATAATTATCTGATTTTCAAATTTATTTATCCATTTTTATATTGTATAGATCATCGGAAATTATTGAAAACAATCAAAAACACTAAATAATATCGCTTTTTCATTTTTATTTCCTTAAAAATAAATGGGATGTATAGATTTTTTTTTAATGTAAAGCTGGAGTTTGATAAGCGGTAAAAAGGTGAATATAACACATGGAGGCTGAAAATTTCCCTATATTTAGTCCACACTAACTTCAAATATGGAAATAAAGGTCACTGTAAAACAATTAGGAAAGAAACATCCCGTTCTTGCAGAACAGAAGCTTGAAATAGGATATTCAGAAAACAGTATTACCCTGGAAGAGCTATTAAAGCGTATTGTTCAACAGCAAGTTGAAGCATTTAATACAAAATCATTTGAATTGGAAGACGAAGATGATGCTAAAATCCCTGTAGACAATTATCTGAATATCCTTACCGATACTGGAAAAGTAGGGTTCGGAAGCATTTACAATCAAAAGAAAGCAGATCTGGCAAAAGCTCAGGAAAACGCCATTCAGGCTTTTGAAGACGGATTGTTTGCTGTATTTTATAATGATGAACAGCTTGAAAACCTAGCCCAGACCATTGATCTGAGTCAGGAATATACCTTCACTTTCATCAGGCTCACCTTTCTGGCAGGAAGCTATTGGTAAAATAATCACACTAAGTAACAATATAAATGGAAATTACAGAAAAACTAAAATCAAAGACCCTCGTCAGCAATTATTATGAAAAAGTAAAAAAAGATCTTAAAGCACTGGCAGAGGGAAATATTTCTTCTCGTGTCTTTCCGGATAAGCCTATTCTTAAAAGACATGTAGCAGAGATGGCGCTATTGCTGAAGGGAAAAACAGATTATTATCAGGAACTTACTGTAGGCTCTAAAGAGACAGAAAAGCTTAAACAGTACATCAAATCTGATATTTGGGAGGATAAAGAGTACTATGAATTACTGGTCTATTATTTTGGAGCTCATGCTGATCTGGTGAAATATGTCTGGAATAAAATGGCTTATAAAATGTACCAGACGGGATATTATCGCCGTTCATTCCGGGCCCCGAATAATGAGAAGTATTTATTGCTTAACCAGGTTAACCTGTTGAGAGAGCTGATAAAGTTTCCGATGATCTATAATTACAGCAGTGGTAATCAGCATTATGATCTTTCACTGGAAGAACAGATCATCAATGATCAGGCGGTAACTCATAATTCATATCAGTTTTATATATGGTCGGCAGCCATCGACACAGGGAATAAAGCTGTTTACCAACTGATTGAGGATATCATTTTCAATAAGCATACAGAAGGAAAAGTATCCAGAAATATCATTAAGGCTTTACTAAACAGTGAGCAGAAGCACTGCTGGGAATTAGTTGAAAAGTTGCTGCTGGCAGCCCAGAGACAGGAAGGTCTTCGCCAAACTATACTCGAAGCTCTGGATGAAACCAGTATCGGAGCCCTTCAGTACATGGTTCATGTAATTCTTGAGCATAAACTTACCCGTTTTTCTTCTGTTGTACGGGCTATTGATACCTGGACCGGTTTGGGATGGGATGCAGAAAAAGAATCAGTAGTAAAAAACATTGTTTCATTAGCAGATACCTATTTCAATAATCCGGAAGAGATTCCTAATGCCATAAAAAGTAAAAACAATAACGAAGTCTATATGGCACTTTGGGTGCAGGCGGTCTGGGATGTGGAAAAAACAGTTCCTTATCTGCACCAGCTCTTTGATAAAGGAAATACGGAAAAAAAATGTCTGGCTGTAAAATTTGCTGTGGAAACCGGAGATCCTTATATTCAGATGCCGTTATTCTATAAAGCAATACAGGAAGACGATCTGCAGGTTCTGGCATTTGTTGGGTATCCCTTATCTTCATTGTTAAGTGTGAATACAGTTTCAAAATTCTATATCAATAATGCAGATTACCCGGATTTCTTTGAGAAGCTTCATGAATTAACCCAAAAGATAGACATAAAAGAAAAGAAATTCGAGGGAAAAATATTCTCGTGGCTTAATGCTGCTTTTAATAAGAGTAATTTCTATTCTTCAATGTTCTACCTGGTGGGAGAAGATAAAGCAAAGCTGGATCTGGTACTTTCTTATTTCGATCAGTTTGAACTTTCATTACGTGAACAGTTAACGAGAGCACTTTTAGGAGACTTTTACTGCTATTCATTCTCTTACGGAATGGGGAAAAAGAAAAATGCTGTTACTCCTTTTCAGAAAGAATTTGCTTTCAGAATTATAAAGGACAGGGGAGAATCTTTGATTGCTTCAGGAATTAATGTGCTCCTTCAGAATCCTCTGAATAAAGAGGAGGTAATGACTTTCTTCGATATGTTCAAAAGAAAAGGCGGAACACTCCGTAAGAAACTGATTGAACTGGTTATCCAGCAGGAAGATGAAGCGGTTGTTCCGTTTGTGGAAGAACTAATGACCAAAGGAGATGTAGAGCAGAGAACAGCTTCCCTCGATCTCATGCTTCAGCTTCAAAAAAACAGAAGAGTGCCGGCCCGAATCACGGAATGGACAAAACAATATTCAGAAAAAACAAAGATCTCTGAGAGGGAACAGAATCTTCTTGACCAGCTTAATCCTTCCGGGGATAAAGAACAGCTTTCTCCTGAAAATGGCTTTGGATTCTATGATCCTAAGGTTATTTCTAAATTTGAGCTACCGGAAGTGAAGACGGATTCAGTATATGCACAGGCTGTTAAAAAAGAAAAATACGGTTTCACACAGCCATTAAGTCAGATAAAGGCAGAACTGAAAAAACTGAATGACCTGTTCCAGAAACATAAAGACCACGAATACGAATTTGAAAACTGGGATGGATCAATGCAAAAGCAGTTGTTGGGAAATAGTTTCACACAAATGAAAAGAAACACCGAAGGCTTTACAGGTGCACAGCTTGCTGAGAATTATCCTTTGCATGAAGTTTGGGAGCAATGGTATAAAGATTCGGGGCTTGAGCCAAGAGATCTTTTCCTGATGACCTTTGCGGAAAGCTGCGACCGTAAAAAGTTCAGAGATTTTCTTGAAAACTATGTGTTCTATTGTAAGGATGTCCTTCCGAATCCTAAAAAAGGAGGCTATTTCTGGGATAATCCTATTAAGTACATTCTGGATTCCCTGCGGTATAAATTTGTATTTGAAGAAAGAACAGATTTCTTACTGGATATCTGCAGTACTTTGTTTGCCAATCTTCCGGAGGAAATTATCAATCATAAAGCAAAAGAAAACGATTATTATTATAGGTATGACGGAAACGGCTGGCAGCAGACGGGATTTTTTAATCTGTTCTTAGATGCAGTTCCGTACCAGAAAATTACAGATGAGCAATTAACCAAGTTATGGAACTTATTCCGTTGGATGCAGTTTAACGGACTGCCGGAAAATGTAAAACATACTGTTCCGGATTTTTATTTATTCTGTAAAGCGTACGAACTGAAGATCATTACCAAAGATGAACTGTACGAAGGAATTTTCACGGGAGATTCCGTCATAAGAAACCTTACGACTGTTAAATTCTATAAGAACAGCGAGAAGCTGCTGGAAATTTTCCCTTTCCTGAAACCGATGATCAAAGAAATACAGAACAAATTCCTGGACGTAGAACTTATCCGTGGTGATGCCAATACTGCTGTTTCCCACTTTGTACAGGAATTCCGGGCAATTTACGGGGCAGACAGATTTGTGCAGATCCTGAAAGGCTTGGGTAAATCCGGGTTGTATGCCAATTATATATACAGCTATGGCAATGAAAGCATGACCAAGCAGAAGCTCTTTTCTTATCTGTTATCTCAGTGCTATCCTCTGGAGACAGATACCCAGAAATCATTCAACGAAATGGTGAAAAAGGAGAATATTACAGAATTACGCCTGATACAGGCTGCTGTGTATGCTCCGCAATGGCAGAAGTTAATCAGTAGTTATTTAGGCTGGAAAGGTCTGGATTCAGCGATTTGGTGGATGCATGCCCATACTAAAACCGGGGCTTATCAGGAACAGAATTCAGAGCTGGAAAGTGAGGCTGCAAAATATTCATCTGTGGATATTCAGGAATTTAAAGACGGGGCAGTAGATAAAGATTGGTTTACTCAGGCATATAAAGAATTGGGGAAAACCCGCTGGGAAATGCTTTACGAATCCGCCAAATATATTTCTGACGGAAACGGACACCGCCGCGCAAGGCTTTATTCTGACACTCTTACCGGAAGTCTGAAAATAAAAGAAGTAACGGCTAAAGTAAAAGATAAACGGGATCAGGATTTTCTCCGTGTCTATGGACTTGTTCCGTTAAGTAAAACCAACCCGGAGAAAGATGTACTGAACCGGTACGAATATATACAGCAGTTCAAAAAAGAAAGCCGTGAATTTGGCTCTATGAAGCAGGCCAGTGAAGCATTGGCGGTAAGAGTTGCTTTAGAAAACTTAGCCAGAAATGCAGGCTATCCTGATCCAATCCGGCTGACCTGGGCAATGGAAACCAAACAGATCCAAAACCTGCTGTCAAAAGAAACACAAGTAACAATAGATGGTGTAACGGTAGGTTTAATCATAGAAACTGACGGGAAAGCCGAGCTTGTCGTGTTCCGGGATGATAAACAGCTGAAATCAATTCCGCCGAAAATTAAAAAAGATAAAGCTATTCTGGAGCTGGGTAGTTATAGGAAGATTATGCGTGAGCAGTGGACCCGTTCCCGGAAAGGTTTGGAAGAGGCAATGATCAGGGGGGATGAATTCCTTTTTGCTGAAATTCAAAATTTATTTGAACATCCGGTTATTGTAAAACATCTGGAAAAGCTGGTGTTTATTTCCAATGACGGGAAAATAGGGTTCTTCCATAACGGAAATCTGGTGAATACCCATGGAGAAATTCAGAAATTAAGCGAAGATAATACTCTGCGTATTGCTCATTGTGTGGATCTGCATCATAATTCTGTGTGGAGTGACTATCAGCATTACTGCTTTACAGAAAAGCTGATCCAGCCGTTCAAACAGATTTTCAGGGAATTGTACGTGCCGACTCCTGATGAACTGAAGGAAAAATCTATATCACGCCGTTATGCAGGGCATCAGATCCAGCCGAAACATACTTTAGCCCTTCTGAAAACAAGAGGATGGAAAGTAGACCACGAAGAAGGATTACAGAAAGTCTACCATAAAGAAGGCTTTCAGGTGAAATTGTATGCGATGGCTGATTGGTTTTCACCTGCCGATATAGAGAGCCCGACCCTGGAAACCATAGAATTCCATTCATTGAAAACGTATAAGAATATTCCTTTTGAAGAGATTAACCCGAGGCTGTTCTCTGAGGTCATGCGTGATGTGGATCTGGTGGTATCGGTTGCCCACGTTGGAAATGTAGATCCGGAGGCGAGCCATTCTTCCATTGAAATGAGGGCGGTATTGATGAAGGAAACAGCAAAACTTTTCAAGCTGGATAATGTAAGAATTGAAGGCTCACACGTATTGGTTAAAGGAAAAATGGCGGAATACAGTGTTCACCTGGGCAGTGCAGTTGTGCATCAGGTTCCGGGCAATTATCTGTCCATACTTCCCGTTCATTCACAGCACAGAGGAAGATTATTCTTGCCTTTTGCCGATGATGATCCAAAATCTGCGGAAGCTCTGTCTAAAGTTTTATTGCTGGCCAAAGACAATGAAATACAGGATCCGACTATACTTTCCCAGATCAAAAGAGAATTTGTATAGAAGATCAATTGTAAAGCTTTTATAAAACTAAAAAGGTACACTTTCAAGGGTGTACCTTTTGTTATAATGTCCATTAGAGGTATTTATCAAGGCAAAGTAAGTTTTTACAACCTGATCTCGTTTTGTACTTTGATCTGCACATTTTCAGATACAAAAAAAAGCACCTTTTTCAGATGCTTGTGTTTTTAGATATTCTTTTTTTAAACTTCGTCGTCAGAATCAATTGTGTAGGTTCTGCTTTTGAAGTCTTTGTCATGTTTTTCTGAAATTACATCCTCACCCTTTTCGTTAATGATGAAATCTGTGGACTCATTAAACATCTCCTGAAAACTTTTAAAATCTTCTTTGTAAAGATAAATTTTGTGCTTCTCGAATGTAGCTTCCCCATTCTCCCCGAAATTCTTTTTGCTTTCGGTAATCGTAAGATAATAATCTCCTGCTTTCGTCTCGCGCACATCAAAGAAATAAGTTCTTCTCCCTGCTTTTAACACCTTAGTGAAAATTTCATTTTCATGGCGTTCCTTGTATTCACTCATTGTTAGATATTTTTTAATCTTGTTAAGAACAAATATAAAAGAATTCTTTTAATCACAAAATTTTTTTTATGATTTATTTAACAATTGGGAATGAAACGGCTATGCGGTTACAGAATTGGCAATTTCGGTAAGGTTGAGGATTTTGTCTGCTTTTTGAGCGCTAGACTCTCTGTGTGTGATAATTATGGAAGTAGCGTTACGAATTTTTTTGTCAATATTTTCAAGAATATTCTGTTCCGTTTTGGTGTCCAAAGCAGATAAAGAGTCGTCAAAAATGATGATATTAGGGTCTTTGATCAGGGCTCTGGCGATGCAGATTCTCTGTTTCTGACCTCCCGAAAGCATCACTCCGCGTTCACCTACAAGTGTTTTATACTGCTCTTTAAATTCAATAATATTTTTATCTACATCAGCAATTTTTGCATATTCCACTACTTTCTCATGAGAAGGGTTATCGATGGCAAAGCCAATATTATTTTCAATAGAATCTGAGAATAAATAGCTTTCCTGAGGAATATAACCAAGGAATTTTCTGTAATTGTCCAGATTGTGCTCTTTAAGATTTTTCCCATCAATAAGAATTTCTCCTTCCGTGGGATCAATCAATCGGCAGAGCAGGAGAGCAATAGTAGACTTTCCGCTTCCGGTTTTACCCATGATGGCCAGTGATTCACCTGCGTTAATCTTAAAATTTAAGTTGTCAAGCGCTGTGATTCCTGTATTGGGATAAACATAAGTCACATTTCTGAATTCAATATCCCCTTTAATTGGATAAGTCTCAAAGTTGGTATTTACAATCTCTGATTTTTTATCCATAAATTCATTGATCCTCTGCATTGAGGCTTCAGCCCTCTGGTTAACTGAAGTTACCCAACCTACCAAAGAGAATGGCCATATCAGGATGTTGATGTACATAAAGAAGTCTGCAATTTTACCCACGCTCAGTTCTCCTGCAATATATTTCTGTCCTCCAATCCAGATCACAGCAACATTCAAAAGCCCGATTACAAATAGAATAATGGTAAAGAAATATGCTTCTGTTTTGGCTAAATCCAAAGCTTTGTCCTGATAATCCGTTACTTTGATGCCATAGTTTTTCTCGATGTATTTTTCTTTAGCAAAAAACTTCACTACGCGGATTCCTGAAAAGCTGTCCTGTACAAATGTAGAAATCGCAGACTGGCTTTTTTGCATGACCTTCGATTTCTTATTAATAATAGAACTTACCTTAAATATAAGATAAGACAGGATCGGAAGCGGGAGAAGAGTCCATAAAGTCATAGACGTATCTGTACTCACCATATAGATGGCCGTGATCACAACCAAAACGATGATGTTCACTACGTACATTACACCGGGGCCAAGATACATTCTTACAGCAACCACATCTTCACTAAGCCTGTTCATCAGATCTCCGATGGTGGTCTGCTTGTAATCTGTTAAAGACAGATCCTGATAATGCCTGTAGATTTTATTTTTCAATTCATATTCAATCCTTCTTGAAGCTACAATGATGGTCTGTCTCATCATGAATGTAAAAAAACCTGTCAGAAGAGAACTGGCCACAATGATTGCCACATAAATAAGTACCTGTTTATTGAAGCCAAGACTTCCGTTTTTCATATCAGCAAGCTGGTCTACAGATTTTCCGATAAACTGAACTTTATATATATTGAAAAAATTACTGGCAATGATAAATAAGAACCCCCAAAACAAAAGTATTTTGTGTTTCCAAAAATAGGGGTTTAAAGTTTTTAGCGCTTTCATAAAGTTTTACAAAATTACGAAAATGTGACCATACTACGAATTTCATCAATTTTAAATTTTGTATCTTTGCAGCCATAAAAAAGCTCTTTGAATGTTAGGAAGACGACAAATCCGTGAAAAAGTAGTACAAACAGTGTATTCTTACTACCAGAATCCTGTAAAGTTTGATGTTTTAGAGAAAAATATGTTCTCAGGAATAGAGAAAATCTATTATCTATACATCTATCAGCTGAATTTTTTAGTAGCCCTCAAAGAACTGGCAGAAAACCAGATCGAGATCGGGAAAAATAAATTCATTAAAACTGATGCTGATATCAATCCTAACCAAAAATTCATCAACAACCAGATCCTGATTAAACTGGAAGAAAACCCTGAAAGGTTATTTTTTACAGGCCAGCACAAACAGCTGAAGTGGGATATGCATGATGATTTATTGGTGAAGACTTTCCAGAGAATCACTGCAGGAAAACGATATCAGGATTTCATGAAAGAAGATGGATATTCTTTTGAAGATGATCAGAAGTTCATTGGAAAACTGTTTTTAAGATATATCGCTGAAAATGATGATTTTCATGATTATTTAGGGGACAAAGAACTTTCATGGTATGATGATATCCATATTGCCAATTCCATGGTGCAGAAAACAATTGGTTTTCTGAAAGAAGATGAAGAAAGCAGAACTCTGATTAAAATGATCAAAGATGAAGAGGATAAAACTTTTGCCAGCAAACTGCTTAGAGATACGCTGAATAACTGGGAAATCAATGAAAAGAAATTGGAAGAAAGACTGGAAAATTGGGATCTGGAAAGAGTTTCTTTAATGGATAAAGTAATTTTGTCAACTTCCATCTCTGAACTGGATAATTTTCCTTTTACGCCTTCAAGAGTTATTATTAATGAATATATTGAAATTGCGAAAGTATTTGCTACAGACCGTTCCAATATTTTCATTAACGGAATTTTGGATAAATATTGTAAAGATCAAAATAGAATTTAACATGAAAAAGACGTTATCAATTATCGCTTTGTCTATTATAGGCTTTGGTTTGGTTTCCTGCAAAAAAGAAAACAAAGAAACTCAGACTACTGAAACTACAACAGATTCTACAGCTTCAGCAGCTGGTACTCCTGCAGATTCTGCAGTAACTCCTGTAACCGCTGAGGCAGGTGTTCCTGCGCAGGTTTCTACCCAGCCATCAACTACAGTGGCTTTAGGTGAAAGCAACTTCGATTTTGGGAAAATCAAAAAAGGAGATAAAGTAGAGCACGTATACGAAATTACCAATACTGGAAACAATCCGTTAGTAATTTCTGAAGTAAAGCCAGGATGCGGATGTACAGCTCCTGATTTTACGAAAGAACCGATTCTTCCAGGTAAAAAAGGAAAAATTACATTGCATTTTGATTCTACTAACTTCGACGGAAACGTTCAGAAGTATGCAGATGTATTCGCCAATGTAGAGAAGTCTCCAATCAGATTAACGTTCACAGCGAACATTCAACCTTAATTTAACTTATATGTTAACAATCTTTTTACAAGCACAGCCACAAGGATCTTCTTCAATGATGCTGATCATGATGGGTGTGATGTTTGTAGGTTTTTATTTCCTGATGATAAGACCGCAAATGAAAAAGCAAAAACAGGAAAAGAACTTCCAGGAAACTTTAAAAGTAGGAACCAGAGTAGTGCTTACTTCAGGTCTTCACGGAAGAATTGCCCAAGTTCAGGACGATGGTTTCGTTATTGAAACATTATCCGGAAAGCTGAAATTCGAAAAAGCAGCGGTTTCAAGAGAATTTACTGAAGCGCGTTTTGGAGATAAGGCAAAAGCTGCTGAAAAAACAGCAGATAAAAAAGAAAATGAAGCTGAAACAAAATAATTTTTCAGTTTGAAGATATTTTTCCGGCGCGGTGAGCAAAGCTCACCGCGCCGGATTTTTTTATTAAAAAGAATTTAAAGAGAAATAACCTGATTAGAGATATAGAACTCTGTATTTTGAGAATCTTAATTGAAACCTAACAGGTTTCTAAAGCCTGTCGGGTTTAGTTGGTATAATCGGATGTATATTTAAGACTGTTCTATTTCATCCAATAAAAACAAATAAAATATCTTTGTGGAATGAATCAGAATACAGGCAAAAACGTTCTCATTTTAGGAGCCAATTCAGATGTGGCCAAGCAGTGTATAAAACAGTATATTGAAAAAGGATTTTCAGTAATGGCGGCTTCACGGGATACCAGATCACTGGAGAAATTTGTGACAGAGAACAGTCTGGATGCTTCAAAAATCAGAATTTTGTACTTTGACGCTGTAGATTTTGATTCTCACCAGTCATTTTATGACAGCCTTCCTGCAAAACCTCATATTGTGGTGTATGCTGCCGGATTTTTAGTGGATAATGAAAAAGCATTAAAAGATTTTAAAGGAGCCAGCCAGATGATGCAGGTTAATTATATGGGGGCGGTATCTATCCTAAACATCATTGCAACGGATCAAAGCAATAGAAATCTGGAAAGGATTGTCGGATTGTCTTCGCTTTCCGGAGTAAGGGGAAGAAAAAGCAATTTTGTATATGGAAGTACGAAAGCTGCATTTACCCAGTATTTAGCAGGGTTACGACAGGAGCTTGCTTTCAGAAAAATTATTGTAAATGTTTTGGTGATTGGCTACATCAGAACCAAGATCAATGAAGGGCTGCAACTGAATGAATCTCTGATTATGGAACCGGACTATGTAGCGAAATTCATTGTGAATGCTGGAAATACCTTTACTATTGTTCCCAATTTTAAGTGGAAAATTATTTATTTGATTTTGAAAATATTACCGGAAAGCCTGGTCGCAAAACTTCCTTGATTTGTATTATGAAACTATTGCTATCAATTTTTATTTTAATACCCTCTTTATGTTTTTCACAACAGAACCTTGAATGGAATCGCCAAAATAGGTTGTCATTTGATGATTTTAAGGGTGAAATTGGTATAAGTACGGCAGCTGCTGTTTCTTCAGTCAGTATAAAATTCAAAATCTTATCACAATCTATTTGGACAGGAAGAATTAAAGTTAAAATATATGCTGATTTTGATCAATTGTCATCTTGGGTAAAACCTGAGTATAAAACACTGCAACTTTTAGCCCATGAGCAGGGCCATTTTGATATTGCGGAAATATTCGCAAAAAAATTGCAGAAGAAAATAGATGTCGAGATCAAAGGTTCACAGGACTTTATAGAAAAATTTCAAAAAACATATGATGATATGTATAAAGAGCACCTTGAATTTCAGGATAAATATGAAATTGATACAGACATGGGCAGGGACTTTAAAAAACAGGAAGAGTATAGTAAATTAATTAAAGAAATGCTTTATTAATTTATGGCTGCAACAATTCCAATGTCTTCATCATATCAATTCCCTTTTCCAGAACGGGTTTAAATAAATCTCCCTTCTCTTTAATCCTTTCAAGCGCATTATGAATATTGAAGTCAATAGGTTTCAATCCAGGTTTCAGTTCATTCCATTCCAGCGGCATAGAAACAGCGGTTCCTTCTTTAGGCCTTAAACTATATGCGCTCGCTAAAGTCTGTCCTGTTCTGTTCTGCAGATAATCGAGATAGATTTTTTTATCATCTCTTTTCTGAAGACTTCTTTCCAGAGTAGTGATTTTGGGAAGTTTTTCATTTACCTGCTTCATCAGGATGTGTGCAAAATCTTTTACCTGTTCAAAATCATATTTCCCATCCATCGGAATATAAATGTGGATTCCTGTGCTTCCGGAAGTTTTGCAATAGCCTTTCACTTTAACGGATTTTAAAACTTCATTTACCTGCAGGGCCGTTTCAACTACATCATCAAATGTGTTCTTTTTTGATGGGTCAAGGTCCAGAACAAGATAATCAGGATGTTCCAGGTCGGGCAGGGAACTGTTCCATGGGTTGAGATCAATACAGCCTAAATTATTCAGATAAGCCAGAGTTGCTTTGTCATTACAGTAGATATAATCAATATATTTATCATTGGATTCCGAGTAGACCTGTGTCGTTTTGATCCATTCAGGAATGCTATCACCGGCATCCTTCTGATAAAAGCCTTGCTCTTCAATGCCGTTCGGAAAACGGTTCAGAGACAAAGGCCGGTTTTTAAGATAGGGAAGGATATACGAGGCAACAGACTGATAATATTCTATCACATCCCCTTTGGTAATACCATCTTTTGGAAAATAAATCTTATCCTGATTGGTAAGTTTTACCTTATGCTTATTTAGAGTAATTTCTTTTTCAGAATTTTCAGTTTTTTTTAACGAACTTTTGGCTTTCATTATTTTTGGATGTTTGCGGTTTGAACTTAATTTATTTTCAGCCTCTGCAATTTCTTCGGGCTCTTTGTCTTCCCGGAGAGTTACAAAAACAGAATGGCGGTAGATGCCGTCTTTGGTGATTTCCGAATATTTAATTTCACAAACCAGCTCAGGTTTCGTCCAGATAACAGGCATATTGGTTTTAGGAATCGTTTCAAACGGAGAGGTTTTTATAGTCAGTTTCTGAAGCTGTTGGTGAAGCTGTTTTAATGATTCATTGTTAAAGCCGGTTCCTGTATGACCGCAGTACTTAAGTTTACCATTCATAAATTTTCCTAAGATCAATGCACCGAAGCTCTCACGTGAACCCCTCGGCTCTGTAAAACCGCAGATGATAGCTTCATCTGTATTGCTGAACTTTATTTTCAGCCAGTCACCGGTTCTGTGATTTTCAATATATCGGCTATCTGCTTTTTTTGCGATCATCCCTTCAAGTTTCATTTTTTTCATCTGTTTAAAAAAGGCAGTTCCTTTTTCCGGAATATGATCACAATATTTAATGATTTCTGTTTCTGTTAAAGCTTCTTTAAGCAGTTCCTTCCGCTGCAGAAGGGGAAGATCTTCGGTGGAATAGCCGTTCAGCCAAAGAAGATCAAAGACCTGATAAGCCAGAGCCTGCTCAGGATTGTCTCCGATCTGTTGTAATAGCTGAAAACTAGGTCTTCCGTTATGATCATAAGCCACAATTTCACCATCCAGAATCATCTTATATTTCTGAGTGCTGAAGTCTTCTGCGATTTTTCCGAATTTTGATAAAAACGAAATTCCGTTTCGGGAATAGAATAAGGGGTCATCATGGCTGAGGTCTGCAATGGCTCTATAGCCGTCCCATTTTATTTCAAAGATCCATTTCTCATCATCAAATGCTTTTTCAGATGATTTGGCAACCATTGGTCTGATGAAGGATTTAAGCTTCTTCTCATTCGTTAGGGAATTAAAGTTTCTGAAGCTTTTTTCTGAAGTTATGACTTCTTTCTTCCGTTGTTTTTTAGGCTTTTTTTTTCCTCTAAAAATTTCGTTACCAAAGATTTGGGTGAGGTGTTGTCTTCCGCATCATAAGAACTCTCTGCAAATTCATCTTTATGTTTAATCAGCAGCCAAGCATTGTCTTCTGTGTTTTTCATTTTAACGAGGGCAAACTCACCCTTCAGTTTTTTTCCGTGCAAAATAAATTTTAACGAACCGGCGTGAAGTTCTTTTAACAGCTCCTTTTCATCAGACAGTTTAGAGTTTTCTTCCAGAGGTTCGTAGGTCCCGCTGTCCCAGACTTCTACCTGTCCGGCACCGTAATTACCTTCCGGAATATTGCCTTCAAAGTCTTTGTAATCATAGGGATGATCCTCAACCATCATCGCAAGACGTTTATCTTTCGGATCGAGCGAAGGTCCTTTCGGAACAGCCCAGCTTTTCAGTACGCCTTCCATTTCCAGTCTGAAATCATAATGAAGTCGCGTTGCGGCATGTCTCTGAACTACAAAAATAAGTTTGTCTATGCTTTTTTTTGTTTTTCCTTTCGGTTCGCTGGTTTCATCGAACTTTCTTTTGTTGTGATAATCTTTAAGAGCCATCAGGATGCGGATTTAGATTTAGAATGCTGTAAACTTGCTTTTAGCTGAGCCATCAGGTCAATCACTTTGCCTTCTTTGGCAGGTTCAGCTTTTGGAGCTTTTATATTTTTACCTTTTGCTTTCTGCTTAATGATCTTCATCAGCTCATCAGAATAGGTGTCTTTATACATTTGAGGATCAAAATCCTGTGAAAGCTGCTTGATAAGGCTTACGGCCATTTTCAGCTCGGCAGGCTTTGGAGTTTTTTTAGCAGGTATTTTCAGGTCCGCGTAATCTCTGATTTCCTGATCAAACCTCAGACGATTCAGAACAAGGATGTCATCATTATACGGACGGATAAGTCCGATGGCCTCACTTTCACGAAGCACAAAAGTTCCTATCCCGGCCATTCCGGTTTCTTCAAGAGCTTTCAGCAGAAGCCTGTAAGCATTTTCACCATTTTTCTGTGGCTCCAGATAATAAGGGGTTTCAAAATAAACACTGTCTACCTCATCTTCCTTTACAAACTGGTCTATGGAAAGTATCTTTGTTTTTTCCGGATTTGCTGCTGCGTAGTCTTCATCGTTCAGAACGATGTACTGATCATCCATGAGATAACCTTTTACAATGTTTTCCCATTTCACTTCTTTTCCCGTATTTTCATTTACTCTTTTGAATTTGATGTTAGAAAAGTCAGATTTGTCGAGCATATCGAGGTCCAGTTTGCTGGTTTCGGTGGCGGAGTAAATTTTAACGGGAATATTTACTAAACCGAAGCCAATGGCGCCATTCCAAATTGCTTTCATTGTCTTACGTTTTTAAAAATCAATCAATTAGCATGCCGATGAAAGCGCGTGTGGTACATTTTCTATCCTTTATTGCCAAATGGCAATGGCTTTTACAGCGGTTTTTTCTACCTTTAAATTTCCAAAGGACTCTTTTTTAATATGAAAGAATTGTTGAATTATATCCGGAAATTCGGAATACTGAATGAAAGAGAAGAACAGCTGATCGTTGAAGGGCTTCAGGAAACGGTCATTCAGAAAGGTGATGTTTTCGTAGAAGCCGGAAAAGTCAGTCGTAAGATTGCTTTTGTGAAAGAGGGTGTATTCCGTTCTTTATATTATAATAAGCAAGGTGATGATTTTACCCGTTTTTTTATTTATGAAGGCCGGTTTATCGGAGATTTTCACGGATTTGCCGATCAGGTTCCGTCCAATGAATATATTGAAGCTATCACAGATGCCGTTCTGTTGGAGATCAATTTTGATCATTTTAAAATGTTGGAAAATGAAATTTCAGCATGGCCTGTTCTTTTTTCAAAGCTTCATGCCTTTGTTGCCGAAAATAAGCTTAAAGTAGCCAGTACCATGCTCAATCTGAATGCAAAATCCCGGTATATCCATTTTCTGGAACATTATCCGGGCCTTGCGAACAGGGTTCCTCAATCCATGCTGGCTTCCTATCTCGGAATTACTCCTTCTTCATTAAGCAGGATAAGAAGAAATATTCTTTAAATAGACATTCCGAAGGTATAGTATTTGTAACTTTCATCCTCCCTCTTCCGGCTTTCTTCTTAAAAAGAACTTTTTTGCCAAATGACAATGGCCGCCTTTTATAACGATCATAGCTTTGTACCATAAAATTTTAAATATGGATATTGTATTAGGATTGCAGTGGGGAGATGAAGGAAAAGGAAAGTTTATAGACCTCATCAGCGAAAACTACAACATTACAGCACGTTTTAACGGTGGAGCGAACGCAGGGCACAGCATTGAGAGAAATGGCAAAAGAATCACCCTTAAATCAATTCCTTCGGGGATTTTTATGAAGGGATTACAGAATGTTGTCGGAACGGGGGTAGTTTTAGACCCGGTAAGCCTGAAAAAAGAGATTTTGAATCTGCAGTTATTTGATGAAAGCATTCACCCGGAAAACAATCTGGTTATCTCCCGAAAGGCCCATTTCGTACTTCCGACCCATAAGCTTCTGGATGTTTTTATGGAGGGAAATCCGGATTATACTACGATAGGAACTACCAAAAACGGCATTGCACAGGCGTATTCCAACAAGATTTTAAGACAGAACTTAAGGGTGGAAGATATGTATTCCCAGGATTTTAAAAATAGAACAGAGCAAATCTTAAAAAGAGATTACAGATTTCTTGCCGGAGGAGATATGATATTGCCTTCTATTGAAGAGATCAGCAGCGAATTTTTTGATGCAGTGGATTTTCTTAAGAAATTCAGATGCACAGATACGGAAATCTATCTGAATAATGCTTTATCTGAAGGGAAAAAGATCTTGGCAGAGGGCTCCCAGGCAGTAATGTTGGACATTGATCATGGAACTTATCCTTACGTTACCTCTTCCTCAACTACGGCAGCAGGGGCATGCAGTGGATTGGGTGTTTCCCCGAAAAAAGTCGGTGAGATCTATGGTATTGCTAAAGCCTATTGTACAAGAGTAGGAAACGGAGTATTTCCAACGGAGATCTTTAATGAAGAGGGAGAAAAAATAAGAACTATAGGCCATGAGTTCGGTTCCAATACAGGACGGCCCAGAAGAATAGGCTGGCTTGACCTTCCTGCTTTGAAATATGCTGTGATGGTCGGCGGAGTTACCCAGCTGGTTCTTACAAAGGCAGATGTTTTGAGCGGAATGAAGTCAGTCGCTATTTGTACTCATTATGAACTGGAAAACGGAAGCATGGAGTCCGTTTCAGGCAGGCTTTCTGAAAATATAAAACCTGTCCTTAAATGGCTGAAAGGCTGGGATGCCGATGTTAAGGCAATAAAAAGAATTTCAGAATTACCGGATGAATTAAAAGAATTTATTTCCTTTCTGGAAGAGGAACTGAAAATCCCTGTGGCTTATCTTTCTACCGGACCGGGGAGAGAGGAGATTTTGAAAATGAAGTAAATTTCCTGTAAACGGAACTTTCTTTTAATAGAACTGAAGACATTTTCAAGATCAACATTTTAGCGGGTATTCTGGCAGTTCTGAAGTATCTTTTTGTATAGGGAGATTTTTACTTGAATAAAGTCTAGTTGGGAAATTTATTTTTCAGTTTTAAAAATCTTTTTTCAAAAAAATAGTAGCTCAATATGGAAATAATATAGGCCAATCCAAAGCTTAAAATAAAGCTGAGGATAATGCTGGTATTTTTTAAATAGTAATGAATGATTAAAAAACAGGTGGGATGGTAAACGTAAAGTCCATAGCTTATCTTCCCTGTAAAGCTGAATAAATGAGTGTTGAGGAGTTGTTTTATCCTGTTTTTTGAATCAACAGATACGATGAAAGCCACAAAACTTGTATAGACAAGCCCAAGTACTAGATGCCTTATACTATTATCGAGCAGAGAGTAGGAACCATTTTTAAAAGTAAGGTAGAATAAAGGAAACAATGATATGATAAAAGCTGCAAAGAATTTTTTTGAGTTGCTGCTTATTAATTTATTCTCCCGTTCCAGGATGGCCAGAAATGAACCCAGAGCCAGCTCATCTAATCTTGCGAAAGTAAATAGAGATTCTTCAATATTATTTTTAATAAGAATAACCCTTGTTAAAAAAGAAAGGATGCAAAGGAATAAAACGGTCCATTTAATCTTTTTTATCGGACAATAATAGAGAATTAACGGCCAGAACAGATAAAAGTGTTCTTCTACAGCCAAAGACCAGTAATAATTAGGGCCAAAATTATCCCATCCAAAGGTCATAGCAAAATTCTGTGTAAAAGTCCAGTACCAGATTTGTTCGGAGAAACTGGCTAAATGCCAATCCGAAACCAACGGAAAAATAAAATAATAGATGAAAAGAAATAAAAAATATAGAGGGAATATTCTTAGGGCTCTCCTTGTATAAAATGATTTGAAATAAGATGTCTTTTCTTTGGTATTCAGTAATATCCGGGTAATGAGAAATCCTGATAATACAAAAAATAACGAAACACCTGTTTTTCCGAAAAGGCTAAGCTTTATGATAGAGCTGGAGCTGTCAATATTCTGAAAAAAATGAAAAAACATTACCATGATAACGGCAACTGCTCTTACACCGTCTAATTCATTGTAATGTTTTAGCTTTATATTCATTTCTTTTTAATGAAGAAAGAAAGTTAATTTGTTGGTTTTTATATTAAACCAACAAATTAACTGTTTTTTGATAAGGTTTATGCTTTTAAATTCAGCTTAATTTCCAATTCATCCAGCTGTGCTTCTGCAATGGAAGCCGGAGCATCAATCATCACATCACGACCTGAATTATTCTTAGGGAATGCAATATAATCTCTGATTACTTCATTTCCGTCAAGGATCGCCACTAAACGGTCAAATCCGAATGCTAAACCACCGTGAGGAGGTGCTCCGTATTTGAATGCATTCATCAGGAATCCGAACTGTGCTTCTGCTTCCTCTTTGGTGAATCCTAAAAGGTCAAACATTTTAGACTGAAGGTCTTTGTCGAAAATTCTGATAGAACCTCCTCCGATTTCGTTTCCGTTAAGAACCATATCGTAAGCGTTGGCTCTTACTTTACCGGGATCAGTTTCAATCAAATGAGTATCTTCAGGTTTAGGAGAAGTGAAAGGGTGGTGCATCGCGTGGTATCTTCCGGTTTCCTCGTCCCATTCCAGAAGTGGGAAGTCTACAACCCAAAGTGGAGCGAATTCATTTCCTTTTCTTAATCCCAAACGGTTTCCAAGCTCCATTCTTAAAGCAGAAAGCTGAGCTCTTACCTTATTTTCATTTCCGGATAAGATTAGCATTAAATCGCCTTCCTTAGCTCCGAATTTCTCGATAATCTTCGTTAAATCTTCTTCGTTATAGAATTTGTTTACCGATGATGTTTTCACACCGTCATTCTGGAATTTCGCCCAAACCATTCCTGAAGCTCCGATCTGCGGACGTTTTACCCAGTCAACAAGCTCATCGATCTGTTTTCTTGTATACTCTGCACATCCCTCTACATTGATTCCTACAACAAGCTCAGCTTCATCAAATATTTTAAAATCTTTTCCTTTTACCAGTTCGTTCAGCTCTACGAATTCCATTCCGAAACGGATGTCCGGTTTATCGTTTCCGTATTTTCTCATCGCATCGGCAAAAGTCATTCTTGGGAAATCTCCGAACTCTTTTCCTGTAATATCTTTTAAAAGGGTTTTGGTCATTCCCTCAAAAACATTCATAACGTCTTCCTGCTCCACGAAAGCCATTTCACAGTCGATCTGTGTAAATTCCGGCTGTCTGTCCGCTCTTAAATCCTCATCACGGAAACATTTTACGATCTGGAAATATTTATCCATACCGCCTACCATCAGAAGCTGTTTGAATGTCTGTGGAGATTGCGGAAGGGCATAAAACTGTCCCGGATTCATTCTGCTCGGCACCACAAAGTCTCTCGCTCCTTCCGGAGTAGATTTGATCAGTACTGGTGTTTCCACTTCAATGAATCCTTCGTCTGAAAGGTAATTTCTAACCTTCTGAGCCATTTTGTGACGGAAGATCAGTTTATCTCTTACCGGTGCTCTTCTGATATCCAGATAACGGTATTTCATTCTCAGTTCCTCGCCGCCGTCTGTTTCATCTTCAATAGTGAATGGGGGAAGCTGAGAGTCATTAAGGATTGACAGTTTTTCAACTAAAATCTCAATTTCTCCTGTCGGAATATTAGGGTTTTTGCTTACTCTTTCAATTACTTTTCCGGTAACCTGAATCACAAATTCCCGGCCTAATTTTTTAGCCTCTTCCATCAGCTGCGCAGAAGAACGCTCCTGGTCCAAAACCAGCTGGGTAATTCCGTAACGATCCCGAAGATCTATCCAAATCATAAATCCTTTATCACGGATAGTCTGTACCCATCCTGAAAGTGTAACTTCTTCATTTAGATTTTTCAGAGATAATTCTCCGTTGGTGTGTGATCGAAACATAATTATTTGTTTAAAGTTCAATGATTAAGATTCAAAGTCTGGTTTTTCAGAGTTTGATTATCGGACTTTGAATTCAGGGTGCAAAGATAGGATTTTTGAAAGTTTTATAAACAAAAAAACTCCCTTTCGGAAGTTTTTTGAATTTGTTTTGTGGTAAAATGAAGCGTGCAGCCTCAAAATTGGTCTCAAAGACTTTAAGATCAGCTTTTGATCCATTCAAGTGCTTTGTCCAGCACCTCATCTTTATTATTTTTGATTCCCTCAACAGTAGGTTTTACTTCTACATCGGGAACAATTCCTATTCTCTGGGTTTCTTTTCCATCCGGATAATAGATGCCGATACCGCTGATCATGGTGCTGATATTTCCCGGAAGAAGAATTCTCGAAACATTTCCGTCTGCACCGGCAGTTGTAGATCCGAAAACCTTGGCAGTAGGAGCTGTTCTGAAGGCCATAGTATGATATTCAGCACTGCTCTGGGTAGTTTCATTGATCAGGATGGCGATTTTTCCCTTATAATAATCAGCACCATTCCCATCTACTGCAAGATTTGGAGTAAAGGTGAATAGACCTGGCATCTGATTGGTAGTTTGGGTAAATTTTACAAAATCGGTAGAATTCTGCTTCAGCAGTTTTCCCATAGAGAATACAACGAAATCAGGCGGATAGCTTCTGAAATCAATGACAATCCCTTTCGTACCTTTCATCTGCTCGAAAATTTCCGGAAGTTTTTTGCTGTCTGAGCTTCCCATAAAGAAATAACCCGTTTTATCATCCAGCATTTTAAAGAACTCTCTCGTCTCTTTTTTAGGATTCAGATCCTTAAATTCATAGGTTTTTATCGTTTTGCTTTCTGATTTTCCGTTTCTTGAAATTTTAACGGTTACGGTCTCTACATTGCTTTTTAGAAGTTTTTTGGCAATATCTCTGAGCTGGGTAGGATAGTTGGATGCCGGAGTAAGTTTCAGCATCTCTTTTACGATTTGGGCAACAGACTTTCCATTGACTTCGGTGATAATATCTCCGGTCTGTAATCCTGTCTCAGCGCCCAATTGATCATTGTGAAAACCATTTACTACCGCTTTATTTTCGGCAAATACAAGCTTTACAGGAGAATACCTTGCTCCAAAGTGTTTTTCCAGGGCTTTATTAGCTCCCCATACATTGGCATGAGTGTCATGGATTCTTGCAATGATTTCTAAAGTGGAAAGCGTATACTCTGTTTCATTTTTGGAATCTGCAAACTTCGGAATAAATTCAGATAAAACCCCTTTCCAGTCTTCCTGGATAAGATTTTTGTACGGAAAAGTATATTGAATGATATTCCAGTATCTGTACAGGGAAAGAAGACGGAAGCCTGCATCAGGATATGTACTGTTCTCATAAGGTTTTTCACGCTCAAAATCAGGATTTCCTACCCCTTCATAGAAATCCAGATAATAATTGGCTTTAGGCCTTTTAGCATCTTTTAGCTGGAGAAGAAGATCAGAAAGTTCTTTTGAAAATCCTGAATTGGTAATCCAGTTCAGATCCGGAGTGATCTTTACGTTTTTGGAATCAATAGCTATTTTTTCAGTCTGAAAAGTTCCCAGTCCTTTAATCCATTCTGTAAGGATTTTGTCTCTCTCCTGTGCTGAGGTTCCGCTGATTTTTGGAAGGATTCTGAAAAGCTCATAATCCCAGTTGTATTTTCCTTCAGCAACATTGGGATGGTAATATTTTAAATATCCCCAAATGAGGCCAAGGTTCTTTAAATTATCAAGATTCTTTTTGCTTAGATCAATACTGCTGATTTTGGAGCCATTGTCAAATTCTTTATCAAGATCGGCATTGAATTGTTTTTTCTGGAAAACGGCCGCTTCCTGGATATCTTTGCCGTCTATGGTAATTTTAATATCATCAAACCAGGCTTTCCCTTTACCTGTTAAAAGTGTACCGATGAAGATCTTTTTGGTTTCTGCAGGAGACAGATCAAGGGTGGTTTCGTATTTCGTCCAGGGTGTAGTGCCTTTGATGCCTTTATCCTGCATATTATTGAATCCTATTTTCGGATCGATGCGCATCCAGAATCCGGCAAACCCTTCAGTTACATTTTCTGTTTTGATATAGCCGGAAATAGTAATTTTCTTTCCGGCATAATTTTCAGGAAGAATACGCATCATGCCTACCATATCAGCTTTTTCCGGAGCTTCTGCCAAAACAGAATATTTTCCTTCATATTTTTCCTTTCCATCTATCGAGATCGTTGATTTTCCTCCATCAATAATAGTCCATGATTTCGGAAGGTTATTTTCATTATTTTCAAAATTCAGATTGTCAATTTTCGTTTGGCCTTGATAGCTGGCGAAAAACAGAAGCGCAAGAAATGCTGTAATGTTTTTTTTCATGGTTTTAATTTTTCCCAAATCTAGGGAGTTAAACAGGTTATATGCTACACAAAACGCTTTTTTTATGGAAATATTATAATTGTAGATTTTCTTTTTAAGGAAACTTTAACAGATATGTGCCTAATGGGGGAATTTTTGATCATATGATGTATAATCCAGATGAATCGCATATATAAAAATTCCCGGATGTTCGTTATCCGGGTACAATATAGGTGATGTAAATCAATTTATTCTAAAATTTTGATGACCTCTGGTTCGTCATATTTCTTTGCATAATCCAGAGCGGTGTATCCTCTTTCTGTTTTAGTATTTTTTTGGGCTCCTGCTGCCAGAAGTTTTTTTGCCATTTCTGTATTCCCATATTTTGCAGCGAACATCAATGGGGTTTTACCGTCACAGACACTCTCCAGATTAGCCTTTTCTTCTAAGAGTTTTTGAAAGACTTCCTTACTGTTCATTTTAATGGCCAGTGACAGCAATGAATAGGAGGTATTCTCTATTTTGGAACAGTTGTTAATGTATAAATATTTATTGTATTACGATAATAAATTGTTGTTGTTTTATTTTTGGATAATAAAAAAGTATTCTTTAAAAACTTTTCATATGCTAAGTATCATTCAGTTTTGAATCAATATTTTTGCTTAAAATAAATCCGGCAGCATGTCAAAATATATCAGTTTTATTAAAAAAGCATTAAGCGGAGAGGAGGCAGACTATACAAAAGCAGACATAAGAAGTGCTGTACTTCTTTTAGCCATCCCAATGATGCTGGAAATGGCGATGGAATCTGTTTTTGCACTGGTTGACCTGTATTTTGTAGGCCATTTAAAAGAAAGCGGCTATGCAATACAGACGGTTGGCCTTACAGAATCTGTACTTTCTGTGATGTACTCCATTGCGATTGGGATGAGTATGGCGGCAACTGCTTTGGTAGCCCGAAGAATTGGTGAAAAAAATCCGGAGAAGGCATCCAGGAGTGGGGCACAGGTTCTGTTGGTATCATTTGCTGTTACTTTTATTCTGAGCATACTGGGTGTGGTCTTTGCCGAAGAAATCTTAATTCTGATGGGTTCAAAACCGGAAGCTGCAGCTTATGGAAAGGATTTCACAAGGATTATGATGGGAAGCAGTGTGATTATTATGCTTTTGTTTCTGATCAACGGGATTTTCAGAGGCGCTGGAAATGCTGCCATTGCCATGAAATCCCTCTGGATTGCCAATATTGCCAATATTATCCTGTGTCCGGTACTGATTAAAGGTTTCGGGCCTATTCCTGCTATGGGACTGACAGGAGCAGCTCTGGCTACTACAATCGGAAGAAGTATCGGGGTTATTTATCAGCTCTATCATCTTTTAATTGCAGATACCCAGATCAGAATCAGGCTGTCTTATTTTAAGCCACAGTTTGAGCTGATAAAATCTATTGTGAAAATTGCAACACCCGGGATTTTTCAGTTTGTGATTGCTTCATGCAGCTGGATTTTTCTTGCCCAACTGGTTGCTACCACGGGTGGAGAAGATGCTTCCGCAGGTTATCAGACGGCTTTGAGGCTGATGATGTTCTTTATGCTTCCGGCCTGGGGGCTGAGTAATGCAGCGTCTACGCTGGTGGGACAGAATATGGGAGCCGGGGAAATGCTGAGAGCAGAACAGTCTGTGATGAAAACCGTAAAGTATAACGTCATCTTCATGCTGGCAGTAAGTCTCATTTTTTTCCTGTTGGGAGATTTTCTGGTAGGATTTTTTACCCAGGAAACCGAAATTAAGGCTTTTGCTAAAAATGCACTACACATCATGAGTACCGGCTTTATTTTCTATGGAATAGGAATGGTCATGATCAATGCATTTAACGGAGCGGGAGATACCTGGACACCAACATGGGTGAATTTTTTCGGATTCTGGCTGTTTCAGATTCCGCTGGCCTATTTTCTTTCGAAACATATGGAAATGGGACCGAAAGGCGTCTTTATATCTATTCCGGCAGCCGAAACTTTAATTACGATTGTCGCTTTTATTCTGTTCAAAAAAGGAAAATGGAAAATGGTGAAAGTATGAGTAAGACAGAAGGAGGAAAGTTTTTAAAGATTAAGATGATAGTTTAAGCTCAATATATTTTTTAAATTAAAACAGGGAAAACGGTTGTTAATACATATTGACAGCCGTTTTTTATTTTTTGTCCCACCTGAAATATGGCTGATAACCGGGATTGTCTTATGCTTCAATTCTCTCTAATATTGATTACTCAGATGAATAGAATTTTGAAGCATGAAAATAACCCTATTTAGTATCTTTTGTATGCTGGCTTCAGTGGCAGCCTGTACACAGGAAAAAAAAGATAATTCTCAGTTAATTCCTTCAAAAACAAAAACCATAAACAATGTTCCGTTTTTAACGAAGCAGAATGATTTTATTTATGTGGATAAAACAAGTCTGAAACCTGTTAGCAATCAAAAATTCCGGAGTGCGTCCATATTTACTTCTACAGGTTTTGCCGTTGTTGAAAATGAAAAAAATGAATATGCTGTTATAGACGAAAATGGAAAAACAGTTCTGGATTTTTCAGCCATCCCAATCGGTCTAAATGTAGTAAACGGACTTACATTTTATAAAAAAGATATTGAATACGAAAAGAAAATGCCTGCCTGGAAGTGGGATTGGAATATCTTAGGAGGGGGTATCAAGAAAGAACAAACGTATCATAAAATTGAGATCGGAGTTGTAGAAACGAAACAAATCTTACTTGATAAAGACATTCCGTATCTGGAGGATAGTTATTACCTGAATTTTGTTTCGGTAGATGAAAGCCATGTTTTCTGGAACGAAGCCCTTTACGAAATCAAACAAGGCCGTTTACATAAAACGGAGCAGAATATTGCTGAATTACTGGAAAATAAACGCTTTATCAAAGCTTCCAATGCAACTTTTTCAATGTATGTTTTGGATCAGAAAAAACCAATTCACAGCGGGCTGAAAGGAACTGAAACACTTTTAATGCGGTTTGGAAAGGAAACCATAATGCTGAATGAGGTCAATAAAGAACGATATAACCCGGAAGTTCCTAAGCTTTTAGCAGATAACAGAAACGATGAGGTTTACCCTTTTCCACAATATGAAAAGGCATTCCCAAAAGAAATTACAAAGGCCACGGCTTCACAGATCGATTTTATAAAGAAAACTTCTCTGGTGTACTCCATAACGAATTCACCTTATTTTTTGCTTGGTGTTTTTAATTATGATCATGATATCTGGGCGTACGACTGGCTTTATATTGATACCCAAGGAAATGTTACAGATTCTATTGATACGTATAATTTCAAGGTTCTGGATCAGGTCGGAAACCTGGTCTGGCCCGACAGAAAAATGATTTTACCCAATCAGTTCAATAACAAAAACAAAAACTGGAAATTCGGAAAGATAAACTCTTATCAAGGGATGAATAACCTGTATCTGATTCGGGTTGAAGACGAAAAACAACGGAGAACCATGGGCTTGTGGAATAGTCATGACAAGGCCTGGGAGATCAGGCCAGAGTATCATGCGATCTCGGTTCTGGATACAGAAAAACAGATCTATACACTTCAAAAAGAGGAAAACGGATTGTATACACTTTATGACAACAAGAATAAGAAAAGTATAGGATCAAAAAGTTATACCTCCATTAATTCGGACGGACAGGTGAGTGTTAAGCTTAATTCAGGGCAAACCATTTATTACTATATTGACATTGCTTCAGGAAAAGAATACAAAGAGAATTAAATAACCGGAGAATTCGGGTTAAGGAGTTAAAAGGTAAAAGGTTGGAAGATGGAAGAAGGAGGCTGGAAATTACTTTTAGTTATACATATTGAAAGCTACCAGAAAATCAAATTAAATAAAAACAGATCAATATTTGTTCTTAATGACTTTCAAAACTTCCCTCTTCCATCATCCAGCTTCAAACCTGCATCCATCAGATTTTTTATTCCGAACTGAGGTTAAATAATACATTGAAAAAACATTAGACTATGATTTTTAGAAAGCTTTTACCTGTTGGCGCTTGTATTGTAAGTGTACTATCTTTTGCCCAAATGCGGACAGGAGTATATTTTTCTTCAGATAAAAAATACAAGGAGATTATTGATGAGGTTGGAAATCCATTATCAGGAAATCCGGTGATGATTGTGCAGGCATTTGTCCCTAACAATGGAAGTTATATTTGGTTTCTGAACGAAAGCAAAGCTAAAAGTCCCACTTATTTAGGGGAGAATCCAAAAGATTTACACGCGGGTATTTTTCTGGAAGATCATGGCGGATTAATTCCACAGGTAACCTTTAAAGACTTTTCACAAGGTCTGGCCCAGCCCAGATATCTGATCAATTTCTGTGAAATAGGTGATGCCGACAAGAATGGTTTCCCTGAGTTTTATCTTACTTATTTTGAAGAATCAGACGGTCTGGAAGCAAAACCTCTTAAGGTGATTATTTACACGAATATGGGTGGTAAAACATTATCAAAATCAAAAATTACCGGCTGGATCCCGTTTCAGGAAGAAGATCAGTATCGTGAAGTAAAAGATACCAACTTCAGCTTATTGCCCAAAGAGATAAGGCTGAAAGCTGAAAAAATATTAAAAGAAGCCAGAAAAGAAATGAATTATTGAAAGGATTTCAACCAATGCATAAAAAACCACTATTATCAGGGATATCTTCATTCATCCTCTTTTAATACCTTTAAACTCAATTTTTATTAGAAAATAAAGCGGTAAAACCTCTGGCAGTACTTCATTATAGTTAATGCCGGCTATTCACCCTTAGATAGACATTAATTTTTATAACTTTTATAGCTTTCTTTTTCACCCCGGATTAAAATGAAAAATTCTTATTTCGAACAAACACACAGTAATAAACAATGGGTAAAAACAGTAACAAAATAAAACTGAGTGAAGAAGAAGCTGTAAAAGTAATAGTTGATCTTGGCAGGATTGTCGTCTCACTGGACAAAATAAAAAGTTATATTGTATAAAAATCAATAAACAAAATAGTATAAGAATGACCACTTTTCAAGATTTAGAAAAAGAATTTAATTTTACCTACCCTGCGCTTTACAGGCAATTATACGATGATAAAATGCTTGATTGGGGTACGGAAGGAAGCGGTTGGTACACCCATGTTTTTCCCACTCTAAAGGAAAATCCGCCTTTGCTTCTGTTTGGGAATGATATTGAAATCTGGGATCCGGTGGCTTACCCTGGCGCAATCAGGGAAATCATTAACCACGAAATCTACGATATCAATCCCATATACAAAATGGTTCCTTTTGCGAAAAATGGAGCCGGCGATTTGTATGTTTTTCAATTGGATATGGAAGTCAATGGTGAAATTCCGGTTACTTTTTTTCCACATGACGATTCTGAAGCTGAAATTTTAGCCAAAAACCTACAGGATTTTATCTTCAGACAGCTTCTGGAATCTTTAACCGAAATGGATGAATATTCTATGTTTGAAGGGGATTCTGAAGACGAAATCAAAAAGAATTTACACAATCAGCTGAGAACCCACCGTAAATATTTAACATCTAATCAGATTGAAATATTAGAAGGGATTTATCAACGTGATATTTTTGAATATACCTACAAAGCACCGAATGGCCGCGAATTTGAAGCAGAAGGTCTGCTGACTTTTGACGAACTTGAAAAGCTCATTCAGAAGGAAATCGCCTTTGAAAAATTAAACACAAAATTTGATTATACAGAGTAAATAGATCAATAAAGCTATGAAAAATACTTTTGTTTTCCCATTTTTGTGCCTCATTTTGGTTATGACCTTTAGCTGCAAAGATCCTGAACGAAAAAAAACAAATGTTCCGAATGATCTGAAAAATACGCATTGGATTGTTGATGCAGGCGGACTTATTAAGCCGGATGGTGAGAAAACTTATGATCTGTCACCAAGAATAGACACTGCTTTGATTTTCAATTTTCACGCAATCAACTTTTTGGATGACGAAAAATTTGAAAGTTATGATAGCTGGGAATGTGGAAACGACTGCTTTACTGAAATATACGGAAGATATTATTTAACGGAAGTCAACCGGATAGAAATGGAAGTTGATAGTATAAGACAGTCAGGAACCTGTGAAGCACCTGTAAAGATTTTTAAACCAGCAGAAACCATGGCTTTTACTATGGTGAAACAAGGGAAACAGCTACAACTTATGAAAAAATAGATGACCTAAGAGTTAATAGCTGCCTTAAAATTTCTAAAACGACGGACTGCTCAGAATGATTTTTGAAGTGAAGAAGCGGAAAGGCAGGAATCTTTCACCCAAGAACATGGCTCAGAAATAGATCACGGGTATTTTGCCTATATTTACATTCTTTACGATAATAAAATTTAATAGAGATAAGGATTTGATGCACAGGTTGTTATTTATATGGATTGTACTGGTTTTTCCGTTTTTTGCTCAGGCACAGGATGCTGTAAGCAGATTGGAAAAGGAATATAACAATGCTTCAGATAAAACAACAGAACGGTTAAATCTGGCTCCCAAATACGCCAAAGCATTATTTCTACATAATGACAAAGATCAGTCATACCGGATTTTAAAAGCCAATATTCCCGTCGCAATAAAACAGGCTGATGGAAAGTATGCCACCATTCTATATGCTGTTCAGGCGATGAATTACAGGCTAGACAATAAAGAAGCTGAATCGTCAAAAAGTCTGGACCTGGCAAAAATATATAGCTTAAAAACAGATAATAAAGAAGCTAAAGGTTATTTTGAATATGCAAAAGGATGGGTTTTAGTACGTAACAATAAAACGACCGATGCCGTTGCCGCTTACCTGAAATCTATCGACTATTACGAAAATTCACCAACAACTTCTACTCTGTATGGAAGATTTGCTACCGTAGTTAAAGAATTGTCCACCATTTATTCTAACCTGAATGAATACCAGCTGGAAGAAAAATACAGCAAACAGTTTCTGGTGCTGGCATCCAAACAGAATGATCCCAATCTTATCTTCGATGCGTATATGCGGATGGGTTACGTGTACGAGCAAAAATATGTGCAGAGTCCATCAAATATTGACTGGAGAAATAAGGCAGAGCAGTACTATCTGCAGGCGGTTACCACTTTCAACAAAAGCAAGGATGTGATGCCCAATAAGAGTAATCTTTCCTATGCAGCCATCAATTTAGCCAACTTGTACACCAGTTTTGACAAAGAAAAGGCAATGAAATATGCCCAATTAGCAAACAAGGTAAGTCTGGAAACCGGCGATGCCATCCATATTGCCTCTTCATTTGGAATTCTGGCAGAGCTGGCCATACAGGATAAAAATTATGATTTAGCTAAATCTTACTTTCTGAAGGCTTCCATGGAAATTGGTAAAAGCCCTGTGAGAGATCACAATATAGAACTGTCAATTCTTGAATCTCTGTCCCAAATCAGCGAAGAGCAGGGTAATTACAAAGAAGCTTTGGTTTATTATAAAAGTTATGTAGATAAATACAAAAGCGTTTACGATCAGGAAAAACTGGATATAACCAAAAGGCTGGAATCGCAGTTTGAGAAAGAACGGCAGGAACAGAAATATATAAAACTGCAGCTGGAGAGTGATAAAAAGGCACAGCAGATCAGGTTAATCAACATCCTTAGAGCACAGCGTGAACAGGTTTATAACAACTTAAAACTGGTAGAAGAAAATCAACGGGAACGGCTGAAATTTTCAGAGCTTGAATCCGAAAAAAGAGCACAACAGCTTCGTTTGGCAAAATTAGAAACAAGGCAAAAGAACAACGACATCAACAACTATAAAAAGCTGTTAGCCTTCAAAGAAAAGATCAGTACTTACTATATTATTTTTATTGTGGTTTCCATTGTTCTGATCATCTTATTGCTGTATGCCTATAAACAAAGGGCGAATTCACTGAAGCAAAGAGATGAACTGCATGCTCTGGCCATGGAAAAAGAAAAGCAGAATTCAAAAATATCAACACTTACGGCATTGCTGGAAGGGCAGGAACAGGAGCGTGGCCGTCTGGCTCGTGATCTTCATGACGGACTGGGAGGTTTACTTTCAGGAACCAAACTTCAGTTGTCCTCTTTGAGTCCCCATCAATACGGAAATATAGAAGAAGGAATTTCAAAATCAATTACCCAGATTGATGGCGCCGTAGAAGAATTGAGACGGGTCGCACATAATTTAATGCCCGATTTACTCATGAAATACGGTCTGGAAACAGCCATTAAAGAGTTTGCTTCCCGCATGTCCAACAGTGCGTTAGACATCCATACTGAATTGATCGGTTACACCAATTCAATATCAGAAGAAAAGCAGCTGATCCTGTACAGGATTATTCAGGAATTGGTCAACAATGCCATAAAACATGCTGAAACTTCAGAAATTATTATTCAGATCAGTGAAGAAGAGAATATTTTAAATCTCACAGTAGAGGACAACGGCAAAGGTTTTGATCCAGCCAGTTTAGATGTGAGAAAAACAGCCGGTTTCCATAATATAGAGTCAAGAGTTCAGTTTTTAAAAGGAACGATGAACATCAGGTCCGAACTGAATATTGGCACCAGCATAGAACTTCAAATACCTATTCATTAAACATGATAAAAGTAGCTATAACAGACGATCATCCGCTTCTATTGGAAGGGCTGAAGAATATTTTAGGAAACAGTGATACCATAGATGTGGTAGATTGCTTCAGAAACGTTTCAGAAATGAATGAAGGTCTGGCAAAACAGGCTGTCGATATTTTGCTTCTGGATATTAATCTGGCAGATACCAACAGTATTGAACTCATCAAACCTTTAACGAAAAAATACGAACGCCTTCAGATTATCATGCTCAGCGTTCACAATGAACTGCCTGTAATCAACAGTACTTTGGCGGAGGGTGCTTTGGGATACATTCAGAAAAATGCTTCAGTTTCCGAAATTTTGGAAGGTATTAATACCGTTTATACCGGTCAACAGTTTTTATGCTCGCAGACAAGGTCTGTTTTGGAGAAAAAATCACCGGACGGATTGAGTCAGGTTCCGAAACTTACCAGAAGAGAAAAGGAAATTTTGGCTGAAGCCGCGAGAGGACTTACGACCAATCAAATGGCAGAAAAGCTTTTTATCAGCCCGCATACCGTAGAAAGCCACCGGAAAAATCTTATTGAAAAATTTCAAACCGCCAATCTGAGCTCAGCCATTAAACTGGCCATAGAATACGGTTTGATTATCGAATAATCTAACAAAAAGGTCTGCTTACATCGTAAAAGCAGACCTTTTTTATATAAAATCAAATAATTAGGTGTCTTATTATTAATCTTTGAACCTCAATGCAGCCTGGAACAGGTTTTTCTTTCCTGTTAAATCATATTCGTCATTATATACAGGCTCGTACATTAACAGATAAACTCTCCCGTCAAAATCTTTTAAATTGATAGGCTGATCTACCAGCACATCATAAAATCTAGTAATCGTGCGGGTACCCGTCCATTGCTTTAAGCTGCCTTTAGGGTTTTTATCAAATCTGTGATCTTTAGCATCGGTGTAGTACCAATATGACGGTGCCTGATCCATCAAAAACATTTCTTTGTCCTTATTATACAGTTCCTCTGCCATACCCGTATTCTGAAACCATGGAACTTCAGCACTGTAAACACCTAAAGCCGCTGCGTAAATATCCTTATTTGTGGTAGCTCCCACTAAAAAACCTTCAAGATCCGTAGAAGTAATTTCAAATTGGAAAGCTGATTTTTTCAGATCATAAACATCATTGACAGGCTTGATTACTTTTCCGTCCTGTTTGATAACTACTTTCAGCGACTGTGCAAAAGTTATTACACTTAATAAAGAAAAAAGGAGGGTTAAGCTTATTTTTTTCATGGTATATCTTTTAAATAACTGCTGCAAAGATATTGGACTTTGGTTCCATAAACACTGGCTGGTTTCAGGGGTTTTTCAGCTGGGTTAGCCTTGCTGAATTTAGATCAGTAGCCGATAAAATGCCTCATACAGGTCAGAAATGGCTGAAAACAGGGATATATTGAACGGGGTATTTTAGACAATTTTACAAACAGTAAATCAAATATTGTAAATTATTTTATAAAAATGAAAAATGTAATCATCAGTTTTTCTGTAGTGATCGCTTTTCTGGCTGCCTGCTCACCTTCTGCAGAAAGAAAAGTAAATAAAACAGATTCTGCGGAAATAAAAAAAACAGATACAAATGCTGTACTTATTCCGGCAAAGAAGACAGTAGCAGACCCAGAGCTGCCGGGCGACTTTTCAACATTGGTTCCTATTGATGTATTGAACAGTAAAAGTACCAATGTATATGAGAAATATGGAATAGAGTTCTCTGGCAATTGTTATTCATGCGATCTGGCAAGCCTATCTGTGACAAAGAATAAAATGGTATGGACCAACGTCTGCGATGAAAAAGATATTTTCGAAATCAATGATTTTTCATTCTCTAATGAGGGAAACAAAACGATTCTAAAAACACCGGAAAGAACTTATATTTTAACTCAGATAGATAAAGCCCCCGTTTATGAGCTTGTTATGGAAGGACAGAAACTGGAATTGAATAACAAAAGAATATCCAGGTATTTTACCACCCAAAAAGCTCTGTCACTTTTCAAAGAGCATGACTGTGGCGATTTTGAAGGATAGGGAAATTTTTAAATAGCTTTGGTTTAGGAAAGGGATTCTGATGGATGAAGCTTGAAGATAAGTAATAGGTAATGAGTAATAAGTGATAGTGATGATCAATATCTGTAACTAAAAATAATTTCCAACCTTTTAATCCAGACCAAATAAATAGATTTTCCGCTAAACGGGGTAGTATTAAACTTCCATCCTCCTGCTTCCATCTTCCCTCTTTTATAAAAACTTTAACAGCTTTATTCCCTGTGTTTTAAGTGGTTTTTTGTAAATTCGTTTCAATCAAAAAATACTTTACTATGGGAAAAGGAGACAAAAAATCAAGAAGAGGTAAGATCAATTCGGGAAGCTATGGAAAAAGAAGACCGAGAAAATCTTCTAAACGTGCTGCTGAAAACAAAGCAAAGTCGTAAAAGCAAAAAGGCCGGAGAAATTTCTCCGGCCTTTTCTAGGTATACAAATTAAATTATTTTCCTCCTAAAATATTTCCAAGGATACTGCCTAAGCCGCCACTTTGCTGTTGGTTGTTTCCACCTCCAAGTACGCTTCCTAAAATGTCATTTAACGGGCTTCCTGAAGATTGGGATTGTCCTCCTCCTAAAACACTTCCTAAAATGTCATTCAAAGGATTAGACTGTTGAGCCTGAGCCTGGTTGGATGCATTTCCAAGGATTCCTCCTAAAAGATCTCCCAAACCACCTGCACCTACATTGCTCTGCTGCTTTTCTTTTCCGATATAGCCCATTACAACAGGAGCTAACATGGCAAGGATTGGTCCTATTTTGTCAATGGAGATTCCTGTATTCTGAGAAAGTTGGTTCTCTACAGTGCTTTTTTGCCCGCCAAAAATATGGTCAAGGATAGATCCGCCTTCTGCCTGTCTTGATTCGATCTGTGAAGCGTCATTAAGGATACTTCCATCGTGGTCTTTATCCAGAGCGTTGTTCAGGGCTTCTGCTTCTTTGGAGTCCTGTGATTTGTTTCTGAGATAAGAAATAATCAGAGGGGCAGCGACTGCCAGTAAAGCAATAATCTGGTTTCTGCTGATTCCAAATTTATTTTCAGCCTGTTCAGCAACCTGATTGCTGGTGTTCCCTGTAAGTAGGTCAATTAAACTCATGTTTGTGTTTATTTAATTATTAAGTGAACCAAAGTTATCAAAAAATATGCCTGATAAAATTTCTAAGCTTCATAATTATTGTTAAAATTTAGAATTATTAGAAACAGGCAGCCTGATGTTCAGATTTCTGAAAAATTAATTCTTTACAATTGGCACATTAGAACAGGCTTCACCAAACATTAAAGATTTTACAATAGGCTTTAGCTGCTCAACCAATTCAATATAGGCATTTTCCGGGATCTCTTTATCTGAACAACCCTTTACTAAAACTCTTTTTCCTCTCATTTCATCAAAATCATAGCGCTGAATAGCATTATGCATCAGGATAACTTCAAGATCTTCACGGTTTCCGAAAACAATTTTTTTGGTAACATCTGTCAGTTTAGCTGTCAACAAAAAATAGGCCCAGAGAGGAACAATAGCTTCTGCGGAATTATAGATATAAACATAGGCGTCACGATATTCTTCAACATCAATGGCTGCCACTTTTTCGCGGAAATCCTTTTCCTTAAGAATCATTTCCATAAACAGGAAATCTTTAAGGTCAATCCCTTTTCTTACGCCTTTCGGAACAAGATCGGTAAGGTCAAAATTGATTAAACCACTTTCCGCAACTTTATTTCGGATTTCAAATTCTTCTGACATTTTTATCATTATCTTTGAGCAAATTTACAAATTAGATCTATACCAGACTTAATTTGTTCTCTATCTTGATCATAGATAACCTCCCATGATAAAAATGGTGTGAAGGTTGTACAAATAAAAAAGATTTCGAAAGAAATGAAATATTATGTTATTGCAGGTGAAGCTTCCGGAGATCTGCATGGAAGCAACTTAATGAAAGCCCTTAAACAGAAAGATCCTGATGCAGAATTCAGGTTCTGGGGTGGAGATCTTATGCAGAAGCAGGGCGGAACAATGGTGAAACATTACCGCGATCTAGCGTTTATGGGGTTTCTGGAAGTTGCCATGAACCTGAGAACCATTCTAAACAACATCAAATTCTGTAAAGAAGATATTAAGAATAATAAACCTGATGTACTCATCCTGATTGATTATCCGGGATTTAACTTAAGAATTGCAAAATTTGCAAAAGAGCTCGGAATTAAAGTCGTGTATTATATTTCTCCTCAACTTTGGGCATGGAAAGAAGGAAGAGTAGAGATTATTAAAAAATACGTGGATGAAATGATGGTGATTCTTCCATTTGAAGAAGATTTCTATAAAAAACACGGAGTACACTCTCACTTTGTAGGACATCCATTGCTTGATGCGATTTCTACGCTTCAGGACATTAGTATTGAAGATTTTAGAAAAGAAAACGGACTGAATGAAAAAGAAATCATCGCCCTTCTTCCCGGCTCCAGAAAACAGGAAGTGGAAAAGATGCTTGAGATCATGCTTTCCGTAAGGCCGCATTTTAAAAATTATCAGTTTGTGATTGCCGGTGCTCCAAGTCTTCCGAAGGAGTTTTATCAGAAATATGTAGATGACAATGTGCATTTTGTCTCCAACAGAACTTATGATCTGCTGAGATGTTCCAAAGCAGCGCTTGTTACTTCAGGAACCGCCACTTTAGAAACCGCATTGCTGAATATTCCTGAGGTAGTATGCTACCGCGGAAGCCGTATCTCTTATGCGATTGCGAAAAGGCTTGTAAAAAATATCAATTACATTTCCCTGGTCAACCTGATTATGGATCGGGAAGTGGTAAAAGAACTGATTCAGAATGATCTTACTACCAAAAATCTGGTGAGCGAACTGAATAAAATGCTGGGAGGAGAAACAAGAGAGAAAGTACTGAACGATTATAGTCTTTTAAGAGAAAAGTTGGGTGGAAAAGGGGCCAGCGATCATGCTGCAGAAGTAATTATGAAAGTACAGAGATCATAATTATGGAATAGATATTTCAGAGCAATTTGTTAATAATACTGTGAGTGTATGCGGATTAACATGAATTATTTTAAAAATTTACTGGCGTTTTTCATAGTGCTCTTTTCATTATCAGAACTTTCTGCGCAAAGTGCACGGGAAAAGATACAGGTCTTCTATTACGGCTGGTACGGAAATCCTGCTGTTGATAGACAGTATCATCACTGGAATCATGATATTCTTCCGCATTGGAAAGATCCTCAATGGAATAATCTGGGAAACTATAAAGGCGGTGACGATATCGGAGCTAATTTCTATCCGGCTTTAGGAAATTACAGTTCCAATGATTCTGAAATTATCGGTAAACATATGAAAATGATCAAAGATTCCGGCGTTGGAGTTGTCGTCATAAGCTGGCTGGGCAAAGATTCATATACCGATAAAAGTGTTACAAAATATCTTGATGCCGCTGACCGGCAGGGGCTTAAAATTGCCTTTCATATAGAGCCTTTCTATAAAAATATTTCTGAATTTAAAGAACAGATTTCCTATCTGATTCATACCTATTCCGGCCATCATGCTTTTTACAGAAAAGAGGGGAAGCCTTTGTTTTATGTATACGACAGTTATAAAATTTCTCCGGAAGAATGGTCGAAATTACTTTCCGAAAACGGAAAGGAAACACTCAGGAAAACAGATCTGGATGCCCTTTATATTGGTTTATGGGTAGAAAAAAATGATGCGGTTTTCTTTGATAAGGCAGGCTTTGATGGATTTTATACTTACTTTGCCAGTGAAGGCTTTGTCTTCGGGAGTACAGTTTCCAATTGGGATTACCTGTCCCAATATGCAAAAGAACATCGTCTTATTTTTATTCCGTGTGTTGGCCCCGGATATTCTGATACAAGAATAAGACCCTGGAATGGAGCAAATTTTAAAAGCAGAGAAAACGGAAAGTATTACGAAAGAATGTTTGATGCAGCCATAAAAGTTAAGCCGGAACTGATAGGTGTAACTTCATTCAACGAATGGCATGAGGGAACACAGATAGAACCTGCAGTATCTAAAAAGGCAGGAGATTTTACCTACGAAGATTATGGAAAAGATCCACGGTTTTACATTAAAGAAACCAAAAGACTGGCAGACCGGTTCTTGGAAAAATAAATTCCGGTACAAAACGATTTTATAAAGGATAGTTTTAATTTTTTTATGAACTCTTGGTTTTATAGTAAATATTAAAGCTTCCTATTGTTTATTCATTAGGTGAAAATGCTGTAACTCTGCAAAACCAGTGTTAGCAGCAGGACATAGAAATCAATAATTTTTATGTCTAAATATTGATGGTGAATAAACAGCCTATCCTTACTCTTACCGTGTGCTTTATTCTGGGGATTTTTTTTCAGGATCACTTTTTGCTGAGTGGAAAATCTGTTTATTTTGTCATTTCAGGTTGTATTCTGATCCTGATTCTGAATTTTTTTCATTCTTATTGGCTGCATCAATCAAAGCCGGTTCTGCTGGGGCTGATGTTTTTCGGAGTAGCTGTGGCTCTTCATTTTTTCAATACTTTTCAGCCTCAGAAATATTCATTTTCTTCCAGTGAAGCAATTGTTTTTAAAATCTCAAAAAAATTAAATTCTACTGAGAAAAATAAAAAATATGAAGCAGAGGCTCAGGTTGGAAATCGAAAGTTGTCAGCGGTCATTTATATCCCTAAAAAGAATAATGAACTGGATTTTAAACATTACTATAAAGCAGAAGCTTACATTTCAAAACCGGAGCCGCCGCCCTATGATTTCCAGTTTAATTATGCAGCATATTTAAAAAGGAATGGTATTGAATATCAATGTTATATTTCAAGAGAAGTATCGTCATCTGTAAGGAATGATTTAACCTTTGCTGAAAAAATTAAGCAGCAGCGGCTTCATGTACTGAAGAAAATTGATCATGCAGAAATGTCCGGTAAAACCCGGGAGTTTTTAAAAGGAATGATTCTGGCAGACAGGACAGAAACTGATCTTGATACCGTACAGGATTTCAGCAGGTCAGGATTGGTTCATTTTCTGGCGATATCCGGAACACATGTTATTGTAATCTTCGGTATTTTTTATTTTCTGTTTACCCGTTTCTGCCCTCTGTACTTCAGAAAATATGTGGTGGTCATAAGTTTGCTTTTCATCTGGCTATTTGCAGGATTCATAGGATTCGGAAACTCGGTAGTCCGCTCATGTATTATGCTGAGTGTATATTTTGTATATGTACTGCTTCAGAGAAAACCGGACCTGCTTCATTCCCTTTCCCTGTCGGCATTGATTATTCTGTGTCTGGATACGCAACAGATCTTTGACGTGGGATTTCAGCTTAGCTTTCTGGCTGTTTTGGGCATCTTTTGGCTGAATCAGCCTTTGCTGCGGTATTTTCCTAAACAGGATCATTATTTGAAAAAACTACTGTTCAATACAGTTACCCTATCACTGTCTGCACAGCTCGCAACGTTGCCATTGGTTCTGTATTACTTTCATCAGTTTTCCCTTATTTCCTTTCCTGCCAATATCCTGATCGTACCCTTTTCGGAATTCGTTATTGTATTTTCATTTCTGATGACCATTCTTATCACTCTGCAGCTCGATTTCACATTGCTCAATGTAATCTATGATTTCTTTATTGATATTCTTTTGAAAGTCATTCATTGGTTTGCAAAATTTGAATCATTGTTTTATACAAATATTCCGATGAATGTGGTTGAAGTGTTTCTCCTCTTTGTAATGGTTTATATGACGGGGGTTCTGCTCCGGAAATACAGCCTTGGAAACGGGACCAGACTGCTGGCAGTAATGGTTGTATTTTTTATTTTTCGGACAGGATGTAATGTGTATGAAAGTCAAAGGAGTGAAATTCTTTTTTATAAGGTAAATCAAAGCAGAATTTTTTCAATAAAAAAAGGAAATAAAGTTGAATTTTGGATTTCTGAAAGCTCAGAAAAAGAGAAGATCCGGAAGTTTATTATCAACCCTTACTGCTCTTCCAGACGGGTCCGGAGCTTTAATTTAAAGACATTTCCAATGACGACAGGACGTATTGAATATGAAGGTGAAATTTATGATTTAAAATAACCTTTTTGAAATTCATTTTTCCTGCATTTACAACGGATTAGATTCTTATTTAGAAAGGTTACAAACTGGCTAATTGTGAGATTTCTCACTTTTCGATATTGTTAACATTTCTTAATTTTGTGGAAATTCAAATTTAAACTTATATGGCAGGTTTAACGAGTTCTACGATAGGTAGAAAATATGCTATGGCATTATCAGCTATGTTTTTGCTGATTTTTCTTATACTGCATTTGACAACCAACTTATTATCAGTTCTTAACCGTGATGCTTTCAATACGGCATCTGACTTTATGGGCTATAATCCGTTTGTGCAGTTCTTAATGCAGCCTATTCTTGGCTTTGCAGTAATTTTCCATTTTGTAATGGGATTTGTATTGGAAATCAAGAATAATAAAGCACGTCCGGTAAAGTACGAATCAAACAACCCTTCTGTGAACTCTTCATGGATGTCCAGAAATATGATTATTTCCGGTGCTGTTGTTCTGGCTTTCCTTGCGCTTCACTTATATGATTTCTGGCTTCATGAAATTACATATAAGTATGTTGATGGAAAAGCTCCTGATGCTGAACGTTTCTGGCCGGAACTGCACGAGAAGTTTGCAGACCTTTGGAGAGTTGCTCTATACGTGATCTCTTTTGTTCTGTTAGGACTACACTTAGCTCACGGATTCCAGTCTTCATTCCAGTCAATCGGTGCAAGACATCCAAAATATACTCCGGTAATTAAAGCTTTCGGAAAATGGTATTCAATCCTTATTCCTGCAGGTTTTATTTTTATCGCAATTTATCACTTTGTAACTCAATAATATCAATATACTAATATGAGTAAATTAGATTCAAAAATTCCAGCAGGTCCTCTAAAGGATAAATGGAAAAATCATAAAGACCATATGAACCTTGTTGCCCCAAACAACAGAGATAAGATTGATATTATTGTTGTAGGAACAGGTTTGGCAGGAGGTTCTGCTGCTGCTACTTTGGCAGAGCAGGGATATAATGTAAAAGCATTCTGTTATCAGGATTCTCCAAGAAGAGCACACTCAATTGCCGCTCAAGGGGGGATCAATGCTGCTAAAAACTATCAGGGTGACGGGGATTCAACATACAGATTATTCTACGATACCATCAAAGGTGGTGACTATAGAGCAAGAGAAGCCAACGTTTACAGATTGGCTGAAGTTTCTGCTAATATTATTGACCAATGTGTTTCCCAAGGGGTTCCTTTCGGTAGAGATTACGGCGGCCAGTTAGATAACCGTTCATTTGGTGGGGTTCAGGTAAAAAGAACTTTCTACGCAAAAGGACAAACAGGACAGCAATTATTATTAGGTGCTTATTCTGCCATGAGCCGTCAGATCGGTAAAGGAAGAATCAAAATGTACAACCGTCACGAAATGTTAGACCTTGTCATTGTTGATGGAAAAGCAAGAGGAATCATCGCAAGAAACCTGGTAACAGGTGAAATAGAAAGACACTCTGCTCACGCTGTAGTAATCGCTTCAGGAGGGTATGGAAACGTATATTTCCTTTCTACCAATGCAATGGGATCAAACGTTTCCGCAGCCTGGAAGATTCACAAGAAAGGAGCATATTTCGCTAATCCTTGCTACGTACAGATTCACCCGACTTGTATCCCGGTTCACGGAACTCAGCAGTCTAAGCTGACTTTGATGTCTGAATCACTAAGAAACTCAGGAAGAATCTGGGTTCCTAAAAAGATTGAAGATTCAGTAGCCATCAGAGAAGGTAAATTAAGACCGGAAAATATTAAAGAAGAAGACAGAGATTACTATCTGGAAAGAAGATATCCTGCATTCGGTAACCTTGTACCTAGAGACGTTGCTTCAAGAGCAGCCAAGGAAAGATGTGATGCCGGATTCGGAATCGAAAATAATGATACTCAGGAAGGAGTTTACCTTGATTTCTCTACAGAGATCATGAAGAAAGGTAAAGAAGCCGCTATCGAAAAACATATTCATAATCCAACTGATCAGCAGATCTATGATCTAGGAAAGAGCTGGGTTGAGGAGAAATATGGTAACCTATTCGTAATGTACGAAAAAATTACAGCCGATGATCCTTACAAAACTCCAATGAAGATCTATCCTGCAGTTCACTATACCATGGGAGGTGTGTGGGTTGATTATAACCTTCAGTCTACTATTCCGGGATGTTTCGTCATTGGTGAAGCTAACTTCTCAGACCACGGAGCGAACAGACTTGGAGCATCTGCCTTGATGCAGGGACTTGCAGACGGATATTTTGTACTTCCTTACACGATTGCAGATTATCTTGCAGCAGACATCAGAACAGGAACTATTCCTACCGATTCAGGTGAGTTTATTGAAGCTGAAAAAGGAATTAAAGATAAAATTGATTTCTTCTTGAACAACAAAGGAACTCATTCAGTAGACCACTTCCACAAGAAACTGGGACACATTATGTGGAACAAAGTTGGAATGGGAAGAACTCCTGAAGGATTGGCAGAAGCAATCAAAGAAATTGAAGAAGTAAGAAATGACTTCTGGAAAAACGTAAGAGTACCTGGTGAAGGTGAAGGTATGAACACTGAACTTGAAAAAGCATTCAGAGTAGCAGACTTCCTTGAATTAGGTCAATTAATGGCTATCGATGCGCTAAACAGAGAAGAATCTTGTGGCGGACATTTCCGTTGGGATCATGCAACTCCGGATGGTGAAGCGGAAAGAGATGACGTAAACTACAAATACGTCGGAGCTTGGGAATATCAGGGTGAAAATATCAATGCGGAAGTGTTGCATAAAGAAGAACTGATATATGACAACATCGAGGTTAAAACTAGAAGTTACAAATAAATAATCTCCAACCTATAAATATAACATTATGAGTGCAAAAAAAGGCTTACATCTTACGCTGAAAATTTGGAGACAAAAAAATAATAAATCTAAAGGTCAGTTTGAGACCTATAAAATATCAGATGTGTCTACAGATTCTTCTTTTCTGGAAATGTTAGACATCCTGAACGAAAATTTAATTAACGAAGGTAAAGAACCTATCGCTTTTGATCACGACTGTCGTGAGGGAATCTGCGGGATGTGTTCACTTTACATCAATGGTAGAGCTCATGGGCCGGACACAGGTATCACAACCTGCCAGCTTCACATGAGAATGTTCAAAGATGGAGAAACGATCGTTATTGAACCTTGGAGAAGTGCTGCTTTCCCGGTGATTAAAGACTTAATGGTAGACAGAAGCGCATTCGACAGAGTAATGGCTGCAGGTGGTTTCATTTCTGTGAATACTTCCGGTAATACATTGGATGCCAACGCAATTCCTGTTCCTAAAGAAGATGCAGATAAAGCAATGGATGCTGCAGCTTGTATCGGATGTGGAGCTTGTGTAGCTACTTGTAAAAATGGATCTGCGATGTTATTCGTGGGAGCTAAGGTTTCTCAGTATGCTTTACTTCCTCAGGGTAGAGTAGAAGCGAAGAGAAGAGTTCTGAACATGGTGAAGGCAATGGATGAAGAAGGATTCGGAAACTGTTCAAACACAGGAGCATGTGAAATAGAATGTCCTAAAGGTATTTCTCTTGAGAATATCGCAAGAATGAACAGAGAATACATGGCTGCTCTTGTAGATCAGGGATAGAATTGATTTAAATACAATAAAAAATCGTCTTCATTTTTGGAGACGATTTTTTTTAATTATTTTCCTGTTAAAGTTTGTTAAGTTCCGAAAAGTACTTGGTGCTCTTTATAGAATAAGTCTATATTTGGTGAGCATATAATAATGTACAGTGAAAATGGTCTTTCAGCAGATTCTGTGAATATCAGAGAATCTGACAAAGATAAAAAGCATTGTATAATGCCTTATTAAAGGGTTGTTATAAATTTTTCAAAAAAAATAATCAGGGTGAATTAACAAGCCCTAAAAAGCGTATTTTTGTGTAATATTAAAAATTGAAATGAAAAAATATCTTTTATTGTTTATCATCGCGGTTTTTGCGATGTCTTGTTCAAAAAAAGTTGAAGTAAAAGGAAAAATCACAGGTGGATCACCGTTGGAAAGAATTGAGCTGATAGAGGCTTCCGGTGTTGCTACCTTACCTTTGGTGAATTTAGGACTAGATAAAAACGGAAATTTTTCCGGTTCCTTTGATGCCCCGAAAGACGGGATGTATGAGATTTCTTACGGAGAGAAAAGAAATCTGATTTATTTAAAAGCAGGTCAAACTTTAAATATTTCCGGTAACGGTGCTACATTCCCTATGGAATATGTGATTACCGGTGATGCTAAAAAGAATAACGATTTCTTTGTAGCTACCCAAAAATATCTTGGAACTTATGCACAGAAAGCAAACGTTCCTGAACTGATGAGAAAAGATGAAAAAACATTTCTTCAAGGAGTTCAGAAAATAGATAGCGACATCAAGAAAAATATTGATGAGAACATCAAGAAATTCAATCCTGATAACGACATCGTAGAATGGAAGAAAATGGATGTTTCAAGTACGGTTCTTACCATCATGGCGCAGTACGAAATGATGAAGAAAATGTCAGAAGGCCCAGCTTTTAAAGTAACAAAAGCCTTTACGGATTATGAAGACAAGCTGCAGGAGAATAAAGATAAAATGCTGAAGACAAGCCCTATCTACAGAAGCTACCTACTAAACAAATATAACGCTGATTTCCAGAAATTCGCTGAGCCTAAAGTAGCTAATAATCCTGGGGTAACTTTAACTGAACTATTCTCTCAGTTTTTGAAAAGCCAGAAAGAAGAAACGCCACAGACGAAGAAAGATTATCTTCTTTCATTTATCGCTGCTCAGGATATGCGTCCGGGAGCAGATCCTAAAGCACTGGACAGAGTTTCTAAGATCATTAATGAAGAGATCAAAGACAGTGGAATTAAAAAGAGTTTAAAAGATCTTCACCTGGCAATAACTGGTGTGAAAGTTGGAGAGGCAGCTCCGGATGCTTCATTAATTAAACAAGACGGGAAATCATATAAAATTTCAGAAGGAAAAGGAAAACCAACAATGCTTGTATTCTATGCATCATGGAATCCCTACATCGCAGAAGCAACTGTTCCAATTCTGAAAGAAGTAGTGAATTTCTATAAATCTAAAATGAACTTCACATTTGTGAACTTAGATGATACAAAAGATCAGTTTATCAAAACAAGCAATGCTCTTTTGAAAGGTATTCCGGGAGTAAATGTATACGGTGAAGGAGGTCTGAACTCAGACGTTGCAAAAAAATACGGAATCTATGGATTTAAGCTGCCATGTTTCGTAGTGATTGATAAAGACGGTAAAATTGCCAGCAGATCTTTTGTTAATATCGGAGAACAGGATCTGGTAAGTATTCTGGACAAGCAGACGGGTCTTACAGCCCCTAAAGTAAATCCTAATATCCAGCTTCAGCCTGGAGGAGGAATGATGGTAGACCCTTCACAGCCAGCACAACCTGTAAATCCACAGCCTGAACCTGTAAAATAGTAAACTTTAACATACATGAAAACCTTATCCTCGGATAAGGTTTTTTTTTATTGTATTTTTGCGGGATAAAGCCGGAAGGTTTTATAATTTAGAAAAATAGAAATTGAGGGATGAGACCGAAAGATTCCATCCAGTCTTAGAAAAAATTGAATTTTAAGGATGAAAAAGAAGAAGAATATAATTCTTGAAAATATCAGGCTTCTGGCTGCAGGGGCTAAAGGAGTAGCCATAGGGAAAACTGAGGATGGTAAAACTGTTTTGGTTTCAGGAGCAGTACCGGGGGATTTGGTAAATGCCAGAGTAAAGAAGGCTAAATCCAAATATTTTGAAGCAGAAGCCATAGAAATTGTAGAAGAATCTCCTTTCAGAACAGCACCTAAATGTATCCATTTCGGAGCCTGCGGTGGATGCAAATGGCAGAATATGAGCTATGAAAAACAGCTCGATTTCAAACAGGAAGAAGTCTATAATAATATCAAAAGAATTGGCGGAATTGATGACTTTGTAACCGTGCCGATTCTGGGTGCTGAAGAACAATATTTCTACAGAAACAAAATGGAATTTTCGTTTTCCAATGCACGTTGGCTGACCTTGGATGAAGTCAATTCACAGGAGGATATCAACGATAAGAATGCCCTTGGTTTCCATATTCCGGGAATGTGGAGCAAAATTCTTGATCTTAAAGAATGTTTCCTTCAGGAAGACCCGTCCAATGCCATAAGATTAGCCGTAAAAGAATACAGCGATAATAACGGCCTTGAATTTTTCGATGTAAGAAATCATGCAGGATTCCTGAGAACACTCATGATGAGACAAAACTCCAAAGGAGAGTGGATGGTATTATTCCAGCTTTATCAGGAAGATAAAGAAAACAGAGAAAAGCTTTTTGAGTTTTTACTGGAAAAATTCCCTCAGATTAAAACACTGGTATATGCCATCAATCCAAAACCGAATGATTCTATTTACGATCTGGATATCAACGTTTACTTTGGTGAAGGCTATCTGATGGAAGAAATGGATGGACTTCAATTTAAAATAGGTCCAAAATCCTTTTTTCAGACCAATTATAAACAAGCTCTTGAATTATATAGAAAAACCCTGGAATTTGCAGATCTGAAAGGAACTGAAGTTGTTTATGACCTATATACAGGAACAGGAACTATTGCACAATATGTAGCAAGAAATGCAAAACAGGTCATCGGAATAGAATCCGTTCAGGAGGCGATTGATGCTGCAATAGAGCATGCAGAGCTCAATGGTCTTGATAACTGTACTTTCTACTGTGGAGATATGAAAGATATCTTTAATGACGAGTTCCTTGAAAATCACCCTAAAGCCGATGTGTTAATTACAGATCCGCCAAGAGACGGAATGCACCAGAAAGTGGTAGAACAGATCCTGAAGCTTTCCCCGGAAAAAGTAGTCTATGTAAGCTGTAACTCAGCAACACAGGCCAGAGATCTTGCTTTGATGAAAGAACACTATACCTTGGTGAAAATACTTCCTGTAGATATGTTTCCACAGACGCACCATGTTGAAAATATAGCCCTGTTGATTAAAAAATAATGAGTTAAATTTGAAAATATAACCTGAAAATTTTAAATGAAAGAAGTGAAAAACCTTAGGAATGCAGCACTCATTGCGCTGGCGCTGTCATTGGGACAAAGTGGATTGAAAGCACAAGAGAAAGATTCTACGGCAGTAAAAACAGATACAGCCAAAGTAAAAAAAGATGACCCGAAGAAGAAACCGGCTATGAAATCCTATAAAGAGATCATTACCGATAAAGCAGTTTCGGATCAGGGTGTTTTCACCGTTCATAAAATTGAAGATAAATATTACTTTGAGATTCCTGACAAAATGCTGAAAAAGGAATTCCTTTTGGTAACAAGACTTACCAAAGCAGCTGCAGGAATGCGTTCGGGAACTACCGGTTATGCCGGAGACCAAATCGGCCAGCAGGTAGTTGCCTTTGAAAAAGGTCCAAAAGATAAAATCCTTCTTAGATCTATTTCGTACGTAGATTATGCAAAAGATTCTACATCAGATATGTATAATTCTGTGATCAGAAATAATGTGCAATCTATCATTAAATCTTTTGATGTAAAAACATACGGAAATGATAAGAAATCTTCAGTAATTGAGGTAACAGATCTCCTGAATTCTGACAATGAAATGGTTTCTTTCTCTGTAAGGAATAAAGAAGCCTTCAAAGTAGGAGCTTTTCAGAAAGATATGTCTTTTGTAAACTTCGTAAAATCATTCCCTGGAAATATAGAAGTTAATACCACAAAAACTTTTGCACGTACCTTAGGCAGACCTTTACCGGGAATTCCACCGGCCGATCTTCCGAAAGTAAGCGGAAACTATACCGTAGAGATTAACTCATCTTTCGTTCTTCTTCCGGAAAATAAGATGCAGGCACGTTATTTTGACCCAAGAGTAGGGTATTTTGCAGTCGGATATACAGACTTCGATTTAGATCCTCAGGGAGTAAAAAGAATTTCTCTGGTAAAAAGATGGAGACTGGAGCCTAAACCTCAGGATCTTGAAAAATATAAAAGAGGAGAACTGGTAGAGCCTGCAAAACCTATTGTATTCTATATTGATCCTGCAACCCCTAAAAAATGGGTTCCTTACCTGATTCAGGGAGTGAACGACTGGCAGAAGGCTTTTGAAAAAGCAGGTTTCAAAAATGCGGTGTACGCAAAAGTTCCGGATCCTAAAACAGATCCAGAATGGAGTCTTGAAGATGCAAGATTCTCTGCCGTTGTCTATAAACCTTCAGATGTCCCCAATGCTTCAGGACCTTCTATTTCCGATCCGAGAACAGGGGAAATTCTGGAAAGCCATATCAATTGGTATCATAATGTAATGCTTCTGCTGAGAAACTGGTATTTTGTACAGGCTGCACCTAATGATGAAAGAGCCCGAAAGGTAAAGTTTGATGATAAACTGATGGGAGAACTGATCCGTTTTGTTTCTTCTCATGAAGTAGGACATACTTTAGGATTAAGGCATAATTTTGGCTCAAGTTCTACCGTGCCCGTTGAAAAGTTAAGAGATAAAAAATGGCTGGAAAAAAATGGTCATACCCCTTCCATCATGGATTATGCAAGATTTAATTATGTTGCACAGCCGGAAGATAATATTGGTGATTCAGGAATTATGCCAAGAATTGGTGACTATGATGACTGGGCCATTGAATGGGGATACAGGAGATTTTATCAGTACAATACTCCGGATGCTGAAAAAGAGCATCTGAATAAATGGATTATTAAAAACCTGAAGAATGAAAGACTTTGGTTTGGTACAGAAACCAATCCTTTGGATCCTAGATCTCAGAGCGAGCAGGTAGGAGATAATGCCATGGTGGCCAGTACGTACGGAATCAAGAACCTGAAGAGAATTATAGATAATCTTGACAAATGGACGGCGACTCCAAATGAAGATTATGAAAACCTTGGAATGATGTATGATCAGGTTGTGTCACAATTCAGAAGGTACACAGGACATGTTTCAAAATACATTGGTGGCCAGATGGAAACTCCTAAAACAGCAGAACAGTCCGGAGTAGTATATGAAGCAGTTGCTAAAAAAGATCAGCAGGAAGCCATGAGATTTTTAGAAGAGAATGTATTTACAGTACCACAATGGCTACTTAAAAAAGAGATATTTGAAAAAACAGGAAAAACACCTGTAAAAACGGTTGAAGAAATTCAGAATGGTGTTCTTACAAGAATTTTAAGTCCTTTTGTATTACAGAATATGTATCAGATGGAAGCGGTTGATCAGAATACCTATACTGTGATTGATCTTTTTGCAGACCTTAATAATTCGATTATTAAAAAGCAGAATCCTGATGTATATGGAAGAAACCTTCAGAGAAGCTATGTAGATAACCTGATTAAACTTGTGGATACAAAAGTTTCAGACAAATCTGATGTTGCTGCCATTGCCAGAGGTAATTTAAATACAATAAAGAAAGAACTTTCGGTAAAAACAGATCCCAATACCGTTAATAAATACCACTATGAAGATCTTGTTTTCAGAATAGAAAAAGCTTTAGACCCAAAATAGAAATATGAAATACCTTAGATACCTTATAGTATTATGTGGCCTTTGTATGATTTGGTCATGCGGAGGAGATGATGATATCTGTGAAAGCGGAGAGGGAACCCCGCGAATGAAAATAGGCTTCAAGTCTCAGGATGGCAAAATTAAGGCGTTGGAAAACGTCTATGTTGCCGTAGATTATGGTTCCGGAAAAGTGGAGCTGGGAAGACAGCAGAATGTTGAATCAGTACTTGCTCCCTTAAGAGTGGATGATAACGCCTATACCGATGTTTATGTGAGGTTAGAAGATAAGGGAAAAGAATCTCAGGTAAGAATAAGCTATACCACAAAAGCTACCTATGTGTCTCCGGGATGTGGTGTAAAAAAATCCTATGAGAATCTGAAAGCAGAATTAATAACAGCTGATCCTGTAAAAGCAACGGAAGTAGCACAAAATCAAATAGAGAATGAGGACAAGACTAGCATTTACCTTCTTTTTTAGCCTGATCGGAATACTGACGCTGGCTCAGGAAGAAAAAGAAACAAAGAAAACCAAATGGAAATACGAGCCTAATTTCATGGTAGGTCTTGATGCACTGAATACCGGGGTCTCTTTTTTCTCAGACCGTATGCTGTATCAGGGGTTTATCTCTTCCAGAATAAAGGAAAATGTTCATGCCATTGCTGAAGCAGGCTTTGAAAAAAATGTGTATCAGAAGAATGGGTATGATGCCAAAGCAAGCGGTCCTTTTGTGAAGTTGGGAGCATTTTATATGCTGGCAAAAGATACAGAAAATCCGTTCAATGGTTTCTATGCCGGAGGTAAAGTTGGGGGAGCTTTTTACAACCAGGAATATATGGCTATCCCGGTGCGTGGATTTGGGGGAAGTACTTCCTCAGTAGCCTTTCCGTCTTCCTCTCAATCTTCTTTCTGGGTGGAAGGAACACTGGGAGGCAGAGTTCAGTTGTTTGACTCTAACTTTTATATTGATGTGAACCTTCAGCCAAGATATCTTGCATATACTTCTAAGCAGGATAATATATCACCAATGATCATTCCGGGATTTGGCAGAAGTTCTTCCAAATTCAATATGGGCTTTGCATGGAATATTGCCTATAAGTTTTAAAATATAAATAATGATATAGACATAAAACTCCGGTACTTCCGGAGTTTTATGTTTATGGGTAGAATGAAAAAAGAAATAGTGTTATTTTCTTAAAATACAATAAATTAAGTTTTACTGTGTTTATTGCTGTAAATAATGTGTTATTTGTTTTCATATTGTTGATTTTTATCTTTTGTTTTTTAATTTGATTATTCGTTTTGTTGGTCTTTTTTGTTGTTTAATAATTGATTTTAATGTTATTATGTTAATTTAAAGTTATCTTTTTGGCTGTTTCGTTGGATATTTTTTATATTTTTGCCAGATATGAATTTGTTAAAAAGTAATTTATGAAAAAACTTATTACTACTTTATGTTTAAGTTTGGTAGGAGGAACGGCCCTCGCACAGTGGTCGCCCGCTAAACCGGAAACAAAAGTCAAGTCAATTGATCTGAAATCACCTACCGGAATGGTGAGGCAGAATTTCAAACTGGACATTAACTTATTAAGAGACCAGCTTAAAAATGCCCAGGAAATGGGAAAAGGAAGTAAGCCAGTGGTTATTTCCATTCCGACATTGAGTGGGAAAATTGAAAAATTTAATGTATACAGTTTTCCGGTTCTTGTAAAGTCCCTTGCAGACAGGTATAATTTAGGCTCCTATGTGGGAGTTGGGATTGATGATCCTGAAAAATACCTGAGATTCTCATTGGCTCCGAATGATTTCCAGTCTATGATTATCAAAGGCGGGGAATATGAATTTATTGATCCACAGAATGCAGATAAAACACTTTATGGCGTTCATCCTAAAACGGTAAACACGGAAGGTAAAAGTTTTGTCTGTACTACATCAGAAAATCCAAATGAAGTTCATCAGATAGAACAAATGCGTAGATCTGGGCAGAATTTCAATAACCAGCCGACAGATTTCTCCAGAAGCTCAGACAAGAAGTACCGTACCATGAGATTGGCTCTTTCTGCTACAGGAGAATACACTACTTTTCATGGAGGTACCAAACCATTGGCACTTCAGGCTATGAACGCTACAATGACAAGAGTAAATGCCGTTTTCGAAAAAGACCTTGCTCTTCACTTAAATGTTCAGGATTTTGAGAATATTATTTTTACAGATGCTACCTCAGATCCCTATTCGAACAATTTAAATTTACAGTTGCAGCAGACGCTTACATCATTGGTAGGCAGCGAGAACTATGATATAGGCCACGTGTTTAATGCTGCGGGAAATAACGGAAATGCAGGATGTATCGGTTGCGTATGTATATCTCCGGTTGCGACTACTGATAGAGCAAAAGGATCTGCCTTTACTCAGAGTACAAGCCCGGTAGGGGATAATTTTGATATTGATTTTGTCGCTCACGAAATGGGCCACCAGCTTGGAGCTAACCACACCTTTGCCCATGCGTTGGAACCCGCCGGAAAGAATGTTGAACCAGGTTCAGGGACTACTATTATGGGATATGCCGGTATTACTGGTGCTACTACGGATGTTCAAGCACATTCTGACCCGTTTTTTCATCATGTGAGCATCCAGCAGATTCAAACCAATCTTACCAACAAGTTATGTGATGTAGAAACTCCGGTTACCAACAACCCTCCTGTTGTTGCTGCATTACCTACTTATAATATCCCTAAAGGAACAGCGTTTGTATTGACTGCTTCTGCTACAGATCAGGAAAATAACCCACTTACTTATGTATGGGAACAGATTGATAATGCTGCACTTGTTATCGATAAAAATAATCTTGGAACGACTACTTCAGGGGCTACATTCAGATCACAGCCAGCGAGTACAAGTCCTACAAGATATTTCCCTAAATTATCTTCAGTGCTTGACGGAGTGTTGGATAATTCAAACAACGGTTGGGAATCTGTTTCTAAAGTAGCAAGAACAACCAACTTTGCTGTAACCGTAAGAGATAATAACCCAAACCCTGCAGAACAGCAGACTAATTATGGAACACAAACCATTGTAGTTGGAAATGACGGACCATTTAAAGTGAATACTCAGTATGTATATCATAACTCACCAACTGCCGTTGAATGGGATGTGGCCAATACAACTTCGGCTCCATACAATTCTGCGAATGTTAAAATTGATTATACAACAGACAATGGAACATCATGGACTGTTCTTTCAAATACAACAGCCAATGATGGCTCAGAAGTGTTTTCTTTCCCTTCTTCATTGAATGGGCAGATCATTAAATTGAGAATTTCTTCAATAGGTAATGTATTCTATGCAGTTAAAGCAATCAATGTAGTAACATTAATCGCTTGTGATGGTACTGCGCCAGGCGGTATTGGTGTAAGTAACATTACCCCTAGTTCTGCTGTAGTAACTTGGGCGCCGGTACCAACGGCTACTTATGTTGTAAGATATAAGAAAGTAAGTGAGACGACTTGGCAGACTATTAATACATCTTCAAATACAGTAACATTGCCAAACCTTGTTGATGGAACTGCATACGAAGTACAAATTGCAACAGTTTGCTCTGGAACTACAGGAACTTATTCTGCATCTTCAGGATTTACAACACCAGGTCTTGTATATTGTAACGTACAATCCGGAAACGGAACAGATGATCATATTGCCAACATATCATTAGGAAATTTAGCGAGTAACCCTTCAGGTCCTAGTGTGTATACCAATTATACTACGAATCCTGCATTGCAGATCAATTTGGTAGCAGGTAACCAGTATACACTGTCTATTACAAAAGGATGGACCAGTACTCCTGTTCCGGAAATGGTAACTGCATGGATCGATTTCAATAGAAATGGAAGCTTTGAAGATAGCGAAAGAATTTTAATGGTTTCTAATGCAACAACCAATACACAGAACCCTGTTACAGCTTCATTTACAGTTCCGGCTAATGCTGTTATAGGACAGGGATTAAGAATGAGAGCCAGTGTATTCTATTACCAGTCGGCACCTTATGTAATTTCTACACCTCCATGTGGGACTGTAGGTTTATACGGAGAAGTTGAAGACTACAATGTTGTTGTAACTTCACCAAATTTAGGAACAAGCGACATTAAAAAAGCTAATGACGGAATCCAGATCTATCCTAACCCGGTAAGCGATATCCTGAACGTAACAAAAGTTTCAGATAAAGCTGCCTATAAAATTTATAATGCTGCCGGCCAGCTTGTAAGTGATGGAAATATCAACAGTGGAAAGATCAATGTTTCTTCTTTAATTAAAGGTGGATATGTGATCACTATAGATGATAAAGGAAAAGATCAATTCAGATCTAAGTTCATCAAAAAATAACCGATTCGCTTAAAATAGCATTAATCCCCGGGTTTCCTGGGGATTTTTTATTTTATGATGTAAAAACGAATATTATGAAAATTTTACAAAAAAAATACTTGTTCCTGTGAGATTAGTAATGAAAAATGATTAGATTTGTATGATTAATATAATAATGAGAACATTATGAAGAAACTCTTTACTTCTTTAATACTTCTTCTGTGTTTGATAAACATTGGCTTTGTATCAGAGCTTTATGGTCAGACACCTGCGACATTACCCTATAGCCAGGACTTTACGGCTGGTAATGATCTCACAATTTTGAATGGTACCCAGACCAACAAATGGGTGCACGGTAACGTGGTCGGAAATCCCGGGAATTCCCTTTTCATTTCTGATGATAACGGAACTACCAATGCTTATGACAACAGTATCAAAAGTGTTACTTTTGCCTACAGGGATATTACCATTCCGACAGGATCTGTTATTGGTAACTTTTCGTTTGACTGGAAAGCTAACGGAGAGTCTACCTATGATTATTTAAGAGTATGGCTGGTTCCTACCACATATACTCTTACTCCGGGAACGGCAATTACTACCGGTACCGGAAGAACACTGGTAAGTGGTGGGCGGTTTGAACTTCAGTCAACCTGGCAAAATTATTCTACTAGCAACTTAGCTATTAATACATTTGCTGGTGGTACTATGCGTCTGGTATTTGAATGGGTTAATGATGCCTCACAGGGATCAAACCCTCCGGCATCTATTGATAATATTTCATTCTCAGTGCCTTCATGTCTTTTCCCTATATCATTGGCAGTCCCTACTGTAGGAGCTAATTCTGCAGGACTTTCATGGGCTCCTCAGGGAACAGCTCCGGCTAATGGTTATGAATATTATTATACTACAACCAATACACCTCCTGCAGCAGGTACACCAGGTACACCTGTTACAGGTACTACGGTTAACATTCCTGGATTGACTACAGGTACTACGTATTACTGGTGGGTAAGATCAGTGTGTTCTGGTACAGATAAAAGTGCCTGGGCGGCAGGTCCGTCGTTTACTCCTGGTCAGATTGGGCAGGGAACTCTTACGGGGCCGTTGCCTGTACAGACCTATTACGGATACAACTACTCACAGCAGATTTATACCGCTGCGGAAATAACAGCAGCAGGTACAGCCAATTATATTACTGCCATCAAATTTTTTGTAGGTACGGCTACGACACCTCAGACCAATTATAATAATTGGGTAGTGTATATGGGAAATACTACACAAAATAATTTCTCAAGTACAACAAACTGGGTTACTTTACCTAACCTGAAGCAGGTGTTTACGGGAACTATTCCTAACCTTGTTAATGGACAATGGGTTACTATTCCTCTTACCACTCCGTTCGTGTGGGATGGAACAAGTAATATTGTAATTGCAGTGGATGAGAACTCTCCTGGTTATGCCGATGCTGCTACAAGCTGGGGACAGTATGCTGCTGGTACCAACAGAGGAATGATGTTCTATGAAGACGGAACCAATGCAGATCCTGCATCTCCTCCTGCAGCAACCACCAGATATTCTAATATTCCAAGGCTGATATTGGTAAGTGAGGCTCTTCAGCCTTGTACTACAGCACCTCCTGCCAATATTGCAGTGAACAGTATTACACCTACTTCAGCTACTGTAACATGGACCCCTACAACCGGGGCAACCTATGTAGTACAGTATAGGGTAGCACCTAACGGAGCTTGGACAACAGTTAACATAAATACACCTCTGACATCAAGTTTGGCTCTTACAGGTCTGACTGAACAGACTCAGTATGAAGTTCAGATTGCGACCAAATGTAATGGAAACCAGGGACCATTCTCTGCCGGAGTATTCTTTACCACTCCTCCTATTACGTATTGCGCTGCAGCTTCTACAAGTGCAACAATTGATGGGTATATCAGCAAAGTTGTAGTAAACCCAACAGGTGGTATACCAGTGACAAGTACTTCTGGTTTCAGTAATTATACGGACTATACTACTGACGCTACAAGATTGATTACTTTATCAAGAGGATTAAATAATAATACGGTTACAATTACCAAGACATGGCCGGATTACCAATGGTCTTTTGCAACCGCAGTTTGGATTGACTTTAACAGAAATGGTGTATTTGAGCCTTCAGAAAAAGTTTTAACTTCCGGAAGCAATACTACTTCTCCGGTTACTGCAACTTTCTACGTACCAACCGTAGCAGAAGGTGCTTATGGCGGTGCACTTACTACCCGTATGCGTGTCGCTTTAAGAGAAAGCAGTGCTCCTGAAGCCTGTGGTACATTTACTTATGGTGAAGTAGAAGATTATGCTGTAAAATTGGTTGATCAGCCGGCATGTACTAATGCTCCGCCTTCCAATATTACAGTAACCAACGTTACTGCAAACACAGCTACAGTATATTGGAATGCAGTTGCAAACGCTTCTTACACCATCAGATGGAAACTGGCAACAGCTGGTACCTATACTATTCCAGCTGTTCCTTTAGCAGCAGGGGTAAATAACTATACCATTACTGGTCTTTTAGAGCAGACTAAATATGATGTACAGATTTCTACCAAGTGTGGAACAGGTGTTGCGGGAGCATATTCTACAGCAGTACAGTTTACTACACCTCCGTTATCATATTGTGATATGACAGGTACAGGAACTAACGACCACATTTCAAATGTAACCGTTACTTCTATTAACCCTGGTGTACCGGTAATGAGTAACACTACTGTACAGACCAATTATTTCAGCTACACAACACCGGAAACTCTGATCACTCTTGATGCAGGTTCTGTCGGTAATAAAATTTCTGTAGCTAAAGGCTGGACAGCAGCAACCAATAGTGATGCTATTACAGTTTGGATTGACTTCAACAGAAACGGACAGTTTGAAACAGGAGAGCGTATCCTTATTTCACCGTCAAATACAACTACTCCTATTACAGGAACTTTCAATGTTCCGGCTGATGCTTATGTAGGACAGTATACTACCACAATGAGAGTGGTATTGAAACGTGGAAGCGCACCAACAATATGTCAGAATGCGGCTAACGGAGAAGTGGAAGATTATGCGGTAAGAATCAGACCATGTACATCAACTACTCCAAACCAGCCTACTATTACACCTACACACAACTCTGCGACAATTGCTTTTAATGGTCCTGCAACTACAGTTACGTATCTTGTAAGATACAGAACACAGGGACCTCCTCCTGGAACCTGGACAGAAGTATATGCTTCTACTGTTCTGAATAACGTTCCACTTGTTATTACAGGATTGGCAAATGCTACCACTTATGAAGTTCAGATTGCTGCGGTTTGTGGTGGAGTAACAGGAAACTTTACACCAATAAAGACATTCACAACAAGATGTGATCCTACTCCTCCGAATGTTACGGTAAGTAATATTACTTCTACCTCAGCACTCATTACTTGGGCTCCGGTAGTAGCTAGTTCAACATACATTTTTGAATGGAGAAAAGTTGGAACAACTACCTGGAATCAGATTACAGGTATTGTACCTCCTACTAACACGTACCAGTTGAACAACCTGGATCCATATACTACTTATGAAGTAAGAGTGGCGAACAAGTGTAATGGAGAATCTGGAATTAATCCATATTCTAATCCAAAAGTATTTACAACAGATAGAATTTGTGAACTTCCTCCTCCGGGATTAACAATTACTCAGCTTACTCCAACAAGTGCTGAAGTAGTATGGGAAGGATTCACTGGAGCAACATATATCCTTAGATACAGAAAAGTAGGTATTCCGAGCTGGACAACAGTTACAACAGTAAATCCTACTTATACAATCACAGGATTAACTGAACTTACGAGATATGAAATGCAGGTTGTGAACGTATGTAATGGTACCCCTGGAACTTATACTCCTCCGTACTATTTCACAACACCAACCGTAATCTACTGCCAGATGGGAGCACTAAGCTCTACGGGAGAACATATTTCTAAAGTTACAGTAAAACCTAACGGAAGACCTGAAATGAAGAATGAATCAGGAGCATCAAGCTATACAGATTATACAGGAGTTCCGGGTGCTTTCATTGAACTTGTTCAAGGATCTACAGGAAATGAGATTTCAATCGAGAAAAAATGGACTGGTACTAATCATAATGAAGGTATTGCTGTATGGATTGACTTTAACAGAAACGGATACTTTGATATCAATGAAAGAGTATTTACTTCACCACCGAATACAACAACTCCTGTATCAGGAACATTCAGTGTACCGGCTGATGCATTCGTAAGTACATCTACTCATAAATATGTTGTGATGAGAGTTGCAATGGAAAGAGATGGTATTCCAGTAAACTGTGTGAATATGAAGAACGGAGAGGTTGAAGACTATTCTGTAAGAATTGCTAAACAAGGTGTTCCGAATTCATTGAACCAGGATGATATCATGATCTATCCAAACCCTGTAAGTTCAGTGTTGTTTGTGAAAAATATCAGCAAAAAAGCGAAATATAAAATTTACAATGCAGCAGGTCAGGTGATCGCAGAAGGTATTCTGTTAAACAACCAGATCAATGTAAGCAGACTGATCAACGGAGTATATGTAATTGATATTGATGACAACGGTAACACCGTACAAAAGAAATTTATCAAAGAATAATCAATAAATTTCAAATAAAATGAGCCCTCAGAAATGAGGGCTTTTTTTTGGTTTCAAAATTTTTAAAAACCCTTCTTCCGGCTGCCATGAGAAAGCTTGTAGATTAGTATCAATTGAGGTTCATAGGTTAGAATATTAAGGATGATTCTTTAAATTTTAAAGTACTTTATCTTTTTAAGGCAGTTTGATTTAACAGTGAGCTTCAATGCCTATAACTAATCATCCTTCTTAGCCCGAACTCAGATTAAATAAAATAAGCCCTCATTTTTGAGGGCTTATTTTTATGGTTTCAATTCTGTAATGTAAAATAAAGAAGTTAACAGGAATTGATTTATTCAATAGTAAAAATGATCTTTTCGGTCTGTTCTTTAAGATCCTCCAGATTAGTGTTGTTATAGATAATACAGTCTGCCAGTCTTATTTTATCTTTTTCAGGCATCTGTTTTTCCATAACAGCTTCTACTTCGCGGTAGGTTTTGCCATCACGGTCCATCACTCTCTTGGTTCTGATATTATCTTCTGCCGTCACTAAAAGAGACTTATAACATTGCCTGTTAAGTTTTAATTCAAACAATAAAGCTGTTTCTTTAAAAACCAGATACTTCGTTTGTTTTTTTACCCATTCCTCAAAATCAATTCTTACTGCAGGGTGAATGATCTCGTTTAATTGCTGGAGCAGATCTTTATTGTTGAAAACTTTTCCGGCAACAAATTTCCGGTCATAAAGACCATCCTTATCATAGGCATCTTCTCCTAATAATTCTTTGATCTTTATTTTTAAATCTTCATTATCGTTGACGATACTTTTTGCTCTGTCATCCGAATAATAAACCGGAAACCCCAATTCTTCAATAAAACGGGCAACCGTTGTTTTTCCTGATCCTATTCCTCCGGTGAGTCCAATAATCTTGGGTGATGGTTCCGGTTCTGCTTTCTGTGTTTCTGAATGTAATTCTTCCATGATTAAAAATTAATATCCAAAAACATCATTAAAACTATAGGTTTCATCAAGCCTTACTCCTTTTTCTGTCATTTTAAGACTGGCCAGTTCATGATGGGCATCGTGTTCAAAGAATAGTAAATATTCATTGTCAATACACTGTTTCAGGAACTTTCCTTTCTCTTCAAGAGTAAGGAGAGGTCTTGTATCATAGCCCATTACATACACCTGGTTAATGTGTCCTGCAGTAGGAATAAGATCCGCAGCAAAGACAATTGTTTTTTCCTGATACTGAATAACCGGAAGCATCTGTTTTTCGGTATGTCCGTCCACAAAAATCACGTCCATTTTCAAATCAGGGGCAAATCCGTAATTTCCTGTTGTAGGAAGTGGTAAAAAGTTGAGCTGTCCGCTTTCCTGCATTGGAATGATATTTTCTTTCAGAAAGCTGGCTTTTTCTCTGGCATTAGGTTCTGTAGCCCATTGCCAGTGGTTTTCATTGGTCCAGAACTGTGCGTTTTTAAAGGCGGGTCTGTATCCCGTTCTGTCATCATTCCATTCAATAGCACCTCCGCAGTGGTCAAAATGAAGGTGAGTAAGGAAAACATCCGTAATGTCTTCTCTTATGAAACCGAATTTTTTTAAATTCTTATCAAGGTTATCATCGCCCCAAAGCGAGTAATGCCCGAAGAATTTATCATCCTGTTTATTACCCAGACCGCAGTCTATCAGGATTAGTTTCTTTCCGTCTTCAACAAGCAGTGAACGGGTTCCCAGTTCAATCAGGTTTCTTTCGTCTGCAGGATTGGTTTTTTCCCACAGACTCTTTGGGACGACGCCAAACATGGCACCGCCATCCAGTTTAAATTTTCCACATTGTATTGGATATAGCTTCATATATATTTTGATTATTATTTCTGTATTAATTTCATTTTTTCAGCAATCTTTGCTCCATAAATATCAGAAGAATTTTCAAGATGTGAAATGATACTTTGAAAATCCCCTTCTTTTCTGTTTTGCGAAAGCTTCTGTTTGATGAATATTTCCGTCGGAATGATCTTCAGCCCAAAAGCCCCTTTCATTTCCTTTTTTACAAATTCCTGTCCCATATCTTTAACCATCATCGGACACTGCTGAAATTTTTCATACTTGGAAGTCAGTTTTTCAAGATGCAGATAAAGCTCTTCAGAGTTCATTAACTGTATTTTTCCATAAATCTGTACCGCTTCATAATTCCATGTTGAAACATTAATATGATCATACCAGCTGCTTGAAATATAAGTATGGGCTCCTAAAAAGTCACACAGTACTTCATCGCCATCCTTTAAAGTCTTTGCCTGAGGATTGGCTTTGGAAATATGAGTTTCAATATAAACATTTTCAGGATCATTTTCGTTAAGCATCATCATAGAATGGGTGGCCCTGATTTTATCCACCGAGGAAATCAATAAAGCAAAAGAATTTTCGCTGATAATTGTTCTCATCACATCGAAATCTTCACTTCTGTATAATTTAGGAATAAACATAAACTAATAACTTCTCATTAACTTTAAACTCTGAAATCTGAACCTTGAACTTAAAACCCTGAATCAGAAAAGTTCTCCCGGATTCTTAGGTCTTGAAATATTTAAATGTTTGTAGGCTTTGTCAGTGACTTCCCTTCCTCTCGGTGTTCTAATAATAAAACCTTCCTGGATTAGGAATGGTTCATACACCTCTTCTACAGTTTCAGGATTTTCTCCGATAGAGGTTGCCAAAGCGGAAATTCCGACCGGTTTCCCTTTAAAATTTTCAATCATGACACGCATGATCTTATTATCCATTTCATCCAGACCAAACTCGTCTACGTTAAGAGAATTCAGGGCATATTTTGTAATGTTGATTTCAATCTCACCATTCCCTTTTATTTCAGCAAAATCGCGTACCCTTCTCAGCAGAGCATTGGCAATTCTTGGAGTTCCGCGGCTTCTTCGGGCTATTTCTATGGCTGCATCCTCATAAATAGTGCTTCCTAAAACTCTTGAACTTCTCTGAATAATCATAGATAAAAGCTCTACAGAATAGTATTCCAGCCTGCTTTGAATCCCGAATCTGGCCAGCATGGGTTTAGTCAGCATTCCGCTTCGGGTGGTAGCTCCTACCAGAGTGAAAGGATTAAGCCCGATCTGTACACTGCGTGCATTAGGGCCGGTTTCCAGCATAATATCTATTTTGTAATCCTCCATCGCAGAATAAAGATATTCTTCCACTACAGGAGAAAGACGGTGAATTTCATCAATAAAAAGAACATCATTTTCCTCCAGATTAGTCAGCAGTCCCGCCAGACTTCCCGGTTTATCCAATACAGGGCCGGAAGTAATCTTGCAGTTTACTCCCAGTTCATTGGCAATGATATTCGCTAAAGTGGTTTTACCCAGGCCCGGAGGACCATGAAGAAGAACATGATCGAGAGCGCCACCACGTCTTTTGGCAGCCGATACAAAAACCTCAAGGTTTTCCAACGTTTTTCTCTGACCCGCAAAGTCTTTAAAACTCTGGGGCCGGATCTGCTCTTCCTGCATAAGCTCTTCATGCGAGTAATTTTCCTTATCTGGATGTAAAAAATCTGGCATTAATTCATTTCATTTACTTCAAAGATAGGAAATTTAGAATAAGGTTGAAAGGCAGATTGAGAAAAGCACAGAGACCAGGGCCGGGATGAAAGCAGATCGCGTAATGAGTTTAATATATTGAGATATTTTAAGTATTTTTGAGAGGAAATATTAAAGTTGAACTATGAATTTAAAATTATGATTGATCTGAAATCATGAATTAAATAGTTCATCTTCTAACCCATAGTCTAAATAAATGAAATTACTAGGACCATTCAGGCAGGTAGTAACACTTGCCAACTTACCATTAAGAGGAAAACTTTCTGATGAGCAACTGGAAATTATTGTTGACGGAGGAATTGTAGTAGATAACAATATCATTCAGAAAATTGGAAATTTTGATACGTTAAGATCAGAAAACCCAACAATAGAAATTGAAAAGATGGGAGGAGAACAGGTTGTTCTTCCTGCCTTCGTAGATTCACATACGCACATCTGTTTCGGAGGAAACAGAGCTAATGATTTTGCAATGCGTAACGCCGGGAAAACATATCTGGAAATCGCTGAAAGTGGAGGAGGAATCTGGAGTTCTGTACAGCACACAAGAAAAGCTTCAGAAGAAGAATTGCTGAAAACATTATTAGAAAGAATCAAATTTCTGGTTGATCTTGGAATTACAACCATTGAAGTAAAAAGCGGTTACGGTCTGGATGTGGAAAATGAATTGAAGATGCTTCGGATCATCAAAAAAGCACAGGAGTCCACTAAAGCTACTTTAGTTCCCACCTGTCTTTCTGCTCATTTAAAGCCTAGAGACTTCGAAGGAAGCAATCCTGAATATTTAGAATACATTCTTACCGAAATTTTACCAAAAGTAAAAGAAGAAAACTTGGCACAGCGTGTCGATATATTTATTGAAAAATCTGCGTTCCAGCCAGAAGAAAGTAAAGATTTCTTACTTAAAACTAAAGACTTAGGTTTTGAAATTACTGTTCACGCAGACCAGTTTACCCCGGGAAGTTCTCGAATAGCTGTGGAAGTAGGAGCAAAATCCGCAGATCATCTGGAAGCAACGGTTGATGAAGATATTCAGTTTTTAGCAGAATCGGATACAGTGGCAACAGCACTTCCGGGGGCAAGCTTAGGGTTGGGAGAGAAATTTACTCCGGCAAGAAAATTACTGGATGCAGGTGCTATTGTAGCGATTGCAAGTGACTGGAATCCGGGATCGGCACCTATGGGGAATTTAATTACCCAGGCTTCTATTCTGGCAACATTCCAAAAACTGACGACGGCAGAAGTTCTGGCAGGAATGACTTACCGTGCTGCGTATGCTCTTAATCTGGAAGACAGAGGGAAACTGGAACCTGGTAAAAAAGCAGACTTTGTGACGTTTAAAACCAATAACTTCCAGAATATCCTTTACAATCAGGGAAGCTTAAGTGCAGAACATGTTTATATTGATGGAAACCTTGTAAAATAAACACTCTTATGGGCATTTTTGATAAAATCCTCGGCAAAAAAGATCCAGGACAGGAAATTCGTACCTATAAAGACTTCTGGAACTGGTTTCAGACCAGAGAGAAAGATTTTTACGAAATTGTGAAAAACAGAGAGGTGTCATCCATTGAAAAGGACTTTTTTGATGTTCTCTCTCCTAAACTGCGCCAGATCAATGAACACTTCTATTTTCTTACAGGGATGTCTGATGATACTACTGCAGAGCTCATCATTACGGTAGACGGAGAAATAAAAAATATGGTTTTTGCTGAAGAATTAATCAATGCTGCCCCGAAGTACAATCATTGGCTGTTTACCGCTTTAAAACCGGCTAAAAATATAGATCATATAGCCCTTCAGATGAACGGTTATGAATTTACACGGGATAATGTTTTCTTTTATTCCAACGAATCGGAAGAATATCCGGACGAAATTGATCTTACATTTGTTTACGAAGGTGTAAATGAAGAAAATAAAGGGCAGATTACCACCGGAATATGTATATTTTTAGACCATTTTTTAGGTGAATTGAATTTCGCAACGCAAATTGATGTATTCAATATCATTGGAAAAGATCAGGCAAAAAAAGAATTGGTTCCTATTGAAAAGCTGAAAGATTTCCTGCTATGGAGAGAGAAGGAATTTACAGAAAAGTATGAAAAGGTAAAAAGAGCTAATGAAGAAGATACATTTTCTGTTCTCAGAGCTACTTTAGGCAATGAAAGACCGCTTATTGCCTGCATGAATCTTCCATTACTACAATATGATGCAAAGGCTTCTTATCCCTGGATTTCTGTTCTTAAATTTCAATATAATGGAGATAACAATGACGGACTTCCTGAAAAAGAAGATTTTGAAAAATTAAGCGATATTGAAGATAAAGCTATTGAAGAACTGAAAGAGAAAGGATATTTGTATATAGGTAGAGAGACTGCTGATAACGTCAAGGAATGCTATTTTGCAGGAAAAGATTTCAGAGAAATTTCTAAAATTTTTAAAGCAATACAAGATAGCAACCCTGAATACAAAGCCTCATTCAGAATCTTTAAAGATAAATATTGGCAGTATTTTAAATATTACAATAATGCCGTTTAACAAAATGCAGAGGAATTTTTCTTCTGCATTTTTTATTCTTTACCCAATTTGTAAGTATTGAAAAATTGTAAAGATCTGTGTCAATTGTGAAATCTGCGGGATACCTTAAAGCTTTTGTAGATCTTTCATCTGCAGGTTAAGTTTCATTAGATAAGTGGCCTTAAAAGCCGATATCATAAAATCATAAAGTCCTCCATATTTTTCATATTTTCTATAAGTTTTCTTATCTTGCGCCTCGATTAGCGTTGATTTTTAGATAAATAACGCATTTTTCAATAGTTCTTAAGTGCACCGGAGATCCCGGAAAACCTGGATATTTTCTTATTTCTCAGTACTTTTTTACAGCTATATCCCATACCAGGAAGACTTGTCAATACTATAAATTCGAAAATAAAAAAGATGAATTTTCAAAATGTTAGATCTACTTTTAACAAAGGGGTCACTATTCCGAGTTTGCTCTTTATTATAGGAACCTGTTTTTTGTCTGCAGTTTATCCACAACCAACGGAAAATATCCTGAATGAAATCAAACAATTCATATTCGTTAATTTAAATTGGGTGTACGTTTGGTCTGTAACGCTTTTTGTAATTTTCCTGGTATATCTGCTGTTTAGTAAATATGCTAACATTAAGCTGGGAGCGAATGACAGTAAGCCGGAATATTCCTTCTTTTCCTGGATTTCCATGCTGTTTGCCGCAGGAATGGGGATTGGATTAATCTATTTTAGTGTGGCTGAACCCATGCAGCATTATTCTTCAGACGTTTTTGCGGATAATCATTATGTAAGCCGGGCCAAGCAGGCGCAGCTCTATACCTTTTTCCATTGGGGAATCCATGCATGGGCTATTTATGGAGTGGTAGGACTTTCTTTATCTTACTTTGCTTACCGTTACAGGCTTCCGCTTTCATTACGAAGCTGCTTTTATCCCTTGTTAAAAAATAAGATCAACGGAAAATGGGGCAATGCTATTGACGTTTTTGCCTTATGCTGTACTTTCTTTGGAATCACTACCACGCTGGGATTTGGAGTGGTACAGATCAGTTCCGGACTGAATATCCTTCATATTACGCCTGAGAACAGTTTTATGTATCAGATCATCATTGTGGTTACCCTTGTTGCTCTTTCCGTAATGTCTGCCATCTCTGGAGTAGGAAAAGGAGTGAAGATTTTAAGTAATATCAATGTCATTAGTGTGATAGGGCTCCTGATTTTTGTGCTGATATTGGGACCAACAGTATATCTGATCGGAAGTTTTACAGAAGGACTGGGAAATTATATCAATAACTTTTTCAATCTTACCTTCAATACCCATGTTTATGAGAAAAATGCATTGCCATGGTTTTACGACTGGACCATCCTGTACTGGGCATGGTGGATTTCCTGGTCTCCATATGTAGGCTTGTTTATTGCGAGGATTTCCAAAGGGCGTACAATACGAGAATTTATCCTTGCAGTCTTAATATTACCAACGTTGTTCAATTTTATCTGGATGTCCGTATTCGGAAACAGTGCCATTTGGTTTGATTTAAATATTGCCAACGGGCAGTTAAGTCAGTTTGCCACAGATCCGGACGCATTAATGTTCCGGTTCTTAGAGTACCTGCCTTTATCAGAATTTACAGGATTCTTCGTGATTCTTATCATTCTTATCTTTTTTGTTACATCAGCAGATTCGGGAATATTTGTCATGAACAGTATTGCCACCAAAAATGCCGGTAAATCTCCAAAATGGCAGGTTGTATTCTGGGGTGTTTTATTGGCTGTTCTTTCTCTTTTACTGCTGAATGTGGGAGGTTTGAAAGCACTACAAAGCATGACCTTAATTACAGCATTACCGTTTTCCATTGTAGTAATTCTGTTTATGGTAAGCCTGATGAAAGGATTGGTGATAGACCAAAAATATTATGACAGAAACTTTTCAGTGTCTACTGTTCCATGGTCTGGTGAATTCTGGAAAGAACGTTTAAAAAATATCGTTTCCTTTAAAGATAATGCTTCCGTAGACCATTTCATTCAGGTGAAAGGCAAAGAAGCCTTTACAGAACTGCAGCAGGAATTTGCGACCAACGGAATTAAAGCGCAGATAAATCATGGTGAAAATCCTGTCAGAATAGAAATAGAAATCCATCAGGGGGTTGTGAATAACTTTGTCTACGGTATCGAAAATCAGATAAAAACAGTTTCTGAACATATCATGAATGAAGAAAACCTGCCGGAAATTGATGATAATAAAACCCATTATCCAAGATCCTATTTTGGAGACGGAAGAGAAGGTTATGATGTGCAGTATTTTACCAAGAATGAATTAATTTCTGACGTGCTGAAGCATTATGAACGGTTTTTGGAAATTATTTCAGAAGAACGAAATGAAATGTTCATCAGCAGCAATGCCAATCAGAAAAAAGAATAGAATAAGCTCAAGTTATTCTTATCCTAAATTCTTTGCATAATATATGAACAGAGCTTTTTTATCTAAACAATATTAGCTAGCTTTACTGGATATAATGATGTGACTAAAATTGAATTTTAAAGGATTATGTTTCAAGATATTTGGCAGGGTAGACTGGATGGAGAAGAGCTTCTTTTCCACAGGCTGTTTCAGAGAGTAAAAGATGAACACAATTACGATACTATTTCAACGAATGATTTCGTTATGCACGGTTTTGCCGTAGATGAAGGAGTACGAAGAAATAAAGGACGCCTCGGAGCAAAGGATGCACCTGATGTGATCAGGAAAAATATGTCCAATTTTCCGGTTATTTTCCCTGACTTTTCTTTGCTGGATTTCGGAAATATCACTTGTGAAAACGGAGACTTGGAAACGGCTCAGAACAGTCTTGCTAAAAATGTATCAAAAGTCCTTTTAAAAGGAGGAAAATCATTAGTGCTGGGCGGAGGCCATGAAGTAACTTATGCCCATTATTTAGGAGTGAAAACTGCTTTTCCGGAACAGAAAATAGGGATCATTAATATTGATGCTCATTTTGATAATAGACAGCCGGAAAAAAAAGTAGGGCCAAGCTCCGGAACAGGATTCTGGCAGATTGCACAGGAAGGACCAATCAATTCCCTGCACATAGGAATCCAGAGAAATTCAAACACATTAAAACTTTTTGATACCGCTCATCAGTACGGGATGAAGTACATTCTTGCCGATGAACTCTTTTTTGAAAACCTTCCATCCATTTATCAGCGTATTGACGAATTGCTGGACAACGTAGATTATGCCTATCTTACTATTTGTATGGATGTATTCAATGCTTCCATTGCGCCCGGCGTATCAGCTTCTGCCTACAACGGGATCTTTGCGGATGCTACTTTCATGCATTTTTACAGGCATATCTTAAAAAATAAAAAAGTAGTGTCACTGGATGCAGCAGAAGTAAATCCTTCTTTTGATATTCAGGACAGAACAGCAAGGCTGGCAGCCTGTCTTTTGAATGAATGGTTTATGGTGTAAGAACATATATTGTCTCAATAGAGAAAATCATTATTTTATATAAACTTAAGGAACAAAATTTGTTGCTTTCATGATGCTTTTAAAGAAGAAGCATTAAATAAATTCATTGATTTGAATTTAAAACAGAAATTAAATTATGGAACAGTTAATTGAAAATAAACTTATTAAAGCAGATAAGACATTTTCATCATGGAGAAAAGTGCCGTTTGAAGAAAGACAGAAGCTGATTGCAAAGGCGGCAGAAATTTTAAAAAATAATTCGGAAAAATTTGGAAGGATCATTACTACGGAAATGAATAAGCCCATTTCAGAATCAATTGCTGAGGTGGAAAAATGTGCCCTAATGATGAATTATTATGCAGAGGCAGAAAATATTTTAAAACCTGAAAAAGTGGTGTCTGAATTTGCTTATTCTGAAGTTCATTATGCTCCGAAAGGCGTAATTTTAGGCGTGATGCCCTGGAATTTTCCTTTCTGGCAGGTGCTGAGGTTTGCTGTTCCTGCTATTTTAGCCGGAAATACCGTGGTTCTTAAGCATGCTTCAATTTGTTTCGGAAGCGGAAACGCAATTGAAGAAGTTCTTTTAGAGGCAGGTTTCCCTGAAGGAGTTTTCCAGAATCTTGAAGTAGGACATAAGGCTGTCAAGGAAATCCTTGAACATGATGCTGTAAAAGGAGTGAGCTTAACGGGCAGCGGAAAGGCTGGGGGAGAAGTAGCTTCTATCGCTGGTTTAAATATTAAAAAATCTTTGCTTGAGTTAGGTGGGAGTGACGCTTTCATCATTTTTGAAGATGCAAATCTGGATGAAGCAGCAAAGTTCGGAGTGAAATCAAGACTTCAAAACTGCGGACAGACCTGTACAGCAGCAAAAAGATTTATCATTGCTGAAAAAATTGAAGATGAGTTTTTACCGAAATTCATTGAAGAATATAAAAAATATGAAATTGGAGATCCTCTAAATAAGGAAACCAAATTAGCCGGAATGGCAAGGCCTGACCTCGCGGATGAACTGGAAGCTCAGTTCAACAGAGCTTTGGAAAATGGTGCAGAAATCATTATTCCTCTGGAAAGAATCTCAGAAAACGAATTTAAACCTGGTTTAATAAGGGTTAAGGAGGGAAATCCTATTTTAAAAGAGGAACTTTTCGGACCTCTGGGAATGATTATGACGGCAAAAAATGACGAAGAAGCTTTACAAATGGCGAACGATATTCCTTTCGGACTTTCCAATTCTGTATGGACGGCCAACAAAGAGCGTCAGTTATATTTCATTGAAAATCTTGAATCAGGAACGGTAAATATCAACAGAATGACCAGTTCTGATCCGCGTTTTCCATTCGGTGGAAGCAAAGCCTCAGGATATGGAACAGAACTTTCTTTACTGGCTTTAAAAGAATTTGTGACGGCGAAAACCATCGTTGGAAATTAACATGAAGAAAACGGTCTATCCTTTTTTTCTCTGCCTTGGCTTTGGTTTGCTCTCATCACAAAAACTTATTCCAATAGACCGTTATGGGGTGATGACAGATTCTACGGATATTAAAAGCCTTCAGGAAAAATATAAACTTATAGGCATGTTTCAGAAGGTTTCTAGAAAATCGGATGAAAGAAGAGCCAGAGTTTTAAAGGATGGAAATTATAGCTGGCAATGGGGATTTATAGATCAGACCGGTAAAGAAATCATTCCGCCCGAATATACTTCTGCTTCTGCTTTTGATCAATACGGATATTCGAAGGTAAAAATAAATGTTCCCATAGACCGTAATTGTAGTGCGGAAAATCTATGTACAGAAGAAGATACCACACCCATGTATTATTTTATAGATAAAGAAGGAATGCGGGTAAGCGACTATTTCAGGGACGTAGAAAGCATTTCTGATGAGTATTGGATTGGGAAGGGCTATCAAGCTGATCAGCTCATCAGGAAAAAAGATATGAAAGTTCTATATGAATCTGGAACCGATTCCTTTCTTTCCATAGATTCCAATACCTATAAATTATCTGAATATTTTATAAAAGAAAGAAAAAAAGACGGGAAAAGTGATCTGGTAAACCTGAAGGGAGAACATCTCACGAATTTCAGGTATCAGGATATGATTGCGTTTAACAAATTTTATTTCGGACTGGTAGAGAAAGACAAAAAGTATACATGGTATCTGTTAAACAAAGATTTTCAGCCTTATGGAGAAGACACTCACACAGAAACAAGTTTGTTAAGCTACAGCTTTAATGGAAATACAATCGCTTTAGAACAAAAGAGTGGCTCATTTTTAGTCAATGAAAAAGGCGAAATTATCTCTGAAAAATATAAAAGAATTTTGAAAGCAGGGGATTTCTATGAAGCTTTGAAAGGAGGTTCTGTAGGTTTAATCAATAAAAAAGGTCAACCTGTAACTCCTTTTAAATACCATCGGGCAGACTTGTATCAAAACCGGTTTATTCTTTTATCCACCTATAAAGACAATAAAACTATTGTTAATGTTTATGACCCGGAAACCAACAGGGTATTTGATGAGTCATTCTGGATGCCCGGTAAAAAATATATCGTTGCCGGACAGAATAAAAATTTTGGGATCAGAAACTCCAATCTGAAAATAATTATTCCCCAGATATACAAAAGACTGGCTCCGCTGGGAGATACAGGGTATTTTCTGGCCATTAATAAGGAGGGGAAGAAAGGATTGATCAATCATAAAAATAAGGTGATTATTCCTTTTATATATGATGAAGGCTTTTTCGATATTGCTTTTGATTTCATCGTTCCGGATAAAGAAGAAGATAAAAAAAATATTGGAAAATATTGGATTCTTTTTAAAAAAGACGGAGCTTCCGGAATCCTTAATTATAAGAGTGAAGTCATAATTCCGTTTGAAAATCATAGCATAAGCTCTTTTTCTGATCCATCTGTAGCCGTGATCTGGAAAGATAAAAAAGTGGGCGTTATGACAAGAAATAAAAAAGTTATCCCTTCAGAATATGACCGCTATCAAAGAGGGAATGATGATAATGGATATTACTTTTTTATTAAAGATGAAAAGTTAGGAGCGGTAGATGAAAATAATAAAGTGATTATTCCTTTTGAAATGGAAGATGTTCAGGAGGTAGAGGAAGGCTTTTATGCGGAAAGATATTTTGTACTCAGAAAAAGATTTGGGTATTCACTGATACAGAAAGACGGGGAAGAGTTTTATCCTGGTGGTTTTGATTATGAACCTCCTGCAATGAAAGAAGGCATTGGCTTTTTTGACAGGCGAATTTTACTGGACATCTATAAGAATTCAATAAAAGCATCTGAACTGAATTATAATTTTGACGAAGAAGACTTTAGATAAAACAAAAACTCCCGGAAGAAAATATCCCGGGAGTTTTTTTGTATGCTTTGACAAAAAGTAGCTTTGCCTATTGCCTATTACTTATTTTAGACAGTTGTCAATCGTAATGTATTGGTTTTTCCGCCTTCGTAAGATGGAGTAGCATTGATGTTGATTACGAAATCTCCGGTTTCAATATACCCGTAATTATGCGTTAACATATTGACCTGGATAATCGTTTCATCCGTAGATTTTTTCATGTCATAATAGTAAGCATGTACTCCCCAAAGAAGGTTTAACATGGTGATTACTCTTTTGTTACCGCTGTATACAATGATATGGGAATTCGGTCTGTGGGCAGCAAGCTGGAATGCTGTATATCCGGAATGTGTAAGCGTAACAATAGCAGAAACGTTGGTTGTTTTAGCAATTCTTACCGCAGCAAGACATACCCTGTTGGTGATGAATCTTTCATCGATGCAGTTGTAATCTTTCTCGATTGGCTCATTTTTATGCTGATAAAAATGGGTCATTTCAATATTCTTTACAATTTTTGCCATGTTTTCCACTACCTGCACCGGGTATCTTCCTACAGAAGTTTCTCCGGAAAGCATTACCGCATCAGCACCGTCCAATACAGAGTTGGCTACGTCATTTACTTCCGCTCTTGTCGGCGTAAGGCTGTTGATCATAGTTTCCATCATCTGGGTTGCAATAATCACCGGTTTTGAATAGAATCTTGCCTTTTCTACCAGGTTTTTCTGGATCGCAGGAACTTCTTCCATCGGAACTTCAACACCTAAGTCACCACGGGCAACCATTAAGCCATCACATTCCAATAAGATTTCATCAATATTTTTAACCCCTTCAGGCTTTTCAATTTTCGCAATAATTGGTGTTTTGAATTTACCGTTCGGGTGGGCATCAATCAGCTTTTTCAGATCAATGATATCCTGTGCATGGCGTACAAATGAAAGAGCAATCCAGTCAACCTCCATGTCAAGCATGAAGTTAGCATCCTGAATATCTTTTTCCGTAAGCGCAGGAAGAGATACATTGGTATTAGGAAGGTTTACTCCTTTTTTAGAGCTCAGAGGACCCCCTTGAATTGTTTTAGCCTTTACCGTATCCTTTTCATTGGTTTCCGTTACTTCCAGTACCAGTTTACCATCATCAATAAGGATTCTTTCCCCCACTTTTACATCCTGAGGAAACTGCTGATAGGTCATATAAACCTTGGTAGAGTCACCTTCTATTTTTTCATTGGTGAATGTCAGGATATCTCCCGGGTTAAGATAAGAACCTTCCTTTACAACGCCTACTCTCAGCTTTGGTCCCTGAAGGTCGCCTAGGATTCCTACTGAATAGCCGTATTCTCTATTGAGTTCTCTGATGATGTCAATATTGCTTCGAACCAGGTCGTAATCCGCATGTGAGAAATTTATTCTGAAAATATCAACACCCGCTTTCATGAGTCCTAACATGACCTCCTTCGATGAAGAAGCAGGTCCTAGTGTTGCGATAATTTTTGTCTTCTTTAAATACTTATTCATAATACTGGATAATTTGATAAAGTTCTTCGTCAGAACTTAGTGTGTAATCTTGTATCGGAAACACAAGATTTTCAGGGAGCAAAATTACGGAAAAATCAGGAAATTGTTCCGAACTATGCAGAATATATTCTACATCTGCCTGATTATTTAATAAAAATTTAATGTTTTCTTCTCCTGTGAAGAGCTCGGTCTGTAGTTTTTTTTGCTTACTTTCCGAAGACCGGTTTGAAATAAATGTAAAACAAGTCCTGGTAGACTTGTGGTAGGCTTCAAATCTTGGAAAAAAATAGTCATAATAGTCCCCGTGAAAGACAAGATCCTTCTTTCTGGAAAAATTGAGGCCGTTGTTCTGATTTATTTTGTAGAAAAACTCATGAGCGGGTATATCTTTTGCTAATCTTACCAATCCTATGGCAATATCTTCAAATTCTATATCATCCAGATCATAAAGTTTTTGAATTTCCAAGTATGTTTTCTTTTTTGTTTAAAATATAAAATGCCCTCTGTGCTGCCTTTTCCTCTGCTTTTTTCTTGGAAGTCTCTGCCGCGTTAGCTATTCTTTCATCTCCCAGCCATACATGGCACCTGAAGACGACCGCCTTATTCGCCTGGATTTCCTCGCAGGTTTCGTACTTTATATTTACTTTTTTCTTCTGGCTCCATTCAAGCAGAAGGCCTTTGTAGCTTACAATTTTGTTCTCAAGCTTGTTGATTTCCGTAGGGGTCAGAAGCTTTTCAAGAATAATTCTTTTACAGGCGTCATACTGAAAATCCAGATAAACGGCACCAATAAGTGCCTCAAATAAATTTCCGGAGATATTTTCACCTAAAGCTGCAGAACCCTGCTTCTGCAGAAGGTCGGTAAGCTTAAGATCTTCTCCTAATTTATTAAGGTTTTTCCTGTTTACGATTTTTGATTTCATCTGTGTCAGATAGCCCTCATTGGCCTGAGGATAAGTCTGGAACAGATGGCAGGAAATAATGGTACCCAAAACAGAATCTCCCAAAAATTCAAGCCTTTCATAATTGCTGTCTTGATTTTTAGAAGAACTTTTCAAAGAAAAAGCTTCACGGTAGAGCGCGACATTCTGAACCTCGGTACCCAACATTTTGTTCAGTTCAGTACTAAGGAAGTAGTCTCTCTCCGTTAATTTTCTTTTTCTTTTTTTGAGAAGGAATTTAGAAAAGTATTTCTGTAACTCCATTCAGTAAATTTAGATTTTCTTAAATAGAACGCAAGCGTTGTGCCCGCCAAATCCAAAAGTATTGCTCATGGCTACTTTTACATCTTTTTTCACAGCTTTGTTAAACGTAAAGTTAAGTCTGCTGTCAATATTTTCATCATCAGTAAAATGGTTGATGGTAGGAGGAACAATACCATGAATAATAGTTCCCAACGCAGCGATAGCTTCAATGACACCAGCAGCACCCAGAAGGTGACCAGTCATTGATTTTGTAGAATTAATCTGAATATCGTAAGCGTGTTCACCCAATAGTCTTGAAATTGCGTTGGATTCTGCAATATCTCCTAATGGAGTAGAGGTACCATGCATGTTGATGTGGTCTACTTCATCAGCAGTTAAGCCTGCATCTTCCATACAGTTTTTCATAACCAGGTAAGCGCCTAAGCCTTCAGGATGTGGGGCCGTCATGTGATGTGCGTCTGCACTCATACCGCCTCCTTTTAATTCTGCATAAATTGTGGCACCACGTTTTACCGCGTGCTCATATTCTTCAAGGATGATACATCCTGCACCTTCACCCAGTACAAATCCATCTCTGTCTTTGTCAAATGGTCTTGATGCTGTTTTAGGATCATCATTTCTTGTAGAAAGTGCCATCATTGCATTGAATCCACCAACACCACTTGCTGTAACGGCTGCTTCAGAGCCTCCGCACACAATAACGTCTGCTTTTCCAAGCTGGATAAGCATTTTGGAATCAATTAAAGCGTTTGCAGAAGACGCACATGCAGATACCGTTGTATAATTCGGCCCGTGGAATCCGTATTCAATTGAGATGTGTCCCGGCGTAATATCCGCGATCATCTTAGGAATAAAGAACGGGTTGAATCTTGGTATTTCAGTGTTGGCCCAACCTAAAACTTCAGTTTCGAAAGTTTCTAAACCTCCGATTCCTGAACCCCAGATGACACCGACTCTGTTTTTATCCACATTGTCTTCAATAATTCGGGAATGTGCCACTGCTTCTTTAGCAGCTACCATACCCAATTGAGTATTACGGTCCATTTTCTTAGCTTCTTTCTTATCGAAATGCTGCAATGGATCGAACCCTTTTACTTCGCAAGCGAACTTGGTCTTAAAGTTTGTGGCATCAAAAAGAGTAATCGGAGCTGCACCGCTCTCACCTTTCACAAGATTTTCCCAGTATTCTTTTGCATTTTTTCCAATCGGTGTTATTGCGCCAAAACCGGTTACAACTACTCTTTTTAATTCCATAAACTTTTTAAATTTTCTTTTTTGTTGAAGAATATTATTTATTTACTACTTCCTCGATATAAGCGATAGCGTGTCCTACAGTAGTAATTTTTTCAGCCTGATCATCAGGGATTTGAATGTTGAATTCTTTTTCAAACTCCATGATAAGTTCAACTGTATCCAATGAATCAGCTCCTAGATCGTTAGTGAAGCTAGCTTCAGGAGTTACTTCTGTTTCTTCAACGTCAAGCTTATCAGCGATGATAGCTTTTACTCTTGATGCAATGTCTGACATAGTAAATTATTTTTTTAATTGTTAGATGGTGCAAATATATAAAATTCTTTACGATAAAACATTTTTTTAGTCTTTTTTGTGGACAACGATTCCGGATTTTGGATAATAAAACTTTAGTCTTTTCGTTTTCAGGAGTTTATATTTGTATATATTATATGGTGATTGAATTTGATTTTATCTGAAACCGATTTGATTTTTTTTAGCCAGCTATTGCTAAAAGAACCATTTTTTCACCCTACCTCATCATTCTGAAACAAACATGAATGATTAAGCTGAGCTTTTTAACAAAGTTGAATTGAGCTTTACAACAAAATGATGAGATCCTTATTATCGGAACTTTGTCCTGTACAATTAAAATAAATACATACATACCTATGAAACGTATAGACAAAGCTTACATCAATGGTGAATTTACCGGATTAAACGGTACTGAAGTCTTTGACCTTATTAATCCTTCAAACCATCAGAAAATTGGAGAAGTAGTACTGGGGGATGAAATAGATACACAAAACGCGATTGCCGCAGCAAAAGAAGCTTTTAAAACATTTTCGAAAACAACTATAGAAGAACGTATTGTCATTCTTGAAAATCTAAAGAAATCTGTACAGGGCCGTGAAGAAGATCTTATTGAAACCATGATCCTGGAATATGGAGGAACACGACAGTTTTGTACCATGAGCTTTCAGAATATGGTAGGAGGTTTTGATCATATGATAGAGACCTTACGTGATTTCGAGTTTACCAGGAAGGCCGGAAATACTCAGGTACAGATGACACCGGTTGGCGTTGTAGGAATTATTACTCCCTGGAATTCCAGCAACAGCTTTATCTGCAATAAGTTTGCGACTGCCGTTGCAGCAGGATGTACGGTAGTGGTAAAGCCCAGCGAGATGAGTGCATTGCAGACACAGGTTATTATGGAGTGTTTTCATAATGCAGGCCTTCCAAAAGGTATCTTTAATGTGGTGAACGGATTGGGCAGTATTGTGGGGAATGAGATTGTTAATAGTAATGATGTGGCTAAGATATCCTTTACGGGTTCTACCCAGACAGGTAAAATGATCGCTAAAGGAGCCGTGGATTCAATGAAGAGAGTTACGTTGGAACTTGGAGGGAAATCACCTAATATTATTCTTGATGATTCAGATTTGAAACAGGTCATCCCTCAGGCTGTTTTTGGAGCTTATATGAACAGTGGCCAGGCTTGTATTGCGCCTACGCGTTTACTGGTTCCCCGTTCAAAAATCAAAGAAGTAAACACCATTGCAAAAGAAGCTGCAATGCAGGTTGTTGTTGGAAATCCTGCTAATGAAGAGACCAATGTAGGACCCATGGTTTCTGAAAAGCAATACGAACGGGTACAATCTTATATTAAGCTTGGAATAGAAGAAGGAGCAGAGATATTAGCAGGAGGTATTGGAAAACCCGAAGGTCTTGAAAACGGAAACTTTGTAAAGGCTACTATTTTTACCAATGTTCACAACGATATGCGGATTGCACAGGAGGAAATCTTTGGTCCTGTACTATCCATTATCCCTTATGAAAATGAAGAAGAAGCTGTTGCAATAGCCAATGATACCACTTATGGATTGGCTGCTTATATCTCTTCTGCGGATGAGAAACGTGCTTTGAATGTCGCGTCACAAATTGAAGCCGGAAGGGTTTGTATCAACGGCTTTAAGCATGATCCTCTGGCTCCGTTCGGTGGATTTAAACAGTCGGGAATTGGAAGAGAATTTGGAGCATATGGTTTAGAAGAATATCTGGAGCCTAAATCAATATTAATATAAAAATAATTAAAAGCAGTATATTTAACAGTCAGACCGAAAGGTTTCGTTCAATATGAATCGTATAAAAATGTCTGAAGACTTAAATTATATCAATTATTCCTGCTACTTTACTGTTTTTCGTGAAGGCGAGCAGTTTGTTTCTTACAATGCCTTGTCTATGGTAATTTCAGGAGAGATGGAACTTAATGACGGGGAGAATAGGAAGGTATTTCGGAGCGGAGATGTATATCTTGTCAGGAAAAATCAGTTATTAAAGTTTTTGAAAAAACCAGGTGAGGGAGCAGGGTTTAAATCTTTATCCATCAGGTTTGATGACGGAATGCTGAAGCAGATGAGCACAGAGGAACGTTTTGCAGTTCCGGAAAAAGTTAAAACTCCTGTTTTTATAGAGCTGTCACATGTTCCGCATCTGAAATATTTTATGGAATCTCTGTTGCACTATCAGGATCTTTTAGAAAATAAATCTCCGGAACTGGCTTTCTTAAAACAGAAAGAAGCATTGCTGCTATTATTTGGATATGATCCGTCATTAAAGAATATTCTCTATGATATTTCCGAACCTTACAAGATCAATCTTGAAGAGTTTATGCTGAAGAATTACCATTTTAATGTAAAACTTGACCGCTTCGCCTACCTTACCGGAAGAAGCCTGGCTGCTTTTAAAAGAGATTTTGAAAAGATATTCGGAACAGCACCCGGAAAATGGCTGCTTCAAAGAAGGTTACAGGAAGCCCGTTATCTTCTGGAAAAAGGGAAAAAGATTTCGGATATCTATCTGGATCTCGGATTTGAAGATCTTTCCCATTTTTCATTTGCATTTAAAAAGCAATTTGGATTGCCACCTAGTAAATTGTCCTTATAGCATCTTCTTGTATAAGAAATCATAAACGGGGCTAGCTCTTTTTTGAACCAGCCCCTTTTATTTTACTTATCTTTTACTACAGCCTGAATGAAGCCTTTTTCGTATATTCATATACCTCCCTGAAATTTCCAGCCCTGCAATAATAAACTGTTTATTTCTTTTTATATCTCTTCAATAGAAAAGCTGCTGATAATCCTGTATTTCATGGTTTATAGTTTTTTAGTTGGACTAAATATATAAATAAAAAGCAATTGATATTTTGAATAACTGCAATTTGCGGCTTCATTATTTGCTGTTATTCATTATTTATGAGTACCTTTGCCATGATTCTCATTTATTTGAGTTTTCATGGTTATTAGTTTTTATCCTCGAAGCAATTCGGGGATTTTTTTTGCTTTGTGATATTGACTTTTATAATAGAAAGATAAGGTAAGACGTTTTTGAGTGGCTTTGGGAAAAACAAAAAAGAGAAAGTGTAATTATATACAAATTCTCTCTAGTTTAAAAAGTGGAGTTGGAGGGATTCGAACCCTCGTCCAAACAAGCAATACATAAGCTTTCTACATGCTTATTCTACCATTGGTTTTCGACTGGAGGCAGAGGGCAGACACCCAACTTCCAGCTTATCTTCTAAATTTTCGTGCTTTAGCCGAAGTTTCTAAAACCTTATTTCCGCATTCCTATATCCCAGAATCAAACGCCGCAGAACAGAGCATTTGTGGAATATCTTGCTTCCCTACTGAAATCTTCGGGAAAACGCTTGATCTACTATACTTCGATATTAAGCTGCAAGAGCGAACTCTTCGTTGCCAGTTAAAATTTTGTAGCAAGGGATTATAGAGATCGCGCTACGGTTCTCTGCATGCTTACTTACCCATTGGTCTTGCTGTCGAAACCAGTCAACCCCATGAATAAAGTGACTGCAAATATAGAATATTTTGTTTAAATACCGTTAATATCGGCCATTGCTTTTTTTAATTATAGTAATAAGGGGAGGATTCTGATTCATAGGGGTGAAACAAAACTGCCGACATTCATAGATTGTCGGCAGTTGTATAAAAATTAATCTCTATTTTTTAATAATATCCAGCCTGATGTTTCTACAGGTTTTTTACTGATTTTATCTTCCCAGAATAAACGGTACCAGTAACTGCCCGTAGGAAGTGGGGCGTTAAGATATTTACCATCCCATATCGGATTTTTAGGAGTGACCTTGAAAATCGATTTTCCGTATCGGTCAAATATACTTCCTTCAAAGTTTCCATATCTGCTGATGATACTGAAATCAATCCCATCATTAATGCCGTCATAGTTTGGAGTGATAACATTGGACATGAAAAACGTATAATAAGTTGTATTCGTTTCGCATAATGCTCCTCTGTTTCTTACTTTAATAGGATATTGAGTATTTCTGAGTACGTTGGTGAATATATTGGATGACTGCCATGTTACCCCTCCGTCTATGGAGTACTCTGCCGGAAGGTTTCCACTGTTTTTGATATTGATCGTTAAGGTATTGTCCTTATAAATAATATTCAGGATTTCAGGCGTAACAATATACCTTACCGTAGCAGTGAATGTTTTTGAGCAGACTCCGTTGCTTATAGTAACTGAATAATTTCCTTCAAGCTCTACATTAATGGTCCGGGTGGTTGCTCCTGTATTCCATAAATAAGTGTAGTTAGGTCCGAATCCTGCATCCAGAATAGCTTTGTCTCCTTTACAGATTTCAATGTCATGTAGGGTTGAAACAATTTCAGGAACAACATTAATTGTTATTGTAGCCGGCGTCTGGGCAGCGCATCCATTAACTCCGGTTCCGGTTACCGTATACGTTGTGGTTGTAGTAGGTGACACTGTCTGCGAGCTTCCGTTGCCTGGAATACCTGTCCAGGTGTAAGTAGCAGCCCCTGTGGCAGTAAGAACCACAGATTCCCCAAGGCAAATAGTAAGTTTAGGTGCAGAAATAGCAATAGTAGGAGGGGTTATGTTTTTGTTAACCACTACTGAAGCCTGGCTGGTACATGCTAAAGGTGCTGCACTTGTAATGGTAAGAGTATAAGTTCCACCATTATTAACGGTAGGAGTCAAAGTACTGCCTCCTGAAATAATAGACCCTCCATTAGAAGCTGTCCATAGGAATGTGGCTCCGGGCTGATAGATTGAAGCTGTTGCATTGAGTGTGATTTGCGGGTTGGTGCAGGTGATCTGTGCCGGTGGAGCAATATTTACAATGATGGCATTATCCATAGTTACGACTACGGATTTTTGATATTGGCAGCCGGCAGGTGTTGTAGCGGTAACAGTATAAGTGCCGGGTATATTAATCGTATTAGAGGCTCCATTTACTCCATTTGACCATGTAAATGTATTTCCTGTCCCCTGTGAAGAAGCGGTCAGTATAGTTGAAGATCCCGGGCAGAAAGAAAGATTTCCGGAAACCTGTAAATTCGGATTGTTTTCTGCCGAAATGCTAATGGATGCCGGTGCGCTTGAGCACAATCCGTTTGCCCCCGTTAAAGTGTAGGTGCCGGGAGCTGTAATGGTGATGGATTGGGTTGTTTCTCCTGTGGACCATGTGTTTCCCGTTGCATTGCTTGAAGTTAAAGTGATATTCCCTCCATAGCATATCGTTGTAGAAGATGCGCTGATCGTTGGCACAGGGAATTGGGTAACGGAAAGCTGCAGCTGGGCTACTTTAAAACAGGTTGTTGATTTTACACGGACATAAATGGTAGCATTACCTGAATTATAGGTTGTTGGGTTCGTAATGGTATTCGCATTTCCCGCAATCGCATCTGCCTGATTCACATAATAATCAAAACTTACAGTTGAAGTTGTGCTGATATTAGGTTGTGCTGAAGTAAGATCAAAAATAGCTGTTGCCGTATTGGAGCATTGGCTCAAACTTGAATTCTGAACAGCAGGAACAATGCCTTGTGCTACCGTAACAGATTTCGTGTACTGGCAGTTGGCGGGCGTTTTCACAGTAACAGTATAAGTTCCCGGAGACGTTACAGTAATCGCTGGTGTTGTTGCTCCTGTAGACCAGGTGTAGAGGTTTCCTGTCCCCGCCGAAGCAGCTGTAAGTTGTGTGCTGGTTTGGTCACACAGTAATAAATTTCCTGTAATGGTCACATTCGGGTCGTTCTCTTTATTTATAGTAACTGAAACGGGAGTACTGGTGCAATTTCCGCTTGTATTGGTCAAAGTGTAGATGCCTTCGGTTGTAACGGTGATCGATGGGGTTGTTGCTCCTGTAGACCAGGTGTTTCCGGTGCTGATGCTTGATGTGAGGGTAACATTCCCTCCGTAGCATATCGTAGACGAAGATGCTGTAATGCTCGGTGCGGTCGATTGCGTAATATTTAATTGCAATTGTGCAATTTTAGAACAGATTGCTGATTTTACCCGGACATAGATCGTTGCATTACCTGAATTATAGGTTGCTGGGTTCGTAATTGTATTCGTATTTCCTGCAATCGCATCTGCTTGATTCACATAATAATCGAAACTTACATTAGCTGTTTGGCTGATATTGGGTTGCGATGAGGTAAGGTCGAAAATAGCTGTTGCCGTATTTGAACATTGGCTCAAGCTTGAATTCTGAACAACAGGAACCACACCTTGTGCTACCGTGACAGATTTTGTGTACTGGCAGTTGGAAGGGGTTTTCACAGTAACCGTATAGGTTCCCGGTGTTGAAACCGAAATAGTATTCCCCGTTGCTCCTGTAGACCAGGTGTAAGTGTTTCCCGTTCCTGTGGAAGAAGCGGTAAGCTGCGTGCTGGTTGATTCACAGAGTACTAAATTTCCTGTAATACTTACAGCGGGATCCGTATCTTGAGTAATCGTAGTAGAAACCGGAGCGCTCGTACATGTTCCATTGGTAGTTGTTAAAGTATAAGTCCCCGGAGAAGTTACTGTAATAGAAGGGGTAGTAGCTCCAGTAGACCATGTATTTCCTGTGGGGTTGTTAGAAGTTAAGGTAATGCTTCCTCCCGGGCATAAAACAGTGGCCGAAGGTGTTATTGAAGCAGTAATACTTTTGTTTCTGAAAACAATGGCATTGGTCTGTTTGCAGGCATTGATCGTACTTCCAGGGCTGTTTGGATCTTGATAGTTAATATTATAATAGTAAGTATTGGTAGTGTTTACGGTGGTTGGAGCTGTGATGGGATTCGTTCCGGTAGCCGCATTATTGGCATTGTTAAAATAAGTAACCGTGAAATTGGGATTTCCGTTTAATATTCCTGCTGATAAAGAACTGAAATCGAAAACGGCTGTATTTCCGCAGATTGGGATTTCCCGCGGTGAATTGGCATTCGGTCCCGGAGCTCCCGGTGGTATAAATGGATTGGGAGCTGCAGACGAATTATTGAAAGGTGAAACAAAAGTAGCAGTACCTCCCCATGTTAAATTAAATGTATAAACAGTGGTCGACCAATTATCTACATATAAATAATAGGTCTGCCCGGCGAGTACATCCATATATTTGCAATACCTTGGCTGGCCGAAGCCTCCGGGTACGGAAGTCTGTGTGCTGCTCATATTCAGTCCTGTAGCTCCGTTTTCCCCGGAGGCATTACAGCGGATAGGGGTTCCTCTGTTGGAGCAGGTTACATTCGGGCCATAAACTGCCCAGTCATAATCGACAGGTCCTGTTGGGGTGATGTCAAAGGTAAGGGTGCCACTGGTTGCAATGGTAAATTTATACCAGACTGAATGATTTTCATATGAAAGACATCCTCCTAAATTTTCATTAATATTTCCTATTCCTGATGGTGTGTAATTGATATTGGAGTTTCCACATACCGTGATCGCTGAAATGCAGTCTTCCTGTGCGGTAAGAGATAGGTAAAAGAGTGCTAGTATAGTAAAAAGTATTTTTTTTAGCATATCTGGAAGTGTTTTTTTAAAATGACTTTTATTGATATAATCTGCTGTTACTTAGGGCGGGTAAAAAAATAAAAAGCTGAGTTGAGAGGAAGAAGGTTATAAATAAGAGTAATTATTTTTTCATGGCTGTTTTGTTTTATTATTTTTAAAAATCCAAATTTAATCAAAATATGATTATCTTAATGTTTTATTATTTTATTTTGAATAAATTCATAATTTAACTTTAAATATTAAATGTATTTCATTGATTTGGATATTGATTTATTGTTTTTATAATGTTTTTAGTTGAAATTAAAACCCATTATCTTTTTTTACTGGATATAATTTTGTTGTTTAATGAAAATATATTACTTTTGCAATCCAAAATGAGATGTAAAATATGTTAATAATTCCAGTAAAAGATGGTGAATCCATCGACAGAGCTTTAAAAAAATATAAAAGAAAATTTGATAAAACAGGTACAGTTCGTCAATTAAGAGCTAGACAACAGTTTATTAAGCCTTCTGTAACTTTAAGACAAGCTAGACTGAAAGCTGCTCACAAGCAGAGAAATCTTAGCAAAGAAGAGCAGGCTTAAGAATTTTCTTAAATCGCATACATTAATTCACTTCTTAAATACGTATATTTGAGAGGTGAATTTTTGTTTTTATACCCTACGTAAATGCTATATAAGTTTTTAGAATATTTACAATTCGAGAAGAGGTATTCTCCTCATACCATTACAAGCTATAAAAAAGATCTTGAAGATTTTTCTTATTTCTTCCTCAGAACAGAATCTTCAGATGACATTTCCAAAGCTGACAAAAAAGTAATCCGGAATTTTATCATTGAATTAAGCGAAAATGGAATTTCAAAAAGAAGCATCAACAGAAAATTATCATCTCTGCGAAGTTTTTATCTTTTCCTTTTAAAAATAGGAGAAATTAAAATTTCTCCGGCAGAAGGGATGTCTTCTCTGAAGTTTTATGCTGAAAAACAGATTCCTATGTCACAGGAGGAAATGCAGGATCTCAATGACCGGATATTTATAGAAGTACATGATATTCTCGAAAGATGTATTATGGAAGTGTTATATCAGACCGGAATCCGGAAAGCAGAACTTTGTGGCCTGATGTTTGAGTATGTTAATATAAGCGGAAACGAACTGAAAATAATAGGAAAAGGGAATAAAGAAAGATTTATTCCGATTTCCGAAGGCCTTTCGGAGCTGCTTGAAAGTTATCTGGAAATAAGGAAACCTACGGACGAACATAAAACCTATTTTTTTGTCAATAAAAAGGGTAAAAAACTCAATGAAAAATTTGTTTATGTGGTAGTTAATAAGTACCTTAGTCTTGTAACAACAAAAGAAAAAAGAAGCCCTCATATCCTGCGGCATAGTTTTGCTACACATGTTCTGGATAATGGGGCGGAGATCTCCAAAGTAAAGAAAATATTAGGGCATTCAAGTCTTGCAAGTACTCAAGTCTATACGAATGCTAATATTGAACAATTGAAAAAAGTGTTTAATCAGGCTCATCCTAGAGCGTCTAAAAAAGAAGAATTATGAAGATCACAGTACAATCAATTGGTTTAACTCCACACGAACCACTAGAATCACACATTGACAAAAAAGTAAGCAAATTAGATACCTTCTATGATAAAATTCATGAGTGTAAGGTTTTTCTGAAAGTTGAAAATAACGCCGATAAAGCGAATAAAACAGCTGAAATTATTTTAGCGGTTCCGGGAGACGATATTGTAGTAAAAAAGACATCTGCCAGTTTTGAAGAAAGTCTAGACCTTTGTGTTGATACTGCTAAAAAGCTACTAATCAAGAAAAAAGAAATGGCGTAGTAAAAAAGTTTAAAAAAAGTTATAGAAAAATTTGAGAATTCAAAAAATCCGTTCTATATTTGCACTCGCAAAAAGGGAACAGCGATCTTTTGAATTCTTTTTTATTAAATGCTTCCATAGCTCAGTTGGCCAGAGCACGTGATTTGTAATCTCGGGGTCGTGGGTTCGAATCCCTCTGGAAGCTCAATTTAATATAAAATATCTGGGGAGATTCCAGAGTGGCTAAATGGGACTGACTGTAACTCAGTTGCTTCGGCTTCGTAGGTTCGAATCCTGCTCTCCCCACATTTTATATTAGAAAAAAAAAGTTGCAGGATTAAATAGTTTTTCTTAGTTTTGCACAGCGTTTACCAATAGTTTTGGAAACAAAATTGCGGAAGTAGCTCAGTTGGTAGAGCGTCAGCCTTCCAAGCTGAATGTCGCGGGTTCGACCCCCGTCTTCCGCTCAAAATATCACTCAAAAAGGGTGATTTTTTTTTCACTACTGAAATGCGTAGAGTAGAGTTTCTCCACCGCTTTCAGTCGAAATATTAAAATGCCTCCATAGCTCAGTTGGCCAGAGCACGTGATTTGTAATCTCGGGGTCGTGGGTTCGAATCCCTCTGGAGGCTCAATTTAATATAAAATATCTGGGGAGATTCCAGAGTGGCTAAATGGGACTGACTGTAACTCAGTTGCTTCGGCTTCGTAGGTTCGAATCCTGCTCTCCCCACATTTTATATTAGAAAAAAAAGTTGCAGGATTAAATAGTTTTTCTTAGTTTTGCACAGCGTTTACCAATAGTTTTGGAAACAAAATTGCGGAAGTAGCTCAGTTGGTAGAGCGTCAGCCTTCCAAGCTGAATGTCGCGGGTTCGACCCCCGTCTTCCGCTCAAAGAAAATCACGCTAATCAGTGTGATTTTTTTGGTTCAATGCCGACTTAGCTCAGCGGTAGAGTGCTTCCTTGGTAAGGAAGAGGTCACGGGTTCAAGTCCCGTAGTTGGCTCACTATCATCCCGGATTTTTTCGGGATTTTTTTATGCCTGCAAGCCAGAAATTAATAAAAAATATTCTTCCCAAATTTTGAAACTGATCCTTTATCTTTTGTGAGTTTATAATCTGTATTATTCCATTTACAGCTTAAAATTTAATTAAAACTGTCTATCTATTTTTTATGGATGATCCGGGACCATAAAATTTTCGTTAAATTCGTGTAAAATAAATTTTGATGAATATTCTTTTACTGGAAGACGATCTTATTCTTTCTGCGGAGCTTTGCAGATTTTTAGAATCAAATAATTTTACCTGTGATAAGATCTATGACGGAGAAACTTTTCTCCGCCAGATTAAGAACAATACCTATGCTCTATATCTGCTCGATATCAATGTTCCTAAAATAAATGGACTTGATGTCTGTCAGACTATTCGTTCCTTTGATAAGAATACGCCTATCATTATTATTTCGGCTTATGGCGATATCTCCGATAAAAAGGATGCTTTTACCCGTCTTGCAGATGATTATCTCGTAAAACCGTTCCAGTTTGAAGAGCTTTTACTGAGAATGAACTCCCTTCTAAGAAGAAAAGCGCCGTCAGATACCACAGATCAGGATATTATTCGGGTAGATGATCTGATCATTAATAAAACTGAGCAGAAGGTTTACCGTGCAGGGAATGAAATTGCCCTTACCCTGAAAGAATTCCAGCTGCTGGTTTATCTGGCCGAAGCACAGGGGAGAACCGTTTCCAAGCAACAGATCACTGAACATGTATGGGAACATAACTTTAATACGAATACCAACACCGTAGAGGTTTATATTAACTTTTTACGGAAAAAGATTGATAAAGATTTTAAAATTAAACTTATTCATACCCGTTCAGGATTTGGATATTATTTAAGCCCGTTATAATAAATGTCGTTAAAAAGAAGGATAGCATTAACGCTCAGCATCGCTTTTTCCCTGCTTTTTGCAATGGTAATGGCGGTGATTTACCTGTCCTTTAATGATTTTCGAAGAGACGAATTCAAAGAAAGATTCAGGCAACGTCTGGAATTTACCACTCATTTTATTTCAAAGTCTAAGGATTTTGAAGAAGAAGCCCCTGTTTTTTTTAATGAAAATTCGGATAATATCCTTCTGAATGAAACGATTTTAATTTTTAATGCTCAGAAAGAGCTTATTTACAGTACAATCAAAGACCGGAACGTAACCTGGGATAATACATTGCTTAAAGAATTAGATGAAAAGAAAATCATCTATACAGAAAAAACAGTTCCCGAGATTTATGCGGCATTACGCAATATCAACGGTGAAAATTATTATATTCTTACCAGTGCTTTTGATACCAATGGCAAATCAAAGCTGGCATTCCTGAAATATCTTTTGATTACAGCCTATGTAATGAGTACGCTTCTTATCGGCTTTTTGAGTTATTATTTCATGGGAAAATTTTTACGTCCTTTGGAAGATCTTAACCAGGAAATTTCAGAAGTGACGGCTCATAAGCTGACTACAGAGATCCCTGTCCGGCAGTCTGATGATGAGATCAATGTATTGGCAAAATCATTCAATACCATGATTGGCAGGCTGGATGATGTTTTTCAGTCACAGAAAGATTTTACAGCCAGTGCATCGCATGAGATCAGAACTCCCATTACAAGAATGGCCTTTCAGTTGGAAAATCTGATCAAATTTGAAGAACATTCCCCAAAAACGCTATCCTCTTTAAAACAAATCCAACGCGATATTTATCAGTTATCTGATCTTACAAACTCTTTGCTGCTGCTGACAAAATTTGATAAAGAAAATATCCAGAGTATTTATGAAGAAGTAAGAATTGATGAAGTGATCTTTGAAGCCTTTGAAGCCGTTGAAAAAAGTTACCCAACGCTTAAAATGGATTTTCTCATCTCTGAAGATACTTCTGAAAATGGTCTTCTTATCATCAATGGAATCCAGTCGTTGCTGGTTATTGTTTTTATTAATCTGTTTAAGAATGCCGCAGTATATTCTGATGATGCAGAAATGGATGTCCTCATTACGGAAACCAATGAAGAGCTTATGGTAGATGTTATTTCTCATGGTAATACGATTCCGGAGGAGGAGCAATCCAGGCTTTTTGAGGCTTTTATGAGAGGAAACAATTCACAGAATATTTCGGGCTCAGGCCTTGGGCTTCGTATCGTTAAAAGAATTCTTGAATATCATGGTGCGCAGATCATATATTCTTCACCATCTGAAAATCTTAATAAATTCAGTATAATTTTCAATAAATAAATTGTCAGGAATATTCCGTTTAGCCACAGACTTTTTTACCCAAGCAAAATTTAATTTTTTTTTAAGCAATCTTTAAGAGCATTTTAATCCTGTAGAGGCAATTTTGTTGATAAATAGAAAGAATGAACAAGATTGTCGGACTGCTCATTGCCATTTCCTCATTCATGGCAGGGCAGCAGCGGGAGCTGTCGCTTGTGGAGTGTGAAGAAGCATTTCAGAGCAATAACCTACAGCTTCTCGCAGAACAATACAACATCAACATGGCTGATGCAGATATTCTGCAGGCAAAAATCTGGGAGCTTCCTCAGCTCAGCGGCCAGATTAATGCTTACAATCCCGAAGGAAATAAAGTATTTGATGCAGGCCATGCAAAAGGAGCCCAGGTTACCCAATTGATTTACATGGGCGGGAAAAAGAAGAATGAAATTGCTTTTGCAAAATCAAATAAAGAATTGGCCCAGTTACAGTTTTCTCAATTGCTTGTAGATTTAAGGGCCCAGCTACGTACTGCTTATTTCAATCTCTACTACGAAAAACTTAAACTTGACAATACCAATAAGCAATTAGGGTATATGAATGACCTTTTGAGTGCCTACCGCGTACAGTCGGCAAAAGGAAACGTTTCCCTTAAAGACGAAGTAAGATTACAGAGCCTTGTGATCCAGCTGAACAATGATAAGCTGGGAATTAATAAAAATATTCTTGAATTCGAACAGAGCTTAAAACTACTGACAGGGATTACCGAAGATATTGAACCCCGGATTTCCGATGCCGAAGCAAAGGATATTTTGGCTGCCCAGCCTTTTGGTGACGATGAAGAACTTAAAAAGAAAGCGCTGGAAAACAATGCAGACTATCAGTATTATTTAAAATTAATAGAAAACAGCAAATTATACGCCCAGTGGCAAAAATCTATGAATGTTCCGGATCTGAACGTAGGTGCCGGATGGGACCAGAACGGAGGAACATTTAAAAATGAAGTGAATCTTATGGTGGCTATTCCGCTGCCTTTATGGAGAGCCAATCAGGGAAATGTTGAAAAAGCGAATTATGCCATTCAGCAGAATCAGAAAAATGCAGACTATCAGAAATTAAACCTTGAAACAAAAGTCCGGGCAGCTTATAAAACATGGAAAACCCAATACGATCAGCTGGCAGAGATCAAAACAACAGATCTTAATAATATGGATCTAGTGTATGACGGGATGATGAAAAACTTCAGGAAAGGGAATGTAAACCTTATTGAGTTTACAGACTTTATGGACAGCTACAGGGAGACAGCCCTTCAGATCTATGATATGAAAAATGAGATCATCCAGTCTGCAGAACAACTCAATCAATTAATACAAACCAAAATCTTCTATTAATCATGAAAAAATATATTATCCCTGTACTGATCGCTCTGACTTTACTATCCTGCGGAAAAAAAGAAGAAGTGAGGCCGCAGGCCAAAAAAGGGTTTGAACTGAGCAATACCATGCTGAGCTCCATCTCTCTCGCCAAAGTTGAAAAAAAATATATAGAAGATGAATATAATTTCTACGGAAAAATTTCTGCTGATAAAAACAGTTATATTGATGTTTACCCTTTAGTAGGAGGAAACGTTTTAAGCGTAAATGCAGAATTGGGCGATTATGTGAAAAAAGGGCAGGTTCTGGCCACCATCAGAAGTACAGAACTCGCAGAAGTACAGAAAGACGTAAGTGATGCTAAAACTGATCTGGTGGTTGCCCAGAACAATCTTAGGGTAGCTAAAGAAATGTTTGAAGGAAAGCTGACCACAGAAAGAGAAGTTCTGGAAGCCAAAAGTGTTCTGCAGAAAGCACAGGACCAACTGCAGAGGGCTACCGCGGTAAGTACGGTATACAATGTAAAAAAAGGAAATATTTACAGTGTTGTAGCGCCAATCAGTGGATACATTGTTCAGAAAAATATCAATAAAGATATGCAGCTGAGAAGTGACAGAAGCGAAAATATCTTCGATGTAGCCAATACCACCAATGTATGGGCCATCATGAACGTAAACGAATCTGATATAGACAAGATCAGCCTTGGAATGAAAGCTCAGGTTTCCACTTTATCTTACCCGGATAAAATTTTTGACGGAAAAATTGATAAAATATTTAAGATCATTGATCCCGAAACCAATGCCATGCAGGCAAGAGTTGTTTTGGATAATGCTAATGGCCTCCTGATCCCGGAAAGCAAAGCAACGATAAAGGTTTCCAGCTCTGAGAGCAGCACAGCGCTTACCGTACCCTCAAAAGCAGTGATCTTCGATGACAACAGAAGCTTTGTAGTGGTTTTTAAATCCAGAACCGACATTAAAGTGAAAGAAATAAAAGTAATGAAGCAGGTAGGAGAAGTTACCTATGTGGGAGGAGGCCTGTCTGAAGGAGAAGAAGTGATCACCAACAACCAGTTACTGATTTACCGTTCCCTGAACAGCTAATTTTTAAACTTTGTTTTAAAATTCTTTCAACGGCTTTTTTAGGTCATCAATGTAATCAATCATGAATAAATTTATTAAAAATATAATTGCTTTTTCCTTAAAGAATAAAGCTTTTACTTTTATCTGGGTTGCTATTTTAGCAATATCAGGCTTTATCAGCTTCAAAAATATGCCCATTGAAGCTTTTCCTGATGTTACCAATACCCAGATTGTCATTATAACCCAATGGAATGGGCGGAGTGCCGAAGAAGTCGAACGTTTCGTTACCACCCCCATCGAATTGGCCATGAGCCCGGTTCAAAAGAAAACAAACGTAAGAAGTACTACCATGTTTGGTCTTTCTATCGTGAAAATTCTTTTTGACGACGGGGTGGATGATACTTTTGCCAGAAATCAGGTCAATAACCAATTAAGAACCATTAGCCTTCCTGATGAGGTAGATCCTGAAGTACAGCCACCCTACGGGCCAACCGGTGAAATTTTCAGATATACCCTTGAAAGTAAAACCAAAGACTCCAGAGAACTGCTTACCCTTCAGAACTGGGTTATCGATCGAGCCTTAAGAGGAGTTCCCGGAGTAGCAGATATCAATGTATTTGGAGGCCAGGACAAAGTTTTTGAATTAAGTATAGATCCACGGGCACTGGATAAATACAATCTTACGCCACTCCAGGTATATGATGCCGTTACCAAGAGTAACCTGAACGTAGGAGGAGATGTTATTGAAAAGAACGGGCAGGCTTATGTGGTAAGAGGCATAGGACTTGTGAAATCCATCTCTGATATTGGGAATATTACCATACATAACGACAGTGGAAATCCTGTGCTGGTAAAGAATGTTGCAGATGTTCATGAAAGCTCTATGCCGAGAGTAGGGCAGGCAGCCCTGAATCATCATGATGATACCGTGGAAGGAATCGTGGTGATGAGAAAAGGAGAAAATCCAAGAGAGGTTCTGGTAGGAGTAAAAGCGAAAATTAAAGAACTCAACGAAAAAATCCTTCCAAAAGATGTGAAAATGGTTACTTTCTACGACAGAGATAACCTGATGGATTTTACCACACACACTGTAATGCACAATCTGATTGAAGGGATTGTACTGGTAACGGTAATTGTTTTGATCTTTATGGCAGACTGGAGAACAACTCTGATTGTTTCCATCATCATTCCTTTGTCCCTGCTGTTTGCTTTCCTGTGTTTAAAACTGGCGGGAATGAGCGCAAACCTTCTTTCTCTGGGAGCTGTAGACTTCGGGATTATTATAGACGGAGCCGTCGTCATGGTGGAAGGGCTCTTCGTAATGCTCGATCATAAAGCACATAAATACGGAACTGAAAAGTTCAACAAACTGGCCAAAGGAGGCTGGATCAAGCAGACAGGAACAGGTTTGGGAAAAGCCATTTTCTTCTCAAAACTGATCATCATTACCTCCCTGATTCCTATTTTCTCATTTCAGAAAGTAGAAGGAAAGATGTTCTCACCTTTAGCCTTTACCCTGGGTTTTGCACTGATGGGAGCATTGATATTCACGCTAACCCTGGTTCCGGTTCTTTCCCATATTTTATTAAATAAGAATGTAAAAGAAAAGAACAATCCGTTTGTTAATTTCTGGGACAGAATTGTTTTAAAAGGCTTCAACTATACTTTTAAACATAAAAGGATGAGCCTTATTGTGGCTATTGCATTTCTGGCAGTAACATTGTTCTCCGGAAAGTTTTTAGGAACTGAATTCCTGCCGCAGCTTAACGAAGGTTCATTATGGATCACAGCGGAAATGCCGATGAGTTCATCATTAAAAGAATCACTGAAAACAGCAGATCTTCTCAAGAAAGATATTATGAGTGTACCGGAAGTAACAGATGTTCTGGCGCAGACAGGCCGAAGCAACGACGGAACAGACCCTAATGGATTCGGATTTGTACAGTTTGCCGTAAATCTTAAACCTAAAGAAGAATGGAAACGCAAGATCACCTATGAAGAACTGATTGATGAGATCGATAAAAAACTCAGAAATTATCAGGGAATTACATTCAATTATTCACAGCCGATCTCTGACAATGTTGCTGAAGCAGTAGCCGGATTTAAAGCGGAAAACGGAATCAAAATCTATGGAGATAATCTGGAAACCCTGGATAAGCTGGCAGAAGAAGTGCTGGCACAGATCAAAAATGTAGAAGGGGTAAAAGATCCGGGAATCATTAAAAATATAGGCCAGCCGGAAGTAAGTGTGATTCTGGACAGAGATAAAATGGCTGCTTACGGAGTGATGCCGGCAGATGCACAGGCCGTGCTGGAAATGGCTTTCGGAGGAAAAACAGCTTCAGAAATGTTTGATGGCGAACGAAAATTTCCTATTCGTCTCCGCTATTCTCAGGAATATAGGAAAGATGAGAATGATATTGCTGCATTGATGGTGCCTACACAGGATGGAGCTAAGATTCCTTTAAAAGAAATCAGCCGTATTGTAAAAGATAATGGGGCTGCATTTATCTACAGAGATGACATCAAAAGATATATTGGTGTTAAATTCTCAATCCGCGACCGTGATTTGGGAAGTACGATTGCCGATGCTCAGAAAAAAGTAGCCCATATTGAACTACCGGACGGCTATTCTATCGGATGGACAGGGCAGTTTGAAAACCAGCAGCGGGCTTCCCACAGACTTACCCAGGTGGTTCCGGTGAGTATACTGATGATTTTCTTTTTATTATTTATCCTGTTCGGGAATATGAAAGACTCTCTTCTGGTACTGGCTAATGTGCCTTTTGCCCTTATCGGTGGAATTATTGCGCTCCATGTTACAGGAATCAACTTTGGAATTTCTGCGGGGGTAGGAATGATTGCCCTTTTAGGAATCTGTATACAGAACGGGGTAATCCTGATTACGGAATTCCATCAGAATGTGAAAAACGGACTTATGATAGATGATGCTATTTTAAGCGGTGTAAAATCCAGAACCAGACCTGTAATTATGACCGCATTGATGGCCTCCATAGGATTGATGCCTGCTGCTTTATCTACCGGTATCGGATCAGAGTCACAAAAACCACTGGCTATTGTGATCATTGGAGGGCTTATTACAGCCACTGTTCTTACCTTACTCATTTTCCCGATCATTTTCTGGATCTTCAACAGGACCAAAAAGTCCCAGCAGATCTAGTATTCTTTCATTTATATTATATTATTGTGCCTGAAATATTCTGTATTTCAGGCTTTTTCATAAAAGCTTCCTCAAAGTTTTCGCAAAGTTTTTTTCAATCGGGAAATTTATGTAAATTTGCAGTCTCAATACATTGAAATAAAAGGTTTGTGCTTCATTGGATCTGAATATTGAAACTTTTTTCATTAAAAAGGTTTTCGTATTTAAAAATTCATTATATTTGCACACCGAAAATTTGAAAAACAATAAATAAATAATTTTAAATCATGGCAAAGGAAACGTTTAATCGTAACAAACCACACTTGAACATTGGTACTATTGGTCACGTTGACCATGGTAAAACTACTCTTACAGCTGCTATTTCTGCTGTATTAGCTAGCAAAGGTCTTGCTGAGAAAAAAGACTTCTCTGCAATTGACTCTGCTCCAGAAGAAAAAGAAAGAGGTATTACTATCAATACTGCTCACATTGAATACGAAACTGAAAAAAGACACTATGCTCACGTTGACTGTCCAGGTCACGCCGATTATGTTAAGAACATGGTAACTGGTGCTGCTCAGATGGATGGAGCTATCGTAGTATGTGCTGCAACTGATGGTCCAATGCCTCAAACTAGAGAACATATCCTACTTTGCCGTCAGGTAAACGTACCTAAGATCGTTGTTTTCATGAACAAAGTTGACATGGTGGATGATCCAGAATTGTTAGAGCTTGTTGAAATGGAACTTAGAGATCTATTAGCTACTTATGACTTTGATGGAGATAACTCTCCAGTAATTCAAGGTTCAGCTCTTGGAGCACTTACTGCAGCTACTAACGGTGACTCAGAAGATAAGTGGTTCAAAACTGTTGAAGCATTAATGGATGCAGTTGATGAGTGGATTGACGAGCCAGTAAGAGATACTGAGAAGCCTTTCTTGATGCCAATTGAAGACGTATTCTCTATTACAGGTAGAGGTACTGTAGCAACTGGTAGAATTGAAGCAGGTATTATCAACACTGGTGATCCAGTTGATATCGTAGGTATGGGTGATGAAAAATTAACTTCTACAATTACAGGAGTTGAGATGTTCAGAAAAATCCTAGACAGAGGTGAAGCTGGTGATAACGTAGGTCTATTGTTGAGAGGTATTGAAAAAACTGACATCAAGAGAGGTATGGTTATCGCTAAGAAAGATTCTGTTAAGCCACACAAAAAATTCAAAGCATCTGTTTATATCCTTTCTAAAGAAGAAGGTGGACGTCACACTCCATTCCACAACAAATACCGTCCTCAGTTCTACGTAAGAACTACTGACGTTACAGGTGAGATCTTCTTACCAGAAGGTGTAGAAATGGTAATGCCTGGTGATAACTTAGAGATCACTGTAGAATTGTTACAACCAATCGCTCTTAACGAGGGTCTTAGATTCGCGATCAGAGAAGGAGGTAGAACAGTTGGTTCAGGTCAGGTTACTGAAATCTTAGATTAATATCTTAAAATATAAAAGGCTTCCGTAAGGAACTTCTTTACGGAAGCTTTTTAAATCTACGGGCATCGTCCAATGGTAGGATACCGGTCTCCAAAACCGTTGATCAGGGTTCGAATCCTTGTGCCCGTGCAAATATAAATATCGTATGAGTTCATTTGTCGATTTTTTAAAAGGTTCTTATAACGAATTCAGACATAAAGTTGAATGGCCAAAGTGGTCTGATCTTCAGTCTTCTACAATTGTAGTGACTATAGCGACAGTGATTTTGGCATTATTTACCTTTGGAGTTGATGAATTGTTTTCTAAAGCAATCAGCAACATAATTGGAATGCTAATTAACGTGTTCAACTAAAACAAAAGTATTTTCCCATAATGAGCGAATTGAAATGGTATGTGCTGAAAGCAATCAGCGGACAGGAAAATAAAGTGAAAAACTATATTGAGACGGAGATCAAACGTTTAGGGTTTGAGCAGTACGTTACTCAAGTGGTTATTCCTATGGAAAAGGTAATTCAGATTAGAAACGGTAAAAAAGTTCCTAAAGAAAGACCTTACTATCCTGGGTACCTGATGATCGAAGCTGATCTGATGGGAGAAATTCCTCACGTTATCAAAAATATTCCTGGTGTAATTTCTTTCTTAAGTTTAACAAAAGGAGGAGATCCTGTTCCGATGAGAAAATCTGAAGTGAACAGAATGCTTGGAAGAATGGATGAACTTTCAGAATTTGCAAGCGATGTTGAGATTCCATATGTAGTAGGAGAGAATGTTAAAGTAATTGACGGACCTTTCAACGGATTCAACGGTACAGTTGAGAAAATTCTTGAAGATAAAAAGAAAATTGAAGTTTCTGTATTAATCTTCGGTAGAAAAACTCCAATGGAACTGAGCTACATGCAAGTTGAAAAAGTATAATACAACTTACTATAAAATATAGAAAGACCGCTGAATAAGCGGTCTTTTTTTTATTCCCTTTTCTTTATAATTAGAATCTTAATAGTAAAATAAAAGGCTTTGCTTAAAAACTTATAGGAAGTTTTTTATTAATCGCTGAGTTAAACAAGGATAAATAATTTCAGACGTTTTTAAGATAAACAAAGCCGCTTCGCTTATTTTTGAAATACAAGGGTTTTCTTTGTATTACTTTACCAAGTTTACGCCTTTGTTTACCTTATTTACACATTGTATAAATATTCTTTGTGTATCCTTGCGGGAAATCTATTACCTCACAAGTTTTGAACCTATCCTGCTATTATACTTTTTGTTTTCATGATTTATAAAAAGCATAGTTTTCCATTTGATACGATCTGTCTGATTTTAATTCCCTCAATATTTGTTCATTGAATTGAGCTCTTTCCAATATTACACCTGATTCATTATCAATCTGTAAAGACATTCTTTTTGTTGTTGTTGATATTATAATTATTTGTGCTGTTTTTAGTTTTGTATTCAATGTTTTTAAATTAAACTGCTTGTTTTGTTCATAATAATTAATTATTTTTTGATTATTATTCATGTGGCACACTTCTTGTAAGTTACTGCCTGACTAATCCATAAATTTTATATGATCTCCATTGAATACTATGCCCCGCAGGAGTACGGGGTTTGTTATGCCTATAAATTAATTCAGAGTTCTATCATATAAAATTGAAAAGTTAAGTAACCAATAAACACACATTTCTAATGACGAAAATTATTTCGATGGCGCTTGTGGCAAGTGCTGTGCTTATGAACGCTCAGGTTGGCATAAATACTACCACACCTGAAAAAGAACTGACTGTAAACGGGACAATGAAAACATCTGGAATGGTTTTCAAAAAGCCTATGGAAAAACTAGGTGCCAATGAGAATTATACTTTTATTATTAAATCTCCCGCACCGGAAAATAAAATTACAGCTTACAACGACTCCTTTGTACCTAATTCACCTGCACCCATCAATCTTATTCAGTTTAAAATTACTTGTGATCCTTCCGATAAAGATTGGGTAAACCAGTTTGATACAAAGATTAATGCTCAAAAGTTTTTTGTAGTTATCTCTTCTTTTGGTTTTACTCAGCCGGTGAGATCTTCTACAGATTGGGTAACACCTGTTCCCCAAATCTATGCTTATCCCTTAGGTGGAACATGGAAACTTAAGGCAGACTACCAGGGATTCTCTCCGGTTTCATCATTACCTACCGGTGAATGGACGCTTAATTTATTAGTTTTTGACAGATCCTATGCAAAAGATGTAAGTTCTACACAGGACCTTAAAGCTTCTTCTACAGGGGCTGCAGCAGCTCCGTTAATTCAATAAAAATACAATCATGAAAAAAATTACCCTGTTATTATGTATGGCTTTTGCTTCATTAGGAATAAAAGCCCAAATTGGAATCAATACTGCTAACCCAAAAGGAACGCTGGATGTAGAAGGAGAAACTTTGGTTGAGTCCTATTTAATAGATACGGAAAATGCTCCGGCAAGAGGAAATTATCTGCTTCTTACCCGTTCCAAGGACAGTTCTCCTGTCGGAAAAGTGAAAATGCTCGATATTTCCCTTCGTAATGTGGCCCCTGTAAATATGTATACTGTTATTTTAAAAAATGTGAAGCAGGACGAAGTAGTTAGCCTGAATACAGGATTAGACGCGGATAAATACGTTCTTGCTATTACAGGAGCTGTTTTTACTGATGCGGTATCAGCTGCCAATACAAGTACCAGTCCTAAATCGTACGGAGCTTATTCTACTGAAGTTACTAAACTTTCAAAAAATGGTAAAAACTACCATGCCGTGAATTTAAGCTTCAAGGGAGCAGGTACTGTTTCTTCACAAAACGGAACATGGACATTTACACTGAATGTTTTCGAAAAATCATTAGTCAAGGATTGGGGAACATTCAATGGTTCTGTTTCGGCTTCTGCCTCGCCAATCTATTCAGGAGTTTCTGCTAATACCCCTCTGGGGCTTCAATAAAAAAATATGAGAAAGAAAATTTATATCACTATAATAATGGCTTTGGGTTTATTTTTGAATGCCCAGACAGGTAAGGTAGGAATCAAAACGGATAAGCCCACAGAGACTCTTGATGTGAACGGAAAAAGTTACACAAATGCTTTGTATCTGAGAAACCCGGGAGAACCTACCATGACAGGAGGAAGCTTCTTAGCAACTTCAGAAAACGGACTTCAATTGTATGACCCAACCCTGGAAAGCAGCGGATTGTTTAATTACATCAAGCTTACCCTTACAGGAGTTTCCGGAAACGGGATCACAGATTACGATACTAAAATTGATGCCAATAACTTCTTAGTTGTTCTTCACAATTATTCATTTAAACTGAATGACAATTCTACGAATGTAATGCTGGATTACGGAGACAACGGAATTAATGATAATAAACAGGGTTCTCCGGATGTAACCGCTTTCAAAAGCAATGGGACATGGCATATCAAAGCAAAATTTACTGATAGCAGGATTATTGCTACCAATACCAATCCTCCATCCAGAACCTATGATAATTTTACAGTAGATCTTTATTTAATGGCTTATAAGAGATTAATCACAAAACAAAATATCAGCGATGTAAATGCTGATCTGGGAGGAACAGATGGTTCAGCTCAAACGATTAATAAGCCTTCAGGATTTTAATATAAAATAAGATTTCGATCTACATTAAAAGTCATACATTACGTGAATTAGTCAATACTTAATCTGACAGTTATAATCAAATTAAATAACTTTAAAACAGATTAAGTATTATGACAACACAACAAAAGATTATCAAAAACAAGTTAGGCGTACTTGAATTAGCACAACATTTAGGAAACGTATCCAAAGCCTGTAAGGTGATGGGCTATTCCCGAGACAGTTTTTATAGATTTAAAGAATTGTATGAGCAAGGAGGTGAATTAGCATTACAGGAAATCTCCAGAAGAAAGCCAGTATTAAAGAATCGTGTAGATGAAGTCATTGAAAAAGCTGTTGTTGATATAGCTATTGAAAACCCTGCTTTGGGGCAGCTTAGAGTAAGTAATGAACTTAAAAAGAAAGGTTTCATTGTATCACCAGGTGGAGTCAGAAGTATTTGGTTAAGACACGATCTACATACGTTTAAACTAAGATTGAAAGCCCTAGAAGCCAAATCTGCTCAAGATGGTGTAGTCCTTACTGAATCTCAACTTTCAGCACTAGAAAGGGCTAAGGAAGAGAAAAAAGCTCATGGAGAAATTGAAACTCATCATCCTGGATATTTAGGAGCTCAAGACACTTATTACGTAGGCAATATCAAAGGAGTTGGACATATTTATCAACAAACTTTTATTGATACATATTCAAAGGTAGTATTTGCAAAGCTATATGACCGTAAAAATGCTCTTATTGCTGCTGACATGCTTAATGATCAGGTAGTCCCTTTCTTTGAGCAGCAGGAACTTCGTTTACTCAGAATTTTAACAGACCGAGGAACGGAATACTGTGGAATAAGAGAACAGCATGAATACCAGCTCTATTTGGCCATTGAAGATATCGATCATACGAAGACCAAGGCTAAAAGCCCTCAGACCAATGGTATTTGTGAACGTTTTCACAGGACGATACAGGACGAGTTTTATGCCATAGCTTTCAGAAAGAAAATTTACAGAAGTATTGAAGAACTGCAATTAGACCTGAACAGCTGGTTGTCGTATTACAACAATGAAAGAACGCATACAGGAAAACATTGTTACGGTAAAACACCGATGCAGACGTTTCTAGATAGTAAAACTATTGCAAAAGAGAAATTATTGGAAACTCTTGCAGAGGAACAAAAAATCCTTACTTTTGGAAGTAAGGATAATATTGGATAACTGACAATTATTTTTAACCCCTAACTGTCAGATAAAGTCGTGGCTATTACACATTACGATATGACTTTTTTTGTTTTCTAAACGTGTCCATCATAAAAAATGGGAGTAAAATCTTCTGTTTTTCTTCCATCTTTCTTTACTTTTGCTTTTTAGAAATCTATATATGCTAGGTAATTCAAAAATACGATTGGTGAATTTTTTCTTGAATTGGAAAACGTTCCTTATCTTAAACCTTTTCATTCTTACAGTTAAAATTCTCTTCTCAGTATATACAAAATTTAATGCTGAGTTTTTTGAAGACTGGTCCATTGCTGAAAATTTGGCTCGTGACGGCGTATACTCTATGCAGTCCAGATTTGGAAGCTCTGTCTATAAACTTCCTGTTTATCCATTGTTTTTAAGCTTTTTTATAAAGATATTCGGTACCGTAAAAGCGGTGAAATGCATTGTTATCATCCAGCATGTATTCTATTTTGTGATCCCGGTAATTATTGTTAAAATATTCGAGAATTTTAATTTCAAAACAGCTGGATTTCTGGCAGCATATTTCTTTATTTTCTCTCCTGCCTATTTTTACTATTCTAATGTTCTTGAGGCAACCAATCTGTTTATACTACTTTTTGCAGCTTGGATTTATTTTTACTCTATAATATGGACACAATTAGTTATCTATAGAAAATTGATCATTTTCTCAGTAATGACAGCCCTTGTAGCGCTCACACAGGTTGTGGCAGTTCCTATAATGGCCGTACTGATTCTGGTTTTGTGTTTTTATAAAAAATTATCTATAAAACAGAGCGTGACCGTTAGTTTCATAGCCGTACTTCTTTACTCTCCCTGGGTAATCAGGAACTATCTTACTTTTGATCAGCTTATTGTGAGCAAATCTCCTGTTTGGCAGAATGTATTTTTAGGATATGAATCCGAATATCAGATTTTGCCCGGTAATAAATTCATGACAGAAGAAGAGGAGAAACTCATTGAAGAGAAAATTGCAGTTCATAATGAATTTGCGGATGAACCTATTTTTGAAGAGGCCGTATCAAAAATTGTGGAAGCAGATAAAATGGCCCCTCTAAAAAAGGGACTTAATAACTTTATAAGTTTATGGTTTGTTCCCAAACGGTATTTTGATAACAATGGACTATCTGTTCTTATCGGAAGAAAACTGTATGTGATTGGGATCAATTTACTATTCGTAGTGAGTCTTGGCTATTTCTTCAGAAAAAACAAACCCCTTTTCCTGTTTTTAACGGTAGTATTTGCAGGATTTACATTTCCTTATCTGATAGGACACGCTGCGAATATCCGATTTAAATTGGATTTTGAATGGATAGAGACTTCTGTAATTTCCCTGTTTATATTTTTGAAGTATCTGAATATAAAAAAAGAATCTGTTAAAGAGCAGGGAGGGAATTTAAGTTAATGAATGCACCTGTATAAAAATTAAAAAGATCATTTTGCTCAAAAATGATCTTTTTGTTTAATAGTTTTTCTGTAATATCTTGAATTGGTTTAAGAATCTGCTAAACTAATTCGTGATGAATATCATTTGTTCAAATGATTTTATAATTTTATACGGAATTATAGATTTATGAAAAATCCATTGCTTTTAATACTGTTATTATTTTCAGTCTTCTTTTGTTCAGGACAGAATAAGAAAAGCTATGAGCAGTATATGAAGACTGCCAATGAACTGAAATTTAAAGACTGGTCAAAAGCTGAACTCAATATACAAAGTGCCCGGAAAATAGTTTCGGAGAATGATTTAGGAAATTTTTATCTGGAAGCAGCTAAAATTTACAGTGACATGAACTATTTTGATATGGCACTGGATTATGCTGCAAAAGCCTATCATATCTTTCTGGATAAAGACGGTGAAAAAACAGCAAAAGTAGATGGCGTTTTTGCTTACATCTATTCCCAGCTTAATGATACCAGACGTGCAGTTACCTATTATAAAAAGCTGCTGAACTTTTACAGGAAGCAGAAAAAAGAAACCGAAACCATAAAATCACTCAATAATTTAGGGAATGCTTATTTGGTATTATCCAAGCTGGATTCGTCAAGATATTATTTTGAACAGGCGCTGATGGCTTTCGAAGTACATAATGATCCGGTTTTAAAAGCTTTTGTGTTTTCAAATTTTGGGAAGCTTAATTTTTTAGAAGGAAATATTAACAAAGCCGAAAATTATCTGTTGGAAGCAGATCATATTTTAGCAAAAGATCATATCGAAGATAGTAAGTCAAATTATCAGGTACACTATAATCTGGCTAATTTCTATATTCAGACACAAAATCCTGAAAATGCTTTATGGTATGCAAAACAAATTGAAAAAGATATTGCTTCCAATACAGTAAGTTTTGACCAGACCAACTATCTGAGAACACTTTACAAAGCTTACCTGCTGAATAAGGATTATAAATCGGCAGCAAAAACATTTAGCAGGTATGATTCCATTAGAGAGTTACTGAATGTAGAAGAGAAAGCGGTAAATGTAGAAAGGCTGAAGGCAAAGCATGATTATGAAATGCAGAAAAGACTGGATACAATAGAGCAGGACAAAAAGAATATCTTGTACATGGTAACCGGGATTATTCTTCTGCTGATATTGGTGATCTGTATTTTACTGCTTATTAATTACAGAAACAAGACAGAAAAACTCAGCTTAGAAAAGAAACTGATTGAAAACAGAGAACGTGAATTGGAGATAGACAATCAGATGAAAGAAAAAATGCTGGTGTATAAATCTATGGAACAGTCTAAGATAGAAGGCATCTTCAAATCTATTCTGGAACAGATCAATGTACTTAAATCAAAATTCGGAGATCAGGAGATCAATGAAATCTCAGGAATCATTAATGAAATTAAACTAAGCACCAAGCAGGATTCATGGGGAGATTTTGAATATCATTTTTTAAATGTTCATGAATCATTCTATGAAAATCTGGACAAAAAGCATCCCGGACTCACCAACTACGATAAGAGGCTGGCAGCCATGCTGAAACTTAAATTATCAACCAAAGAAATATCAAGTCTTCTGAATGTTACTCCGAAAACAATAGAAAATTCCAGGACCAGACTGCGTAAAAAATTAAATCTTACCAATACCAAGGAAGATCTGGCTCAATATTTAAATGAAATGTAAACTGTTGTTTATCAGTTGTGTATTTTGATGTGTGTGGAAAGAGGGTGGTGCTTTTTGAAAGTGAAGTGGTAAGCATGTGGGGGATTTTAAATGATTTTTAGGAAGATTGTCTTCCTTTGTTTCATACTTAAAATAATAGCGCAATGAAAAAACTACTTACTCTTTTGATGATTACATCAATTGGCTTCTTTGGAAGAGCACAATGGAATTCCGCACTGGATCAAAACCTTCTTGTAACCAATCCCGGATCCGGGTCCTCCTTTGCTGCAACAACAAATGACGGGAAAACTTATATAGGATATTGGAAAAGCGTTCCCTCCCCTGTAAATTTCGAATTATGGCTGCAGATCCTTGATACGAACGGAAATAAAATGCTTCCCGATGATGGCATTATGCTCAGTAACCAGATTCCGATGAGTACTTATACTATTTTTGAAAGAACAGCAGTAGATGCCTCCGGTAATTTTTACATTGGTGTTACAGGAACAGGAACGGGAACCAAAGGATATGTTTTCAAAATTACCCCTGAAGGAACATCAATGTGGCCTAACGGAATTAATTTAGGAGAAGCCTATCTGCCTACCATTCTGCCATTGTCCAATGGAGATATTATTGTAGGATATTATCCACCAAGTCAAAAATATACAAAAGTGCAACGGTTTAACTCTGCAGGACAGCCTGTATGGGAAAATCCCGTTCAGATCATTTCTGATGACGCTGCTAAAAATACTATTCCTGCCGATCTTTTTGAACTCTCTGATAATCAGTTTGAAATTGTTTTCCACAAACAGATGTCTTTTGGAACAACAAGTTATTTATTTGCACAGAAACTCAGCCAGGATGGAGCTGTTATCTGGAACAATGCAAAACAGATCTCTACCAAATCTGTAGCCTATAATGCAAAATACAGCGGAGCAGCAGACGGGGGTGTTGTATATTATGGATACACCACCGGTGAATCTTCAAGATTTGATGGGTACTTACAGAAAATTAATGCAGACGGAAGCCTTCCATGGGGAACAGCAGGGATGGATTTTGATACTAATCAGACCTATTTCGAAAAGGATCTTAAAATGGCTTTTGCTCCAGGATCTCCTTATGTATGGGCTATCGCAAATTACAGTACTTCCAGCCAGGGACAAAACGGGGAGTTTGTACAGAAATTTGATAAAAATACAGGAGCGAGGCTTTTTACAGATCATGGAAAACAGGTTTTTCCTATTAATGACCTTTCGATGTTTCATTACGGGGAACTTATCCTGTTGAGTGATATGCCTTACTTTGTTGTACGTAAAAAAGCAGATTCTTCACCTCTTGGTTTTTCACTGAACGCTGTGCAGCTGGACGGCAGCGGTAATTTTGCCTGGACTGAACAATATCTTCCTTTTGCCACTTTCCCTGCCTCTAAAGCCTATGCCAGCATATTAAAACCTATAAACAACCAGGCGGTTATTGTATTTCAGGAACAGAAAACAACAGATGCTAGCCCTGCAATATATGCACAGAACCTTAAGCTTCCAGGCTTAAATTTAGCGATTCATGAAACTTCCGATAAAGATTCTTCTGTGAGAATATATCCTAATCCGGCAGTAGATGTGATTCATATAGAAGGATTGAAAGATAAGGAATTTAACATCTATAATACAGCCGGTCAACTGGTAAAATCAGGGATGATAAATCAGGGGAAAATAGAAGTAAAAGATCTTTTAAAAGGCAATTATATTCTTAAAATTAAAGAAGTGCAGGAAAGTTTGAAATTCATTAAAAAGTAAAATGAAAGAATAAATGCAGAGCTTAAATAAAAATGGGAAAAAGAGTACTGAAAAGTGCTCTTTTTTTGCGGGATAAAAACAGATTAAATTTTCTTAAAGTATATCTTTAATTAGGGAAATATTATTTAAATTTATAGAATAAAACTAAACCTAAACTTAAAAATTAATAACATGAAGAAAATTTTTCTTTTGACATTCTTGTCATGTATGGCTTTTAATAAAGCTCAGAACTGGTCGTTAACTGGTAATTCCGGTACAGATCCCGCAACTAACTTTATCGGTACAACAGATAATAAAGACATCGTCTTTAAGACCAATAATGCTGAACGATTCAGAATTGCTGACGGCAGGATGTTTTTCAATATTAATACAGTTGATGGAGACGGTATTGATATTATTGATAACACTCAAAACAAGAACAGCGGAACAGATGTGGTATGGATTAAAAGTACTTATAGCCAGCCTAATGATGTTGGACTTTTAACAATATCTACAGCTAACTGGCAGTATCCTATATTTTCAGCAAGAGAAAACGGGAAGATTCTGATGGGAGTGAATGCCTACAATGCTGGTTTGTCTTCGTGCACAGACTGTAATAACTACAGACTATTTGTGAAGGATGGAATTAAAACTGAAAAAATTAAAGTTGAAATTGCCAGTGCTAATGGCTGGGCGGATTATGTATTCAGTGACAGCTATAAACTGCTGCCTTTACATGAAGTGAAGAAATTTATCACATTAAATAAACACCTGCCTGAAGTTCCTTCTGCAGATGAAGTGGTAAAAAACGGTGTTGAATTAAAGGAAATGAATGTCCTTTTATTGAAAAAAGTAGAGGAACTGACATTACATCTGATTGATCTGAATGAAAAGCTTGAAAAGCAGGACAAAAAAATACAGCAATTAGAAAAACAAAAATTATGAAAAAAATTCTCTTTTTCTTAATTGTATGCAATCTATTCGTTACCTTCAAATCACAGCAGGCAGATGCTCAATCAAGAGCTTGCGTAATAGATGTAAGCAGTAAAAATCTTCCCACAGAATTACAGAAAAACAGTACGAATTGTGGTAATACCTCATTGTATGCCTATCATTATCATGACAATCCGAAGTACATTCCACAGGTAACCGATGATGTTATCTATGTGAAGCTGAATTTTATTTTTCCTACCAAACCAGACGGAACTGGTAATTTTGAACAGAATAATCCTGAACATACGGCATTTCTTAACAGTTTTGTAGATATGATCAATTATCGGCTGGCCAATCTGGGGAGCCCGGATAGCACATGTGAAAATCCTACACAGCAGATCTCTGATACGAAGATAAGAGTAATCGTCAATAAAATCTGGAAAGTAGATCCTGCATGGGATTTTCTCGTTACAGGTTTTAATCCGGCCAATAATAACCCTTATGATAATAATAGTATTTTAATGCCGGGAAGTACCTATTACTATTCTTATTACGATAATGATCCAGCTATACCTCAGGGAATAAATATTACATTTCCCAATAACGGACAGATCTATACCGAATACCAGAATGGAAACTTCAGCCAGACACCTTTAGGCTGGGCAGCTTCTGAGTTCCCGTTTACCAATCAGTTTGATGCAAAATCAAGACAGCTGTGGCCGGATATCTATAATGGTTTTCTTCACAGGAAACAGTTTGCTGTAGGTAACCCGGCTTTGGGCAACCCTACCTGGGAAACGGTAAAACAGTGGTATTATTCTGATATGGGAGCAAGAGCAATGGTTCATGAATTAGGGCATAACCTGGGACTGTATCATCACGACTGCGGTGCAAACCTGATGAGTTATTCGGCGGGAAATCATAGTTATCTGAGTATTGAAGATGTTTCTATGATGTTTCAGACCGCTTCTGTAACCAGTGTAAGACAGTATTTTACAGAAAACTCATTTAAAAATACCTATTTAAATGTAAATTCTAATGAGCTGTGGGATATTAATTTCAGGAACTATTCCAATGTGAAAATTGATAATAATTCAAGCTTAAAAGTAACCTGTAAGTTGATAATGGCCCCTCAGAGCAGGGTGGTTGTCAAAAGCGGAAGCAATATGATCATTGAAGGTGCTGATGTAAGGTCGGCCAACGATTCTTCCTGGAATGGAATAAAAGTAGAAGGAACCGGTTACTGCCTAATTTTACCGGATACCAAAATAGATAACGGGTATTTCTATGTTTATGCAGATAATACTCCGTTACCGGTTACTAAAAATACGGTAGAGAATCAGGTTATCAAACCGGAAGCAAGAGTGAATGGAGAAGCAAAACCGGCTGCTTCGGATTCATTTAAAATTTATCCTAATCCTACCGGTGATTTTATTAATATTCAGACTGATGTGGAAGTGTTGGCTGTTTCTGTTTATAATGCCTCAGGAAATAGAATCATCAATCATGCAGGACAAACTAAAAGAATAGATGTACAGTCTATTCCGTCGGGAATGTATTTATTGGAAATTAAAACGAAAAATAAAACGATCACCGAAAAATTCATTAAAAAATAATAAGCAAACAAACATAATTATTCATAAAAGGTTAATTACTGTTCAGAAATGGACAGTAATTTTTTTAACTGCATATTTGACTTTTATTCATGTATTTAGATAATTATTATTTGCTATTTCAAAAATATTTTATACTTTTGCAGTCCGAAAAGTAGGTTTATTGTTATGTGAGTGCATTAACCTGCTGAATAATAAATGCTTCCAAACTCATTAATTATTCAAACTAAAAAAAAATAAAATGGCTAAGAAAGTCTTTAAAATGGTAAAGCTTCAGGTGAAAGGTGGCGCAGCTAACCCTTCTCCACCAGTAGGTCCAGCTTTGGGTTCTGCAGGTGTGAACATCATGGAGTTTTGTAAGCAATTTAACGGAAGAACCCAAGATAAGCCAGGGCAAGTTTTACCTGTAGTAATTACAGTATACGAAGACAAATCTTTTGAATTCGTTATCAAAACTCCACCTGCAGCAATTCAGTTAATGGATGCGGCTAAAATCAAAGGAGGTTCCGGTGAACCAAACAGAAACAAAGTAGGTTCTGTATCTTGGGATCAGGTTAAGAAAATCGCTGAAGATAAAATGGCAGACCTTAACTGCTTTACATTGGATTCAGCTCTTTCTATGGTTGCAGGTACTGCTAGATCTATGGGATTGAGAGTAACAGGAACTAAACCAGCTAACGCTTAAAACTTAAAGAAATGGCAAAATTAACTAAAAAGCAAAAGGAAGCTTTAAGCAAAGTAGAAAAAGGAAGAATCTATAACCTTGAAGAAGGTTCAGCTCTTGTAAAAGAAGTGAACACTACAAAGTTTGATGCTTCTGTAGATATCGCTGTAAGATTAGGAGTAGATCCAAGAAAAGCAAACCAAATGGTAAGAGGTGTAGTATCTCTTCCTCACGGAACTGGTAAAGATGTTAAAGTATTAGCTTTAGTAACTCCAGATAAAGAAGCAGAGGCTAAAGAAGCTGGTGCTGATTATGTAGGTCTTGATGAATATCTTCAAAAAATCAAAGACGGTTGGACTGATGTTGACGTTATCGTTACTATGCCAGCTGTTATGGGTAAATTAGGACCATTAGGTAGAGTATTAGGACCAAGAGGTTTAATGCCAAACCCTAAATCAGGAACTGTAACTATGGAAATTGGTAAAGCAGTAACTGAAGTAAAAGCTGGTAAAATTGATTTCAAAGTAGATAAGTATGGTATTATCCATGCCGGTATTGGTAAAGTGTCTTTCGATGCTGCTAAGATCAAAGAAAATGCTCAGGAATTAATCCAGACATTGATCAAAATGAAGCCAACTGCTGCTAAAGGAACTTATGTGAAAAGCATCTACTTGTCTTCTACAATGAGCCCAGGTATTGCAATTGATACTAAATCTGTTAACTAATATTAAATCCTTAAGACAATGACAAAAGACCAAAAAGTTGTAGCAATACAAGAGATCAAAGACTTGCTTCAGGATGCAAAAGTAGTATACGTAGCAGATCTAGAAGGATTGAACGCTGCAAAATCTTCTGACTTCAGAAGACAGGCTTTCAAACAAAATATCAAAGTAAAAGTAGTTAAAAATACACTTTTACAAAAAGCAATGGAGCAGATTGATGGAGTAGATTTCTCTGAAATGTTCCAGTCTTTCAAAGGAAACTCTGCGATTATGATTTCTGAGACAGCAAATGCTCCTGCGAAATTAATCAAAGATTTCAGAAAGAAAGATGAGAAGCCGGCATTGAAGTCTGCTTTTGTTCAAGAAACTTTCTATATTGGTGATAACAATCTTGATACTTTAGTAAGCATCAAGTCTAGAGAAGAAATGATCGGTGAAATCATCGGATTACTTCAGTCTCCAATTCAAAGAGTTGTTTCTGCTCTTCAAAACAAATCTGAAGCTGTAGAAGCTACAACTGAAGAGGTTGCTGCTCCTGCTGTAGAAGAAACCCCTGCTGAGGCTGCTCCAGAAGCTCCTGCTGCAGAAAGCACGGAAGAAACTCCAAGTGCTGAATAATTACACTCAAGAAATTAAATAAATAATCAACAAAAACATTACAACAATGTCAGATTTAAAAAATTTAGCTGAAACGCTAGTAAACTTAACAGTAAAAGACGTAAACGAATTAGCTGCTATCCTTAAGGATGAGTATGGAATTGAGCCAGCTGCTGCTGCTGTAGTAGTTGCTGCAGGTGGTGCAGGTGAAGCTGCTGAAGAAAAAACAGAATTCGACGTAATTCTTAAGTCTGCAGGTGCTTCTAAATTAGCTATCGTTAAATTAGTAAAAGATTTAACTGGTGCTGGTCTTAAAGAAGCTAAAGACATCGTAGATGGTGCTCCTGCTCCAATCAAAACTGGTGTTTCTAAAGACGAAGCAGAAGCTCTTAAGAAGCAACTTGAAGAAGCTGGTGCTGAAGTAGAATTGAAATAATTCATTTTACTATAAAATAATAAGCCTGAGTATTTTACTCAGGCTTTTTTTGTGTTCTTCATATCCCATGTAGGTGTTTTATAGGTAATTATATTTAAATATCATTGCAGGATAACCGACGGTATTTAATTATTTTTATCGATTCAGTATTATTTAACATAATTAATTGATTATTTTTTTATAGAAATAACTTTTTAGTGAAAAATAATTGTTAAAATATTGTTTTTGTTGAAAATTTATTATATTTGTACTGAAAAAAACACACTCACTTGAAAAGAAATTATCTTCTTTTCTGTAATCATATTGCATTCTGTTCGATAGGCATATTGGCAGCATTGATTATAGGAAATCTAAATATAGAGCATGAGCCATTTTCAAAATGGTCAGCTTCATTATTTTCTTATTCCGGTACATCTTATAGTATTTCAGATGAAGACAGTCAGAGAGGCGGTGTGAAAAATAACCTGCTTTCTGGATTTGATCAGTTGAAGGATAAGGTGAATTTTGATCATAATCTGAAACACTCTTTCTTTGTACCCTATACTTATAGTTTCTTATCTTCTTTAAACAAAAATATTTTTTCAAAACTTACTTATCGTCATTTTTCTGAATTCCCAAAATATTTTTTTTCCGACGATATTCCGTTATATGGAATAAGATTAAAAATAAATGCTGAAACCACACAATATTTAAGATCTGATATATTATTTACAGCAGATCTCAAACAGTCAAAAGGTTTTATATCTATCGTTAAAATTCCGGATAAATCTTTTTCTTAACCTGATCCGGCAGTTTCTTACTGCTTTTTTATACTTTATTCATTTCCCAAGTAGGGAAAGGTTTTTCGACGCTATATTCTATAAAAACACACAAAAAAAACAACAAATATCACTAAAAAAATGAAAAGCAAATTATTTACGATCGCAGCATTTTCTTTAAGTTCTTGGGCAATCGCACAAGTAGGAATCAATACAAATGATCCGAAAGCGAGCCTTGATGTTACCGGCTTTCCAGCCATAGCTGGTAAATTAGACGGAGTTATTGCTCCAAGGCTTTCTGGAGATCAGCTGAGATTAAAAACATATACCAATGCTCAGACAGGGGCTATTGTATATGTAACGGCGGCAGATACTAATCCTGGTGGGCAGACTGTAGCGGTTTTATCACCAGGATATTATTATTTCGACGGATCGAAATGGGCACAGTTCGGAGCAGACTGGCATACAGCCGGAAATATAGGAACTACAGCCACGGCAGCAACCTTAGGTACGAATATCACTACAGGAAATTACTTGGGAACAGCAGATGGGCAGAATCTGGTGCTGGCTACCAATAAAAATGTCAAAGGAACTCTGGATACTAATGGAACTTTACAGGGTGGAAACATGAATGCCTCAGGGCCCTATGCTTCTTTTACATGGGGATCCAATAATACACTGGGAAATACAAGCTCTTCGAATGTTGCTCTTGGAAGGGATAATACCGTTTCAGCACAGGCTGCAAATTTTCCCGGAATAGCCATTGGGATGAAAAATACGGCCGCCAGCGGTGCCAAAATTATCGGAAGCAATAATACCGGAACCGGTGCCACTACTTTAATATTTGGAAATGGGAATAATCTCATCAATACATCAGGCATTACTATTGGAAACAGCAATACAAATGACGGAGGGCTTGTTGTAGGTACCGGAAATACAGCCAGTATAAGCAATATGGCTTTTGGAGCCAATTCTACGGCTTCGGGAAGTGGCTATGCCTTAGCTGTTGGGTTTTCTGCACAGGCTTCCTCAAACCAGTCGGTGTACGGTAATGTAATGCATGTTTTTTCAGGACAGGGTGCAGTAGGAACAGCTGCTACTGATGTAGGAATCAATATGGCACCCAATGGGAATAATTTTGCAGATCTTGAAGTAAGTAAAGCGATTCTCATTAAAGCGAATACATTTAGTTCAAGCAGCCCAAGGCCTACATGCGATGCCTCCAATGCCGGAACTATCATTTATGAAGTATCATCATCAGTGGGGAATTTCGTAGGATGCAGACAAACCGGAGCTTCCACTTATGTATGGCAGAACCTTTAATAGAAACACACACAATTTTAAATAAAAATAAACAAAATGACAAGAAAATTATTCGAGAAATTAGCTGTGATGCTGATGGTAGTAATGTCTGCCATCGCATTTGCACAACAAGGCTATGAGCCTATCCGCGGGATGGGGGTAGAAGCAAAACCTGTTAATAATTCAGGAATTTGCCTTGCATGTTATAACGGGAACATGAATCCTGTAATAGACGCAGATCTGGACAATAAAGTAAGCATGGGGAACTTTGCCTCTCTGATTAGCGGAAACGGTATATCTGTAAAAAATACGAATGTTACCTATCCAGCAGGATATATTACAGGTTTTAATGTAGATCTGGGAACCAGCTTTATTACCGTAGATCTTTTAAGTTCATTGAAAATCAGTACTTATAAAAATGGAGTCCTTCAGGAGAGTACTACCAGCAGTACACTTCTTTCGGTTCCTGCATTCGGAGGAAATAAGAACAGAATTTTCCTGCATTTTAAGACGACAAAAGAATTTAATGAGGTAAGGTTATATCAGACCAATGTACTTTCGATATTCAGTGCAATGAATGTATATTATGCATTTGCATTCGATCCGGCTAAAGTGCCTGTTGATACGAATGGAATTTGTGATGATATCATTGCGGGAAGCGGAGTAGACGGAAATGTTTCCGGAAGCAGCAGTTTCCTTGCACCACTTTCATTTGTTCAGAACAGAGAAAGAATAGGGGATGGAGATAAAAATTCTTACGGTTCAATTGTACTTCCTGCCGGACTTTTAGGATCATATTCTGTAGGAGTATTAGATAAAAATCAGGTGTATCCTGCCGGGAACAGAACCGGATTTGTGATCTCTCCTGATGATGAAGGAAAGCTTTTAAGTGCTGAATTCTTAAAAAACATTACCGTTGAAACGTATTTATATGGCCAGCTTCAGGATTCCAGAACACTATCTGATGGTGGAGGTCTTATCAATATTAAAGTGCTTGGATTTGGATCAGGAAAACAAAAAGTAACGGTTACTACAACCAAACCATTTAATGAAGTGCGCTTGAAAATAACGCAGACATTAGGCGTGAATCTAGGTTCTTTAAAAGTATATTATGCGTTCGAAGAGCCTGTAGCCTGCGACTGTGATGATAAAATCCAGACAAGCGGTTCCGCAATCCCGGGAAATCTGGTAACAGGAACCAGCTGGACGTCCGGACCTGGATTCTTAGGGCTTATTCTTGCAAAAATGAGCAATTCAGGGAATATTGTAGATAACAATCCGTCTAATTATGCAACAGCAACTATTCCGGCAGCTTCCATTTTCAGTATCTTCTCGGCTTATGCCACGGTAAGTACCAATAGTGTGATGCCTGCCAATACCTATGCCGGATTTACTCTGGAAAAAGCTGCTAATCTGATCGGGGTAAGTGTTTTGGAAAATATCACAGTAACATTGTATAACGGAAATACCCAGACGGATACCTTTACCAGCACGGGAAGTCTGATCAGTGGAAACTTTTTTACTACAAATTCCAATAAGTTTTATGTGGGAGGAAAAGCAACAAAACCTTTTAACAGGATTAAAGTGACTTTTAACAGCGGTACAGCTGTGCGTCTTCCTCAGAGCTATAATATCTACAATGCTTTTGCGAGCAGAGATGATGATAATGATGGAGTGCCGAACTGCTTTGACCAATGTCCGAACGGGAATGATAGCATTGATAATAATGGTAATGGTATTCCTGACTGCGCAGAAGGCTGTACAGTTGTAAACGACAAATCACCTACACTGGATACAGATGGTGACGGAATTGTAGATGCATGTGATCTTGATTCTGATAATGACGGTATTCCGGATTCAATAGAAGATGCTGATAATGATGGCAAATTTGAAAACGATGATCTGGAAGGAGATCTATTAGTTGTTCCGGTTCTTGGTGATTCAGTTCCTAATTACCGTGATCTTGATTCCGATAACGATGGTATACTGGATCTGTTTGAATCAGGTATTCCTATCTCGGTGATCAATCAGATTGATGCTGATCGTAACGGTATTATCGATAGTAATATAGCAGTAGGACAAAACGGTATTGCTGATATTCTGGAGACATATCCTGATTCCGGAGTGATGAAATATCAGATTAAAAATACAGATGGTGATGATAAACCTGATTTCCTTGATATTACTTCCAATGGTTCACAATATGATCTGTACGCTATCGGAAAAGATAACCTGGATGATCTTGGTGGTGGATTTATTTCCAGAATCAACGATATGGACAAAGATGGTATTCAGGCTGTGGTAGATACGGATCTTGTAAGAAGAGGAGCTCCAAATTCTCCGCTTTCCCCTTATGCGACTCTGCTGAAAAACGAACAGATGAAAACAAGTAAAGCGATAGGTGCTGAAATTACAGAGGCTTCCAGCGATGCTAAAATTTATCCTAACCCTGTAAAATCCGGTGAAAACCTTAATATAAAATCAGAAGAAGGTGGTATATATACAATGTTCTCTGCTCAGGGACAGCTGATTAAAACGGGTCAGTTCAACGGAAATACAGAGATTAGTACTTCTTCATTACCTGCAGGAATCTATATCATCAAAATAGAAACCAAATCAACTGTAAAATCTTATAAAGTAATTGTAAAATAACAAAAAAATATTTTCACTTATAATAATTTATTTATGAAAGGAAACCACTCGAAAGAGTGGTTTCTTTGTTTTGTTGATTGTTTAGTATTTTGAGAATTATGCTTTGAGGGTTTTAAGCGTAGATGGTATTGGAGTAATTTAATAATGTATAAAATATTTGTTGATTTAACCCCGCCTCCAAGTATGATGGTTTATGATACCACAACAAAATTATTAGCAGTTTTCAACGGATAGGCATGTACCTTCTGGAAACAGTAAGATAAAAGTTTTAAAATATTAACCACTTTAAAATGAAGTGGTTTTATTTGTTCACGCGGAAAATATTTTGTACCTTTGTCCCTCTTTTGGCGCGAATAATTGTTTGTATATCTATAAAATATTGAATATCACCTCTTTCATTAAAATGAAGGGGATTTTGTGTATATAGATATTGCGGCGATCTCTGCCCCAAAAGTAATAAAAATATTTTGCATTACGCTGTGAAAAGATATACCAGCGTTGCAGTTAGAAGTCGGATAAAGACTTAAAGAATTGAGAATAAAGAATAAAGACCTGATCATTGCGCCAAAATTTTCTTGCTTTTTCTTTTCTCCAGCCTCTTTTTCTTTACTTTCTTCTGATATTTTTGTAATTAATCAAAATATTTTTTAACCCTTTCTTAAAAGTTTTATGAGTAAAACAACAGCAACAACTAGGGGGAATCAGAGAATTAATTTCTCTTCAGCTAAAGGAAAAATTATCACTCCTGACTTCCTGGACATCCAGATTGAGTCTTTCAGAGAGTTTTTCCAGCTTGATACTCTTCCGGAAGACAGAACAGACGAAGGTTTGTACAAGACTTTCCAGGAAAATTTCCCGATTACTGATTCCAGAAACCAGTTCGTATTGGAATTCCTGGATTATCTGGTAGATTCTCCACGTTATTCAATTGATGAGTGTGTGGAAAGAGGATTGACTTATTCAGTGCCTCTTAAAGCAAGACTTAAATTGTATTGTACAGACCCTGAACACGAAGATTTCCAAACCGTAGTTCAGGATGTATACTTAGGCCCGGTTCCGTACATGACGCCTAGTGGATCTTTCATCATCAATGGTGCAGAGAGAGTTATCGTTACGCAGTTACACCGTTCACCTGGTGTATTCTTCGGACAGACTTACCACGCTAACGGAACAAAGCTTTACTATTCAAGAATTATCCCTTTCAAAGGATCTTGGATGGAATTTACAACCGATATCAACAGCGTAATGTACGCGTATATCGACCGTAAGAAAAAGTTACCATTAACAACTTTATTAAGAGCGATCGGTTATGAATCTGATAAGGATATCCTTCAGATCTTCGATCTTGCTGAAGAAGTGAAAGTTTCTAAAGCAGCACTTAAAAAAGTAGAGGGAAGAACATTGGCTGCGAGAGTATTGAACACATGGTTCGAAGATTTCGTAGACGAAGATACGGGTGAAGTAGTTTCTATCGAAAGAAACGAAATCATCTTGGACAGAGAAACAATTCTTGAAAAAGAACACTTAGATCTTATTCTTGATGCTGGGGTGAAATCAATCCTGATTCACAAAGAAAACAGTAACGAATTCTCTATCATCCAGAATACATTACAAAAAGACCCTACGAACTCTGAGAAAGAAGCCGTAGAGTACATTTATCGTCAGTTAAGAAACGCAGATCCGCCAGATGAGGAAACAGCAAGAGGAATTATTGAAAAATTATTCTTCTCGGAGCAAAGATACTCTCTAGGTGAAGTAGGACGTTACAGACTAAACAAAAAGTTAGGTCTTAACATCCCTACTACAACTGAGGTTCTTACAAAAGAAGATATTATTGCTATCGTAAGACACTTAATCGAACTTGTAAACTCTAAAGCTGAGGTTGATGATATCGACCACCTTTCTAACAGAAGAATCAAGACGGTTGGAGAGCAGTTAGCAGGACAGTTCGGTGTAGGTCTTTCAAGAATTGCAAGAACAATCAAGGAGAGAATGAACGTTAGAGATAATGAAATCTTTACTCCGCTTGATCTTGTAAATGCTAAGACATTAACATCTGTAATTAACTCGTTCTTTGGTACCAACCAGCTATCTCAGTTCATGGACCAGACCAACCCGCTATCAGAAATTACGCACAAGCGTAGACTTTCTGCACTAGGGCCTGGTGGTTTATCAAGAGAAAGAGCAGGTTTCGAGGTTCGTGACGTTCACCATACTCACTACGGAAGAATCTGTCCGATTGAAACTCCGGAAGGACCAAACATCGGTTTGATTTCATCTTTAGGAATCTATGCTAAAATCAACAGACTTGGTTTCATCGAAACGCCATATAGAAAAGTAGAAGACAGCAAGATTGATCTTAACGCTGATCCTATCTATCTTAATGCTGAAGATGAAGAAGACAAAGTAATTGCTCAGGCAAACGTTGAATTAAGTGATAACGGTGACTTCTTAACAGACAGAATTATTGCAAGACTGGATGGCGATTACCCGGTAGTTGAACCTGCCCAGGTTAACCTTATCGACGTTGCTCCTAACCAGATCTCCGGTATTTCCGCCTCGTTAATTCCATTCCTGGAGCATGATGATGCGAACCGTGCATTGATGGGATCCAACATGATGCGTCAGGCCGTTCCATTGTTGAAGCCACAGGCTCCAATCGTAGGTACAGGTCTGGAACAACAAGTTGCGAAAGACTCAAGAATCTTAATCAATGCTGAAGGTACAGGTACTGTAGAATATGTAGATGCTGACAAGATTACTATTAAATATGAAAGAAGTGAAGACGAAGATTTAGTACAATTCGAGTCTGCTACTAAAACATATAACCTAACCAAGTTCAGAAAAACCAACCAGAGTACTACCATTACCCTAAGACCAAACGTAAGAGTAGGTGATGTAGTAGAAAAAGGACAGGTTCTTTGCGACGGTTATGCTACTGAAAACGGAGAATTGGCTCTTGGTAGAAACCTGGTGGTTGCATTTATGCCTTGGAAAGGATACAACTTCGAGGATGCGATCGTAATCAACGAAAAAGTGGTACGTGAAGACTGGTTTACTTCAATCCACGTAGATGAATACTCTCTTGAAGTTCGTGATACCAAATTAGGTATGGAAGAGCTTACAGCAGATATTCCAAACGTATCTGAAGAAGCTACCAAAGATCTTGACGAGAACGGTATGATCAGAATCGGTGCTGAAGTGAAGCCTGGAGATATCATGATTGGTAAAATCACTCCAAAAGGTGAATCTGACCCAACTCCTGAAGAAAAACTTCTTAGAGCAATCTTTGGTGATAAAGCAGGTGATGTAAAAGATGCATCATTAAAAGCTGATTCTTCATTAAGAGGAGTGGTGATCAACAAAAAATTGTTCTCCAGAAACATTAAAGACAAAAAGAAAAGAACTGAAGAAAAACTTAAACTTGAAGAAATTGAAAACACTTACAAGGCTAAGTTTGACGAGTTGAGAAACACTTTAATTGAAAAATTAAATACGCTGGTAAGCGGTAAAACTTCTCAGGGAGTGAAAAACGACCTTGATGAGGAAATTATCGGTAAAGGAGTGAAGTTTACTCACAAGTTATTAACTTCAGTGGAAGACTACGTAAACGTTAGCGGTTCAGACTGGACAGTTGACGCTGATAAAAATGAATTAATCAAACAATTAATTCACAACTACAAAATCAAGTACAACGATATTCAAGGGGTTAAAAACCGTGAGAAATTTGCTATTTCAATCGGAGATGAACTTCCTGCAGGTATCATGAAGCTGGCTAAGGTTTACATCGCTAAGAAACGTAAACTGAATGTAGGAGATAAAATGGCAGGACGTCACGGTAACAAAGGTATCGTTTCAAGAATCGTTCGTGAAGAAGATATGCCGTTCCTTGAAGATGGAACACCAGTAGATATCGTATTGAATCCACTAGGGGTACCTTCACGTATGAACATCGGTCAGATTTATGAAACAGTTCTTGGATGGGCTGGTCAGAAATTAGGATTGAAGTTTGCTACACCAATCTTTGACGGAGCAAGTCTTGATCAGATTACGGAGTATACAGAGAAAGCAGGTCTTCCTAAATTCGGTCACACTCACCTTTATGATGGTGGTACCGGAGAAAGATTTACTCAGGCAGCTACTGTAGGTATCATCTACATGCTGAAACTGGGTCACATGGTTGACGATAAGATGCACGCACGTTCTATTGGACCTTACTCATTAATTACTCAGCAGCCGTTAGGAGGTAAAGCTCAATTCGGAGGTCAGAGATTTGGAGAGATGGAGGTTTGGGCTCTTGAAGCATTCGGAGCATCCAACATCCTTAGAGAAATCCTTACCGTGAAATCGGATGACGTGATTGGTAGAGCGAAAACTTATGAAGCGATTGCAAAAGGTGAATCTATGCCTGAACCAGGTATTCCGGAATCATTCAACGTATTGCTTCACGAGTTACAAGGTCTTGGATTAGACGTAAGATTGGAGGAGTAAGATATCAGATGTCAGACACAAGATGTCAGACTATGACACTCTAAAAATTTTATAATCCTTGAATTTGGAATGATGATTTCGTCTGAAATCTGAAATCTGAAATCTAAAATCTAAAAAAAATTATGTCAAATAAAAATAAATCAAGTAGATTTAATAAAATAACCATCGGTTTAGCTTCACCGGAATCCATTCTTCAGGAATCCAGAGGAGAAGTTCTGAAACCGGAAACTATTAACTACAGAACGCACAAACCTGAAAGAGACGGGTTATTCTGTGAAAAGATCTTCGGTCCGGTAAAGGATTACGAATGTGCTTGTGGTAAATACAAGAGAATCCGTTATAAAGGAATCGTTTGTGACCGTTGTGGAGTAGAAGTTACTGAGAAAAAGGTAAGAAGAGAGAGAATCGGACACATCAATCTTGTTGTTCCAATTGCTCACATCTGGTATTTCCGTTCTTTACCAAACAAAATCGGTTACCTTTTAGGAATTCCTTCCAAGAAATTGGATATGATCATCTACTACGAAAGATATGTAGTGATTCAGCAGGGTATTGCTAAAAAATTAGACGGTTCCGATTTTGAAAATATGGAATTCCTTACAGAAGAAGAATACCTTGATATCATGGAAACTCTTCCTGTGGAAAACCAGTATCTTGATGATTCTGATCCAAACAAATTCATCGCCAGAATGGGTGCTGAAGCTGTAGAAGATCTATTAAAAAGAATCGATCTTGATGCGTTGTCTTTCGATTTAAGACACAAAGCTCACAACGAAGGTTCCAAGCAGAGAAGAACTGAGGCTTTAAAAAGATTGAACGTTGTAGAAGCATTAAGAGGTGCTAATACAAGAATGATCAACAAGCCTGAGTGGATGATCATGCGTGTACTTCCTGTTATCCCGCCAGAACTAAGACCATTGGTTCCATTGGATGGAGGACGTTTCGCGACTTCTGACTTAAATGACCTTTACAGAAGAGTTATTATCAGAAATAACCGTTTGAAGAGACTATTGGAGATCAAAGCTCCTGAAGTAATCTTGAGAAACGAGAAGCGTATGCTTCAGGAATCTGTAGATTCATTATTCGATAACACAAGAAAATCTTCTGCAGTAAAATCTGAATCAAACAGACCATTGAAATCACTTTCAGATTCATTGAAAGGTAAGCAGGGGCGTTTCCGTCAGAACCTACTAGGAAAAAGGGTTGACTACTCTGCTCGTTCGGTAATTGTTGTAGGTCCAAACTTACAGCTTCACGAGTGTGGTATCCCTAAAGATATGGCAGCTGAACTTTACAAACCGTTTATCATTAGAAAACTAATCGAGAGAGGTATTGTAAAAACAGTAAAATCTGCAAAAAGAATCATCGACAGAAAAGAACCTGTAGTATATGATATCCTTGAAAACGTGATGAAAGGTCACCCTGTTCTACTGAACAGAGCACCTACCCTTCACAGACTAGGTATCCAGGCTTTCCAACCTAAGATGATCGAAGGTAAAGCGATTCAGCTTCACCCGTTAGTAACAACAGCATTCAACGCCGATTTCGATGGTGACCAGATGGCGGTACACTTACCGTTAGGACCAGAAGCGATCCTTGAAGCTCAGTTATTGATGTTAGGTTCTCAGAACATCCTGAACCCTGCAAACGGTTCTCCAATTACAGTACCTTCTCAGGACATGGTTCTTGGTCTTTATTTCATGACTAAAGAATTGAGCTCTACAGAAGATATGAAAGTAAAAGGGGAAGGTCTTGCATTCTATTCTCCTGAAGAAGCGGAAATCGCTTATGCTGAAGGGAGAGTGTCTTTAAATGCTAAAGTAAGATGTAGACTTCCTATTAAAGAAGATGGAGTAATCGTAACAAGATTAATCGAAACTTCTGTAGGTAGAATCTTATTCAACCAGATCGTACCTAAGCAGGTAGGATATATCAATGAACTTTTAACTAAGAAATCATTGAGAAACGTTATCGGTAAGATCCTTGCTGATACAGATTTCCCTACAACGGTGAAGTTCCTTGATGCAATGAAAGACTTAGGATATTCAAACGCATTCAAAGGAGGTCTTTCATTCTCACTAGGGGATATCGTAGTTCCTGTTGAGAAAAAGCAGATGATTGCTACTTCAATTGAAACTGTAGACGAAATTAGAGCCAACTATAACATGGGTCTAATCACCGATACAGAACGTTATAATCAGGTAATTGACGTTTGGACAAACACCAACGCCGGATTAACTGAAATGATCATGAGCAGAATGAAAACCGACCAAGGTGGTTTCAACTCTGTATACATGATGCTTGACTCTGGAGCGAGGGGTTCTAAAGAACAGATCCGTCAGTTATCAGGGATGAGAGGTTTGATGGCGAAACCGCAGAAAGCCGGGTCTACCGGAGCGGAGATCATCGAAAACCCGATCCTTGCGAACTTTAAGGAAGGTCTTTCGATTCTAGAGTACTTTATCTCTACCCACGGTGCCCGTAAAGGTCTTGCGGATACCGCTCTTAAGACAGCCGATGCTGGTTACTTAACGAGAAGATTGGTAGACGTTGCACAGGACGTTATCGTTACAGAAGACGACTGTGGAACACTGAGAGGAACAGAAGTTACTGCCCTTAAGAAAAATGACGAGATCGTTGAAAAGATTTCTGAAAGAATCTTAGGTAGAGTATCTCTTCATAACATCTATGATCCTGAAAGTGATGAATTAATCACTGAAGCTGATCAGGTAATCAACGAAGCATTAGCTAAGAGAATTGAAGAAGCCGGATTAGAAGCAGTTGAGGTTCGTTCACCATTAACTTGTGAAGCTAAGAAAGGTATCTGTGCGAAATGTTACGGTAGAAACCTAGCAACAGGTAAAGTGATCCACATGGGAGAAGCGGTAGGTGTAATTGCAGCACAGTCAATTGGGGAACCAGGTACTCAGCTTACGTTGAGAACTTTCCACCAGGGGGGTACTGCAGGAAACGTATCGGAAAACCCATCTATCGTTGCAAGAAGAGACGGTATCGTTGAAATGGATGAAGTAAGAACCATTACTTCTGAAGATGAAAACGGTAATACAGCTGAGGTTGTAGTTTCCCGTTCAACAGAATTCAGATTAGTTGCTGATAATGAGTCCAGAACTCCATTAATGGTAGCTAACGTACCTTATGGATCTATATTAGCTGTGAAACCAGGTGATAAAGTGAAAAAAGGAGATACAATCTGTAAATGGGATCCGTATAACGCGGTAATTATTGCTGAAACTTCAGGTAAGGTAGAATACGAGGATATTATCCAGGGTATTTCATTCCAATTGGAGATTGACGAACAGACAGGATTTGAAGAGAAAGTAATCTCTGAATCCAGAAATAAGAAAGCCGTACCTACACTGAAAGTGGTAGACTCTAAAGGAGTTGAGCAGAAAGCTTACAACTTACCGGTAGGTGCCCACTTAATGGTAAATGATGGTGAGAAAATTAAGGCTGGTAAAGTCCTAATTAAAATCCCAAGAAAATCTGCAAAAGCAGGGGATATCACCGGAGGTCTTCCGAGAGTTACCGAATTATTCGAAGCAAGAAACCCTTCAAACCCAGCGGTTGTTACTGAAATCGATGGGGTCGTTTCTTACGGAAAAATTAAGAGGGGTAACCGTGAATTGATCGTTGAGGCTAAAACTGGAGAAAGAAAAATTTACTTAGTTAAATTATCTAACCAGATCTTAGTACAGGAGAATGACTTCGTTAGAGCTGGTTCACCACTTTCTGACGGTTCAATTACTCCGGACGACATTTTAAGAATCAAAGGCCCAACAGCCGTTCAGGAATACTTAGTAAATGAGATTCAGGAAGTTTACCGTCTTCAGGGGGTGAAAATTGACGATAAGCACTTCGAAATCATCGTAAGACAGATGATGACTAAAGTATCTATCGTGGATGGAGGTGATACTCAATTCCTTGAAGGAGCTCTTGAGCATAAGTATGACTTCCTGGAAGAAAACAACAGAGTATTCGGTCTTAAAGTAGTAGTTGATGCAGGTGATTCTAAAGAATTCAGACCAGGTCAGATGATTACTGCTAGAGAATTAAGAGACGAAAACTCTAAACTGAGACGTGAAGATCAGGCCTTAGTAGAAGTAAGAGAAGCTCTTCCTGCAACAGCAACACCTGTACTTCAGGGGATTACAAGAGCAGCTCTTCAGACGAAGTCATTCATGTCTGCAGCATCGTTCCAGGAAACGACTAAAGTTCTTAATGAAGCAGCAGTAGCTGGTAAAGTAGACGCTCTTGGTGGTCTTAAAGAAAATGTAATTGTAGGGCACAGAATTCCTGCAGGTACAGGTCTTAAAGAATACCAGAATGTTATCGTAGGTTCTAAGAAAGAATTCGAAGACCTTAACTAAAATTAAATGATTTGAAATTTGGGATTTGGAATTATTTTTATATTTTCACAATCTCAAATTTCGAATTTTAAAAACATAATTTATAACAATGGACAACAATCAAAATCCACAAGACGGAAACATCAACATCGAATTAAACGAAATGGTAGCTGCTGGTATCTATGCTAACTTAGCATTGGTAAACCACTCTCCATCTGAGTTCGTAGTAGATTTCATCCAATTAATGCCGGGGGTACAGCAAGCTAAAGTAAGATCAAGAGTTATTCTTGCTCCTCTTCATGCTAAAAGAGTTTTAAACGCTCTTCAACAGAACATCGCTAACTATGAGCAGCAGTTCGGAGAAATCAAAGAAGTTGAGCCTTTCGTATTAGGAGGAAACAACGTACAAGCTTAAGATTTTTCTTATCATAAAATAGAATACCCCGGTTTTTCCGGGGTATTTTTGTTAAATGCTAATAGATCTTTTTATAGATCCATGATCTTCAAAATAAGTTCTCGGTTTTTCCTTATAAAATTCATATTATTTTAATTTTCAATTTAAAATATATATTAAAAATACCAATATTTAGTTATTTTTAACATTATGATGAAAGATTTTTATTAATATCGCATATTAGTTGCTCGATTTTATATATTTGCTTAAAAATACCTCACAAAAAAAGATATGATAAATGACCAGTTTATTCTCCAGAAATTTGGGTTTTTAGGTCGTGGTTTTTTAACTGAAATTGAAAAACATGCAGTGATGACCAATATAAAGTCGAAGACGGAAATTATAAGGGAAGGACAGAAAAATAAATATGTACCTTTTCTGATAAAAGGCTCTATTAAAGTTTTTACCCTTAATGACGGCCGGGAACTTATTTACTATTACATCAGGCCCAACGATAGCTGCCTTATGACCTTTTCCTCCATTTTTACAGACTATGTGAGCAGAGTATATGCGATAGCAGAAGAAGATTCTGAAGCTTTGCTTATCCCTGTTTCCGTAATACACGACTGGCTGATTCAGTTTCCGGAAATCAATAAATTATTCTACCGGGAATACGACAGACGTTTCTCGGAAGTCATGAGTATGGTCAATGAAGCTGTTTTTCACAGGCTTGACAGACGTGTTTTGAACTATATAAAACAGCAGATCTCCTTAACTGGAAATAATCCTATCAAGATTACCCATCGTGAAATAGCCAGCAGCTTAGGAACTTCCCGGGAAGTGGTAAGCAGGGTGTTAAAGAAAATTGAAAGTGACGGAGAAATTGTTCAGGCTAAGGAAGGAATAAAAGTCGCTGTAAATGAAAATGTTAGATTAGTCTAATTTATGTTGTTTTAAAGGTTTTAGTTTAATCATTGATAAAAACTATTTATATGGTGACTTTTATCACACATTTTTGAATCGATATCTCTATAAGTTTGTCATATCATAATTTAAATTCAAATTGTAGTAGTATATGACAAAGACTCTATTATTTTTGTCAGTATTTTCATCAGTTTTTGCCTTTGGACAGGAAGATCTGCTGAAAGATATTGACACTATTAAAACCGATACAGAAATTTCACAGCCCGCTTTTAAAGCTCTTCAGATTGTTACGGCACAATCTACAAAACTTGCTGCCAAAAAAGAATGGTATATTGTTGTTGCCCATAGATTTGGTGACATAAGCACAGGATTTAAAGACTTTTTCGGACTGGATAATGCATCCACTAAATTAGGTGTTATCTACGGTGTTTCAGATGCAGTTTCTGTAAGTCTTTCCAGAGAAACCAATATGAAAACCTTCGAAGGGGCATTAAAATATAAACTGACCAAGCAAGATGAAAACTTTCCGGTGGATATCGTTGGCTATAATGTAATGGGAGTAAATACGGATCTTAGTAAAGATACTTATCCTTATCTTAAATTCGGTGACAGACTCACTTATCTTACACAAGCCTTAATCTCAAGACGATTTAATGATAACCTATCATTACAGCTCATCCCTTCATACGTCCATAAAAACCTATATGAACCAACAATAGAAGATAAGAACCAGTTTTTAACCGGATTGGGAGGACGCTATAAAATATCAAAAAGAGTTTCTGTAAACGCAGAATATTTTGTGAATTTTGATAATCACAGTTTTTATAAAAACCCTCTGTCATTAGGAGTAGATATAGAAACTGGAGGACATATTTTCCAGCTGCTATTCACCAATTCCCAGATCAATTCAGATATAGGCTATCTTACCAATGCAGTGGGAAAGTGGGGCAAAGGGCAGATTTTCTTTGGATTTAATCTTTACAGAGTATTTTAAAATGAAAAAGAACATATACATAATGCTTTCAGCAGTTTTACTAACTGCCTGTGACAGCAGAACCTACGAGGAAGTATCTGAGAATAAGCCAATTGTCGAACTGGTAAGATACAACCAGGATGTAAAGCCAATTGTGGATAATAACTGCATAGGTTGCCATTCGGCAGGAAGTTTTAAACCTCTGGTGTCTTATAATGATGTAAAAAATAATATAGAAGGAATTCTCAACAGAATACAGAGAGCAAACGGTGATCCGGGGAAAATGCCTCAGGGCGGATCTTTGTCTCAGACACAGATTAATATTTTTATTAAATGGAAAGCTGACGGATTAACTGAAAATTAAAAAATATTTGATATGAAAAAATTAGGATTATTAAGTGTATTACTACTTTCGGCTGGTTACGCTTCAGCACAAAAATACAGCTCTAAAACGGGAAAAGTAAGTTTTGAGGCTTCAGTACCTTTATTCGAAGATATTTATGCGAAGGATGACAATAATGTTGTTGTTTTAAATGCAGATACCGGAGAAATGGCATCAGTTTCATCTGTGAAGAACTTTCATTTTAAAACAAAATTAATGGAAGAACATTTCAATGAAAGCTATGCCGAGACTGCGAAATATCCGAAAACGACTTTCAAAGGGAAAGTTGTCAACTTCGATAAGGCAAAGCTGAGTGCAAGCCCACAAAAGTATACCGTTCAGGGAACTTTAAATTTTCACGGAGTGGATAAAGCCGTTTCTTCCACAGCAACAATCTATGCAAAAGATGGGAAAATCTATATGCAGGGCGGTTTTATAGCGAAGCCTGCAGATTATAAAGTAGCTATTCCGAAGATGGTTACTAAGAAAGTAGCAGAGAATGTAAATATTGAATATAACTACGTAATGCTCCAACAATGAAAAATCTGATCTTCATGTTAGGAATATTTCTGGGTTCACTGGTATCTGCTCAGGAGAAAGCAAAGTCAATATTTGATATTGCCAGAAGCGGAACACTTACCGAAGTAAAGGATCTGATGAAACAGAACCCGGATATTATTAACCAGGTCAATGAAAATGGTTTTTCGCCACTTATTTTAGCCTGTTACAGAGGGAATATTGAGGTTGCTCAATTTTTGATTGACCATGTAAAAGATGTTAATTATAAAAGTGGCGAAGGAACTGCATTGGCAGGACTTGCAATAAAGTACAACAGAGATCTGGTGGAACGGTTGCTAAAGAAAAATGCAGATCCAAATATTGCTGATGCTACAGGATATACACCTTTGTTCTGGGCAGTAAAATCAGGAAACAAAGATCTGGTAGAGCTGCTGCTGAAATATAAAGCAGATAAATCCAAAAAAGATTCAATGGGAATGACTCCTTTTGAATATGCATTACAGACCAATAACAACGAAATTATTAAACTCTTAAAAAATTGATATGAAAAAAATTCTACTAACACTTAGTTTAGCCTTTGCAAGTTTAGCCTGGGCGCAGTTTTCGTCAGAAACGGTAATGACACCTGTCATGACGGTGAAATTAGTGACTGATCCTACGAAAGTAACCCTTACCTTAACAGGAGATAGTAATTCAATGCTGGGAATAGGTTTCGGTAATTCAGGAATGGGGGCTGGTGCAGATGGGTTCATTTATAATTCGTCTGCGAATAGAGACTATTCTTTCAGTGGAGTTCCTAATGCTCCTTCACCTGATTCATCTCAGGACTGGACGCAAACATCAAATACTGTGTCAGGAAGTATAAGAACTATTGTGGCTACAAGATCTCTTTCCGGTGGAGCAGGGGATTTTGCAATTCCTAATGCAGCAGGAACAATCAATATTTTTTATGCACGCAGATTAGGTAATCAGGATTTAGGATATCATGGAAATACAGACAGAGGTTATGCAACATTAACAATGACAGCTACTACCTTAGGAACCAGTGAAGTTGCTGCCGAGAACAAGAAAGTTAATCTTTATCCGAACCCGGCCAAGGAAACTGTAAGTATTAAAAACGCAGACAAAATAAAATCTGTTGAGATCTACGACTCAACAGGAAGGAAGGTAAGAACAGCAAATACGGATGGAGAGAATATCAATATTTCCGACCTGAAATCCGGAATTTATTATTTCGAAGTTACTTTAAAAGATGGAAATAAGTCTTATGAAAAGCTTATCAAAGAGTAATTAGATCTCTATACAGATGGAAGTCCCTTTTATAGCTTGCTGTAGAGGGACTTTTTCTATAAATACCTAAAAGATTTGTCTATTGTTTTTATACCTTTGCCCTATCTGTATAGTATGAAAATTATTTTTGAATAATATTAATTCTTCATAGAAAAAAATATAATAACAAGAAAACAATGGAATTTAAAAATTTAGCAGGAACCGATATCAAGGAGCTTTTATCCGTATTTAACCTTTCTTTTTCAGATTATATCGTTCCTTTTCATCTGACAGAAGAACAGCTTATTTCAAAAATAAATACTGAAAAAATAAATTTGGATATCTCCGTAGGTGTATTTGATTCCGGACACCTGGCAGGTTTTATTCTACAGGCAGAAAAGGCAGAAGATGGTGAAAAAATAATTTATAATGCGGGAACCGGAGTAATTCCGGAGGTTAGGGGAAAAGGTCTGGTAAGAAAAATGTACGATTTTATTCTTCCTGTATTACAAGAAAGAAATGCAGATAGATTATTGCTTGAAGTCATTGAAGGAAATGAACCCGCCATCCGGGCTTATGAAAATTTAGGTTTCAATGTGGTAAGAAAATTACTTTGCTTCAGAGGAAATATCATTCTGGCAAAAGAAAATCCTGATATTATTGTAAGAGAAATGGAAGGCTTCCAATGGGAGAATTTCCTTTCTTTTTGGGACATTGACCCCTCATGGCAGGCTTCTGTTTTTGTTCTTGACGATATACTCAAAGAATGTATTATTCTTGGAGCTTATAGGGATACAAAGCTTGTAGGATACGCTATTTATAATCGTTCTTCAAAAAAGATATATCAGTTGGCTGTCGATAAAAGTCATAGAAAACAAGGAGCTGGAACAATGCTTTTCAAAGCGATAGCACAAATAGCAGGAGGATCAGAAGTATCGGTAAATAATGTAGATGATATGTCAAAGGAAACTTTTTCATTTTTGAGCAGTACTATTGGTCTTAAAAACTGGATATCGCAGTTGGAAATGAAAAAAAATCTCTAAAAATTCAGTTTTAATATACTTTTAACCTCATTCATTTTTCGGACAGATATACAGGCCGTAACTTTGTCAAAATTTAAATAATGAAGCGAGGAATACAAATTTTACTGCTCTTTTTTTCTTTGACAGCTTTTGCCCGGCAAACCATTATAGATACGGCACAGATCATCATACCCGGCCGTACCAATAGTATAGAATCCCAGAGAAAACCTTATGTAATCATGATTTCAGCAGATGGCTTCCGGTATGATTATGCCAAAAAATATCATGCTGAACATCTTTTACAACTTTCTGAAAATGGAGTACAGGCCAAAGCAATGATTCCAAGCTATCCAAGTATTACTTTTCCTAACCATTGGAGTCTGATCACAGGTCTATATCCTTCTCATCATGGTCTGATTGACAATTTTTTCTACGATTATAATAGAAAGGAAGCCTATGCGATGAGTAATAAAAAGAATGCTGAAGATGGAAGCTGGTACGGCGGAACTCCGCTTTGGGCACTGGCCGAAAAGCAGGGAATGGTATCTGCATCTTTAATGTGGGTAGGTTCTGCAAGTGATGCCGGAGGAATAAGGCCTTCTTATTATTATCCCTATCATGAAAAATTTACTCCTTCTGAAAAGGTAAATAAAGTAGTGAACTGGCTGAAGCTGCCTGAAGATAAAAGGCCCCATTTTATCTCATTATACTTCCCGGAAGTTGACGGAAGCGGCCACCACTATGGACCAGATACTCCGGAAACTGAAAGCGCGGTTCATTTAATTGATCAGGCTGTTGGTGATCTGGTTCAGAAAGTAAATGGCTTAGGTTTAAAAAATGTCAACTTTATTTTTGTTTCAGATCATGGAATGATTAAAGTAGATGGCGGGGCTCCGCTGGAAATTCCAGCCATACTTTTTGATAAAAACAGATTTGATTTCTATAACTCTCAGACCCTGTTAAGAGTATATGTAAAGAATCCTGCTGAAGTAAAAGCGGTATATAAGGAATTAAAAGCTCATAAAACAGCTGACTATGAAGTGTATCTGGATAAAAAACTTCCCAAATATCTGCATTTTGCCACTAAAGATGATACTTATAAAAGAATCGGGCAAATCCTTCTCATTCCTAAAGCTCCAAAAATATTTTTGGAAAAAGACAAGAAAACGTCAGCAGGAAAACACGGTTACAATCCTGGAATAGTTCCGGAAATGAAAGCTACATTCTATGCTTGGGGCCCTGAATTCAAAAACAATCAGCAGGTCAATGAGTTTGAAAATGTAAACGTCTATCCTTTAGTTGCAGAAGTTTTAGGATTAAAAACGGATCAGCCGATCGATGGAAAATTAAAAGTTCTGAAAGAAATATTGAAAGATAGAAAAAAGTAAAATTCAAAGCTATATAAAGAGTTTCGGCGCACCAAAGGTGCGCCGAAACTGTTCCAGAACAAAAAATAAAACTTAGAATTTATCCGCAAATTCTTTAGCAAAATCCTCGAGCTTAATATTTCCTGTAACAGGTGCTCCGTGATCAATAAAGTCTTTTTGTATAATGCCTGTTCTCATTCCTTTTCCCATCTCTGTATACAGTTCGGCCATATTCTGGGGAAGTCCCGCCTGTATCATTCCATTGAAAGCATCTTCATCAGAAAACTCTATCCAGGGTAATTCCGGTTTTTCTACTGAGGCTCCTAAAACTTTAGCAAAATCAGAAGCGTTTCGGGTGTCGCTCACAATATATCGGATATTTTTACCTGTTTCATTTTTTACAAGCTCTTCAGCGGCTGCTTTGGCAATATCTTTAGGATGAACCAGAGGAATATTTATCTCTGCAGAATAATTTCCGCCAATGATTCCTGCATTTTTAATTAAAGGAATATCATTAAAAAAGTTGGTGTAAAAATACCCTGCCCTTAAAAAAGTAAAAGAGGTGTTTTCTACATTGCTATAGAGTTTTTCAATATGATGGAGGCCTTTAATCGGACCGTTTTCTACAGGAGATTCTGCTCCCACGCTGCTCAGCATAACGGCTCTTTTTACCTTGGCTTTTTTCAAAGCTTCAGCGTAATTTTTTCCTGCGTTAATAGTGTTTTCAACGATATTTACAGCACTGATGGCAGGAGGTGTCATTAAAAAGACAGCATCTGCACTTTCAAATGTTTGGGCCAGAAAATCTACATCTTCTATTGACCCGATTGCAGGAATGGCACCCAGTGATTCAATATCATGTTTTCTGGCTTCACTGCTGCTGATTATGGTGATCTCATGGCCTTCTGATAGAAGCTGTTGTGCTAAAGGCTTGGCTGTATTTCCTAATGATCCTGTGATGACAATTTTCATATGTAAATTTTTTTTATTGTTTTTAATGGTCATATATAATCGCTGGATATTGATTCACCTTTATGGATTGATCAAATGACTGCGATTTCATAATAAATATTTTTTTATTTCTGAATACAAAGTTATATTTGTACTTACTTTTTTACAAGTACTTACCCTAAAGTATGTATTATTATGACAGCAATCAAAGAAAGCTCAACCATTCAGGAAAACAGAAAAGTGCTGCAGGACTGCCCTGTAATGTATGTTATGGAAAGAATCGGGGGATTCTGGAAACCCATTATCCTTTTCAATCTTTCCACAGGTGAAAAAAGATATAGTGAACTGAAAAAAGCAATTCCCGCCGTCACCGAAAAAATGCTGATTCAACATCTTAAACAGCTGGAGGCAGACGGACTTATCATCAGAACCGCCAGACCTGTTGTTCCTCCTCATGTCACTTATAAACTAAGCAAAGCCGGAAGTGGATTAGGAACAGTCATTGATGCTATGGCAGAATGGGCATTTCAGGATATGGAAGGGAAGTATAAAAAATGATCAGTCTAGAATGTAAAAATGAAAATATATCTCGGGATTCTGAAAATTTTTTGATAAAAAAAAGACCTGTAAAGAGAACCTTATTCAATAGAAATGGGCTTCAGCCCATTTAATAAAAATCAACAGACACCAACAACGCTACCTAATTCTAAAAAAATAAAAAGACCCTTCCAATTGAAAGAGTCTTTTATTGTTATATGATGGAGATCTATAAAGATTTCATATCAATTACAAAACGGTATTTTACATCGCTCTTCAGCATTCTTTCGTAAGCGTGATTAATATCCTGCATTTTGATCAACTCAATTTCAGAAACAATATTGTGTTTTCCGCAGAAATCCAGTAATTCCTGTGTTTCAGCAATACCTCCAATCAGCGATCCTGCAACAGAACGACGCTGGAAGATCATTGGCCTTGTGCTCACTGCATCATTTTCGAATTCGCCAACAAAACCTACAAGAACAATCGTTCCGTTCAGTCTGAGTGTCTGCATATAAGGAGTGATATCATGCTCATAAGGAACAGTATCAATAATCAGGTCAAACTTTCCTTTTACGGCATCCATCTGTGAATCATCAGTAGAAATAACAACATGGTCTGCTCCAAGCTGTTTGGCATCTTCGGTCTTCCCTGGAGTTCTGGAGAATAATGTAACTTCTGCACCTAATCCCTTGGCTAGTTTGATCGCCATATGCCCTAATCCGCCAAGCCCTATAACGGCTACTTTAGAGCCAGGACCAGCGTTCCAGTGTCTCAAAGGCGACCACGTGGTAATTCCTGCACACAGAAGCGGTGCTACTGCTGCTAAATCTAAATTTTCAGGAACACTTAAAACAAAATGTTCATCAACCACAACTTTTTGGGAATACCCTCCAAAGGTATGGCCTCCCAAGTGTTGGTCCTTACCATTATAAGTCCCTGTAAATCCGTTTAAACAGTACTGTTCAAGATCGTGCTGGCAGCTGTCACAGTGCCCGCATGAATCCACCATACAGCCCACTGCGGCAAGATCCCCAACCTTAAATTTAGATACTTCGCTTCCCACATTCGTAATTCTTCCTACAATTTCATGCCCGGGAACCGCTGGATACAGCGATCCGCCCCAGTCATTTCTTGCTGTATGGAGGTCAGAGTGGCATACCCCGCAATAGAGAATTTCAATTTCTACATCTTTGGAAGTTACCGCTCTTCTTTCAATATTCATTTCTTTCAGATCTGCCGTCTTGGATTCTGCTCCATAGGCTTTTACTGTAATTGTGCTCATTTTATATATGTATTTAAGTTAATAAATTATGATTTATAAATGATTATATTCATCATCGGTTACAGGCTTAAGCCATTCCACAATACCGTTTTGGGTATTCAGATTAATGGCAATATGCGTAAATTCACTTTCCGGACCTGCTCCATGCCAGTGAATGATTCCCGGAAGAATATTGACTGTATCTTCCGGACGAAGGATTTGTGCAGGCTTACCTTTTTCCTGATAAAAACCGGTTCCTGAAGTTACAATTAAAATCTGTCCGCCGCCATGAGAATGCCAGTTATTTCTACAGCCAGGCTCAAAAGTGACATGAGCAATCTGACAGTTCAGTTCATCCGCATTGGGTTTTAAAATATGTACCCATGCTGCACCACCTGAAAAATAATCAGCAGACGCCTTTTCTCCTTTTGGAAAAATGTTGGTATTCAATATTTCCATAACAATACAAAAGTCGAAACTTTTGTAAAAACAGAGCTTATACAGATTACCGGAATACTTACCAATTTTACAGTCCTTATTCTATGGTACAAATGAAAGTAGTAATTTTGAATCAGATTTAAAATCTATTTTATGGAAAATCAGGTCGTTGAAAAGATCAGCAGTATTTCGGAATACAATAAAATGACGAATCATGAAACACTTCATCCGCTGGTAAGTGTGGTCGATTTTTCAAAATCTGATCCGATATGCCAGTACAGGAGAACCTATTCCTTTTATACCGTTTTTCTGAAAGATGTGATTTGCGGTGATATGCATTATGGTAAACACAGTTATGATTACCAGGAAGGAACATTGGTTTTTATTGCTCCCGGGCAGGTAAGCGGGGTTACCAATGATGGAAGATCCGTTCAGCCGGGAGGATATGCCCTGCTTTTTCATCCGGATCTGATCAAAGGAACCAACCTTGGTAAAAACATCAATGAGTATACTTTTTTTTCTTATGATGTACATGAAGCACTCCATCTCTCCGAAAAAGAAAGAGAAATCGTTCTGGAATGCTTTAAGAATATTAAACTCGAATTAGAGCAGTCTATTGATAAGCACAGTAAATCATTAATTGTAAACAATATTGAATTATTTCTAAACTACTGTATGCGTTTTTATGACCGGCAATTCATTACCAGAGACCATATCAATCAGGGGGTGATCGGAAAATTTGAAAAACTGGTGGATGATTACTTTACATCCGATAATCCTAAAACGATAGGCTTCCCGATGGTGCATTATTTTGCAGAACAGCTCAATCTTTCTGCTAATTATTTCGGGGATCTGATTAAAAAAGAATTAGGAATTTCCGCACAGGAGTTTATTCATAATAAGCTCATAGAAATGGCTAAAGAGCTGATTGTGAGTCCTTCCAAATCCATCAGCGAGATTTCTTATGATCTGGGATTTAAATATCCGCAGCACTTTACAAGACTATTCAAAACCAAAGTAGGAATTTCTCCAAGCGAATATAAAAGTCTTAATTAATAGCAAGTAGCCGTTTCATAAATAACTTTTACAGATCATGACATTCGGTAAATTTTTTATTTATTATATTTAAAATAAGAAAATTTTTCAGTTTTATCATGAGACCACAACAGAATGGAAGCCATATTTTTGAAACCCGTTTTGGAAGAATCACTGCTTTAAAAGAAAATGGTATTATTAAGGCCAAAAGTATCCGTTATGCCTTTTCGAAAAGATATCAGAGACCTGTTCCTGTAGAACCTTCAGGGTCTGATATTATACTTCCGGATAAAACTCCGGTATGTCCCCAGAAGATTAGTCTGCTGGTAGAAAAGATGATTGGCCCTACCCAGATTGATGATTTTAATCCGGACGAATCAACACAGTATCTTTCAGTGATCCGACCTGAAAATTTTACCGAAAATCAAAAGCTTGCAGTTGTCGTTTGGATTCATGGCGGTTCGCATGAGATCGGCTGCGGAGATCTTCCTACCGCTGATGCAGGAGAGTGGGTGAGGGAGCAGAACATTATTGTGGTGAATGTTTCTTACAGACTTGGACTTTTCGGTTTTTTAGGAGGTGATGAAACAAGACCACCGAATCTGGGCCTTTTTGATATCATAGAAGCGTTGAAATGGGTTAAAAATTACATTTCTGACTTTGGAGGCGATGCCGAAAATATTACGCTTTTAGGACAGTCTTCAGGAGGTGATGCTATAGCACATCTTATGATTTCTGATGGAGTGGAAAACCTTTTTCAAAAGGTTATTATTCAAAGTGCTCCTTTAGGGTTACGTCACAAAAGACAGAAAATGTCTGCCGAATTTCTGAAGAAAACAGAAGGATTGAAGGATGAACCGGATATCTATAAAATGATGGACGAGTACGGAAAATATGTACCTTCTGTGATAAAATACGGCCTGAAAGCGGCAATGCCCTTCGGAACACAATATGGTTTTCCTCCTTTATGTAATGAAAGTGAAGCCGTGGAAAAGTGGAAATCAGGTGTCGGAAAATATGATGTTCTGATCGGTTTGAATAATGATGAAACCGCATTTTATCTTAAAACCTCCGAAGCTTTAAATAAATATTTCGGAAAAGGTTTTGGATTGAAAATTCTTGATAAAACGGTCCAGAAAACTACAGAATTTATTTATGGAAAACCGGCTGAGCACTTTGCTGAAGATTTTGCCAAGGCAGGCGGAAACGTTTATCTCTTCAGAATTCATTCAAAATTAAAGGAAAACCAGATCGGGGCAGCACACTGCATTGATCTTCCCCTAATTTTCGGAAATGAATCAGCTTGGAAGCCTGCAGAATTATTGAAAAATGTTTCCTGGGAATATATCCACGAAAACGGGAAAAAAATCCGTGCACTCTGGGCAGAATTTGCCAGAACCGGACATGTATCCGATGAATCTGAAAGGCCTGAAATTCTGAGTCTCCGGAAAATCAAGCTTTAAAAATACTCAGCATAGATCTGCTATCTTTTGAAATAGACAGATAAAAGAATGTCGTTGGTTAGTTTTATTCAAAGGTTGGTGATATTTTATGTATATTTAATTAAATCATAAAAATAGATCATTATGAAAACAAAAAACCTTTTACATGTACGAAAAATTGAAAGGGAGAAACTAAAAAATCTCAAAGCAGGAGACCGCTGGGGTAACCGGGTATGCTGTACCTATAACGAGGAAAACTTTTGTTGTGAGTGGGCCAGCGATTTTATGAACTGCCGAGGTATTCAGTGCTAGAATCATTAAAATAGATGGTTTAAAGAATCAGCTAAGGCATACGTGGTCTCTATGGATGCCTTAGTTTTTTATCATTTTTACCTTTATTCAGGGATCCAGACACTTACATTTCCTGCGGGAACCGGGAAATTTCCCCATCCGTTTTCATCAATAACAACCACATCTTTGAATCTTTTAAGCAGATCTTTACATTTTTTTCCGGCATAGTCTTTTCCCATTTCCATAGGCTTGTTATAAGCGTCTTTATTGCTCAGAACCACGGCACACCCTGGATGTTCTTCATCACCTGTGCGTATCCATCCAAGACAATTGGCGTCTTCAAAATAATCCCGCTGCTCTCCGTAAGCATGATTCTTTCTGGCTTGAAGGAGTTCTTCAATACCTTCCACTTTAGATAAAAATATTTCCTGATCATTTCCGGCGCTGTCTTTATCGATATAATGAGCGCCATATAAATCAGGATAAAAAATACAGGGATAACCATCTTTCCGCAGTAAGATCAGGGCATAGGCAATGGGCTTAAACCAGGCTTCTACCGGGGCTTCAAGATCCTGTAAAGGTTGTGTGTCGTGATTATCAACAAGACTTACCGAGTGCATTGGGTCTGCTTCTGTGAGAGAACCTTCAAAAATTTTCCGAAGATCATAAGAACCTCCTTCTTTTGAGGCATTATAGAAATTATTCTGGAGTGAACTGTCAAAAAGACTCATACAGCCTTCCGTGACTTCGATATATTTCTGGAGAAGATGCAGATGGCCGGGAGCCCAGTATTCACCTACCGCGAAAATATTCTTTTCGGAATTGGAGCGGAGCATCGTAAGCCACTCTTTATAAAAATCAAAAGAAATATGTTTTAATGCATCCAGCCTTACCCCGTCGAAATCAGTCTGATCAAAATACCATTTTGCCCAATGATTCAGCTCTTCACGTACAAAAGGATTGCGATGCTCAATGTCATTATACATCAGGTAATCGTAATTGCCCTTTTCATCATCAATCATTTCTTCCCAGTCGTTTCCATATTCAGACTGTATCTTGAAAATGTGGGATTCCATACCTTCAGCATAATCTACACCGCTAAAACAGGTGAAATTCCATTCAAAATCAGAATATTTTTTGTTCCGCCCGGGAAAAGTAAACTTGGTATAAGATTCAATCTCAGTAATATCAGAAATCATCTTTTCCCTGTTGTTTTCATCTACTTTTACCGCTTTGAACTTTTCCAGTTCGTCACCTCCTGCTTTATGTCCCAGTACAATATCTACAATGATTTCTATATGGTGCTTTTTTAAAGCTTTGATAGCCTTTATATATTCGTTTTTAGTACCATATTTCGTGGAAATGCTTCCTTTCTGGTTGAATTCCCCAAGGTCATAAAGATCGTAAACATCATATCCAACAGAATAGCCACCGCTATTACCCTTATAAGCCGGCGGAAGCCATACAGAAGTTATTCCTAGGCTTGAAAGAAATTTGGCTTGTTTTTCAGCTTCTTTCCACAGTTTGCTATCCCCTTCGGAATACCAGTGGAAAAATTGGATCATTGTTGGGTTCATAAATGATGAATTTGGCCAATACAAGATAGTGAAAAATTTTCACTACTGATTTTCAAACTCTTCAAACGGGATTTTTAGTTGAATAGAAATCTGCTTTTTTTCTTCCGTATTAAGATGAGAAAGAGACAATCCCAATAATCTTACTGGTTTATTATAAGGACGGAGTTCCCAGAGTTTTTTACCGGTATTGAAGTACTGTTTCGGAGAAGAAAAATACTCCTCTTTTGTGATACTTCTGGTGAACATAGAGAAATCCCGGTATTTTATTTTTAAAGTGAGAGTTCTTCCCAGAATATTGTTTTTCTGTAACCGCTGATGGAGTTCCTGTCCTAAATTTTCAAGCTTTTCATCAATTTGCTGTTCATCAAAAAGATCTTCAAAAAAAGTCCTTTCAACAGCGACACTTTTCTGGATTCGATGAGGTTTTACCTCGGAAGTGTGAATGCCACGCACCACATTATAGTAATGCCTGCCGGATTTTCCGAAAAGCCGGTCCAGTTCTTCCAGGGATCTTTTCTTTAAATCTTTTCCTTTGTAAATCCCTAAACCAAACATTTTGTTAGCTGTAACCTTACCTACGCCGTAAAATTTTTCAACAGGAAGTTCTTCCAGAAAGTTTTCCACTTTATCTGGATGAATGGTTTTCTGGCCATTGGGTTTATTGATGTCAGAAGCTACTTTCGCTAAAAATTTATTGACTGAAATTCCTGCAGAAGCCGTTAATCCGGTCTGTTCAAAAATTTTCTGACGGATTTCACGGGCAATCAGGTTGGCAGATTCCATTCCCTTTTTATTTTCAGTAACGTCCAGATAAGCCTCATCCAGAGACAGCGGCTCCACCAGATCAGTGTATTCATAAAAAATTTCTCTGATCTTTCTGGAAATTTCTTTGTATCGGGCAAAGCGGGGCGAAACAAAAATAAGATGCGGGCATCTTTCCCGGGCAGTCTTACTGGGCATTGCAGAACGAACTCCGTATTTTCTGGCTTCATAGCTCGCGGCAGCAACTACTCCGCGGTGCTGGCCGCCAACTGCAATGGGCTTGCCTTTAAGCTCCGGATTGTCATGCTGTTCCACGGAAGCATAAAATGCATCCATATCTACATGAATAATCTTACGAAGCGGCAGGTCCATAGTACAAAGATAGGATTTTAGAGGGAAGAGAGATGAATAGGGGGGAGTGGGAAGATTATGGGATCTGTATTTTACAATTAAAATATTTTCAAATAAAAGAGGATAGGAATTTGTAAAACATCATCATCTTCCGGCTTTTATCTTCTTGTTTTCTAGCTTTTCAGTCTCATCGTGAGGAGAAGCGGCTCAAATCCTGCTTTTTCATAGGCTTTTATAGCAGGTTCGTTCTGAGCATAAACATCCAGTCTGATCTCTGAAATATTTCTTGATTTCGACCAACTAATCAGTTCGTCAGTAATCAGCTTGTTGATTCCTTTTCCCCGATACTCCGGTTTTACATACATAAAACCCAGATAAGCATAAGTTTTAAAATGATAATAATTCTTATCGGTATTTTTAATGAGAGCGTATCCCGATGCAACGATTTCATTATCCTCTTCCGCAATGATTAAAACAGCATCAGGAGATTTCATAAAATGGGTCAGGTCATAGTAATGAATTTCCCCATCAATAAGGGTACTGTTGAATGGTCTTTCCGCTGTGACAATGCCCTGTTCAAATGTTAAAAGAATTTCTAAATCCTGTTCTGTTGCTTCTCTTATGATCATGGTTGAAAAATAAAATATCGATTACTTTAAAAGGCTATTTATGGTTTGCTGGATTTCAGGATCTTCCGGGGAAATAGCGTAATATTTGGCAATGCCGGACTTCTGGTTGATGATCATATATCTCGGAATCCAGTTAAGATCAATATAATTATTGAAATCATTTTTCCATCCTGTAGCAAACCAATAATTGTCTTTATCCTTCATATTAAACCTCACAAGACTTTTATCAAAGCTCTCTTTTGATTTTTCCAGCGACAGAAACACAAAATCTACATTGGGGTTATTCTTTTCCAGTTCTTCTGCTTTTGGCAGTGCCTGCAAACAGTCTCTGCACCATCCGGCCCAGAAATCAATGACTAAAACTTTTCCTTTGTGCTGATCCAAAATCTGTTGAATGGTAATCGTTTTTCCCTCTTCATTTTCCAGTTTCTGCTTCAAAGCTTCTTTAGAAAATCCTTTCTTAAGGACAGCAGGAGCTTCTTGGGAATAGCTTATTCCAAAAATACCTATCATAAAAATTAATAACAACTTTCTCATCTCTTACAATTTCATGGTACAAATCTAAACAATGAATGGCAACCGGAAATCGATTTTTGATGAATTAAGAAAAATTTATGAAATTGAAAATTTCTATTGATATTTTTAGCCACTAATGCACTAATAAAATAATTCGTAAAGGTTTTATTTTAATATTGCTTATATTAGGAGGCAAAGGAGGGAATCAACTGCGTTGATTTGATGAAGCGGACGTAAAAAATAGTTCAAATTCGATATTTTATCTCTGTTTTTTAGAAAGGCTGCATGAAATCTGCCTAATCAGAATAAAAAAATATCAGTGAGCAAAATTTGTTAAAATCTTTGATTTTTTGCACCTTAAAAGCAGTTTTAGATCAAAAACTTGAATCCTTGCGCTTTCCAATTCTCCCTACTTCTCTTACAGGTATTGGCAATGACGCAAATTGATGTTCAGAGCCAATAAAAATCATAGAGCACTTCCTAACGTACAGTTTGTCTCTTAAAAGAAATCTTAAGTGTTAATCTTTTGTGGTTAAAAAATTCCCGATAAATTTTAAGTTACTGAATAATTTCTGATAAGTCCTTTCACAACGGTAATTACATTCGGCATGGCTTTATTGGCTGCATTCAAGACTTCTTCGTGGGAAACGGAATAGGCAATATCCGGACCGCCAAGGTCTGTAATGATGGAAATACAGAAAACATCCATGCTCATATGTCTGGCAATGATGACTTCCGGAACGGTGCTCATCCCTACCATATCTCCACCAATGGCCTTAATCATTCCATATTCTGCCGGAGTTTCAAAGGTTGGCCCTTGCAGCCCTACGTAAACACCCTGGTGAATTTTAATATTATTTTCTTTAGCCGCTTTTTCAGCGACCTCAATCATTTTTTTGTTATAAGGCTCACTCATATCCACAAAACGTGGTCCGAAAGAATCAATATTTCTGCCACGAAGCGGATGCTCAGGCATCATATTAATGTGATCTTTTAAAATCACAATCTCTGCTACACTGTAATTCGGATTTACTCCGCCCGAAGCATTGGAAAGGATAAGGTTTTTAATTCCCAGCAGATGAAAAACACGTATCGGAAATGTTACGGTTTCCATAGAATGGCCTTCATAGTAATGAAAACGGCCGCTCATCATCAGAACTTTTTTCCCTTCTAAGATTCCATAGATTAATTTTCCTCCATGTCCGGCAACGGTAGTCTGCGGGAAATTGGGGATTTCATGGTATTCCAGTGTATGAATGGCTTGTACTTCGTCTTGTAGCTTTCCAAGCCCTGAACCTAATACGATTGCGAAATCAGGAGTTTCCTTAATAATACTTTTAATGAAATCTGAGGTCTGCTTAATTTTTTCTAACATAATCTAAGATGATTTGATTGAATTCTTCCTTTTTATCAATAATGACATTGATAGGCCAGTAGTAAACAATTTCTCTAAGATAGTCAAAAGTTTTCAGACGTACATAATCTTTCTCCGTCGTCAGGATCAGTTTATATTCGCCCAGTTTTTTGTATTCTGCGTTGATTTTTTTAATATCATCGTCCGTGAAATTATGATGATCCCTGAATTTCAGATGCTTCACCCTTTGTGAAAATTTTGCCAGATGCTCAAGAAGAGGTTTTGGATTGGCAATTCCTGTGATCAGCAGAATGTCATAATAATTCAGATTATTGTCCGGAAGCATTTTATCTTTTCCGTATACGTTTTCATCATAACCAATGGATGAAAAGAAAACTTTTTGGTTATGAGAAGGTCTGATCCTTGAAATGTAATATCTTTTTGTTTCCTCCGTCAGTTCATCAGGACATTTGCTGACCATAATGATGTCTGCTCTTTTGGAACCGGCCCTGGATTCTCTTAAGTCTCCGGCAGGAAGAAGATGGTCTTTAAAAAACGGGTCGTTAAAATCCGTCATCAGAATATTGAACCCGGCCTTAATGGCTCTGTGCTGGAAGGCATCATCCAGAACAAGAACATCAAGGTCCATATCTTCAATTACCTTTTGGGCTCCCGGAACTCTTTTCTCCGAAACAGCGATTACAAAGCGGTTTTTAAAACGCTCAAAAAGCTGCATGGCTTCATCGCCCACCATTTTATAATTACTGTCGTAATTGGTTACTTCATAGCCTTTGGTTAATCTTCCGTAACCACGTGAAAGAACACCGGTCCTGTAATGTTTGGACAGGTATTGGGCAAGATACATCACCATAGGCGATTTTCCGCTTCCGCCCACGGAAAGGTTCCCGACATTAATTATCGGTGTTTTGAACTTTGTTGACTTAAAAATTCCCAGATCATACATTGTGTTTCGGATACCCGTTACCAAATGATAACCAAGGGAGAAAGGATAAAGGTACCATCTTTTCATACGATTGCAAAAATAGGAATTTTTGCAGGGATTTGATGCAAGATTCTCAAAGACTTTTCAACAATTATTTCGTGAAATTAAAGTATTTTTGTGGAGTTATTGAAATACATTGAGATACTTTATAGAATTTTCTTACAACGGAAAAAATTATTTCGGCTATCAGATACAGCCGGACGCTGTTTCTGTACAGGAAGAGCTGGAGAAAGCACTTTCCACGATTCTGAGGGAAGAAATTAAAACCACAGGAGCCGGAAGAACAGATACCGGAGTTCATGCTAAAAAAATATTTGCCCATTTTGACACAGAAAAAGTGCTGGACGAAAATCTTCCGCACAAGTTGAACAGCTTCCTGCCTCCTGATATTGCGGTGAAAAGAATCTTTCTCGTACAGGATGATTTCCATGCACGTTTTGATGCTACTTACAGAACCTACGAATATTATATTTCCCTTGCTAAAAATCCTTTTACCCAAGAGTCGGCATGGCAGCACTGGAAAAGACCTCTTGACATTAATAAAATGAATGAAGCCTGTAAGATTCTTTTTGAATATGAAGATTTTACAAGTTTTGCCAAGTTGAAAACTGATAATAAAACCAATATCTGTAAGATCTACAAAGCGGAGTGGGAGCAGAACGGGACAGAACTGAAATTTACGGTTTCGGCGAATCGTTTCCTTAGAAATATGGTCCGGGCTATCGTTGGAACCATGGTGGAGATTGGTACCGGAAAAATAAAGCCGGAAGATCTGCGTAAAGTTATTGAAGATAAAAACCGTAATGCCGCAGGAACCTCTGCTCCAGGACATGGGCTCTATCTGGTGGATGTAGGATACGAATTTTAAACCCAAATCTATGATTTCTGGACTTATTGCTGTAGCCATATTTTTTATTACGAGAAGCTGGCAGCCCGTTTCGGAAAGAAGAAATGGCTTTATGGTTTTTTAGGAATTGCTCTGTGTTTCGGGCTACAGTTTATATTTGGTCTTACGTACGGAATAGCAGGTGTCATACAGGATCCCAATCACTATTCGCAGGATATTGATTTCCATTCATTCACTCTGGTGAATATTCTGGGCTGGATTTTTTCTGCTATTGTGGCTTTACTAGTCGGATGGTACTTTGGCAGACGCTGGAAGAAGATTCGCTGAACAAACCAGCATATTGAAGATTATAGATTAACGAATCACATTTTCAGGCCGGAGTCAATCTAAGGTAGGAAATCCGGAAAAAGCCAAAACTATTCATATTGTAAATGATGCCTATCTAAAATTTTCTATGAGGATTTGCTGAAGTTGTAAAGGCAGACAAATTATAAAGTCTTATTTTTGCATAGAATTTTTAATTCTTTTCTTCAATTCGAACAATGAAAAAACAAGATACTTGGGGGATTATAAGGAGGCTGTTCTTTATCGGGATGAAATTCCGTTCCTGGTTCATCCTTACATTAGTAATTTCCGTTATACTATCCATCGTTTCTACCTATAGACCTTATCTTACCATGGAAGTGGTGGATAATGACATTACCAAGCTTAAAGACAAAGCTTTGATGATGAAACATATTTATATATTGGTAGGGCTGGTATTTGCAGAAACTGTTCTGAACTTTTTTCTGGTCTATTTTTCCAACTATATTTCTCAGAATGTTATCCGTGATATAAGACAGAGGTTATACGCCAAGCTAATCTATTTCAAGACTTCTTTTTTTGATAAAACTCCTATCGGACAGCTGGTAACACGTGCTGTAGGGGATGTGGAAACTATTGCTACAGTATATACAGATGGATTTCTGATGGTTTTTGGGGATATCCTCAGAATTATTTTTGTTCTGGTGATGATGTTCAGTACCAATGTACATCTGAGCTATATCACCCTGGCAATTCTTCCTTTAATGGTAGTGATTACCCGATTTTTCCAGAAAAGGCTGAAAAAGGCTTTCGGAGATGAGAGAAACTGGACATCTAATCAGAACTCTTTTGTTCAAGAAAGGCTTGCAGGGATGTCTATTATTCAGGTTTTCAACAGACAGGAATCAGAATTTAAAAAGTTTGATGATATCAATATTACCCTGAAAGGAGCCCTTTTAAGGACTGTTTTTATTTTCTCATTATTTTTCCCTGTGGTAGAACTTATTTCGTCACTTTTCATCGGATTTATTCTGTTCTATGGAGGATATATTACAATAAGTGCCGGGGTAGTGATTGCTTTTATTCAGTATATTTCTATGCTGATTCGTCCTTTAAGGCAGATTGCTGACCGTTTTAATAATATCCAGCGAGGTATTGTAGGTGCGGAAAGAGTACTGGGACTGATGGATGAAGAGAATTCAATGCCGAATACTGGGACCGTGAAAAAAGACCATTTTGACGGAAAAATAGAGTTCCAGAAGGTACACTTTGCCTACGATGAAAAACAGGAAGTATTGAAAGGGATCGATTTTAAAGTAAATCCGGGAGAAACGGTGGCGATTGTAGGAGCTACGGGAGCTGGAAAATCTACCATCATCAGCTTAATTACAAGGCTTTATGATATCAATTCCGGAAAGATCCTGATTGATAATGTAGATCTGAAAGATTATGAACTGTATAACCTGAGAAGTCACATCGGGGTCGTATTGCAGGATGTTTTCCTGTTCCATGGAAGTATTTTTGAAAATCTTGCCTTTGGAGACAGTAGCATTACACTGGAAAAAATAAAGGCAGGTGCAAAAGAAATTGAAGTGGATCAGTTTATTGAACAACTTCCGGGCGGGTATGAGTATGTTGTGAGTGAAAGAGGTTCTTCTATATCTTTAGGGCAGAGACAGCTTTTATCTTTCCTCAGAGCCTACCTGTCTGATCCTAAAATTCTTATCTTGGATGAAGCAACATCATCTATTGATCATGAAAGTGAAAAACTAATCCAGCGGGCTACTGAAAAAATCACGAAAAACAGAACTTCCATTATTATTGCACACAGGCTTTCAACCATTGAAAAAGCAGATAAGATCATCGTCATGGAACATGGGAAAATTGTGGAAGAGGGAAAACATCTGGAACTTCTTGATAAGAACGGATATTATGCCACTCTATACAAAGCCCAGCTGCGTCACGAAGTAGAGTTGGAAGAAGAAAAAGAAGCATAAACGGGAATACATTAATTCGACTCTATTCAATGTCATATTCCTTTTCCAGGATCTTTTTAAAATCCTCCTTCGAAACACCGTTTCGGGATCTGAATTTCATGTCAAGGAGAAAATCATCAGTATAGTATGTATTACGGCCATAAACAGTATCTAAAATATGCTGAAATGAATATTGTTTAGATTCAATTTTATATATTTTACCTGCAGAAGAGTCTATTTTGATGGATTGCTTATCCTGCTTATTGAAAAATAAACGTTCTTTAATTTCCAGATTATAACTTTGCCCGGCTCCGGTATCCATATGTGGATTGGTAAAAAGCAAAGTGATATAGGGAATGGGTACAATAAAAAGAAAATTCCAAAGCGTATGGTAAAAATAAGCATAAGAAAAATCTAGCCTTACCCTGATAAAGCTGAGAATAAAGCCGCCAAATAACTGGCTGAAAATAATTAACGGAGATAGTATATAAAAAAGAGCCGTATCATTATTATAATTGAAAATATGGATGAGGCCGAAGAAGATACTGAGACTATAGACTGCAAAAGGAAATATACGGTTCCACTTGTCTCTTTTAATAATTTTGGAAAACAGCCTGTTATACCTCAGAATATATCTGAAAGCAGCTTCTTCAGCCAAAGGAACTATGATGACAAACCAGATTATAGAAGATATAAAGGTTTCACTATATTCCAACCGGTCAGTTTTTAAAGTGATGAACTTTTGTATTCCATAATTTAAAAAGCTAATCAAAGTCAGATTGAGGATAAGTTCCAAAGACAATAAGGTAAAGATCATCCTGTAACGTTCTTTGAGGGGAGGCTTTAGTTGTATATCATCAGGTCTCTTTAAAAAAGATAGAAAATCGGTCAATATAGCCTGAGTTTTTTGAAGAGTCATTTTTTTCTATTTATATTTTCACAGGACAAATTTGTTACAGACGAAAATAACAAAAATAAGTCCTGTGCAGCACAGAACTTATTTTTTATAAATGATCTAATGGTTCATGAGTCTTAGAACTTCAGTTTTTTAGTCAGTACTTTTCCATCTTCCAGAACGGCTGTTACAGTCACGATACTATTCTTTTGACTGACCGGGAATCTGTATTCTGTAGCTTTAATACCATTTTGATTCGTAAGAAGCCTTCCTGAAGCATCATAAATGTGCAGAGAATTTATTTTGATATCACTTCTTACATACACAAAATTCTCATCTTTAAAAATATCAACCGTATTTTTTCTGGCTGTATCCTTTGCAGATAATGAATTATTCTGACTGATAATCACCGAATAATCTTCTACCTGTCCATATCTTGGAGTATAGCAGGCGGTAACTGCTGTACCGTTGTAATCACCAATTACCCTCATTCTTAGCGGAGTATTGAGTACTGCAGTGGCAGGTGGAGTTACGGAAGCTGTAGCCGAAGAACCATTGCTTATGTTGCTCTGATTAAGAACCAATTCAGTTGTTTCATTGAACTGTCCGTCATTATTGTAATCAATATAAGCTTTAATGATATGCGGATTACTTAAGCCCGGCATCACAGTAAGAGCAGTAGATGTTCCTGATGGAATAGTGGTTTTTGATGTTCCTAAACAATACGTTCCGGTAAAGTTTTCATAAAAGTTATTAGCTGCCTGTTTATAATGAGAAGAATAGTTATTAATGTTCCCGAATTGTACACCAGTCACTCCGATATTAAAGTTCCCCGGCGTGGTGATAGAAGCAGGAACGCAAGCTGTGGCTAATACAGAACTGTTAGCCGGAATTGCTGAAGATGCTACCGGAGAATTGATTAATGATTGTCTGTACTGCAGAAGCTGCGCTGTAGCACGGTCTGTCTGTCCTTGTGTAAATAAATTTCGGAAACAGAACGTGTAAGCCATCACATTTTTTTCACCACCGGCATACACCTGGCTGGTGCATGGATTGATCTGCCCGGTCTGGCAGGTATTGGGAACAGAAGAGTGGTAAAGACTTTTCATCGGCTCAGTATCACATACAAGATCTCCCTGAAGGGTACAATCTGTGTTGGTTGGGCAGTCTCCGGTAGAGGTATTGTAGCCCTCATGGGTATGGCGCAGGCCTAAAGCGTGTCCGAATTCATGGGCCAAAGTTTGGGCATTTACAGCTGAGGCACTGGTCGACATGAAAGAATAATCATTGGTTCCTCCCGGGTAATACGCAAAGCCATTCAGTAATCCGGAGTTAGAAGCCAGTCTTTTTACGACATATATGTTATAATATTTGCCGGTATCCCACATTCCGAGAGCTGTGATGTCCGATGCGGTTACAGCATTAGTGGTATTATCATTGTTGACACCGCCGCTTACGTATTTCGGAAGATGGGAAGCATTGATTCTGTTGATTCCGTTGGTAGCATTACAGCTGGGGTCTATTTGGGCAAAAACAAATTTTACCGGAAGCACAGCACTGGTTCCTGCCATTCCGCTGGATGAGCTTCCTGCAAAAACGCCGTTGGTATAATTAATCCACGCTATAATATCCGCATCAGATTTATTATTAGGAGTTCCTATGGCGCTGCCATCTCCAACAACATGTACTACAACCGGAATTTCATAGACTTGATTTTTATTGAATTTGGATGCAAGTTTTCCACTTTTGATCAGTTTGGAGAGCTCAAGATTGAAAGCATCATCACGGGCTTTCTCTTCGGGAAACCTTTCATAGTGCTTTTTCATCAGTTCATCCGTTCCACATTCCTGGAATTCCAACTTCTGTGAATAAAAACTCGTGCATAATCCCCCGGAAATAAGAAGAAATAATAATTTTTTCATAGTATTTTCGATTTAAATTTTTCAATTTTAAAAATAAATAAAAAATACCATATAATGAATACTGCCTGATTTATAATTCTTTAAACTGATTGTTGAGCTCTTCAAATTTGCTGATCAGTCCATTCAGTTTTTCCTGTTGTTTTCTTACCGTTTTAGGCCTTATATAGAACCAATTGAAACCAAGCCAGGCCAAAACAGCTCCATAAGCTAATACAGCGGAAGAAAATTTCATCAATGAAGTGTATTCATACATATACAGACAGATTCCCAGAAACAGCATGATGAAATAAAGATTGAGCATAGTCGTTTGCATAAACTTCTGCTTATTCTTCACAGCATACAGGCTTTGCAGATACTCACTGTTGGATTGAGTAGTATCAGTTTTGTAAAAAAACATGAACATTCGGTTATAGGCAAGCAGAAAAATAACCATTGCCAGGATAACAAGTACGATTCCGATTTTTGTAGTCATCATTTGAGGCTGGTAGCGGAACCAGATCAATGCAATGCCGAGGCAGGTGGCGATCAGGGCAATATTAGTAAGAATCAGCCTGCGTAGGTTTTCATTTCTGAATTTTTTCAGTCTGCCAAGGAGTTCTTCCATATTGGGTTTGTTGGAAGCCTGTTGTTTCCATATATTTTTGAAATCAATATCAGTAGCCATTTTCTTTAAACTTTTGCGTTAATTTTTCTTTTATCCTGTGAATTTTTACCCGGACGTTAGATTCTGAGAGTCCGGTAATCTGGGCAATTTCTACCTGTTTTATTTCTTCAAGTTCCAGAGAGATAATGATCCTGTCCGTTTCCGGTAATTCGGAAATAAACCGGTAGAGCAGCTGGATCTGGGGTTCCAGAGATTCCTGTTTCTTTTCTTCCAGGTTTATGGGAAGTTCTGTTTTAGCGAATTTTTTCTCCTTTTCAATCTGGCGGAGACAATTATTGGAGGCAATTCTGAAAATCCATGTTCCGATGCTGGATTCATTTCTGAATTTCGGAAGCTGCTGCCATACAATAATAAACGTTTCCTGAGCCAGATCCCGGGCGAGCTCTGCGTTATTGATGTATCCCATGCACAGCCGGAATATTTTCTGCCAGTAGAGTTCGTATATATTCTCAAATATCATTATTTCGCAGATAAGAAATTATTCAGCTGATTCAGATACCAGTCTTTATCATCATACATAATAAAATGTAATCCTTTGGATGCATATTGAAAGTCAGCATTTTTTAAATTTTTATACTGTCCCTCAATAGCCGGTTTGAAATTGATAAAGTAAGATTCCAGTAAAATAAGGGAAGGGCATTGTATGGATTTGATTTTCTCCCTTAAATCCGTATTGGAAAAATCACAATACATTCCGGCAAAAGTTTTCCGGTCTGATTTTATACTCCATCCGATAACGGTTTCCTGCATGGAAGTATCTGCCAGAAGGCTTGGGATAGCCTGAGCCTGCATTGCACGGAATTGTTCATCGGACATAGCGGTTAGGGTATTGATCATTGCTGAGCAGTCGTTGTTTTCTTTGGATATAAAATTGGGATTGGATAGGGCGGCCAGACAGGGAAGAGCATCTACAACGACAATTTTGCCCGGCAGTTCCGGATAATCAGCGGCAATGGCCAAAGCGAGACCGCCTCCCATACTGTGTCCAATGATCATCGGTTTTTCTATCTTATTATTTTTGATGTAGGCGGCAATTCCATTTTCCCAATCTTTAAAACTGGCATCTGGCTGTGGTTTTGTTCCTGCAAATCCAGACATTGTTAGCGTATAGCAAGTGAAATTTTTTTCAAATTTCGAAGTGGTGTCTTTCCATACCTCTCCGGAAGAAGCAAAGCCGGGAATCAAAATAAGCGCCTGCTTTCCGGTTCCGGTTTTCTTTATCTCAAACGGATAGGTTTTTTCCTGACCAAATACATTGCATGCTGCAGCAAAAAATAACAGAAGGATAAGAAGGAATGTGAATTTTTTCATGATTTCTAAAGTTTTAAGATTTATTTGTCTTTTAGAGACGAACCTTTTTAAAATGTTACAAAACTTTTTCAATTTTTTTTGAAAAAATATTTTTTCCGCCTTTAAACTCCCGTTATAAAGCAATGTCATAGGATTTTTATAATATAGTATTCATAGGGAGCTGTCGTAATGAATTAGTCAGACTGAACTAAAAAAATAAAATAAAAATGCTTTGATAATCATGGTTTCCGTTAGTTTTGTTGTTGTTTTTAATACTGTCAAAAATACGGAATGTGTATCAAAAAAAATAAAAACATCTTTTAATGGTAAAAAAAACAATAAAATATTGTGAAAGTACTATGTTGTATTGATAAATTTATTAACTTTAATTAAAATTTGATAAATAACCCTAGCTTGGAAAGGGGTATGAACATAAATAGTATTTTTTAACTTAAATCCAACAATATAAATGAGCACCAGTATCCAAGACGAATTTAAAGTCTTTAAAGATGAATTGAGAAAATTGAATATCGAAGTACAAAAAGTAGTAAAAGTAGGAAACGGAAGTATGGATTTTCATGAAGTTTTCTATAAATCGCCAAGGTATGAAGAGGTAAAGAGCGTGTATGTCCAGCGACATACTCTGGACAGCATGATTGAAAAATTTAAACAAGCTTATCATTAAAAAATATACCGTTCGCTGCAGATTTTCTGCGGCGAACGGTTTTTATTCTCTTGTAGATCAGTAGAGGTTTGCGTCATAAATAAATGAAGGTTTCTGAAACCTATAACGATTGATGCTTAAGTAAAAAGGTTATTCTCGTCAACTAATATGCAGCAGATAACGCAGATTTATTTTCAACTTTAATAAAAAATACTAGATTTTTTTAACTCCTTAAGTAAGCTTACGGTATTAAACTTTGAAACGGCTTAGTGCCAAGTTTTGCGCTAGTGACAGCTATAAAAACCATATTTGTAACTCCCATTTTCCTTTCTTTAAACTCAATCTTTATCCAATGCTGAGTTTTCCTTGGTATCTTTCATGGTAGCATACACAATCAGCGAAAATAAAATACATCCCGTGATATACCAGTAAAAATAATGCTCTGATCCTATCTTCTTAAACCAAAGGGCAATATATTCCGCGGTTCCTCCGAAAACAGCTACTGTAACAGCATAAGGGAGACCTACGCCAAGTGCCCTGATCTCAGAAGGGAACAGCTCTGCTTTTACCACTGCATTAATCGAAGTGTATCCGCTTACAATAATAAGAGCAGCCATGATCAGGAAAAATGCAGTGAGCATAGAAGTCGTATTGCTTAATGCTGTTAAAAGAGGAACTGTAAACAAGGTTCCTAAAATACCGAAGGCCAATAACAGTGGTCTTCTTCCGATCCTGTCTGATAATCCTCCGAACACAGGCTGAAGGCAGGCAAATATAAATAAGGAGACAAAAGAGATCAGCGTTGACTGCTCTTTAGTAAGGTGAACCGTATTCACCAGAAACTTCTGCATATAGGTGGTATATGTATAAAAAGCCAGTGTTCCGCCTAATGTTAAACCAATAACGGTGAGAAGTGCTTTAGGATGCTTTAATAATTCCTTTACGGTCCCTTTCTTTTTTTCGCTGGTTTCTTTTTTATTCTCAAAAGCTTCCGTTTCATGTAAATTTGATCTGAGGTATAAAGCAACAACCGAAAGTACAGCTCCAATCACAAAAGGAATTCTCCAACCCCATTCTTCCAGCTGAGCTTCTGTAAGAATTAATTTCTGAAGGACCAGCTGAACGCCGAGAGCAATAAGCTGGCCGCCAATCAGGGTTACATACTGGAAGCTTGAATAAAATCCCCGTCTGTTCTCAGATGCCATTTCGCTGAGGTAAGTAGCAGAAACCCCGTATTCTCCGCCAACACTCAGCCCCTGAAGCAGTCTGGCGAGGAGCAACAGCATTGGTGCAAGAATTCCTATTGAATGGTACGTAGGGGTAAGGGCAATAAGTAATGACCCAAAAGACATCAGCAGTACAGAAAGCGTCATCGCTTTTTTTCTTCCGATTTTATCCGCAATACTTCCGAATATCCAGCCTCCGATAGGACGCATCAGAAAACCTACGGCAAATATTCCCGCTGTATTCATCAACTGTGCATTCAGATCGGAATCAGGAAAAAATGAATGGGAAAAATAGATAGCAAAGGCTGCATATGCATACCAGTCATACCATTCCACAAGATTTCCGATGGAGCCGCCAATAATGGCTTTGATCCTCTGCCCGCTGGTTATAGATGATGTGTTCATATATCGGATGAGGATTAGTTTTTGCCAAAAAATCTTTTTATTTTGCCCAGTAATCCGGGCTGGGAAGGAGAGGGTGAATAATCCGGCTCAGGTGACTCTGTCTGATCATGTGGCGGAGCAGCTTCAGCTAAATTCTCTGCCTCTTTTCTTTCTGTAACATGAACTCTGTTGGGTTCCTGTATTTTCTGACCTGTTAATCTTTCAAAATTAATTTTAGCCTTGTTAAAAATCTCCATTTCTACCTCAGGGCGGTCATCCACATGATTTATTTCAGGAATGATACCGGAGCTTAATTTTACAGATTCACATTCAAAATCGTTCATAATTCCCTGGTGAATTCTTATGGCTGTCTCGGTTTCGCCCACTTTTTCAAAACTCTCAGCGAATTGAAGCATATCTTCTCCTATCTCATACTTTTCAAGAGTATTACCAATGGAGTTGCTTATTTTCGCCTTTGCGACGGCAAGATTGGCGATGGATTTTTCTTCCCCTGGGTTGTTTTTCAGAAGATGGATCAATTCCTGAATACTTTCTCTGATTTCAGGTAAAACCCTGAAATTGTCAATATGCTCGAGATCTGAAAGATAAAAATTCTGATTCATGGCTTCAGTGGCAAGATACTGAATATGGGTACTCGTGATGAATGCCAGATGAACCAAAAGAATAGCATATTGTTTCAAATGATCTTCATTGATCTCAGATTTTTCAAGGGCTTTGTAAAGCTGAAGTCCTTCTAAAAATTCAATCTGGTATCTGTCACAGGGAAAACTATCCTCATTGACCTCAACAGAGTTGTTATTTAATATTTCATAAAGATATCTGTGGATCTGAAGCTCTTCTGAATTTTTCAAAGCTTCTTTAAACTCTTCAAGTTTATTTTGTTGTATCAGTTCTATCATTTTCCTGGTATATTGAGCGCCAATATACAAATTTCATCCAGAAATAGAGTGTATCCAAAAAGAATAGTATTGATTGTATTCACACCAATTACTTTAAAATCTGTATCCCAGGGAAATTCCGCTTCTGAAACCTGCCCATGGCCCGTCTACTTTTACTTTTGCACCGTTAGGATTCGTTTCTACGGTGTAATCTACAAACGGGAGATCCAGGTTTTCAATTTCTTTTTTTAGCTGTGCCTGCATATCGGGAGTAAGAATATAATCTGAAGTCATGGTGAAATCACCCGTTCCGCTGCCGTAATGAGCTCCTGCAATCCAGAAATCAAGAACAAGATTCTGGCTTTTGGTGAGGAAAAACTGCGCGCCTACCATCAGTCCGCCGCTGTTGCCACTGGTACTTCCCTGACCTTTGAGCGGAATCTGGTAGGTAGTGCCACCTGGAGCATTATAATCGTAATAAAAATCAAAAGTGTTGGAGGAAACATCAGAAAACCGGTAATAAGGGGCAAAATAAAAACCCCTGCCATAACCTTTTCCTATATAAAACCTTGGCTCTATAGTGAAATTGGTCGCTTTTACCCGTAAATTCTGAAATCGTTTTTCATCTTCATCCTTTAAAAAAGCATTGATAAAAGGAACTTTTCCCTGCAGCATGGTTCCGAATCCTATATTGAGCGAAAACCATTGGTTGATGGCTCTTTCATAGGAAAGGTTGATATTTCTGAACGCATAAGCAGTCACGTTGGTCTTAATGATATTCATTTTGTCTGCAGGAATGGTTTCGGATTCCTGCGCACTGGTTTTCAAAAACAGAAAACACGGAATCAGAATAAGAAATTTTTTCATGACGGTATATTTTGTGGTGTAAAAAAATACCAGCAAAAAACGGGCAGAGAACTAAAAGTATTTTAATATGATTTCATTTTTAACTTTCAAATAATAATATGAATGTTGAATTGAGGGTTGTTGGCGGGTTTAGGTAAAGAGATAAATAAGGAATTAAAAATGAAGGTCTTATTTTTTTTAATCTTCCTACCTGGCTATTTATTGTAAAAACCGAATGTAGCAAATATAGGAGTTCAGTTGTCCTAATAGTATAAAACTAATTTCTGATATGAAAAAAACAATCTATACCCTTTGTTTTCTTAGCAGTATTTTCATGTTCTCGCAGGAAGCAAAAAAGGATACAGTAGATACTTCAAAAACAAAAGAGATCCAAGAGGTCATTCTGAAATCCCAGCGGAAAAAGCAATTTGCGGATAAAGCGGTCTATACTTTTGATAAAGAAGCGCTGGAAAAAGCCCGTTATGCCAAAGATCTTCTCCGCACTCTTCCGGAACTGCAGCTGGACCCTATTTCCAATACTATCACGAGCACAAAAGGAGGAACAACGCTGTTTCTTATTAATGGGGTTGAAGCTACAGACCTTCAGATCCGAAGTATAGCCCCCAATGAGGTGGTAAAAGTGGAATATTATGACATTCCGCCTTCACGCTGGGCAACGAGAGCTGATACTGTGGTGAATATTCTGACGAGATCTACAGAAACTGGCTACCTTTTAGGCGCCGATGTTACTTCTGCACTGAATACCGGATTTGTGAACGCTTCAGCCTATGCTAACTACACAAAAGGGAAAAATGATTTTGGTCTCGAATACTCCCTTAGTCTGAGAGATTATGACAACAGGAAGGTAGAAAGTATTTATGATTATGATCTGAACGGACAGCATTACCGTTCGGAAGAAAAAAGGACAGACCATTTCGGATATACCACACAGAATATTGCATTGCGTTACACCCGCATGGTTCCTGATAACTACACCTTTCAGGCTAAACTGAATATGGATCTCGTAAGCAGCTTTTCAAAAACAAAAGGGGAGAGTTTATTTAGAAAAGACAATGCAGAGGAAAAGCATGAGATGTTCAAGAATTACGGTTCAGATTATATCAATCCTAAGCTGGATCTGTATTATTCTAAAAAGATAGGCAGTAAAGATGAGCTGAGCATTAATGCAGTAGGTTCTCATTACAATACGGATATTACAGAATTTGCGAAGGAGTGGGTAATCTCATCAGGGAATTCTGTGTATGATAATGATATGATCCTGAAAACAGAACAAACTAATTTTGTAGGTGAATTAGCTCACACCCATGATTTTAAAGCGGGGAAATTATCATCCGGCTACCGTATTTCGGGTTCTTCTATTTCCAATGATCTGAATAATCTTGCAGGATATTCACAGTACAACGTTAATTATATGGAACAGTATTTCTATTCTGAATTTTCAGGAAAGAAGGATAAATTCACTTACAGGCTTGGTGCCGGGCTTACTAATATTCACAATAAAAGCGCTGAGAATACTTTTAATGAATGGTCTTTTACCCCAAGACTTATTTTAGGGTATCAGCTGAAAAATAATCAGAGCCTGAGATTTACGGGAAGTTATACTCCGGTAAGTCCCGGAAGCAATGCGCTCAGCAGTAACGTTGTACAGCAGGCTCCGAATATTGTACGAAGAGGTAATCCTTTTTTAAAGTCACAGCAGGTATTTTCCAATAATTTAATTTATTCCCTGAATAATAAATATTTTGATTTCAATGCGTCCCTGTTTTACGTTTATACAGATAGGATCATCAATCAGTATTATGTTCAGGATGATACTTTCGGAGGTTATGCACTGACTTATGAAAATGCTAAAAACGGACAAAAATACGGTCTGCAGCTTACAGGATCTTACAAACCTTTCGGGAATAGCCTTTTGGTTTTAAAAGGAATGATAGCTCCGGTATCAGAAATGATCAGGACAGCATCAGGAGAGCTTATCAAAAATAATTATCTTTCCAATTATTTAGTAGCGTCTTCAGAATATAAGTCTTTCAGTATACAGTATATGTTCAATATTCCGGTGTATACTTTAAGCGGAGCTTTCCTTATGACCAATGAGAACAAAAATCACATTTTTGCCAATTATAAACTGAAGAGCTGGACATTTACCACAGGAATGTACTGGATAGGAATGCCTTCGCATTATAAAACAAAAAGTCTTCCGCAAAGTTTAGTGAACTACAATGTTGATACAAAGATTATGAATAACAAATCCATGTTTGTTTTAGGAGTAAGCTTTGATTTCTCAAAAGGTAAGAAAACAGAAATTCAGAGAAAGCTGAATAATGACACAGCTCCGGCAGCTACTTTCTGATGTTTATTACAAATTAATTCATAAAAAAATCCGTTCAGAAAAATGCTCTGAACGGATTTTTTAGTTAAAGCTGTTTAACCTTTTTTATTAAACCACAAAAGCCACAAAAGATTGAGATACTTTATTTAAAGTTGATCATTACTATGGAAAAAGAGCTTTTGTGCCTTGTGGTTAAATTTAAACAAGTTTGTTGAGAAAAAGTTTTATTTTTTAATGAATTTTGTACTTTCTTTCTTAGCATCTTTTCCAGAAACTTCTATGAAATAAGAAGATGCCGGAAGCTCAGAAATCTGTACTTTTCCGGATTGGATATCCGATGTTTTGATTAGTTTTCCGTCTAAACTGTATATTTTAGCAGTAGAGTAATTTGCATTTTCCCCTATAAATCCGATGAAGTCCTGTGCAGGATTCGGATAGACTTTGAAGCTGTCTTTTTTTACCGTTTCCTTCGTACCCAGGAAAGTCAGGCTTAACGCCTGTGCCGCTGTAGTAGTCTGGTTCATGTTAAGGGCAGGAACGTTGATGTTGGCACTGGTATAAGATAATAAAGGAGCCTTGTTGGTACCGTTGTAATACAGGTAAGAAGTATTGGTGATGGTTCCGGCCGGGAAAGGACCTACTGTAAGGTTAAAAACCTGAATTGATTTTATTCTTAAGACATTCGTATAGGTATTGGGGCCAATGATCAGGGTTCCGGAGGCATCTGCTGAAATATTGACATTCCCGCTGAAATTTCCGGAAGCTGCTGATGAAGAGAAAGTTCCCTGTGCTGTATCGGTTTCCGTATAACCAAAAGCTGCAGGATAAGATATATAAGTTCCGTTGTTTGCTGCGAAATTTAAGGTGGCATCAGGCGTAATAAGTCCGGTAATTTCCAGTTTAGAAGCCGTTTGTTTAAATAAAATAGTGTTACCGCCTCCTGTCATTTTTATGGTAGAACCGGGATAAGTGGTGATTTCCCCTGCATCAGGAGCCGAATATACCGTTGGAGATGCAGCACCTTGTGTGAGAGAAGCATTGCTGAATACTACATTGTTACCGGTAGCAGAATTATCCACCGTTCCGTTGATGATCACATTATTTACCGTTTCGCCCACAACAGGGTCGTTAAATGCTTTGGTAATGGTAGTTTGTGCAGAGCAAAGCCCGAAAGCTGTGAGTGCTAAAAGTAGAGTTTTTTTCATGGCCAAATTTTTTGTTAAAGTTAAATAAAAACAAGAGTTAATTTTAACATAATCTATTTTTTAATGAGAAATTTCTAATAAAAAAGCTGAGTTTGGGTAAAGAAGCCAGGATTAAAGACTGGAAGATGGAAGAAGGAGGCCGGAAGTTACCTTTAGTTATAGTATTGAAGGCCTCCGTAAAATCAAATTATCTAAATCAGAAACTTTAATTCCGAACTGAGGTTAAAAATAGCCATCCGGTAAACCGAACGGCCATTCTGTACGTTAAATATAAGGTATTTGTTATTCAGCCTTCTTTTCAGGCTTCCTGTCTTTAGTTGCTGATCATTGTGCGGTAAGCATGAATATCTTCAATGGTTACAACACTCATTTCTCTTTTGATGGCAAAATCAACGATTTCCGGAAGTCGGGCCATTGATCCGTCTTCATTGGTCAGTTCGCAGAGTACGGCATCATCACCGAGATTGGCGAGCTTTACAAGATCTACACTGCCTTCGGTATGTCCGCGTCTTTCGAAAACACCGTTTTGTTTAGCAATCAGAGGGAAAACATGTCCCGGGCTTGCAATATGAGCAGCCTGTGCGTCTGCTGCCACCGCAGTTCTGATGGTGGTTACACGGTCTTTAGCCGAAACACCAGATTCTACGCCTTCTCTGGCTTCAATAGAAATGGTAAAAGCGGTTTGATTTTTAGAGTTGTTATTTTCCACCATAGGACGGAGGTTCAGGTGCCTGCTTTTTTCTTCCGAAATACATAGGCAGACAATACCGCTGCATTCGCGGATCAGCAGTGCCATATCCTGTTCTGTAATGGTGGATGCGGGAAAGATGATATCGCCTTCGTTTTCGCGGTTTTCATCATCTACTAAAAGAATTCCTTTTCCCTGTTGTAATTTAAGAAGTGCGTTTTCTACACGTTCTGTGGAGGTTGCTCCAAATTGTTCTAATAATTTTTCCATGTTATTTTACTTTTAAAAGGTAAAATAGTCTTCGGTACATGGAAATGAAATACGGCACAATAAGCCCGTAAGGAATCTTACTGACCGTTTCATTTTCTTCTCCCATCCAGACTTTAACTGTCGGTTCCGGAATTTCACCAGATCAGTCCCTTCAGAAGAAAGGAGTCGCGGACTGTAACCGCCGGTAGGGAATTTCACCCTGCCCCGAAGAAAACTTATCCTAAGTTTTGCTGTATGTTTACTTTAATTTTTTTATTTCACTATTTTCTATTTAACGTACAGGCCGCTAATTTCGGGAAGTTTTTTGAGATGGAGAAGCGTTTTAACGGTTAATCTGCTCAACAGGATATTTAAAGTCCGGATACTGAATATCAAAATCTTCCGCATCATCATTTTTTCTTTCACACCAGCCTGTAGATAATTCAATATCACCTAATCCGAAAAAGAAATGTTCATTTTCATAAAAACGGATGTTATATTCTTTAAAATGATCTTCTGTTTCCTGGATCCTTGTTTTATATTTTCCCAGCTTTTTCTTATTCATCCAGAAAAATGAATATTCTGAATAAACGGTTCCTGCTCTTACCTGTGCATATTCAAAATCCAGGTGATTTAAAATGTCTTCAAATTCCCGGATGAAGTGATGAAGGTCGTATTCATACTGAAGAAACCATTTGGCTGTTCTTCCGAAAGAAATCAGAGCGTTTTCATAGCAGTAAGGAATTTCCAGGGTAGATGTAGAAAATATATCGGGATGAAAATAATAGTAGTCCTTAGCTTTCATCCTGTTTTGAAGAAAATCAAGAAAACCCTTGTAATCGGAATCCAGCATAATGGCTCCGAAAAAATAATTCCACTGATTCATTTAGTTGATCTTTTTGAGATTTTTATCATAAAGCCCTATGAGTAAACTGTTTCCGTTTCCATCAATTTTTATACCGCCGTACGCTGCTGTTTCATATTTTTTGGCATGTCCTTCCTGGAAAAAAAAAGATTCTGCACCGATATTGACATTCCAGTCATCAGAGGTGTAATTAATAAGGTATTCACCAGCTTTCAACGGGGTTTTGTTTTCCTGAAACCGTCCTCTATGAGCCACCCCGTTTTTATCAAGAGTTACTACGCAGTAACCGCGCTTCAGAATACCTTCTGTTCCGATAGTGTTGACAATAGCATATCTTAAACTCATATAATCACCCTGCATCAGTGACCGCGGATCTACAGGGGCAAGTTCCAGTAAAATCAGCTGCCCATTTTTAAGCAAATCTTCTTTTTTGATAACCGAATAATTAAAGTATCCCAATAACAGGATGAGATTGAAAAGAATGATGAGCCATTTATATTTTTTCATGGGAAATCAGTTTTTTGTGGATGAATGCATAAATTGCCAGGAACATGATCCCCGAAGAAAATAAAAGGATGGATTTAGTCAGCAGTGTAAACTGAAGATCGTAATACAATTTTCCGATGAAAGAAATCAGAGCTACACAAGCCAGTACCCATCCGGTTTTATTGTTGACAAGGAAGCTTAGTAAAATAACAAGAATGGCGCCGGATATTGCCGGAGATAATGTTGTTGGCAATAAAATTAAAGCGGTCAATACATAAATGATGATCTTGAAACGGGAATGGGTAACCTGTAATTTTTTTAATAAAACAGAGACTACATACAGAACAGCCAGAATGATCACTGCCGAGGATAACCCGTTGTAGAGTGTCAGCACTGGTATGGATAATTCATCTTCAAATCCAATATAGCCCAGCCCGGCTATGAATGATAACGTCATTCCTATACAAACGGGATCGTATAATCCGGAGAGAATTCTGTTGGCGGTGATGATCTTTGCTTCGTTAAGAAAAATAAAGGTGACGATGAGTGCCTGAACTGTAATGAATATATAGGTTAGATCATATAAATCGTTGGTGATAATAAGTGACAGTATACTTCCATTGAGAATGAGTACAGAAATGAAGGAAAGAATATAATTGTGAACCAGAAGCAATACACATAATGCAATGCCTATAAAGGTAAGCTGCATGGTGTTATCGTGACTGGAAAGACCAAACCCGAGAAGTGAAAATCCCGCAACATAAAATGAAACAGATAGAGTGTCTGTTATTACTTTCTTTGAAAACCTGCTGAGAACCGCAGAACCTGCAATACAGATTCCTCCAAATAGAATAATTCCTTCTTTTGAACTGAATATCTGGGCTAAGAAAAGAAATCCGATAAATGCCAGACAGGCGAGTATCCCTCCGAAAATAGATAATATTTTGATGGCTAATGACTGGTCCGTTTCTTTTTTCTGATAGACTGAAACAATAGCTTCTTCATCAAAATGGATTTCCCTTTCAGTTGATGTCCGGAGAGCATCCATCAACTCTTTTATATTTTCTTTATTTCTCATTTTTCCACTTTTTTTGAAGGTTGAGCAGATTTTTAATAACCAGTGTAATGCTTCCTAATATAAACAGGGAAACAAATAAAAATGAAGCTACATTTTCTCCTGTAATCCGGAAGATGAGGACGGTTATGATGATGACAATACTGAGCGGGATGACGGCAAGATAAAAGATGTTTTTTACTTTCAATGCATATAGGATTCCTAAGGCATAGACTACTACGACAGGTACAGCCAGAATAGCTAGTGCTGAGGTCTGATTATCAAAAATTCCGATAACGATTCCACAGGTGGCAAAGCTGGCAACAGCTAATGAAAGAACGTTTGTAAACCAGCTGGGTATAACTGCTTTTTTGTACATGGAAATCAGAATGCCCGATACTAATATCATCCCATTCAACAAAAACAGAATGGTAAAAACATAAATCGGCCCCTGATCATTGCCCACCTGCTGGGTATACAAAACAAAAGTGGTATTGATTAAAATGATATAGATCAGCCATAAAAGAGCAAAATCAGAGATAATGACCCACAGAGTGATAAAAATAGTCCATGCTAAAAAGAAATCGTAAGCATTGGCTCCGGTCTGATAGATCTGCCCGAATACGGCAAATAGAACCCCAACCAAAGCGGCTGCCCCGGTAAGAATAATTTTCCGGATATTAGGATTGATTTTAGGAAGAAAGGTAAGTGCAGTTGCAGCAATAACCAACCCTTCTGTCAGTCCGATTTTTGCAAACTTGGGTAAATCTGCCCAGTTGTAGGCAAAGAAAAAAATGATTCCGGATACGGTAAAACCAATTCCAAGGGTCATTAAAAATAACTGAAGAAATTTCTGCCAGGAGCTTTTATCGGTGTAAATATGTTTTTCCAGAATCTCAGCGACTTCTTTTTCAGTGAGATCGCTGTACCTGCTGAGAATCTGAATGTCTTCTCTCTGTATGTTTTTCATATAAATTTTGAATGGATAATCTGTTTTTTAGGATCTGAATGAACTTGCATCATTGAACAATTCAAATCTAAATATTAAATTTCTGAATAGAGAAATGATGGTTAAAATAAATCCGTATTTAACAAAGGTAATTCTTCTTTTGCAGGATGATTCTTAAAATCAATAAAATCCCTGAATTCAGGGGTGTCATCACAGAAAATAATATCGAAGGTAAACCGATCGTTCCCGTAAAGTCCTCTGTGAATCATATTGGCGGAAAAAACAAGCAGATCACCTCTGTTTAACGAGATTTTCTTTCCTCTTTCCAGATCATCCCCTGGCTTTCTGTTATTTATTGAAAGTCTGGTTTCCTGTTCTACTTCCTGATCCCATTCTCTGTGAGTCCCGGGAATCAATTCAATGCCGGATTCTGCTTTTAGGGGAATTCTGAAATGAAGGACATTTTGGGTGATCATATTTTTCTTCTGTTCTTCAATGGTCATTCCTGTATACTGAATGTCACGGTGCCAGTAATTGCTCTGTTTACCGTTCAACGGATCAAAAAATAACTGGGTATTGAGAAATATGGCTTTTCCGGGAAAAAGAGTGTGGATAAGTTGTGAAATCTTTTCCTGAGAAATAAATTTGAATAGATCCAGCCTTTCCTGTCTGGTAATTTGTTGAGCTGAGGTAATGCTGTGACTGTTGATCGCTCCGGCTTTATAATCTGCGTCATTATCTTTCAGCCAAGCCCGATGAAAGGTATGGAGAATCTTTTCCAGAGGCTGCAGTTCTTCTTCAGAGAAAAACTGCTCTAAGTAAACGTATCCCTGATGATTATAATTCTGCTCTATATTCATAATGGTTTTTTATAGCGGATTTTAACTTTCCGGTGGAAATATTGCGTCTGCAATTTCTAACCATCTTTCCAGTAATAAATCGGTGTATATTTCCTTATCGAGACCATAAGATCCCAAGGCATACCCGTCATTCCATTCAACTAATGCCGTACTTCCGTTAGATAAAATACCAAAGTCAATACCATATCCTCTGGTTTTTTCTTTCGAATTTTCCAGATCATTTATTGCATTCCGGATGACTTCCATATCAAGTTTATATTTATCATCACCGTTGTATAATTGTATGCCGACAATCTTTGAATTGTTGACAAAAACCCTGTATTCTGCTTTCCAGTCTACTAATTGTGAACAGTAGAGTTCCGTGTTTTTTGAAAATTCAGATAAGAGGTAAAAATCAGAAACCGATTCCATTCTGAATCCGGTGAAAAGCTTTGTATCAGATTTTGGTTTAACAAAAACGGGGGCAAGCTCTCCGTCTATATTTCTTGAAAGTTCATGGATGGTGGTTGTCCATATATTTCGCTGGAGATACTGATGCAGACATTGGGGATAACAATCTGAAGGCGGATTAATTTTATATTTTTTGAAAATTGAAGAAAAAACAAAATGATTTCCGGCAACAAACGTGGTACGGTCGATATTCAGTTGATTTCTGAAAATCTTTTTATCTGTGAAAAGTTCGTATCCGATATTTCTTTTTTCTAATACATCGATTACGTCCTGATGTTCAGGTTCCAGTTTTTTATTGCCGTATTCATGGATATAAGCTTTTTCTATCATAGTTTTTTAATACCTTATCAGGGTGTTCTTAATATTTTCTCCATCCTTTTCCCCTTGGCCAGTTCGTCAATGAGTTTATCCAGATACCGGATATTTCTCATTAATTCATCTTCAATATCCTCTACACGATATCCACAGATAACGCCTTTAATCAGGGAAACATTCGGATTGATTTGTGGTGCCTGTTCAAAAAATGTTTTAAAATTGGTTTTGTTATCCAGAATATTCTGCAGGCTCTTTTCATCATATCCGGTCAGCCAGAATATGATTTCATGAACTTCATCTTTTGTACGGCCTTTTTTCTCTGCTTTTTGAATGTAGTGAGGATATACACCGGAAAAAGCCATCTCATAAACTCTTGTATTCTGCATTTTTATATCGTTTAGCGTAATTCTTTAATAACCTTGTCCAGTATGCGGTTGAATTCTTCCGGTTTCTCCAGCATCGGATAATGGCCGGTTTCAGTAATGGTTACATAATCGTAATCTTTTACATATTTCCGGTTATTTTCAAGGTGGGTAGGAGAATTATCAGAATTAATGGCTCTTACCGGAATCTGAACCTGTTTGGCAATGTCTCTGAAATCTGTTTTATATAAAGGCATCAGAAGGCTGATCGCCATTTCCGGTTCGTTCTGTAAGAATTCGCTTTGGAGTCTTTCTTTTACTGCTGCAGGTGTTTTTTCCGCAAACAGGTATTGAGGAAGAATATTTTCTACCGCATTTTTAAAATCGCTCCTGTAATGGGTAAATAGGAACTGTTCTGCCTGCTCTTCTGAAAAATATTCATCCAGATTTTTCAAAGTATCTATCAGGATCAGTGATTTTACTTTTGGAAGTTGTAAGGCAGCTTCAAGAACATATGCCCCGGACATAGAATGCCCTACAAGTATAATCTCCGAAGAATTGATACTGTCAGCCACAGCTTTAATATCGTCAGCGTACCGAGTGCTGGTCCAGTCCTGTCTTGAAGCATCTGATTTTCCATGTCCGGCAAGATCCACGGTTACCATATGATACTGATCATTGAAATATTCCAGCTGCTCTTTCCACCATTCACTGTTGCCTAACCATCCGTGGATAAAGATGATAGTTGGATTTCCGCTTCCTGCTTCCTGATAATAAATTTTCTGTCCGTCTGAGGATACTGCATATTTTTCCATGGAAATTATTTTGTCTTTAAAAAACTAAATTACAAAAAATCAGTATGTATAGCCCGTTGGACTGTAAAAATATATGTGATCAGCGGGATCTGTGGGAAATTGAAATGAATGTTGGTAAGTGCAATGCGCAAGGCTTTATATAGTATACTGTTTTTAAGGCGCAAGAAAACCCAAGGTTCTCAGCTATTTTCAGCTAAGAATTATGCAGATTCAAATTGGTTTATACATTTTGAAAATAGATTTGAGGCTTTGTGTAGCTCTGCAATATGGTGAAATTAAGAGATCTGCTTTATCTGCCGGATCTGCGAGCATATAAAAATTCCCACAGATCAGCAGATGTTTTTGTTGTATTTCAGGAAATTACCATTTCCAGACTTGCGGTTCGTTATTCCAGATCAGCAGCCTGAAATCTTCATAATGTTTCCCGTTGCCAATGGTGTGGGTATCTCGGTGCCCTTTTCCGAGTTTCAGTTTGTGCAGCATTCCGGAACATGAACCTACCCAAAGGGTTTCTTCGTTATCAGAAAGTACCATTCCGCTGATGGTGGATCCTAAAAAGTGTCTCCACAGCTGGTTTCCGTTTTTATCAAAAGCTTTGATATATCCATATGCATCGCCAAGAATGTAATAATCTTTTGTGGAAGCTCCTGCGTATACTCTCATTCCTTCATCAATGTAGATAAGATCATCACTTTCTGTGTAAGCTTCAATGGCTGCGCTTTCATACTGATCTGAATTGATGGCAATGGTAATTCCGTTATAGAAATGGCAGGAATTGGTAATCAGCTGGCTGTCGTCTTTAGAAAACAGACAGAAATGGGGATAAGAAGACTGAGGTCCTACTGATCCTATACTGTTCCCTTCAGCATCCAGTATTCTGTGGTCATAATCCTGATCTCCTACAACAATGTAGGTGTTATCATGGGAAAGGGTTGCATTTTCCATATCGATATCCGGTGACCAGTCTTCTTCGTCATCTTCATTGATAGGATGGATCAGTTTCTCGCTGTTTTTTGAAACCAGGTAAATACCGTTTGAAGAAACGATCAGGACTTTGCTTCCGTCATTGAACGGGATCATTTCTGTAATACCGGAATCTATCGTTTGGTCAAATGAGAACTCCTGAATCAGTTCGCCGTCCCAGTTTTTATACAATGAAATAGTCTCATCACGGGCTGTGGCGAAGATATTTCCCTGTTTAGATTTTCCTATGGCATGGATGTCTTCGTTAAGCGGAGTGATTTGATCATGATCAAGAAGGTAGGCCTGTCTCTTTTCATAGTGGGCTCCGGTTACGAAAACTATTTTTTCATTCTCAATAAAACACATCTGTTCGATACTCTGGGATTTCTCTTTCATTAAAGGAATCATGGGAGTGTGGGCAGGAGGAAACTGTTCTCTGAAACGTTCTGTGTCATTATTCAGGTTGGCAGTTTTCAATAACTCAAAAACTTCGGTTCCCAAACGGTCTCTTTTATCCTGTGGTTCTTCACCTTTCCAGTTTTCCCAGCCGTTCTTTTCGCCGAATTCTACCATTTCATTGATTGCTGTTGCATAGTGTTCTCCTTCTGAGAACCATTCTTTTTGGATTGTAGTGTTTTGCATGAAGTCGTGTATTTTGTCCTGTTTAGGGATAATATGGGGTAAGATAATTATTTTATTTGAAATATACCGGGTTATCATGGCTGCCATTGATCTTTATATAACTTCCTTTCAGCAGAAGGGGATTAGTATTCCCTGTTTTTTTGGCAGTAAATTCAAGGCTTATGATGCTCAGTTTTTCACCGGATTTAAGAAGCTTTTCTTTTGGAATTGAATAACTGCCGTCTTTCCCGATATTCAAAGTGTCGGTTTTTCCCGGTGTAGCAATGGTTATATTAGGGTTTTCTTTGTCTTTTTTATCAAAAGTTTTTGAGATATAGAGTTTATTCACATCATGAAGTTCAGACCAGCGTACGGAGAAATCCTGACTGGTTGTGCTTTCGGTGGTGGTGATGCGGGAAGGATCGCTTAATTTCAAGGCCGGAATATTGCCCAAAGCGAATTTTTTACCGTTGGCCAGCTGGATTTCAACCTGATACTGCTCATTTTCCGGAGGAATATTTTCAAGCCGGTATTGATAGCTTTTGGTGTAGTAAAGCTGCTGTATGACTATATACTCCGCTTTTTTCCGGTTGACCCATATGGTAATTGAATCACTGCCGATTTTCTTATCCTTTTTATCGTATAAAGCTACCGACATGATATTGTCTGCCTGGTCTGTTAAGCTCTGATAGAGGTCGATTTCTGCTTTTATATCAGAAATATCTGTAATTTTTGAGGCAGGAACAGGTCCGGAGCAGGAGATAAGCAAGAGGATTCCTAAAAGTGGTATTAAGTATTTGGTGAAGTGCATGGCGGATTGGTTATGGGTTAGTTTTAAAATAATCTTCATTAATACTTCCTTCAAATTCATTTGAAATCATATTTTTTAATCTGTATCTGAATTTTGTTTTAAAGTTTCCTTTAATTTTAGGCTCAAAAACAGTGGCAATCTGGTTAGGTTTTAACATGATATACTGAATTCCATTTCCACAGCTATATTTTCTTATACCGGAAATTTCCTGCCAGTTATTTTCTTTATCTAAAGCTTCAAATATTAATGGGATATGATTGCCAAATCCTAGCATAATGTCCTGATCTTCAAGATTGTGAATGGTTACGGGATAACCGTCATAATAGGTTGTTATCGTAGGAATTTTAATAGTAGGTTCTTTGCCTTCGATCAATCTGTCTATTTCTGCCTCTAAAACTTCCGGAGATATTTTAGTAGTATCAGTTCTGGTTATTGTTAATGGGGTAGATTGTCGGATATCTACAACTATTTTTACGTTTTTATATTCATTTTTGAATTGCTTGTGCAGTTCATCATCAGGCCGTTTATAATTATTTTTGAGAATAGGATTTTCTTTGGGATAATTATTGTAATTCAGTTCAATAGGTGATTTCAGATCTCCGATATATTGAATGTTTTTATGATAAAAGAAATAAATGTCTTCGGTTGTTTCAAGTTTCTGTTCTGAGATATTTTTATCTGAAATAATATACTCAGGATATTTTATCTGTGCAGAAAAAAAACATGAAAAGAATATAAATAGTAAGGGAAATATTTTCATCGCTTTATTATTTTGAATTAACAGGAACATATTCTTTTTCAATGTAATCATTAATGAGTTGAAATAAACGCAAATAGGATCAGCAGGCTCTTTTTCATTTTAACAGGTCTGAAAATTGAAGATTTAAGTTACAACATGTAGTATAATAACGTAAATTCGAGCCAAAATAGTTTTAAAGGTTTAATTGATAGGTCACCGCTTTAATCCTTTCTCTTCCGACTTTTCCTTCTGTAATTTTATTTTCCCACCCATTCCATAAATTCCTCAAAAACGCTCATCCATCTATCTTCTGGTTCTTCATCCGGATTTGTTGGAACCGTTTCAAATCCATGATCATATTCAGGGTAAATTTTAAAGGTTAAATTCTTTTTATGTTTTCTGATGAATTCCGACCGGATCAGCAGGGTAGACTCAATGGGAACCGCCTGATCTTTGGAACCGATAGCCGCAAAAATAGGAATGTTGATTTTTAAAAGGTTTTCCACGGCGGGTTCTGAAAATTCATGCCATCTTTTGTAGGTGTTGTTCTGCCAGAAAGTACTGATATTCGGCGAAGCTTCTATTTCTCCCAGTTTTGTATATAGGCTGTCTAATTTTTTCAATGCTGTATTTTCGTCAATTTTCCCTTCATTGGCTTCTTTTCTGATCATCAGCGCAAAATCATGATATTGTGTGCTTCCGCTTCCGGACCAGAAACCAATATGGGTTAT